>ONBG01000022.1 GCA_900316015.1 uncultured Prevotella sp. | reverse complement strand
GAACAAAGTCCTCACTAAATGTTCTGTGTCTCGATTTTTTACTTCCCATCTTAATTTTAAATGTTAAAACGGTGTAAAGTAAATCTGTTATAAGTCACTTAATATTCGTTTCCGGTGGTGATGCTGGGACCGTTGATAATCTCCGGGTCTGGAGTCCCATTGTGGATATCGCTGTATGCCTTTTGTATATCGCCCATGGAAATGTCAATGTCCTTGTTGACGGGGCGGTTCTTGTCGAGCAGGCAGTGGGAGAACAGCCACTCGTATGTCTTTTTCATGTAGAAGATACGAGCTGGGGTGCCATGGTTGCCGCCCTGGAGCCAGGTGTATCTGAGTCGGGTATCATTGCCTGTATCTTGCAGTTGTTGCACGACCGACCTCGACCTTGAGATGGGCACGGCACGGTCGGCAGTGCCATGGATGATCCAAAACGGGAGCTTCCCTAATCCACTGACATCTTTCAAGGAAGTTCCCCCGCACATGGCGATGCCTCCGGCGATCCGGTCAGGGTACGTTCCACATACGTCCATGGTGCCATAGCCGCCCAAGCTCATGCCGATGACATACACACGGGTCGTATCACAGGCATAGTTGGCCTTCACCCAGTCGAGAACATCCATGATCTTTTTGGGGTTCCAGGCTCCCCCAGGATTTTGTGGGACGATGGTCAGGGCATCGATCTCGCGCCCCCTGACGATCGCATCCAAAGGGCCATAGCGCCGCACGCGGTTGAGGTTGTTGCCACACAGGCTGGCACCGTGCAGGAAGATGATGACAGGGGTTCGCTCCAAGGAGTAGAAATAGTCAGTGGGCGTATACACCCAGAAGTCGTATCCCCCCTTGATAGCCCCTTTGACAGGGCGCAGGAAATCATAAGCGGCTGTTGGCAAAGCGATTGCCAGCAAAAGCAAAACCCATAAGTATTTCTTCATTCGTGATAGCATTTGATCCTTACAAAGATAAATAAATAATAAGAAAAGCTATGTTTTACGGAAATCTTTTCTGTTTTTTTTGCGGTTATTAAAATAATGTATACCTTTGCATTTCGATGAATATACATCAAAGAATTAATTAAATCAGTTGTTATGATTAAAATCACATTTCCAGATGGGTCTGTTCGTGAGTATGAACAGGGCGTGACTGGGTTACAAATTGCCGAGAGTATTTCACCTGCTCTCGCCCGTGACGTTGTATCTTGCGGTGTTAATGGTGAAACCATAGAATTGAACCGTCCTATCAATGAGGATGCAACGATCGAGCTGTATAAGTTTGAGGATGAAGAGGGAAAGCATACATTCTGGCACACTTCTGCCCATTTGCTGGCCGAAGCCCTGCAGGAATTGTATCCCGGAATCCAGTTCGGGTTTGGTCCTGCCATTGAAAACGGCTTCTTCTATGATGTCATGCCGAAGGAAGGCGATGTCATCTCAGAGAATGATTTCCCGAAGATTGAGGAGAAAATGCGCGAGCTTGCCAAGAAGAACGAGCCGGTTGTCCGTCATGAGGTCTCCAAGGCTGATGCCTTGAAAGAGTTCAAGACCGATGGTCAGGAATACAAGTGCGAGCATATTGAGCAGGATTTGGAAGACGGTACCATCTCGACATATACACAGGGTCACTTTACCGATTTGTGCCGTGGACCGCATTTGGTGTCCACAGGTGCCATCAAGGCGATCAAGATTACTTCCGTAGCCGGTGCTTTCTGGCGCGGGGACGCAAAGCGTGACCAGATGACTCGTATCTATGGTATTACCTTCCCTAAGAAGAAAATGTTGGATGAGTACCTCGTGATGCTGGAAGAGGCAAAGAAGCGCGACCATCGTAAGATCGGAAAGGAGATGGAACTTTTCATGTTCTCCGACCGGGTAGGCAAGGGATTGCCCATTTGGTTGCCGAAGGGTACGGCACTCCGCCTTCGCTTGCAGGAGTTGCTTCGTGCCATTCTCCGTCCTTACAACTATCAGGAGGTGATCACTCCAGGTATCGGAAGCAAGAATCTGTATGTGACCTCTGGTCACTATGCTCACTATGGCAAGGATGCTTTCCAGCCTATCCACACTCCGGAAGAGGATGAGGAATATATGCTAAAGCCGATGAACTGCCCTCACCATTGTGAGGTATATGCCCGCAAGCCACGTTCATACAAGGACCTGCCGCTACGCATTGCAGAGTTTGGTACGGTCTTCCGTTATGAGAAGAGTGGTGAGTTGCACGGACTGACTCGTGTCCGTACCTTTACTCAGGACGATGCCCATATCTTCGTGCGCCCAGACCAGGTCAAGGCTGAGTTCGAGACCGTGATTGATATCGTTCTGAAAGTATTCGGCGTGTTTGGCTTTGATGACTATGAGGCTCAGATCTCACTGCGTGACCCGAAGGATAAAGAGAAGTATATCGGCTCTGATGAGATCTGGGACGAGAGCGAGAATGCCATTCGTGAGGCATGTAAGGAGAAGGGACTGAAAGCCCGTGAGGAGATCGGTGAGGCTGCTTTCTATGGTCCTAAGCTCGATTTCATGGTAAAGGATGCCATTGGACGGAAATGGCAGTTGGGTACCATTCAGGTAGACTATAACTTGCCGATGCGGTTTAAGTTGGAGTATACGGCTGAGGATAACTCGAAGAAGACCCCAGTGATGATCCATCGTGCCCCGTTCGGTTCGTTGGAGCGTTTCACCGCAGTGCTAATCGAGCATACCGCAGGTCATTTCCCCTTGTGGCTGGCTCCCGACCAGGTGGCTATCCTGCCGATTTCAGAGAAGTTCAACGATTATGCCAAGAAGGTGGACGATTACTTCAAGAGTGTCGGAGTGCGTGGCTATATTGACGACCGGAATGAGAAGATCGGGCGTAAGATCCGTGACAATGAGCTGAAGCGCGTTCCTTATATGGTTGTCGTTGGCGAGAAAGAAGCAGCCGAAGGCAATGTTGCCATGCGTAAGCAGGGTGGCGGAGAACAGGCTACGCTGAAAATGGAGGAGTTTGCCGACCGTATCAACAAGGAGTGCAAGGAGATGCTGAAAGGCATCATGTAATCTGATTTCTCTGGAAATGGAGGATTGGGGAAGGAAGGTCCTTTTCCAAATCCTTTCCGATCATCCATAAAAAAGGCCCGGGCTTCACAGTCCAGGCCTTTCCTTTGCTATAATAATTCTTACACAAATGCTATAAAATGAAAGCCCTCTGACTTTCCAGACGCAATAATTGCATGCTTGATTAGAACTTTAATTCAAGTTATAGAACACAGAAAGAGAGCATGTTGTCTCAACGCTTGTTTTCTTATGTACCTAACGCTACGATTTGAGTTTACGTTGACAAAGATACGATTTTTCTGTGCGAACATGTTGTTCGCTATTTCCTTTAAAGTGTTACAATTAGAATGCAATTCCGAGAAAGACCTAAGTCGAGGAAAAAATAACCACTTTTTATGATACAATGTATCGATTTTTTGTTTATATTTGGAGCGTAGGAAATCATTCATAACTTTAAAACGCTGAACCATGAATAAAGAAAGAATTGGCACGAATGCAGGACGTATCTGGAGATATCTGGAGTCGTCGCCGAACGGGGCTTGCTCCTTCCAACAAGTACAGCATAGCTTGGACTTGTCGGAGTGGGATTTTGCACTGTCCGTGGGTTGGCTTGCGAGAGAGGATAAGATCGTGATCGACGAGGATAAAAGTCAGGTCATGGTACCGATCTGTCCTTTCTTTTAAAGACCGAAGTTGATCCCTTTTCCTTGGGAAGAAAATACTTAACTGAATGAGCCCGGATTTCTCTCAGGAGGTCCGGGCTCATGCTTTGGTGCAAAGGATAGCCTTATTGATAGTGAATGGTCGCCTTGAGAGGCAGGTCGGCTGATGAACCACCGACTAAGATATCAAAGGCTCCGGGTGCAACAGAGAACTGATGCCTGTTGACATCATAGTACTGGAATGTCTCACGGGTGAGCGGAATGTCTACGTGTTGTGTGGTCCCACGCTTGATAAAGACCTTACGGTATTCTTTCAGCTCCTTCTGAGGACGAGGAACAGGACAGTCCTGCTCATGTACATAGACCTGAGCTACTTCGGAAGCGTCTCTTTTTCCGGTATTCTTGATGTCAAAGCTAACCACCATGTTGCCCTTTCCGTCTTGTTGGACTTTGATATTGCTGTAAGCGAAGGTTGTATAACTGAGTCCGAACCCAAATGGGAACAAAGGCTTTGTGCCGTTCTGATCATATCCCCTGTATCCTGTAAAAATGCCTTCGGTATAGAGCACGCGTTTCTTTGTCTTCTCATTTTCGTAATAGCTGCCATGGTCAGGATTGTCCTCCCATCGCGCTTCAATGCTGATGGGTAGCTTTCCGGAGGGCGCGACCTTCCCGGTGAGGATGTCAGCCAACGCTGTTCCTCCCTCCTGACCAGGATACCATGCCATGACCACAGCCTTGACCTTGTCGATCCAAGATTGCATTTCCACGCCGCCGCCACTATTGATGACCACCGCAACATGGTCGTTGGCAGCTGTGGCGGCATCAATGAGGGTGGTCTGCACTTCGTCTAAGCAGAACGGGCGATCGTGACCTTCTCCTTCTGTGTTAGCATCGAATCCTGCAGCCACGATGACATTGTCGAACTTCTTCAGTAGTCCTTCTAATCGATGGGTATTGCAGGACGCTATTTTGAGTCCCACTTCCGCGCTCCCTTTTTCTTCGTAGTATTGGAAGTCGATCTGATAGGGTTTTCCTTTTTCAAATGTATAGGCAACCGTCGTGGTGAGAGCCTCATGTTGGTACCATTTGTCCAAGAGCTTCTTTCCATTGATGTTCAGTCGGAATCCATCGTCCCCGCGTGCGGTAATAAGCACTTTCATGTCGTGATCCGGCGTATAGGTAGCCCTCCAACGAGCGGAGAAACCGTCTTTGTTGATGCCCTCCGCCGGTGCGTTCTCACCCCAGTCGTGGTTGATCTCCTTCTCTTCGCGTGCCAGCACTGGTGTTCCTTCCATTTGCTTGTTGTTAAAGTATTCCGCTTGGAAGGGGATGGAGAGTTTGTCGAGCCACTGTCCTTCTTCGATCAACCTTGCCTTTGCTGTGGCAGCGTGCAATCCTTGCCAGAGCGTGACCGCACGGAAGGGAGTCACCTGTCCACTGCCCCCTCCTTTGACCAGCCTGTCGGCATTAGGCCCGATCACGGCTATGGATCCTTTCAAAGGCAGCATCTGCCCTTGGTTTTTCAGTAGTACGATTCCCTCGCGTGCCATGTCCAAGGCCGTTTGTCGAGATTCCTTTAGGTCCTGGTCCTTGGGATGGGTAACCGGAAGAGGCTTGTCAAGGAGGTGGAAAGCTATCAGCGTTTGCAGGATGTGCTGGACATGTTCGTCAATGACGGATTCTGGGAGGACGCCAGACCGTACGAGGGGAATCAAAGTCTTTCGGTTCATGAAATCGCCATGCGGCATTTCCAGGTCAAGACCGTTCATCGCACTATTGAATCCTGTATAGGTGGATCCCCAGTCACTCATCACGATACCCTTAAATCCCCATTCATCGCGCAACTTGTTCTTTAATAGCCAAGGGTTTTCAGCAGCGTGGATGCCATTCACTAAGTTGTAGCTGTTCATCACTGCACCTACTCCAGCTTTCTCCACAGCCTTCCGAAAGGTAGGGAAGTAAATCTCTTCCATGGTCCGCTCATCTGCATCCGAACTGACTTGGTGCCGGTCCCATTCCTCATTGTTTAACGCAAAGTGCTTGATTGTGGCGATCGTGCCTTTTTCCTGGACCCCAAGGATATACTGTACAGCAGTCTCACTGGCTAAATAGGGATCCTCACCGAAGTACTCGAAGTTCCGTCCATTCATGGGCGCACGATAGATGTTCACGCCGGGACCTAAAAGGAACCCGATGCCATAAGCATGGAAATCCTCTCCCAAACAGTTGCCTAAGCGGTGGACAAGGTTCCGGTTCCAGGAGGCAGCAGATAGGATACCACAAGGATATAAGGTGCTCTTCACGTTATTCCTCATCCCTTGCGGACCGTCTGCCATCTTTACCTGAGGGATTCCCAAACGAGGAATGGCACGGATTGAGAACCCATCTTTGTCGCCCCCAAGATAGTCAATCTTTTCTTCGAGGGTCATCTTACTGCAAAGCTCTTTAGCCTTTTGTTCCATAGCTGGGGTGATCACGACTTGCGCCCTGGCTTCTGCCATGGAGAAGAATAGCAGCAAACCCATGGCAGCTACTTTCATCACATCTTGTCTTTTCATCATATTATTATGTTAGTATGTCAGATTTTATTTGCGATTATCATAGATAACGTCCTTTCATGTGAGACCGGTAGGATCTCAGACACAAAAATATAAAAAAATGAGATAGGTCGTATGGGAAAGACTGAAAAATGACCGAAAATTATTGCATGCGGTTTCGATGGTGGAATAGAGGAGGTGACGATCGTCATACTTGACAGCAAAATCTTAGGCATTTATTTTGTGTTTCGCCCCATTTGTCGTATCTTTGTAATCAGATTCCTAAGAATGTGTTAATCTTTCAATGAGCAAATATAAAATCAAAAAGGTTGAAACAGAACAAGAGATGACGCAGTTCATCCGCTTCTCAGAACAGCTGTATGCGCGTTGTCCCTATTACGTTCCCGATATGGAGTCGGAGATTAGGGAGTATTTTGACCCCAAGTCGAACCCTGGTTTGGAGTTCTCTTCTATCCAGCCCTTCCTATGTATCGATGTGGACGGGAATGTGGTCGGGCGTATTGCCGGGATTATCAATCCCGTTGCCAATCAGACGTGGCAGGTAAAGAACGTTCGTTTTGGATACATCGATTTTATTGATGACATCGAAGTGTCAGGTGCTTTGTTGGATGCCGTGGCAGAATGGGGCAGAGCACAGGGTATGACGCGCATCCAGGGACCCATGGGCATTTCTGATTTTGATAAGGAAGGCATGTTGGTGGAGGACTTTGATAAGGTCGGGTCAGAGGTAACGATCTACAATTATCCTTATTATCCGAAACACATGGAACAATTGGGCTTCCAAAAGGAGGCAGATTGGATCCAGATCCGTGTGGATGTGCCTAAAGAAGTGCCAGAGAGATTCTCGCATGTCTCAGCACTCCTGAAAAAACGCTATGGCTGGCGGGTGCATAAGATGACTTCCCGAGAGATTGAGAAGGAAGGCTATGGAAGGAAGGTGTTCCAATTGCTGAACGAAGCTTACCAACCTCTGTTTGGCTTCTCAAAGCTCTCCGACCGGCAAGTGGATGCTTTCGTCAAGAAATACCTGACGTTAGTCGACTTGAACCTGGCACCTTGCATTGTGGACAAAGAAGGCAACTTGATCGGTATTGCCGTTACGATGGCGAGCTTGACCCGCGCATTGCAGAAAAGCAAGGGACGCCTGTTGCCTTGGGGATGGTACCATCTCTTGAAGTCGCTGAAATGGAAACACGAAGACCATGTGGAGATGTTGCTGATTGCTGTTAAGCCGGAATACCAACGCTTAGGGGTGAACGCCTTGATGTTTGATGACCTGATTCCTGTCTATAACCGGTATCATTTTAAGTATGCGGAGACAGGACCACAATTGGAGGATAACGAGAAGGAACTGAATCAGTGGCGTACGTTGAACCCAACCTTCGAGAAACGGCGCCGGTGTTATGGGAAGGAGCTCTGACCATCCCAGCATTGCCATTCCCAAAAGGGAGCTGAGTCAGGATAGATATTGCTAAAAATGAAATCAAATGGATAAGAAAGAAGAAATACGCAAGATATTGAGTGAAGCCTTGCCTTTGGTAGATGTGGATGCTGTGCCTCTGTTCCCGGAGTTGGATTCCTTGGGTATCACGACGATCCTCATGCTGCTCTCCAAGGAATACGACATCGACTTGGAGTCGGAAGACGCAACGCCCAAGAACTTATGGTCGTTGGATAGCATCGTGACTCTGGTAGACCGGAAATTATCGGAGAAGGAATAACCCTCTTTTCAGTACGTAGGATGGATACGCTTGAGGATTATCTGAAAAGGAATGCAAAGACTTATCCCCATCAGGTTGCTGTTGTGTGCAAGGATATCGAGCTCAGTTATGGGGAATTATGGGAAAAAGTCCTTGACCGGTCGACTGTCTTGAAGGAAGAATATGGCATAGGGGAAGAGCGTCATCGTGCCGTTATCTTCCGGTCATCCCAAGATATCGCATTCCTGGTCAACTATTTCGCCATTCATCTCGCTGGTGGAGTAGCCGTTCCCATAGAGTCATCCGCCCCGGACGCCATGGTCTCCGATTTGCGTGAGACGCTGAAGGACAAGGTCTTCCCGAAGGAAGTGGCAGATATCCTTTATACCACTGGAACGACGGGCAAGTCGAAAGGCGTGATGATCAGCCATCGGACGATCCTTGCCGAGGCTGAGAACCTGACGTGGTCGCAGGGATTCGCACACGATACCGTATTCATCATCTGTGGTCCATTGAACCATATCGGTTGCCTTTCCAAGATCTTTCCTGTGGTGTATTGCGGTGCTACCTTGTATCTTCTGGAAGGAATGAAGGATCTCAACGCCTTCTTTCATGCACTCGACTATCCCTGCACGAAGATGGCTACTTTCCTTGTACCTGCTAATATCCGGATTCTGATCGCCTTGGGCAAGAAGCGATTGGCTTCCTATGCAGACAAGATTGATTTCATTGAGACCGGGGCTGCCCCCATTGCCCGGAGCGATCAATTGGAATTCTGCCGCCTCTTGCCCCATACGCGCTTGTTCAATACTTATGCTTCGACGGAAACAGGCATTATCTCTACCTATAATTTCAATGATGGGAGGTGCAAGGAATCCTGTTTGGGCCATGCCATGAAGCATTCCCGCTTCCTGATTACGGAGGAAGGAAAGATCGCTTGCCAAGGTGATACGCTGATGATGGGATATGTGGATATGCCTGTTCAGCAAGCAGCAGTGCTTCACGATGGAACGTTATACACCAACGACTTAGGCGAGATCGATGATGAAGGGATGTTGCATATCAAGGGGCGTGTGGATGATGTCATCAACACTGGGGGCATGAAGGTGGACCCTTCTGAAGTGGAAGATGTTGTCCTTGCCCTGCCGGGAGTCGCTGATTGTATCTGTGTGCCAGCCCTTCATCCCATCATGGGGACGGTGCCGAAGCTTTTGGTCGTGATGCGCGATGGCAAGGTCTTGGACAAGCGAGCGATGGCTCAGTGGATCCGTTCGAAATTGGAAACCTATAAGGTACCGGTCATCTATGAGCAGGTAGAGAAGGTGAAGCGTACTTTCAATGGGAAGCTCGACCGGAAATATTACCGTTGAGCGGTATTGCGTGTGGGATCGTTTACTTCACGATAAACTTCTTTCCTTTCTTGATATAAATGCCATGGGTAGGATGTCGTACCCTGCGTCCGGAAAGGTCGTAGACGATCTCATCATATATGGTGCAAAGTTAAGATTGTTGTCGAATGATAGAATTAAAGGAAAACGAAGGTATTCCTAAGAGCATTGTCATAGCCATGGCAATACTCGCTGGTATCACCGTGTCAAATCTGTATTATAACCAGCCACTGCTTGAGATGATCAGTCGCGACCTTGGCATCAGTCAGGTCACAGCGAATCTCATGACAGTCATTACGCAAGTTGGCTATGCATTGGGTCTTCTGCTGATCATTCCGTCGGGAGATATGTTTAGTCGCAGGCGTATCATCATGGTTTGCATGATAATCGCTGCTATTATGGCACTCATGATCGGCTTGTCGAGCAATATCTATCTGATATGGGCTGTGTCACTCCTTCTGGGCGCCACTTCTGTTATACCACAACTGTTCATGCCCGTTGCGGGGCAGTTCTCCAAGCCTAAGGACAAGGCACGGAACATAGGCTATGTCCTATCAGGGTTGCTCATGGGCATCCTTGCTGCCCGTGTTGTCAGTGGATTCATTGGCGAGTGGCTCTCCTGGCGGGCCATGTACTATATTGCCTCAGCCTTCATGGTCATCTGTTGTTTCGTCTCATTGAGGATATTACCCACCATGAAGCGAAACTTCACGGGTACATATCCACAGCTCATGCATTCCGTTTGGACGATATTCCGCACCCACCCACGAATCCGATTGAACAGTCTTCGTGGAGGACTGGCTTTTGGTTCCATGCTTTCGATATGGTCGTGCATGGCATTTCATGTAGCAGGAAAGCCCTTTTATGCGGGTAGCGACATGGTTGGCGTATTGGGATTATGCGGAGTGGCAGGAGCCATGGTAGCATCTGGCTTAGGCAAGTATGTACCCAAATATGGAATTGCCAAGTTCAGTGCTTTCGGTGCATTGCTACAAATCGTAGGCTGGGGCGTGGCATGCGTCTTCGGTTATGGTTATGCCGGTCTTATAATAGCATTGATTACCGTTGATATCGGCACCCAGTTCCAGCAATTGAGCAATCAGACCGGATGTATCGCAGAGATACCGGAGGCAAGTAACCGTGCCAACACGATCTTCATGACCCTTTATTTTATTGGAGGTAGTCTGGGGACATTCCTTTCCGGACTTGGATGGTCAATGATGGGCTGGAACGGTGTCTGCATTATTGGTGCAGCTTTCGCTTTCGTTAGCCTGACTGTTACATTCGTGACTGAAAAACTCAGCCTTAGAGTGAAGGGAAGGAAGCGTTGAAAGCGAATTCATACTGCCTCTTGCGTCTTGTCTGACAGACCATAAGACCGATGAATAGCTTGCTATTGCGGTAGCAAGAACAATCAGGAAGCGTGTGTGGTACGCCTTGATTACTTCCTTTATACTATAGTTTTTTTTGTGAAAAGGTTGACAGGTTGTCAAACCCCAGTGTTTATCGGGCTTGCAACCTGTTTTGAGGTTGTCAAAGGTTGACAAGAGGTTGACAGAAAAGCACGTCTTTTGCCAAATTCTCGAGAGAATTTATTGTACCACTTATGCTTTTGCTTTGCAAAACATCCATGATTGGATCAAATTCTCGAGAGAATTTTGCATGATCGCTTCACGTTTAAGATGCAGGTCATTATATTTATTGAGATGGAACCCATAATATAGTTGGGTTGTAAGCCCGATGTACAAAGGATTTTGACAACCTGTCAATCTATTTGCTGCTAAATGACAGAGGTTAGAGCAAGCAAAAACTAATGAGTAGAGGAGGTAAGAGCAAGCAAAAACTAATGAGTAGAGGGGGTTAGAGCAAGCAAAAACTAATGAGTAGAGGAGGTTAGAGCAGCAAAAACTAATGAGTAGAGGAGTTTAGAGCAGCAAAAACTAAAGAGTAGAGGAGTTTAGAGCAAGCAAAAACTAATGGGTAGAGGAGTTTAGAGCAAGCAAAAACTAATGTGTAGAGGAGGTTAGATCAAGCAAAGGGGCAAGGGAAGCACAAGGGCGCAAGCCAGAAAAAAAAAGAAACGAGGGCTTATGAATGCCCGAGTACCCTAATGAAAGAGCGACGAGAGGAGCGGTTGCCCCCCCTTCTTTTGAAAGAAGGGGGCCTTGGGGGAAGTTAGAGCCCCCTCTCCTGCCGAGAGGGGGTGAGGGGAGTCAGAAAACGCTGCGCCTCAGGAATGAAAATAAAATCTTCGATATTTATTTTGCATTCCCCTCGGTTTGCAGTATCTTTGAATAAGATACGCTGCGCCTCAGGAATGAAAATAAAATCTTCGATATTTATTTTGCATTCCCCTCGGTTTGCAGTATCTTTGCAAACAAAAAGCGGAAAATGAGAAATTATTATCAGCAGAAGGGCGAGTATGAGCATTATACCGTAAAAGAAGAGGCCCCCTTGTTGGAATGGCTGTTGTCAAACGTGAAAGAGAGTAAGTCGAAGATCAAGGCTACCCTTCAGGGAAGGGGCATCAAGGTGAATGGCAAGTGCGTTACCCAATTCGATTATCCCCTAAAAACGGGGATGAAGATTGCTGTGAGCAAGTCGAAGCGGAATGACCGGTTCAAGAGCCGTTATGTGAAGATCGTCTACGAAGACCAATACTTAGTTGTCATTGAGAAGAATATAGGAATCCTGTCCATGGCGGCTGGTCATTCTTCCCTGAATGTCAAGAGTGTCTTGGATGATTATTTCAAGAAGACGCGCCAGCGTTGTACCGCCCATGTGGTGCATCGACTCGACCGCGATACCAGTGGACTGATGGTGTATGCAAAGGATATGCAGACAGCTCGCCTCTTAGAGGCTGACTGGCATCATGTGGTTTACGACCGCCGTTATGTGGCGGTGGTGAGCGGAGAAATGGAGGATGATGAAGGCACTATAGCCAACTGGTTGAAGGACAATAAGGCCTACGTGACTTACTCCAGTCCCGTGGATAATGGGGGAAAATATGCTGTTACTCATTTCCATGTTCTCGACCGTACGACTGAGCATTCCTTGGTGGAGTTCCGCTTAGAGACAGGAAGGAAGAACCAGATCCGTGTCCATACTGCTGACATGGGGCATCCTGTCTGTGGGGATGTGAAATATGGGAATGGTGATGATCCGCTCCATCGACTTTGTCTCCATGCTTATATTCTATGTTTCTATCATCCCGTGACTCATGAGCGCATGGAGTTCGAAACCCCGATCCCAGCCTTGTTTCGGCATTTATTCAAATAAACTTGAAGATTTATGGACTCACATTTTATGTATTACGTTTTCATCATTGTTGGAATCGTCGTGGGGGTTATTGTCCTCAAAAAGATTACCAGTTGTTTGATCAAGAGTATCCTTCTGTTTGTCATCATTGCCCTTCTGGCTTTTTTGTATTTCGGATACTTCCGTTCCTGATGCCCCTGGAAAGGTTGCCTTCTACTTAAATTATTCTAAAAAAGTCGTCTCTTCCGATAGAAATGTTGTTAGCTTCGTGATTTATGACTATCTTTGAAGCAAAGAAATGTGTTATTCAAGAAGTATTCACCATTAAAACAAAAAGAAATGACGAAAAGAAATGAAGTATATAAATGCCCTGAGTGTGGCAATATTGTAGAGGTTCTTGTTCCCGCAGACAAGGATATGTGTGGGTTTGAGCAGCTGAAAGAGAATACAACCGACGCTGCTACGGAGAAGCATGTGCCTGTAGTAGAGAAAATAGAGGGTGGCTATCGCGTGACGGTAGGTGAGGTATTGCACCCCATGACAGAGGCACACTATATCCAGATGATAGAGTTGATCACAAGTGATAATGAGGTGTTGCGTAAGTACCTTACGCCAGAGGATAAGCCGGTAGCTGAGTTTATGACCCGGGCAACAGATGTCTATGCCCGTGAGTATTGTAACTTACACGGTCTTTGGAGAAGTAAATAAGGACTACGATCAATAAAAAAGGCAGGCGGGTGTCCAAGAGGGCATCCGCCTTTATTGTTTTTATTCTGGTGGGGAGTAGAACTGCCCCCGAAGCCTATTTCTCGGATGGATCGTGCCTGTTGCTCAGTTCCATCTTCAACCTTCCTCCTTGGATCAGTTCCTGATGGGAAATCCGGAAACGGTTGAGTGGCTTCCCTCCCAAGGTCATCCGCTTGATATAAATATCAGCAGTAGAACGATGGGGTGCCTCAATAACAAGGTCGCCCTGGGGATAGTATTTCTTGTTGAGGTGTAAGGTAATCTTATCGAAGACAGGTGTTGTCACTGAGTAGTAAGGAGATCCTGGACAGTCAGGATAGAATCCCATCATCGAGAAGATCGCCCATGCCGACATAGTACCTGTATCGTCATTGCCGGGAATACCGTCAGGCGCTGCCTTATAGTATTTCTGTAGTAGTTGGTTCACTTCCTTTTGCGTTCTCCATTCCTCTCCCTTGAAATAGTCGAAGAGGTAAGCGTCAGCGATATCTGGTTCGTTGGCGGGATCGTACAGGTCGTTGTCGAAAAGATACTGCAACCTATTCACGAAAGCTCTCTTTCCGCCCATCAACTTTGCCAATCCTAAAATGTCATGCGGTGCATAGAAAGTATAGTTCCAAGCCGACCCTTCATGGAATCCGGGAGCATTGGAGAAGTTGGCTCCATCCTTGGGATCGAAGGGAGTGAGGAACGAGCCGTCTTTCTTCCTTGGGCGTAAGACCCCATATTCTTTCGAGTAGTAGTTCCTGTATCCTAAGCTCCGTTGGTAGAATTTCTTGGCGTCAGCTTTCTTCCCTAAAGCCGATGCAAGTTGGGAGAGGGCATAGTCAGCGATATAGTATTCCAATGCGTGGGATACAGAATTGTCACCAGACATATCCGCAGCATAGAATCCCATCGGGATATACCCTTTGCTGATATAGGGATCGATATCTGGACGCATCTTATTGTCTTTACCAGGCGTGGTAGCCGACTTGAGGAAAGCCTCGTAGGCTGTGTTGACATCGAAGTCGCGCAGTCCCTTCAGGTAAGCATCCGCGATCACGGGAATGGAAGGATCACCTTCCATCGTCCACGTCTCACGTCCATAGAGTTCCCATTTGGGCATCCAGCCCCATTCCTTATACATATTTATCATCGAACGCATCAGGTCGAGTTGCTTCTCCGGATAGAGGAGGGTAAGCAAAGGATTGAGGTTACGGTAGGTATCCCACAGGGAGAAAACAGTGTACCTGTTGCCGGATGTCTTGCCAATAGCGTCACTTTCCATTTTTGGATATTCACCGTTGACATCCTGCAGGATGTTCGGGTGGAGAAGGGCGTGATAAAGGGCAGTGTAGAAGATGCGCTTCTGAGCATCTGTCCCACCTTCAACTGTTACCTTATCCAAGGCGGTTTCCCAGCGGTCATGGGCTTGCTGGCAGACCTTCTCGAAATCGAATCCTTCTTGTTCTGCGTCCATATTTGCGCGGGCGTTGGCGATGGAGACAAATGATACGCCAACTTTTACTTCAATCTGTTCGTCCTGCTGACAGTCGTAAGTGAAGTAATAGCCGATCTCATTGCCTGCCATTTCCTTACCGTATCGAGTATATAACTTGTATCTCCCACTGTCATGATCCCATGCAGCCTCAGCGGTCATAGTTGGTTGCTTTTTCCAGTAACCGGTAGAAACTGGTTTCTTGTTCACCTTTACGACGAAGTACATCGGAAACACAGCCTGAGGGTTATAACAGAAGGTTCCTAACAGTCGAAATCCCTCGATCTCGGTATCGCTGACCTTCCGCACCATTCCTCCAACCTCGTTGGTCAGCCCATCACCGATGTTCAGCAAGATGTTCCCCCGACCTTTGGGAAAGGTGAACCGTTCTATGGAAGAGCGTAGCGTGGAGGTTACTTCACATTGAATGCCATATTTGTCAAGAGTATTGGAATAGTATCCAGGACGTGCTTTTTCGTTTTTGTAAGTAGATCCGTAGTGGTGGTAGTCGACGTCCAAGGTGCCAGCCGTCGGCATCAGCAACAGTGTTCCCATTTCTGGGCATCCCACGCCGCTAAGCGTGACGTGGGCAAATCCTGTGAAGTACTTGTTATGATACTCGTAAGGTGCTGACCACCATCGTGCGTCCTTGTCGTTCGGGTTCAAGTCGGATCCCATGACATTAAAAGGGCATACCGACATCATTCCATCTGGACATACTGCACCTGGGTTACAAACGCTGAAGTTCGTAGTTCCGATGAACGGGTCCACGTAGTCCACAGCCCTTTGTGCTTTTATTGACAAAGAAGTTAGTAAGGCAAAGCCTATACATAGCAATTTGCTTTTCATTCGATAATTGTTTTTAATGTTTTTGCAAAGATAATACAAACTGAGAGGAATACAAAATAAAACGCATGTTATTTTATTTCTGGCATGCCACATAGTATATAGATCTTTTAACAACATTTTAACAAGATTCGATATCAACCTATCGCTATAATCATTAATTTTGCACGAAATTATAAGAGAGAACTAAACTTGAATGGGATAGCACCTCTATCCGATGCAGTGATGTGGTGCATCCCTGGGAAAGCTCACTTGATCAATGCTGTTAGCGACTTGATAGAATTAACAAAAATGTGATTCAATATGGTACGAAATGTGTTTCATTTGTTGTGTGACCCTATGAGCCGATCACACAAAGCTGTTCTAAGAAAAGGATTGCTCCTCATGTTGATGGCGATTTTGTCCGGGGGGGGGTGCTGATGCAGCTGTAGGAGACGTGCTGAGTGGAAGTAGCGTGTACATTAATGATGGTACAGGTTATGATCAACCGTCATATCTCAGTAATTTTTCTTTTACGGTAACGACTGTTCCTCCTTCTAAATTTTCAGAAGGTGCAGTATCGGTTAAGCCAGTAGGTCCTATTAGCGGAAAGCTTATTATACCGTCAATTGTCTATGTGAAGAACGGCACTTCCTATTATCCCTATGGAGTAACAGAGATACCTTCAGAAGCTTTCAAAGACCAGACGGGTATTACAGATGTGCTTTTTGAAAGGGACCCAAAAGGTTACTTCCTTCTTACTATTGGTGCCAATGCTTTTGAAGGCACTACAGGGTTGTCGGGGACGGTACAATTACCGCGTACGATAACTTCTATTGGAGATAACGCTTTTGCATTAGAATCGGCTTCCTCTACGATCACTGATGTCGTGATAGGTGCCAGCTCAAAAGGACCATCAGCTCTTACTTTTGGAACAAACGTCTTTAAAGGTAGGACGATCACGAATCTTCATATTATGGGTAACTTTGGTACTAATGTTTCTGCCTCTTCTGAAGTCTTTAGCAGTGACAATGTGACCAATGTTTACTATTATGGAGATGGTGATACAGATGGATATTATCCCTTCTTGACGGCGTTGGCAAGCAAGAATTTTGGACTGCCCGGTAAAAATCTCTATCTGCCGGCTGATTATATCAAGACATTTGTAGATAAGTGTAAAGATAATTCACATGTAGGCTGGATACCGGAAACAGTGAATAGTCTTACCTTTACTCATACGACCAACGATGGCACCTATGAATTGCTATTAGCAAGTAATGGTGATGGTGGTGCTCAGCTTGCTGTACACAAAGCCACACTCAATAGCAATGTAACGAAACTGACATTGAATTTAGCCGATGATGAATGGACAACTGACTTGATGCCTACAGCAACAGGGATCACTCCTGATATTACGATTATTGATTCCAAGGCTTTTTCTGGCAACGACAATTTACAGTCTATTACTATCATACCCGATGAAGATGATGATCCTATCACCATCAAAGGCGATGCCTTCTCGGGTGTGAAGTCACTTAGATACGTTGATTTATCACAGCGTAATACGACGAATGCAGGTGATCTTTTGAATAGCAAGTTTTCTTTCTCTTCCGGTTACACCCTCACGAGAATACCTACCACTAAGAACAGTAGCTCAACGCCTCCTTATCAATATACCAAGTCTACCAATACTTTTCTGTATGAGTTGACGGGTACTGCTCCTTTCGGTGGTCTGCCTCCTTATACGCTCGTCTTCCTGCCCACAGGTATGACGGCTTATCCGACAACAACGACAACAACGGAGACTGTATATAAGACAGATGGCACGACGGCAACGTCTCTGACAAGACCGTTAAATGAGAACTTCATCCTGAAGAATACGGACAATACGTCAGCTTATTCTTGTAATAATTTTGGCGTTTACGATGTGTCTGACCTTGATGGAGGCACAGCATCGGGACAAAGCTATACATGGTATACATTCCTGAATCCCTATGAATTTACAGCTGCTAAGAGTACTTATTACCGTCAATATAACCCAGGTTCAGCCGCATCTGTATGCCTTCCCTTTGCTGTAGATGCACCAACGAACGGAACGTTGTATACTTATAAAGGCATAGAGGGCACGAAAATCGTGATCACACCAGTGACGACCCCTGCGGCAGCCACTCCTTATTTCTTTATCCCAACCGCTAATGCCACTCTCTCTTCCTCTCAATCGCAGACTATTGCGGCAGTGACGGATCCTACGACAGAGAAATCAGAGAATGAACTGCATGGCGTCTACACAGGTATGTCTTTCTCAAATGTCAGCGGAACGGCATACGGAATGGCAGGCTCACAGTTTACTTATAACGGTAAGACCTATCCGGCTGGTACCTTTGTTAAGTTCAGTTCTTCAGCATGGATCAACCCGTTCCGTGCTTATCTCTTGTTGAGCAATACCTCTGGAGCCAAACCCACCATTATGGAGATGGCTATCGACAACACGGCAACCGGCATTACTTCTATCAACGATGCTCCAGCTGCCCATACACCTTATCATAATATTGAAGGAATGAAGGTGGAAAGTCCGTCTCATGGCATTTATATTCATAACGGTCATAAAGTGATCATGAAATAATGAACTTCAAAAATGGTAGTACAATGAAAAGATCTTATATATCCCCAAAAGCTGTTGTCGTCAAGATCAACCTTTATAATAGTTTCCTGGGAGGGGATGATGTTGCCTATAGTAAAAACAGCACCCCAGAATACAGTGGTGGCGCTGGTGCCAAACCAGGAAGATTTTCTGATGGCACGGATGCTTATAGTCCCGATAACTCGGAGAACTGGGATGAATAGAAATGCATCTATCATCCCCATGTGAATCTCAAAGCCCCTGATACATGCTGCGTCAGGGGCTTTGATGTCTCTAATACCATCATTATTCTGTTGGAGATGACGGTCGCGCCTTCCTACTGGTGGTATGATCAGCGATATGCCTTTCCTTGACTCTTTTTCGGAAATAAAAATAAAACAAGTTTTAGAAGATTTGATACTCAATCAAATCGTGTATTTCTCTCGGTTTGCAGTATCTTTTGATAAGCTACGCTGCACCTCGGAAATAAAAATAAAACAAGTTTTAGAAGATTTGATTATCAATCAAATCGTGTATTTCTCTCGGTTTGCAGTATCTTTTGATAAGCTACGCTGCACTTCGGAAATAAAAATAAAACAAGTTTTATTTTGTATTTCTCTCGGTTTGCAGTATCTTTGCAAAGAAACATTAAACGAGGAAAGATGATTTTATCTACAACACCGACCATCGAAGGTCAGATGATCAGAGAGTATAAAGGAATTGTAACGGGCGAGACCATCATCGGCGCCAATTTCGTGAAAGATTTCTTTGCGGGGATCCGCGATATTATAGGAGGAAGATCGGGCAGTTATGAAAAAGTGCTACGAGAGGCAAAAGAAACCTCCTTACAGGAGATGCAGGATCGAGCAGCTGCAATGGGTGCCAATGCTGTTGTTGGGGTCGATATTGATTATGAGACGATTGGTCAGAATGGATCTATGCTCATGGTGGCAGTCAGTGGTACAGCCGTCGTGATTTGAGAAGATCATTGACGAGGTCGTCGTGGAAATATTAATCATTATCAATGATGAAAAAATTATTTGTTTTATTCTGGGTTTGGATGGCATTGCTACCCCAAAATATTTTCGCTCAGTCAAGTTCTGCTGATGATGTTGACATCAAGTATGCTGTTGATCTGCCTAAAGCAGGTTCCGAGGCTCCCGATTTCAAACTCAAGACAATGGAAGGTAAAACCCTTAGTTTGTCTCAGTATCGAGGAAAGTATTGCGTTCTTGATTTCTGGGCTTCTTGGTGTGGAGATTGCCGTAGGGATATGCCAGAGATGAAACGGATCTATGACCAGTTCAGTAAGCAAGGGGTGCAGTTCGTTGGTATTAGTTTTGATACCCGGAAAGAAGCATGGCAGAATGCGGTTGAAAAGTATGGTATTAGCTATCCGCAGGTATCAGAATTAAAGAATATGCGTGAAGCTTCTATTACCAAGACGTATGGGATTCATTGGATTCCTTCCTATGTGTTAGTCGGTCCTGACGGGAAGGTGATCCTGAGTACCGTACTTACTTGGAAGTTGGAGAAAAAGTTGGAGGAAGTACTCCCTGGCACCAAAGTCCCAGACACGTGGCGAAGGTAAGTGTTTATATGGTGTGGCTATCTATAGGAAAGAGAAGATTATGTGCCATGCTGTTCTTCACCTCCTTGGGAGTGGACAGACGAAGGATCCTGACGGTATTGCTTCGGAGTTAGACCTGTCTTTTGCTTAAAGATTCGGGCGAAATAGACAGGGTCGTTGAATCCTGTATTGTAGGCAACTTCAGCAATGGTGCACGTGTCTTTTTCCAGGTACATCATTGCTTTTTTCAGCCTAAAGTCACTTACGAATTCCTTAGGTGATAGTCCGGTGAGTGTTTTCAGTTGGTTATAAAAGGATGTCCGGGATAGGCGGCTTTGCGATACCATGTCCTCGACCTTCATATTTGAATCTGAGTAATGCAATTCTAACCAGTCAAGGAGTTTCTTGACAAATTCATAGTCGTCATCCCGTTGGAAAGCGATCTCCTGTGGACCGACTTTTAAAACGCGCATTTGTTCAATCTGCCGTCTTTTGATCTCACCTCTCCAATAAAGGAAAAAGGAAATTCCAATTATTATCAGGAAGAAATAGATGAGCAAGGCGGTGGTAGATGCAAATAGGTAAGGAGGAACGACAACGGTCATGGTGCGTTCGTCGTACTTCCCTGGTGATTCTAACAAAAAAGCCTTGACGCGAAATTGATAAGTACCAGCAGGAATATCACTGAAGCTGACGCTTCTTGTGGCATCTACATTCTTCCAAATGTCATCGTATCCTTCTAACATATATTGATAGTGGACTCGGTGTTGCAACTGATAGTTGAGAGAGGCAAAGCGGAAGGCGAAGACGCTAGTTCGGGAAGGAAGCCTGACGTAATTACTGTCTGGGACATAATAGTCGTAGGTCTTGTTCAGACGAGGTGACATTAACTGGTCATTGACAAAGAAATCCGTAATTTGGAGCCGTAGCATGCTGCCTTTCTGGGTAGTTAATTTGGACCGGTCAACAATATAATACCCGTTCAGTGTGCCAAACAGCATTTTGCCATTAGGCAAAGTAATGGCAGAACCCTCTGAACAGGCCACTCCTCCTACTCCGTCTTGCATCGTGAAATTCGTTAGAAGTTTTTTCTGTATGTCGTAGGAGCAAATGTTCTGATCAGATGAGAACCATACATCTCCATTCTTGGAGAAAGTAATCCCTCGGATCTCATCGGAAGGTAATCCGCTTTCCTGGTTGAAGGTCTCAAATCTCCATTTTCCTTCTTTGTCTTTCCCTAAGGTATGGCATAGTCCCCCGCCATTTGTGGCTATCCATAAAGAACCATCGTGTGCCCTGACGATCTGGATGATGTCATTATTGGCGAGTTGTCCACCTTTTTCCTCTGTTTGCTGCAGTGGAGTTGCAGACACGCCTTTTTTCCCGTGGAGAGTTAAAATTAGGATCCCATCGGTAGTCCCTGCCCAAATGTTCCCTTCCGGTCCTTGGCATATCGTTCTTACTTTCTGATAGTCTTTAGAGGGGTAATGCATTCCTCTCCAGTTGTTTCGGTTAAGAAATGGGATATATAGTTTCCCTTTCACCTCCTTAATGGTTCTGATTAAGTTGACACCACCTCCGTAGGTAGCTACCCAGATGTTTCCTTTTCTATCTTGGACAGTTTCATAGACAGCATCAGAATTGAGGTGGAACTTAGATCTGTCTTGGGACGTAAAATGATGTATCGTATTACCTTTGTACAGGAAGAGGCCTTTATCCTTGTTACTGATCCAGATACCGCCCTCATGATCGCAAGATAAGCCATAAATGCGTCCTCCGAGATGGAGGATGCGGACAGGTTTTGTGCCCTTTGTTCCCTGATAGAAAAACACGTCTCCTCGTTTGTTACTGAGAATGGTTTGGCGATGGATGGGATCGTAGAGCATGCCTCTTACCTCATTGATTCCGAATGTTTTAGAATCTGGTGCTACATACTGTCGTCGGATACGCTCGTTCATTAATTCCAGTTTCTCCAGTCCCCGCCTGTTGGTGGACATCCAAAGAACCCCTTCTGGCAGAGCCAGATAGGTTGCTACGGTATTAGATAGATTCCAGGAATTGTCTGGGCTATTATAGAAGTATTCGAAAACGTCACGTTTCCTATCGTAATAACCAAATCCACCATGATTCATTTTTGCCCACAGCAGGTTACCAAACTCATAAAGGGAAGCCCCATGTGTATCAGATTCCGGGGCAGGCACTTCCTGAGTGAAATCTTTTTTGCTGCCATTTGCAGGATTATAGCGTGAGATTCCTTCCTTTTGGGTCGTATACCAGATGATGCCATGTGAGTCAACATTTAGTGAGGAAATCGGCTCCTTCCCCAATGAGACATGCCTGGTGATATGGTATGGAAAGGTGGGGGATAGGACAAATAGTTCTCCGCTATGAGTTCCTATATATAGCGTATTCCTGGATAAGGTCATTGCTGAAATATTTTTAGAGAGCATGACCTTTATCCATTCGATCTTTCCGGTCTTCACATGAAGTGCGGCGAGTCCTTTGGTTGTAACCAGCCATAGTTGGTCTGTGTTCCCAATTACCATCTTCTTGATTTCCAAGCGGTGGAGCGGAAACAGACGGTGATAGATATGCTGGTCTGAGAGTCTAAGCTGATAGATGCCTTTTCCTTGCACATAAGAATAGATATGTCCGTCGTTGGAGACAGTTATAGGCAATGTACTGATGAAATTGCTACCATTTTTGATGTTGCGAAACGGATTTTCAATGCAGTCTGTTCTCCGGTTTAATACAAAGATTCGGTTGTCATACATCCTCATCCAAATGTTGCACTCTGTATCTGCTGCAATCTCCAAGATGCGGTTATGAAGGAACGGTATGCCACTCGCAGTACCTGTTGTATAATTGAAGAAATGATATCCGTCGTACCTGCAGAGCCCGTTCCATGTCGAAATCCATATATATCCATCTTTGTCCTGGATAATATCCGAAACTGCATTACTGGTCAGTCCATTCTCTGTAGAGTAATGGCTGAGCATAGCCTGTAATCCATGGCCATGACCATGCAGCGTGAATAGGGAAGCGAAAATGATCAGTAAAATCTTTCTCATTGCTTAGTAGGATCGTTCTTTGTGAGCTAAGGTACGAAAAAAAGAAAAGAAAGGAGCAATGTTGACAGAATTTAACGTTGCTCCTTTCAGGTTTATAAGGCCATATCTTGTAAGATTTCTTCTAAGGTAGGATGCGTATGGATGATTTGTCCGAGCTCTGCCAGTTTTATGTCTTCATTCATCAAAGCTGCGATCTCTTGTACCAAGTCCGCTGCATGGGCACCATAGATATGGCATCCAATGATCTTGTCGTCCGTATCTGTGAGAAGCTTTACCATGCCATCTGTCGCATTCATGGCTAATGCCTTGCCATTTGAACGATAATAGCCTTTATGGCAGACATAAGGAATGGATAGGTCCTTACATTGTTGTTCAGATCTACCGACACTGGCTGCTTCGGGATTCGTGAAGATAGCAGAGGGGATAATATCGAAGCGGATATGATCCTTCTTCCCCAAGATGGCATTGACAGCCCGAACCCCTTGGAAGGTGGCTACATGGGCAAGCATCATCTTGCCATTGACATCACCAATGGCATAGATGCCGTCTACATTGGTGCTCATGTTCTCATCGACGATAATCCCTTTTTTGTCATAATTGACTCCTACGATATCCAGTCCCAGTCCGTCAATATTAGCTCCTCTTCCAGTTGCCACGAGTACAGTATCCGCATCTAAAGAAAGAGTCTTACCTTTCTGCTCAAAGGTCACCCTTAGCCTTTGTTCACTTCTTTCGATTTTCTTGACGCCAGACTGCAGATGGAATTCTATTCCCTTACGCTCTAAAGTCTTGCGGAGCCTTTTGGCAATGTCGCTGTCGAGTGTTGGTATACATTCCTTTAGGAACTCAATGACAGTCACTTTGCTTCCGAAGCTGTGGAAAATCGATGCAAATTCCATCCCAATTACTCCTGCTCCGATAATGCAGAGTTCTTGGGGCACATGGTCAATGTCCAGCATCTCCGTGGAGGTGATGACTCCCGGAAGGTGAATGCCTTCCACAGGTGGCATTTTGGCATGAGAACCCGTAGCAATGATAACATGTGGTGCCCAGTATTCCTCACCGTTAGCCAGGATCGTGTTCTTGTCCTTGAATTGGGCTTTCCCTTTCACCAGTTGGATATTGGGAGAAGAGAGCAATGTCCTCACGCCTTCCCGTAGTTGCATAACTACCTGTTGCTTTCTTTCCGTGATTCGATGGAAGTCGATGTCATAGTGGAGGTTTGTGAGTCCATAGGTCTCACCCTCTTGCAACTGGTCCATTACTTCTGCATGTTTGCAGAACGTCTTGGTAGGGATGCATCCGCAGTTCAAGCAAGTCCCTCCGGGTTCATTCTCCTCGAAGATGATTACTTCAAGTCCGTTCTTAGCTGCATATTCAGCAGTACGATACCCTCCGGGTCCACTGCCGATGATGATGACGTCAGTCTTTGTCATTGACCAATTGTTTATATGTTACAATAGGATTCTTGGCTGCTAACACGTCATCTGCACGTGAGATAGGCGTATGATGAGGTGCCGATTTCACGCATTCAGGATCTTCGGTAGCCTCTCTTGCTATTTTGTGCATGACATCACAGAACTTGTCAATAGTATCCTTGCTTTCATTCTCCGTGGGCTCAATCATCAGAGACTCATGGAAAAGCAGTGGGAAATAGATGGTAGGAGCATGGTAACCATAGTCGAGCAGTCGCTTGGCGACATCCATGGTTGTTACGCCAGTGCTCTTGTCTTTCAATCCGTTGAATACAAATTCATGCTTACAAAGACTTGGGATGGGGAGCTCATAGGCGTCTTTCAGTACCTCTTTGATATAGTTGGCATTAAGCGTGGACAAGGGACCTACTAACTTGATATTTTCTCTGCCCAGTGTCAGGATATAAGCTAAGGCTTTCAGTTCCACGTTGAAATTGCCTAAGAAAGCTCCGATATGGTTTTGATGAATGTCATATTCTTCAAGGTTGTTCTCGATGACAAACTTCCCATCCTTATCCTTGATTACCCTGGGCTTCGGAAGAAATTCTTCCAGTCCTTTGCGTACGCCTACGGGACCACTTCCTGGTCCGCCTCCTCCATGAGGAGTGGAGAAAGTCTTGTGTAGGTTGATGTGCATGACATCGAATCCCATGTCTCCGGGTCGGCAAGCACCGAGCATCGGGTTGAGATTTGCCCCGTCGTAATACATGAGTCCTCCACATCCGTGCACCAGTTGCGCAATCTCTGGTATCTCCTTTTCAAAAAGCCCGAGGGTATTTGGATTCGTCATCATCATCGCTGCGATGTCGTCTCCTAACAGTGGCTTCAAGTCCTCCACGTCAACCAGCCCCTCAGGCGTGCTCTTTACCTCCACGACTTCCAGACCGCATACGGCAGCTGAGGCTGGGTTCGTGCCATGGGCAGAATCCGGGATGATCACTTTCGTGCGTTTCTCATCCCCACGGCTCTTATGGTAGGAACGGATGGTCATCAGACCTGTCAGCTCGCCATGCGCACCGGCGCAAGGATTCAAAGTAAACTCACTCAATCCAGAGATCTCTGCCAAGGCTTGCTGTAGTTCGTAGTATGCCTCTAATGCTCCCTGACAGGTTTCAGCGGGCTGCAAGGGATGCAGGTTGACAAAGTCGGGCAGAGAAGCTATCTCCTCATTGATGCCAGGATTATATTTCATGGTGCAACTTCCCAAAGGATAAAATCCATTGTCCACACCAAAGTTGTTTTCACTCAGATTTGTGTAATGGCGTACAACTGTCATCTCATCACACTCTGGCAGTTCTGCGTCTGCCTCTCTCTTCAATCCTGATGGGATCTCATAATGACCGAAGCGGCTCTTCGGTAGGCTGTATCCTTTACGTCCTGGATGGGAGAGCTCAAATATCAGGTTTCCGTATAATTTGTTATTCATGATGATGAGGCTTTAAAGGAGTTTAGGATTCAAGGCTAAGGCGACGAGTTTGTCGATCTCTTCCTTGGTTCTTTTTTCTGTGACAGCAAACATCAGCGTATCGTCATTCACCTTGATGCCGCCTAAGATGCCATGATGGATGAAATGTTGTTGCAATGCATCCACGTCATGATCATATTTCATGCAAAACTCATTAAAGAAAGGCTGTTCGTAGAGGAGGTGGAAATGACCGGTTTTCTGTAGCTCTTCACAAAGATAATGAGCTCCATCATAAGATAGTTGGGCAGCTTCCTTGATACCTTCCTTTCCCATGATGGACATGTAGATTGTGGCATAGAGAGTCATCAGGCTCTCGTTAGAGCAGATATTGGATGTTGCCTTTTGCCGGCGGATATGCTGTTCGCGAGCCTGGAGGGTGAGAACAAACACACGCTGTCCATTTTTATCGACGGTCTTGCCGACAATTCTTCCCGGCATCTTTCTCATTAGTTTTTCTGTCGTGCACATATAGCCGAAGTAAGGACCACCAAACTGCATAGGAAGACCTAACGATTGTCCATCACCCACAGCTACGTCGGCACCCCATTCTCCTGGTGTTTTCAGTAAGGCGAGGTCGGCAGCCACGCTATTGATGATTAACAATGCCTTTTGTGCATGGCAAGCATCGGCATATCCGGAGAAATCCTCGATGATGCCATAGCGATTAGGTTGTTGGACTACGACGCCAGCAACACCACCTGCTGCAAGCTTTTGATCAAGGTCTGCGCGGTCTGTAGCGCCATTGCATGCCTTAACCATGACAATATCTACCCCGTGGAAGTAAGCATAGGTTCTGATGACAGCAAGCGTCTTTGGGTCAATAGTCTCAGAAACCAATACTTGGTTGGCTTTTCGTGCTATTGCATTTGCCATTAATACAGCTTCTGCCGTTGCTGTTGTCCCATCATAGAGAGAAGCATTGGAAATGTCCATTCCGGTGAGCTCCGCCATCATACTTTGATATTCGAAAATATAATGCAGTGTTCCCTGGGAAATCTCAGCTTGGTAAGGGGTATAGCTGGTCAAGAACTCTGAACGTTCAACCAGTTGTGGAATGACTGACGGTGTGTAATGATCGTACACGCCTGCACCTGCGAAGACTGTAAGTTGCTGGTTCTTTTTCCCCAGTTCCTTAAACATCTGTCGCAACTCGATCTCGCTTTTCGCTTCCGGCAGGTTGTATTCCTTCCGGAAGCGGATGCTTTCCGGGACATCAGCATACAAGTCATCCAGCGACTTGATGCCAATCTTCTGGAGCATCAGGGAGATATCTTCTTCTGTATGAGGAAAATATTTGTAAACCATCTTGCTTCTTTTATTATTCTTGCTGCTTTTTGCAGAATTCCTCATATTCTTTGGCGTCCATCAGGTCCTTTAATTGATCGGGCTCAGACAATTGTACCTTGATGATCCAGTTTTCGAAAGCGTCCTTGTTGAGGAGTTCCGGTTGATCTTCAAGAGCCTCATTCACTTCAACGACAGTTCCGCTGATGGGCGCATTCAGGTCGCTGGCAGCCTTGACACTCTCCACGGCTCCGAATTCCTCTCCAGCTTCTACCTCGTCATCCACGTCTGGCATGTCTACATAAACAACATTGCCCAATGCATTCTGGGCGTAGTCTGTAATACCAACATAACCATATTCTCCTTCTACACGAACATATTCGTGAGACTCACTATAATAGAGTCCTTCAATAAATTTAGCCATAGTATTTTCCTTATATTATAATATTATTAATTGTTATCTTTATTTATGATAATGTTTATCGTAGAATTTCTTCTTTACGATGGTCCCGGGGAACGTTTTTTTCCGAATCTGAACGTCTACTTTATCTCCAAGTTTCAAGCTGCTATCTACCAAGGCTACGGCGCAACTCTTGTCTACGGAAATCAAGCGATAACCTGTCGTGACTGTTCCTACTACCTTTCCGTCTTTCAGAACAGGATATCCATGGCGAGGAACAGCGTGTCCCTCTAATTCTATCCCGCGTAGCCTTTGGGCAACGCCATTTTCCTTTTGCTGGACGATCGCATCCTTGCCAATGAATTCTTCCTTATCTAACTTACAGAACATGCTGAGTCCTGCCATGACGGGTGAGATGTCCTTGCTCAGTTCATCACCATATAGAGGGAGACCCACCTCAAAGCGAAGCGTATCACGGCATCCCAATCCACAAGGTACACATCGTTTGCTTGCTAAAAGCTTGTCCCATTGCTTGCGGATAAAGTCATGGGAGCCATAAATTTCAAAGCCATCTTCGCCCGTATAGCCTGTGCGGCTGATAATAACAGACTCACCATCTACATCAATAGTTTTGGAAGTATAGAAAACCAATTCCTTGCATGGCAATCCTAATACCTCTTCCATGACACCTTCCGATTCCGGACCCTGTACAGCCAATTGCCCATAATAATCAGACCGATGGTCGATGGTAACATCAAATCCCTCCGCATTTTCTTTCATCCACGCTACATCCTTGTCAATGTTAGCAGCATTAATGACGATGAAGAAGTTTTGATCTGCCATTTTATAGACGAGCAAGTCGTCAACTGTACCTCCGTCAGGGTAGAGCATCATACCATAATAAATCTTATGGATAGGTGCGTCTTTGATATCGTTGGTGAAGATGTGGTTAACATAACGTTCTGCATCCTTCCCAGTTACGACGACCTCCCCCATGTGCGATACATCAAATACACCGCAATGGTGGCGCACGGCATTGTGCTCTTCAATAATGGATGTGTACTGAATAGGCATGTCGAAACCGCCGAAAGGTTGCATCAAAGCTCCTAATGCAACATGTTTGTCGTACAGACAAGTTCTTTTATTTTCCATATGTTCTGGTATTAAACTGTGATGTTATTATTATTCTTCTAAAAGCATGTTTACGAAATCATCCTTTTGCATGTTGAGGATAATGTCGTCGATCCTATCAGGAAGACTCTTTGTGATGGATTCCTTATCAAGAGGAACATTGTGAAGAGGTCGCAGGATACGATTGTCTATATCCCCTACCAGGAAATAGTCGCCCATGATATTAACCTCTTTGATAACATTGTTTTTCAATTCAATGCGGATATCAAATTCTCCGACATTGTCGATTCTCTTCTTATGATTGATGCTATATCGTGGGTTGTTGCCATAGATAAACTCCGGAGTCAGATATTCTTCTTCGATTTTCTCTATGCTCTTGATATCCTTTGTATCCAGCATGCGCTCCTTATCACAGAGATGGGTGCGGACAAAGTCCTTGAATTCTCCTAATGTCATGTCGGTAAAGTCTTTGAGCAAGGCAATATGCTGACGGACACTCTGGACCCCTTTGCTCAGTAGCTTCTCGTCGGTTGGAGTGATGCTGCCCACCATATTTTCCATATTCGTGTCATAGAGCATCGTTCCATGTACGATACTTCTTCCCGGGATATGGTAGAATGCATTCCCTGATACTTTCTTGTCGCCAATCATAATGTCGTTCCTGCCACTGGCAGAAGCATCCACCCCCATTTCGTGGAGTACGTTCACAACCATCTCAATGTAGCGGTTAAAAGTAAAGCTGACATTCTCGTCCTTAGTGATATATGAGAACATAATATTGCTCATGTCGGCATAGACACAACCTCCGCCACTCTTTCTGCGGAATGTGTTGATATGATGCTTGTGGCAGTAATCCAAGTTGACTTCATTCTCGATTAACTGGTTACGACCGAAGATCACAGTAGGGTTGACTTGCCACATGAAGAAGCAGTCATCGTCATCAATGTTTCTGGCAACGTATTCCTCCATGGCGAGGTAGAAAGGTAATAACCTTGTACTATTGTCAGGCAGTGCAATGTATATCATGGTCCTTAATAAGTGGGTTTTTAATTATTGCTTGCAAATTTAGCAAATAAAAACTTATTTCCAAGCATTTAACAAGATTTATTTTTTAAAATAGAAAGGTGGACTTTAAAATCCACCTTTCATGAAATAAATAAATAATCAATTTGTCATTCTTTTAGTAAGAAAGATTTGAATTCAGAGAAATCTTTGCCCATTTGGGTGCTTTGTTTCTTACCTTTTGTAAATTTAGCCAATCGTTCTGGGATGGTTATCTTGGCTCCGATTATTGCTTCAACGGTGTCTTTAAACTTAGCGGGATGGGCTGTCTCGCAGAATACGCCGATCTCACCAGGTTGCAATCCTTCTTTCAAAGCACGATATCCACAAGCACCATGGGGATCAAGGATGTAGCCGTTTTCCTGATAGCAAGTAGCCATAGCCTCTGTAATCTGTTCATCGCTGAAAGTATAGCCACTGATGGTCTTGCATATCTCGTCATGGTCGCCATGAAAGAGATCATAGATACGAGCGAAATTACTGGGGTCTCCAACATCCATGGCATTTGCAATCGTCTGTTTGCTGGGCTTGGGATCATAAATACCAGTCTTGAGATATTGATAGAATATGTCATTCGCGTTGTTGGCAGCGATGAAGCGTTTGATAGGAAGTCCCATCTTCTGTCCGAAAAGCCCGGCTGTGATATTGCCAAAGTTGCCACTGGGCACACATACGACGATGTGATCAGCCCTTCCCAAGGCTTTCATGCGGGCATATGCATTGAAGTAGTAAAATGCCTGGGGAAGGAAACGCGCAACATTGATTGAGTTGGCACTGGTCAGGATCATATGTTGGTTGAGTTGAGTATCCATAAATGCGTTTTTTACCAAAGCCTGGCAATCATCGAAGGTTCCATCTATCTCAAGAGCAGTGATGTTCCGACCAAGAGTGGTGAACTGACTTTCCTGAATCTTGCTGACTTTTCCTTTGGGATAGAGTACGTAGACATGGATGCCTTCTACGCCAAGGAATCCATTGGCAACGGCAGAACCTGTATCCCCACTGGTGGCAACCAGTACATTGACCTGCCCTAAGCCTTCTTGCCGAATGAAATACTGGAGCAGTCGTGCCATAAACCGGGCACCGACGTCTTTAAATGCGAGCGTAGGACCGTGGAAGAGCTCCAGGGCATAAATATCTTTAGAGACAGAGACGACTGGGCATTCGAATGATAGCGTGTCATAGACAATCTTCTTCAAGCTGTCGGGCTCGACGTCCTCACCAAAGAAGGCTTCTGCCACGGTATAGGCTATCTCCGGGAATGTCATTTCATCTATATGGTTGAAAAATGACTCAGGGAGTTGCTTGATGGTTTCTGGCATATATAAGCCACGGTCTTCGGCGAGTCCTTTTTCTACTGCCTTCTTCAAGGTGGCTACAGGTGCTTTTTTATTGGTGCTATAGTATTTCATCTTATTCTATTTTCATAAATTCTTCCATAAACTGTGTCAGATATAACATTCCATAACTGCCACGTACACAACTCTCTTCATCGTAAACTTGCACGTCATCAGGCGTTATCCCTGGATACCAGATGAGGAAAGGGACGGGTTCTTTCACGTGGGTTCGGATCTCAACAGGTGTAGGGTGATCGGGCATCACGGCGATGCAAACAGGCTCATCCCAGTTCTTGATTTCTTCATAGATAGGTCCAACGATACGGGAATCGAGGTTCTCGATGGTTTTGAGCTTTAGGTCCAGGTCTCCATCATGCCCCGCCTCATCGCTGGCTTCTATATGTAAATAAACAAAATCCTCATGTCGCAATGCATGGATGGCTGCTTCAGCCTTTCCTTCATAATTGGTATTGGCGAGTCCCGTGGCCCCTGGAACAATGATGTTCTTCAGCCCTGCATAATGTCCGATACCTCTGATCAAGTCAACAGCGGAAATCACTGCACCGCTCGTGATCTGTGGATACATTTCCATGAGGGTTCTCATGCGTGGCCGATAGCCGCCGCCCCAAGGCCAGATCAGGTTGGCCGTGCGTTTACCTTGTGCTTCTTTCTGTTGGTTGTAGGGGTGTCTCTCCAAAATAGGCTTGCTCTTCAAGATCAACTTGTTAAGCAGTTCTGCGGTCTCCGCTGCAGTCATGCGACCAGTTTCCACCGGCGCATCTGGTTCTGCCTTGACGAGCAAATCATGCCAGCTCTCGTTGGGATGGTCATGAGGAGGCGCACAGACAATATGCTTGTTTCCACCTTTTATAATAAGGAGATGGCGATATTGAATGCCTGTATAAAATCTGACCCTTTCACTTCCGAGTTGCTCGTTTAGATATTGGATGAGAATATCCGCGTCTTTTGTCTCAAGGTTCCCTCCATTATGCGTGATGATCTTTCCTTCTTTCACGTGGATAAGATTACAGCGGAGTGCAAAATCGATGGGATCCATTTCATATCCAATGCTGGCAGCCTCTAAGGGACCGCGTCCCTCATATACCTGATGCTGGTCGTAACCCATGATAGAGCTGTTTGCCACTTCAGATCCAGGCAGGAATCCTTCCGGAATGGTCATCAACCGTCCAGTCTTTCCCATCTTCGCCAAGAGATCCATATAGGGAGTATGTGCGAATTGCAGGAGGGTCTTATTGCCCAGGCGGGCAACGGCATGATCAGCCATGCCGTCGCCTAAGATGATGATATGTTTCATTTTTAGTGGGATTTTAGATGTTGGCTATTGACATGATATTGGCGAAGACGCCTGCTGCTGTAACGCTGGCTCCTGCGCCATATCCCTGAATGAGCATGGGATATTCTTTGTAACGTTCTGTGGTGAGCAATACAATATTATTACTGCCTTCAAGGTTATAGAAAGGATGGTTCCTATCTACGTCTTTTAAGGCAACATTTGCTTTTCCATGATCCATCGTTGCCACGAAACGCCAATGCTTCCCTTCTTCCTCAAGTTTCTTCCTCTTTGCTTCAAATGCGGCATCCAGTTGTGGAAGTTTTTTCCAGAAGTCTTCTACTGTTCCCTTGAAGTAATCATCTGGTACGAAAAGATGTTTCTCCACGTCAGTCTGTTCGATCTTATATCCAGCCTCTCGTGTCAGTATGACAAGTTTCCTGATAACATCCGTTCCACTCAAGTCTATACGTGGATCAGGTTCACTGTATCCTTGTTCCTTAGCTCGTCTGACCGTCTCGGAGAAAGGAACGTCTTTAGAGATCTTGTTGAAGATAAAGTTGAGCGTTCCACTCAATACGGCTTCTATTTTCAAGATCTTATCTCCAGAATTCCGCAAGTCGTTGATGGTTCCGATGATGGGCAGTCCTGCTCCGACATTGGTTTCGAAACGGAACTTGACGCCTTTAGCCAAGGCTGTGTTCTTCAGTTGTATATACTTGTCGTATTCCGATGAAGCAGCAATCTTATTGGCCGCAATGACACTGATATTATGCTCTAAGAATGTTTGATAGAGTTGTGCAATCTCATTGCTTGCCGTGCAGTCAACGAATACTGAGTTGAAAATATTCATGCGGAGAACGTTCTCTCGGAGTTTCTCTGGATTACTGGGTTCTGAGGCTTTTAGGCGGCTTCGGTAATCGTTTAGGTCAATGCCATCCCGGCAAAAGATAGCATTCTTAGAGCTGGCGATACCCACGACATTCAATTTCAGGCGCGAACGCTTCTTCAATTCCTCGTATTGCGACCGAATTTGCTCGATAAGTTTTCCTCCTACTGTCCCTACGCCACAGATGAAAAGATTCAGGACTTTGTATTCAGAAAGGAAGAAGGAGTCGTGTAGCACGTTGAGAGACTTACGAAGGAACTTCCCGTCGACGACGAAGGAAATGTTTGTTTCTGAGGCACCTTGGGCACAGGCGATGACACTGATGCCACTGCGTCCTAATGTCCCGAAAAGTTTACCGGCAATGCCAGGCGTGTGCTTCATGTTCTCGCCGACGATGGCGATAGTGGCAAGTCCCCCTTCCGCATGCATGGGGAACATGGCACCGTCTTCTATTTCATTGGCAAACTCTTTATTCAATACTTTGACTGCTTTCGCTGCATCTATGTCCCGTACGCCGATAGAAGTTGAGTTCTCCGAAGAAGCTTGAGATACCAGGAATACGCTGACACCGTTGTCTGCCAAAACTGTGAAAATTCTGCGGTTGACCCCAATGACACCGACCATGGAAAGCCCGGATACTGTTATCAAGGTGGTCCCACTGATGCTGGAGATACCCTTGATAGGCTTTTGGTCATTGACGACCTCTCGTTTGATGATGGTTCCTGCATGGTCGGGATAGAATGTGTTCTTGACCTTGATGGGGATATTCTTGACACATACCGGATAAATGGTAGGAGGATAGATCACTTTCGCGCCAAAGTTGCAAAGCTCCATGGCCTCAATGTAGCTCAGTTCATTGATGGTATAAGCGGTCTTGATCACTTTCGGATCAGCTGTCATGAAACCATCCACGTCGGTCCAAATCTCCAGGATTTCTGCATTCAGCGCAGCTGCGATGATGGCTGCTGTGTAATCGCTTCCTCCACGTCCCAGGTTCGTGATCTCATTGCTGCTCTTGTCGCGGCTGATGAATCCTGGTACCAGGGAAATCCTGGGTAGGTCGGCAAAAGTATCCCTGACCAGTTGGTATGTCAGTTCACTGTCTAATGTATGTTTGTTATTGATATATTCTGTTTTGATGAAGTTACGGGAGTCGAACCATTTAGAACCCTTGATTAAGGTGGCTACAATGTTGGAGCTTAGCCGCTCTCCGTAGCTGACAATGGCATTTTGGGTCTTCTGACTTAAGTCATGGATTAAGAAAACACCAAAGTAGATACTCCGTAATTGCTCGAAAAGAGCATCCACTGTGTTAAACAAATTCTCTCTACTTGAAGGGTCGGTGATAATAGCGTCAATCATCTTGTGATGACGATTCACCATAGCCTCATATTCGTCTTTCCAACGCTCATCCCCTTTGAGAGCTAATTGCGAGGTCGCAAGCAGCTTATCTGTAATGCCTCCTAAGGCACTGACCACAACGATAACAGGCTGCTTCTTGGCTTCGCTCTCTACAATGCGCTTTAAACTAAGAATGCTTTTTACGGAACCTACCGATGTTCCGCCGAATTTTAAAACTTTCATTTGATTTCAGATTTTAATATTATGTTGCCCCGAAACAAACGGGGTGGAACAAAACTTGCCGGCAAAGTTAATGGAAATGTAGCAAATCACAAAGGAAAATTGCATTTTTAGCAAAGAATTGATTAATTTTGTAGCCAGAAAATGTCAATCATATACAGGCGGAGCGTACTTCTTTGCTCTTTCAAGGGCTACTCCAGCATCTGCCTGGCGGGATTGCAACAAAAGAAAGGAAGAAGATGATCAACGAATATCAGATTAGAATACTGCCAGAGCAGGCTGCCTCGGAAAATTCCCTGATTTCTTATTTAGCAAAAGAAAAAGGTATTGATGCCAGGACAATCAACCATGTGAGCGTGCTGAGGCGTTCTGTGGATGCCCGGCAGCGGACAATTTTCATGAATTTAAAGGTCAGGGTCTATATCAATGAATTTCCTCAAGATGATGAATATAAGCATGTGGAATATGGAGACGTTTCTTCACGGCCCCAGGTTATCGTGGTTGGGGAAGGTCCTGGAGGTTTATTCGCATCGCTACGCCTGATAGAGTTAGGGCTCCGCCCTGTTATATTAGAAAGGGGGAAGGATGTCCGTGAACGTAAAAAGGACCTTTCGCAGATTACGAGAACTCAGAAAGTAGACCCAGAAAGCAACTATTGCTTTGGCGAAGGTGGTGCCGGTGCTTATTCGGATGGGAAGTTATATACCAGAAGCAAGAAACGAGGCAGCATAGAGAAAATCTTGAATGTCTTCTGCCAGCATGGTGCCTCTACTTCTATATTGGCTGATGCCCATCCTCATATTGGCACGGATAAGTTGCCCAGGGTGATCGAGAACATGAGAAATACGATTCTGAAGTGTGGTGGAGAAGTGCATTTCCAGACGAAGATGACCTCTCTTATTATAGAAAGGGATAAGGTGGTTGGCGTTGAGGCTGTCAATCTTTCCACAGGAGCAGAGGTGACCTTCCACGGCCCAGTGATCCTTGCCACTGGTCATAGTGCCCGTGATGTCTATCGTTATTTGGAGGAAACAGGGATCGAGATTGAGCCGAAAGGAATTGCTGTCGGTGTCCGTTTGGAGCATCCCTCTCACCTCATCGACCAAATCCAATATCATAATAAGAATGGGCGTGGGAAATACTTGCCTGCGGCTGAGTACAGTTTTGTCACTCAAGTAGATGGACGGGGCGTTTACTCCTTTTGCATGTGTCCAGGCGGCTTTGTGATCCCTGCAGCAACAGGTCCTCAGCAAATCGTCGTCAATGGGATGAGCCCGAGCAATCGGGGTACGCAATGGAGCAATTCGGGGATGGTGGTGGAGTTGCATCCTGAGGACCTTCCGAGTATAGACAATACGATTCCCCAAGGTCCATTGGCAATGATGCATTTTCAGGAAAATCTGGAACGTACTTGTTGGCAGCAAGGAAACATGCAACAAACCGCTCCTGCTCAGAGAATGGTCGATTTTGTCAACAACCGTTTAAGTTTCGACTTGCCCAAAAGTTCTTATGCTCCTGGCTTAATATCCAGTCCATTGCATTTTTGGTTACCGTCTTTTGTCGGGAAGCGTTTGCAAGAGGGGTTCCGGACTTTTGGAAAGATGAGCCATGGCTTTCTGACCAATGAGGCAGTGTTGATCGCCACGGAAACGCGTACGTCCTCGCCAGTTCGCATCCTTCGTGACAAAGAGACCTTGCAGCATGTCCGCATAGCAGGTCTTTTTCCTTGCGGAGAAGGTGCTGGCTATGCCGGCGGTATCGTCTCTGCGGGTGTGGATGGAGAGCGTTGCGCGGAAATGTGCTCGGCATATTATCATTCTCTCGGCATTGAGGGCGCATCAGAATGTTGATACGCCCTCACAAGAGTTACTTTTCCTTTGGCATCATGCGTATCCATAGCTCTGCCTGCTTTCTACACCTATCTGTATCGTTTTTGGCAGTTGTGCTGAATAACCGTTAAAATATTGGCTAAAATCCTTGCTTATTCTTTCTTATTTTGTATCTTTGCATTTGAGATCTTTTATACCATAGGTTGACAGGTTGTCAAAAGCCTTCGTGCATTGGACGCGCAACCTCAAAAAAGGTTGCCAAAGATGGTCAAAGGCTGCCAGGAAAAACACGTATTACGCTAAATTTTCTCGAGAATTTATTGTAATACATATCCTATTGCTGTGCAAAACCTCCACTTTTGGATAAAATTCTCTCGAGAATTTTGCGTGATATCTTCACTTTTAATATACTGATCATTATAACTACTGAAATGGAACGAATGAAAATGCGATACTTGTATCGCTCCGAACAGCGTGAGAAATGGATCTCGCTCGATGGAATTTACAAGCTTATCAAGACCGAAAACTATGGCAAGCGTGTCTCTGCCGTCCATCAGGAAACCCTGGTCTCCGGTCATGGTACCTATGCTGATGGGGAAGAAGCTGCTAGCCTATTGCCTGTCATCTATCCAGAGGTGGGAGAATATGGATATACCGGCTATGTTCTGCTGTCCCTACGTACCACGGATGGCATGGAGAGACTGGAACAGTTGCGTAGGCGTGTCAATCAGTTCCCACAGACGGTCTTGTCCTTTGTTGGCTCCAGTGGACAGTCGCTCAAGGTGATCATGCCCTATGCCCTTCTTGATGGTAGTCTGCCGAGAACGGAGAGGAGTGTCTGCCAGTTTCGCCAAATGGCAACAAACCGTGCTTCCGACTTCCTCTTTGCTTCTACAGGAGTTCGACCTGAAGTAGCCAGAGAGGTGGGGGAGAGCCATTTCAGGATATCCTCCGACCCATCTGCGTATCTCAATCCTGCACCTGTGCCTATCCTGATGGAGCAGCCTACAGGAGAAATGGGTGACTATGACCTGAAGAGTCAGCAGCCTATGGAGGCAAATCCACTTGCCAAGGAGGTGTTGCCGGGGTATTCAGCCCTGGAAATGTCGTTGACAAAGTTTAATTTCATCTGCCGCAGGCTGTCCTTTGACCAGCATCTTGAGGAGCCAGAGTATCTGCTTCGTCTGGCTGATGAGTGCCATGCTGCCGGAGTAGACCAGGAGATAGCAGCGAAGTGTATCCTCCATCTCGAAGACTTCCGTGGCAAGGATACTCTTGTCAGGTCGTGTATGGAAAATGCCTATTCCCGCCATCGCTATGGCAAGTCTCACCCGATAGACCGCAACGTGATGTACCAGCAACTGCTGCAAGAGTTTCTCAACAGAAGATACATGTTCCGCCGTAATACCATTACTGGCGATGTGGAATATCAGGAGAAGGACAGGTATCTCCTCTCCTGGCATCCCCTGACACGGGAGGCACGCAATGATATCAATTCTGCAGCCCTGCAGGAGGGCATCAAGGTGTGGGACAAGGACCTCGACCGCATCATCAACTCCGAGCGTATATATGAGTACGACCCTGTGAAGGAGTGGATAGACCGTCTCCCGACATGGGATGGCAGAGACAGGGTAGGCGAGTTGGCTGCACGCGTCACTACCAGGATGGGGGATTGGACGACCAATTTCAGGATATGGATGCGCTCTATGGTCAGCCAGTGGATGAAGGTCAACAGACGCTATGGTGCCCAGATGGTACTCATGCTCATCGGCGGTCAGGGTACTCGCAAATCGACATTTATGAGAATGCTCCTGCCCGAACAGCTCAGCCAGTTCTATATCGACCGTATCGATTTTACCAATAAGAAAGAAGCCCTGAGAGCCCTGGGTCGTTTCCTGCTTATCTCCATCGATGAGTATGACCAAATATCCAAGACCCAGATGGCATATTTCAAGCATCTCATCCAGTGTACTGATGTCGTTGAGCGCAAGATGTATGAGACGACATACCAGCAGAGCCAGCGCTATGCCGCCTTTGCAGCCACAACTAATTCCCTGACACCTCTCATGGATGATACTGGTAACCGCCGATACCTGTGCGTAGAGGTGACAGACGTGATAGATACTGATGTCACTGGAGACAAGGCGATAGACTATTCGCAACTCTATGCCCAGATTGTAGAGGAGATCAGGAATGGGGAGGAGTATTACTTTGATGGAGAGCGTGAGCGTAGTATCATCCTTCAGAATGCCGAGTATGATGACCAGCCGACAGTCATCTCCATATTCGAGGATCAGTTCAGGAAACCACGTAAGGGTGATGAGACCGTGTATTTGAGTCCCACAGAGATACTTGCTGCCCTTAAAATGAAGTATAAGTCACTGAATATCAGTCATTCTGCAGTTACAGTTCTTGGCTCATACCTAAGACGGAAAGGGTATGAGAAAGGAGGAGCCTGCAACCGTAGATGCTATGCTGTGGCAAAGAATGGAGAGCGATAGCTGTCAACCTCCTGTCAACCTTTGACAACCTCAAATCAGGTTGCAAGCCCGATAAACACTGGGTTTTGACAACCTGTCAACCTATTTTCAAAAAAATCGCTATGAAATATAAAATTGTTCAAGAAAAGAAACCTACTTTGAAGACCTTTGGTCTGTACAAAGCAGTAGCCGTGCATTCCTATACCATCACCCCAGATGAGATTATATCAGAGATGCAGGCCAATACCACCCTCAAGCGCAGCGACATTCTTGCTGTGCTTGAGGAGTATTCCGAAACCGTGCTCAGGCACCTCAAACGTGGCGACCGTGTCCGTATGCGCTCGCTTGGTCTTGCCAAACTGGAGATAGAGAGTGACAAGGTCCCTGATGCCTCCGATTTCACAGCCTGTAAGCATATCCGTGGCGTTCGTCTGCACTTGATACCGGAGAGTGAAAAGGGTAGCCAACCGCTCTACGAGGATATCAAGTACGAGAAGATAAAAGGTTAGGATCGGAATGATTCTGATGATGGTCAACTTACATCATGGGGAAAATTTCTTTGGGGAATCATGAAGCAAATTCAATAAAAGACTTGTGTATTTAGGAGAAAATTCTTATATTTGTGCAATATCTACAACCTAAAACATTCTTATCATGAATAGGAAAGAGAGATTCGTTATTACGATCAACCGTCAGTTCGGTACGGGTGGTCATGAGATCGGTCAGGAATTAGCTGATCGGTTGGGTGTGAAACTCATTGATAAGCAGCTTCTTTTGGCTGTGGCTGATAAGTTCCATTTGACAGAGAAGGAGGCACAAAGGCTTGAGAGGAGACGCCCGTCATGGTGGGATGACTTTTCCCAATTCTATCAAGGCTTCATGAGCATGCACGAGTATCAAGTAAATCCACGGGAGATAACCTCTCGTCAATTGTTCTATGCACAAGCAGAAGCCATGAAGCGAATTGCAGAGCAGGAGAGTTGTGTGGTCATTGGACGTTGTGGCTTTGATGTCTTTCGAGATCATCCCAATAAGCTAAGCCTGTTTATTCATTCTTCACTAAACCGGCGAATTGCCCGTATTGAGGACAGGTATCAGGTTGATGAGCAGAAAGCCCGTGTTCTTATTGAGGATAATGACTATACGCGTGAGCTATATACGAAGACTTTTACAGGGAAAGATTGGTATGATGCCCGTAATTACGACTTGACTTTGGACGTTACCCGAATGGGCGTCTATGGTGCTATTGATTTCCTTCTGAGATTTGTTAATGAATAAGCGTTACAATCTGGTTCTTGTAAATTGATTCTCAGGCGAATGTTCTCGTCTTCACAGCGTTAATTCTCCCAAATCGTTTTGTCACGTCAGCATAATTTATTAATTTTGCAAGGTTAAAGATAATATACAATATACAAGATATGAACATTTCTTACAAATGGCTGAAAGAGTACGTCGATTTTGATCTTACTCCCCAAGAAACAGCAGATGCGCTGACATCCTGTGGGCTCGAAGTAGATGCTCTTGAGGAAAAGCAGACTATTAAGGGCGGTTTAAAGGGATTATATGTTGGAAAAGTCCTTACATGCGAAATGCATCCTAATTCAGACCATCTACATGTGACAACGGTGGATTTAGGGAAGGGGGAGCCGCAGCAGATCGTGTGTGGTGCTCCGAACGTAGCAGCAGGTCAGAAAGTAATCGTAGCCGATTTGGGCTGCGTGCTGTATGATGGTGATCAGGAATTTACAATCAAGAAGTCGCGCCTCCGTGGCGTAGATAGCTTTGGAATGATCTGTGCGGAGGATGAGATCGGTATAGGGACGGACCATAGTGGCATTATCGTCCTTCCGGATGATGCACCAGTGGGTCAGCCAGCCTCTGCATATTATCATTTGGAAAGTGACTGGGTGATTGAGATTGATATCACGGCGAACCGTGGGGATGCGCTCAGCCATTATGGCGTGGCTCGTGACTTGTATGCATGGCTTGTACAGAGAGGTTATCAGACATCCTTGCATCGCCCCGATTGTAACGCGTTTTCCGTCGATAATCACGATTTCCCCATTGATGTGGAAATCGAGAATTCTGATGCCTGCCGGCGGTATGCTTGCCTGAGCATCACGGATTGTGAGGTGAAGGAAAGTCCGAAATGGCTCCAGGATAAGCTGACAGTTATCGGATTGCGACCGATTAACAACATAGTCGACATTACAAATTATATCATGATGGCATACGGCCAGCCGATGCATTGCTTTGATGCTGATATGGTGAAGGGCCGGAAAATCGTGGTACGTACACAACCGGAGGGGACAAAGTTCGTGACCCTTGACGGACAAGAACATGTCTTAGGTGAGCATGACCTCAGCATTTGCAATGCAGAGGAACCGATGTGTATCGCAGGCATCTTTGGAGGTAAAGGAAGTGGTACTTATGAGACAACTAAGAATGTAGTGTTGGAAAGTGCTTACTTCCATCCCACTTGGATCCGGAAGAGTGCACGTCGACATGGATTAAGCACAGACGCCAGCTATCGTTTTGAACGTGGAATAGATCCAAATGGTATTATTTACGCTTTGAAACAGGCTGCTATTTTGTGTAAGCAGTTGGCTGGTGGAAAGGTATCTATGGAAATCAAGGATGTTTATCCTAATCCTATCTCAGATTTTAAGGTTCATTTGAGCTATGAATATGCCCATAGGCTGATTGGTAAGGAAATTGGCAAGGAGACAATTAAAAGTATTGTTACCAGTCTGGAAATGGGCATCGACCATGAGACGGAAGAAGGATTGGACCTGACAGTACCAGCTTATCGTGTAGATGTGCAGCGCCCTTGTGATGTCGTAGAGGATATTCTGCGTATTTATGGATATAATAATGTAGAGATCCCAACACAACTGAAGTCAGCGTTGACCATTCAAGGTGAAGAGGATCATGAACATGTTCTTGAAAACATAATCAGTGAGCAATTGGTTGGCTGTGGATTCAATGAAATCATGAATAATTCGCTGACCAAGACGGCGTACTATCAGTCTTTGAACAAATATACCGAGGAAACGACGGTGAAGGTCATGAACCCTCTGAGTTCTGATCTTGGCGTGATGCGGCAGACTTTACTATTTGGTGGATTGGAGAGTATCGTTCGTAATGTCAACCACAAGAATGCTAATCTGAGGTTCTTTGAGTTTGGTAATTGCTATCATTTCCACCCCGAGAAACATACGGTAGAAGATCCTGTTAAGGCTTACTCAGAAGAAAACCATCTTGGGCTTTGGGTGACCGGCAAGCGTGTGGAAGGCTCTTGGGCACATCATGATGAGGAAAGTAGTTTTTACGAGCTGAAGGCATACGTTGAGAATATTTTCGCCAGATTGGGCGTTCCTGTAGGATCGTATGTCATCGTTAATAGTGATAATGATATTTTCTCTAAGGGATTGACCTTTCAGAGCAGAAGTGGAAAAGTCTTGGCAGAGTTAGGGATCGTCAGTTTGAAGTTGAAGAAGACCTTTGATCTTGATAAGGATGTCTTTTTTGCTGATATTCATTGGCAGGCTGTCATGAAAGCTATCCGCAAGAATAAAGTGGAATTTACGGATATCCCGAAGTATCCGGCGGTCAGCCGTGACTTGGCATTGTTGATCGATTCTGATGTGGAATTCGAGCAGATCGAGCAGATCGCCCGTCAGAGTGAAAAGAAACTCTTGAAGAAGGTAGAGCTGTTTGATGTTTATCAAGGCAAGAACCTACCGGAAGGCAAGAAAAGTTATGCAGTTAACTTCATTATTCAGGATGAAGGGAAAACGCTGAATGACAAGCAAATTGATGCCATTATGAGCAAACTAATCCATAACCTGAAGAGCAAGTTGGGAGCGGAACTAAGATAATCAAAATCAAAACAAATAAAAACAATTTAAAATTACTCCAATGGGAAGAGCATTTGAATATCGTAAGGCTACCAAGCTGAAAAGATGGGGTCACATGGCCCGTACATTTACAAAATTAGGTAAACAGATTGCTATTGCCGTCAAGGCAGGTGGTCCTGATCCTGAAAATAATCCAGGATTACGTGCGATCATTGCAAACTGCAAGCGCGAAAACATGCCAAAGGATAACATCGAGCGTGCTATCAAGAATGCAATGGGTAAGGATCAAAGTGAATACAAGGAAGTAACCTACGAGGGATATGGTCCTCATGGAGTTGCTATCCTCGTTGACACGCTTACGGATAATACAACCCGTACGGTCGCTGATGTGCGTTCCGTGTTCAATAAGTTCAATGGTAACTTGGGCACGACTGGTTCCCTTTCATTTCTTTTTGACCACAAAGCCGTATTCACCATCAAGAAGAAAGATGGCGTAGAGATGGATGACCTGATTCTTGACTTGATTGATTATGGCGTAGAGGACGAGTATGATGAAGACGAGGAGACAGGCGAAGTGACTATCTATGGCGCACCAACAAGTTTTGGCGATATTCAGAAGCACCTTGAGGGAGATGGTTTTGAAGTTACAGGGGCAGAGTTTACTTATATCCCGAATGATCTGAAGGACGTAACTGACGAGCAGCGTGAGACCATTGATAAGATGGTAGAGAAGCTTGAGGACTTTGATGACGTGCAGACTGTTTATACGAATATGAGGCCGGCTCCTGAAGCTGAGGAAGAAGCCTAAGTAAATATCGGAATATAGAATATAAAAATGGCTGATCTCGAACAAGGTCAGCCTTTTTTTTTGACTATTTACGAGAATTCACTTTGTAATCGTAGTCTTTAGGCGTGAAAATCGCTTGGAAGAGAATTTGCTGAGGATGTTTTTGCGAATGAAGCACGTAGGCAAAGTTGAATCCTGCATCTTTATAAGCCTTTGTCTTTGTGTCTTTGGCTATACCAGCGGCGAGGGCGGTTTTGATGTTTTTGGCATTGGTGGCGATAATGCTACTATCATCCATTTTGTCAGTCAACGTACAATAGTAAAAGTAGGTTTTTGTATTCTTATTAAATACAATGCTATCTGTCCGAGTATAGTTCTCGATGGGCGTGGGACAATATTTTTCTGTATATTCCTTTGCTTCTCTTGCCGCCCTGTCTTCTAATGACTCATGGCGGCATGAGGTCAGGATGCATGTCCCTATCAATAAGATGATTATCTTTTTCATATTCTTTTGAATCTCAGTTGTGCAAAGTTACGTTTTTATTTTGATATAAATCAAGAAAATTCAAGAAATTTGGTGATTTGATGGAAAAGTCGTATATTTGCAACATCATCATTAATATATCAGCCAAATATGAAAGAAATAGCAGGTGAGGTTGCAGGTAAGATCTGGAACGCTCTGAATGAAAATGAAGGAGAGGATCTCAAGGCATTGAAGAAGTCCACGAAAGAAACGGACAGAAATCTTTATCTTGGTCTCGGTTGGTTGCTCCGCGAGGACAAGATCTACGGAGAAAACGGAAAATTCAATCTGAAATAAGGTTTTAAAATTAATTAAAAAAAATACGTTGGTGTCCTTCTTTCAAGGGTATCAACGTATTTTTTTATATCTTTGTACTTCATTAGGATAGAGAAAACAATGGATCATATCAATCAAATACGGAATTTTTGTATTATTGCCCATATTGATCATGGCAAATCCACTTTGGCGGATCGTCTTCTTGAGTATACGAAGACTATCCAGATTACAGAGGGGCAGATGCTTGATGACATGGATCTGGAACGTGAAAGAGGCATTACAATCAAAAGCCATGCCATTCAGATGCAGTATGCGCTTGAGGGGCAGAACTATGAGCTCAACTTGATTGACACACCGGGACATGTGGATTTTTCTTATGAGGTTTCCCGGAGCATAGCCGCCTGTGAGGGCGCTCTCCTTGTCGTGGATGCTACTCAGGGCGTTCAGGCGCAGACCATCTCGAATTTATACATGGCTATCGATCACGACTTGGAAATCATACCTGTGATCAATAAGATCGACATGCCCAGTGCTATGCCTGACGAGGTGGAGGACGAGATCATCGATCTGATTGGCTGTGATCGGAAAGATATTATCCGTGCTTCTGGCAAGACGGGTGAGGGAGTGCCGGCTATTCTTGAGGCTGTCGTTAAGCGAATTCCTCATCCTTCTGGAGATGACAAAGCTCCCTTGCAGGCATTGATCTTTGATTCCGTGTTTAATAGCTTTCGAGGTATCATCGCATATTTTAAGATTGAAAATGGTACCTTGAGAAAAGGAGATAAGGTTAAGTTCTTCAATACAGGCATGGAGTATGTTGCAGACGAAGTGGGTGTCTTGAAGATGGACATGATCCCCCGTCAGGTCATGCGCGCTGGTGAGGTGGGCTATATTATCAGTGGCATTAAGGATGCAACGGAGGTTAAGGTGGGAGATACCATTACCCATGTCGACCGTCCTTGTGAGAAGGCAATAGAAGGATTCCAGGAGGTGAAGCCCATGGTGTTTGCAGGCGTTTACCCCATTGACCCTGCTGATTATGAGAACTTGAGGTCATCTCTTGAGAAATTACAGCTCAACGATGCGTCCCTCACTTTTTCCCCGGAGTCTTCGGTAGCCTTGGGATTTGGATTTAGATGTGGCTTCTTGGGATTATTACACATGGAAATCGTGCAGGAACGTCTCGACCGGGAATTCAACATGGATGTCATCACCACCGTACCCAATGTTTCTTATCAAGTCTACGATAAGCAAGGCCATGTTAAAGAGGTGCACAATCCTTCAGGGCTACCTGACATGACCCTGATTGATCATATAGAAGAGCCTTATATTCGGGCGACCATTATCACGTCCACCAATTTTATCGGTCCAATCATGAAATTATGCTTGGACAAGCGTGGAGAACTGATCAATCAGGAATATGTTAGTGGAAATCGGGTGGAACTGCATTTCTATCTGCCGTTAGGCGAGATTGTGATTGACTTCTATGATAAGTTAAAGAGTATCTCGAAAGGTTATGCTTCTTTCGACTATCATCTTGATGGCTTCCGTCCTTCTCGGTTGGTGAAGTTGGATATCTTGTTGAATGGTGAGCCCGTAGATGCTCTTTCCACGCTGACCCATTTTGACAATGCGGAGCCTTTTGGGCGTAGGATGTGTGAAAAGTTGAAGGAACTCATTCCCAGGCAGCAGTTTGATATCGCCATTCAGGCGGCTATTGGAGGAAAGATCATTGCCCGCGAGACCGTCAAACAGGTGCGCAAGGATGTCACGGCAAAATGCTATGGAGGTGATGTGAGCCGTAAGAGGAAATTGCTTGAGAAGCAGAAGCGTGGCAAGAAGCGCATGAAGCAGATTGGCAATGTGGAGGTACCGCAAAAGGCGTTCCTCGCAGTATTGAAATTAGATTGATAGATAATAAGGAGGTAATCATGAAAGAACTAGCAAACACAACTCGGGACATCGCGAGGGAGCTGGCACGTAAGTATAGTACTATGACCCACGATGAACTGGATATCTTGGAGAGTATACTCGTTCCCATGAAATATGCCAAGGGAGAGATGATACTCAAAGAAGGGGAGGTTTGTCAGCACATCTATTATATAGACCGAGGACTGATCCGGCAGTTTTATTTTAAGAATGGGAAGGAACTGACGGAACACTTGGGAACAGACCATTCTATCTTCATGTGTATAGAAAGTTTGTTCCGGGAAGAACCGACTCGCTTACAGGTGGAAGCTCTGGAACCTACGATGATCTATGCGCTTCCGAAATTGAGACTGGAAGAGGTGGCATTGCACCATGGGAACATTCAGATTCTCTATCGCAAGATATTGGAAGAAAGCCTGATCATTTCACAGGTACATGCCGACCTTGTGCGCTTTGAGACTGCGCAGGATAGATATCTAAAATTGTGTAAACTAATGCCACAGGTAGTGCTCCGTGCACCGTTGGTCTATATAGCCAACTATCTGCAGATGACACCAGAAACATTGAGTCGGGTGAGAGCAGCTACCTTGGGGCAATAAAAATCAGAAGAATTGTTTTGGCATTCTCTTGATTTGATGTACCTTTGCACATCCATGCCTATACATGGAAATTGACAAATAAACATAACGTTACATAATATGTATAGAACGAATACTTGTGGAGAGCTTCGTCTCTCTGATGCCGGAAAAAATGTTACGCTCGCTGGATGGGTTCAGCGCAGTAGGAAAATGGGAGGCATGACATTCGTTGATCTTCGTGACCGATATGGTATTACACAGTTGGTATTCAACGAAGCAGACAACAAGGATCTTTGTGACCGTTCCAATAAGCTTGGAAGGGAATTCTGCATTCAGGTGAAGGGTGTCGTCAGTGAGCGACAGAGCAAGAACCCTAACCTGCCAACAGGGGACATCGAGATCTTGGTGAAAGAATTAAATATCCTGAGTGAGAGCATCACTCCTCCTTTTACCATTGAGGATGATACTGATGGCGGGGATGACATCAGGATGAAATACCGTTATCTGGACCTGCGTCGTCCTTGCGTCCGTAAGAATCTGGAATTGCGCCATAGGATGACTATCCTGATCCGTAACTTCCTTGATTCGCATCGTTTTATCGAGGTGGAGACTCCTGTGCTAATAGGAAGCACGCCAGAGGGAGCCCGCGACTTTGTTGTTCCATCGCGCATGAACCCAGGGCAGTTTTATGCTTTGCCACAGAGTCCTCAGACTTTAAAGCAGCTGCTGATGATCTCTGGTTTTGATCGTTATTTCCAGATTGCCAAGTGCTTCCGTGATGAGGACTTACGCGCAGATCGACAACCAGAGTTTACGCAGATCGATTGCGAGATGTCATTCGTCGATCAAGATGATGTCATCAATCTCTTCGAGGAGATGGCGCGGCATCTATTCCGTGAAATCAGGGGCGTTGAACTGCCTAAGTTACAGCAGATGACGTGGGCAGAGGCAATGAAACGGTTTGGTAGCGATAAGCCAGATCTTCGCTTTGGAATGGAGTTCGTGGAATTGATGGACGACTTAAAGGGTACAGGAGAATTTAGCGTATTCAATGAAGCCACTTATATCGGCGGTATCTGCGTACCGGGTTGTGCTGACTATTCTCGCAAGCAACTGAATGAGTTAACTGACTTCGTAAAGAGACCCCAGATAGGTGCCAAGGGACTGGTTTATATCAAGTATAACGCGGATGGTACCGTGAAGAGTTCTATTGACAAGTTCTATTCTCCTGATGTGTTACAGAAAGTAAAGGAAACTACCGGTGCAAAGGATGGGGACTTGGTCCTGATCCTCAGTGGAAGCAACGCCAATAAGACACGTGTTCAGTTGTGCTCTCTTCGATTGGAGATGGGAGACCGCTTGGGCCTACGTGATAAGAATGTGTTTAAATGCTTGTGGATTATTGACTTCCCCTTGTTTGAATGGAGTGAGGAAGAACAGCGCCTGATGTCCACTCACCATCCTTTTACCATGCCTAATCCAGATGATATCCCATTGTTGGATGAGCATCCAGAGAAGGTACGTGCCAAAGCCTACGATTTTGTCTGCAATGGCATTGAAGTGGGAGGTGGCAGCCTGCGTATCCACGATAGTAAGCTTCAGGAGAAGATGTTCCAAGTGTTGGGCTTCACCCCAGAGCGTGCCATGGCTCAGTTCGGCTTCTTGATCAATGCCTTTAAATACGGTGCACCTCCTCATGCAGGACTGGCTTTCGGTCTTGACCGTTTTGTTTCCATTCTTGCTGGGTTGGATTCCATTCGCGATTGTATTGCCTTCCCGAAGAACAACAGTGGTCGTGATGTCATGTTAGATGCACCTTCTGAATTGGAACCCAAGCAACTTGAAGAGTTGCATCTGAAAGTTGATTTAGATCAAGAAAAATAGCAAGAAGAAGTGGTCTGCTCAATAAAGATACACTTTTTTGCGAAAAAATGATACAAGTGTCAAGATAAAGTTGTACTTTTGCACTGTTGATAAAGAAACCGTTAGTTTTTGAGAGACGGGTAATTTTAAATTACTAACATTATGGCAGAAAAGAAAGCAACAACGAAGGCAGCTGCAACGAAGGCAGCCCCTGCTAAGAGGACCACAGCAAAAAGAGCTGCAGCTCCTAAGAAAGCAGCAGAAAAGAAAGCTGCTGTAGTAATCAATGCTGAGAACGTAGGCTTTAAGGCCGGTGACGTTTATCAGGCTTTGGCAACAGCTGGCAAGGCACTTGCAGTAGCAGAGATCGCTAAGGCTGCCCACATCAGTGAAGAGGAAACTCTTTTAGGTATGGGATGGCTTTTCAAAGAAGGCAAGATTAAGGATGAGGGTGAAAAGGTAGCTCTCGCTTAAGTTGTAAACATAAAAAAGAGCCGCAAGCTACTAAAACTTGCGGCTTTTTTTGTACAATGGAATGAGATACGAGAAAGAAATCATACAGATACTTCAGGCTGCGTCGGACGAGGGCTTGTCCGTTCGGAAGATTTCGCGCCATGTTTTCAATGCATGTAATTCCTTCTTTAACACAATCTCGTATGAGGAGGTACATCATGATGTATCTCAATATTTGATTCGTCATTCCAAAATGCCAGACTCTATGGTCCAGCGTGTAGGGGGAAGGGGCATCTATAGGTTGAATGTCAATTCTTGTGAGTTAAGGCAGTTAATGCTGGAGTTTACGGATGATGCCGGTTTGGAGTCAAATGAGGATCGGCAACACCAAGACCAGTCCTTGTCTTTATTTCCCGATGAGGAGTGAAGACCAAAAGAAAAGGCTTATTTATTTGGATCATAACCCTTTTTGTACTATCTTTGTACTTTATTAAATGAAAGTCTTATGAGTCGTATGAATAATCATGTAGTTATCATGGCAGGTGGCGTAGGCAGTCGTTTCTGGCCGATGAGCACGGCAGACAAGCCAAAGCAGTTCATCGATGTCCTTGGAGTGGGGCGTTCTTTGTTGCAACTTACTTACGACAGGTTTGAGGGCATTTGCCCTCCAGAGAACGTATGGGTAGTCACCAATGTCAAATATGCTGGTATTGTGAGGGAACAGCTGCCTGAAGTTTCTGCCAGTCATATCTTGTTAGAGCCTGCTCGTAGGAACACTGCACCATGCATAGCTTATGTGAGTTGGAAAATCAAGTCACAAGACTCAAAGGCGAACATTGTCGTTACTCCCAGTGACCACCTGATTACCAATCCTGTGGAATTTAGAAGGGTTATCGTTTCCTGCCTGAAATTTACCAGTGAGACCGATGCGATCGTTACATTGGGCATGAAGCCAACACGACCTGAGACAGGATATGGATATATTCAGGCCGACTTGACAACTAGTAGTCCCCGTAACAAGGAAATCTTCCGGGTAGACACCTTTCGTGAGAAGCCCGACCTTCAGACGGCAATGACTTATATTCGGCAGAACAATTTCTTTTGGAATGCAGGCATCTTTATTTGGAATGTAGAGACAATTGTCAATGCATTCCGTATCTATCAGCCTGCCATCAGTAAGGTATTTGAGAGTATGTTGCCTATTTATGGGACACCAGATGAGCAGAAAGAGATCGACAGGCGTTATGGAGAGTGCGAAAATATTTCGGTCGACTATGCGATCATGGAGAAGGCTGAGGAGATCTTCGTTTGCCCTGCTGATTTCGGATGGAGCGATTTAGGTACATGGGGCAGCCTACTCATGCAGACCAAACATGACCTCTACGGAAATAGTTGCATAGGGAAGAATATTTCTATGTACGACTCACACCATTGTATCGTCCATACTACTCAGGAGAAGAAAGTCGTTATCCAGGGATTGGATGGGTATATCGTGGCAGAAAAAGATGATACTCTTTTGGTTTGCAAACTCTCGGAAGAACAGCGGATCAAGCAATTTTCGGACGAGTGATCATCATGCCAAGTAACTGGCGAGGCAGAGAATGCATGGCATGCCAATAACCTTTGTCGAAAAGGAGATAAATGATTAACAAGATCTTAGTAAATAGATTGTAAAAGGTAAGCTCCAAGGGCGCGAAAGCTTATTTTTTACAAGCCAATAGCTTACCTTTTGCAAGGCGAAAGCTTATCTTTTGCCTTTGGGTTCCGTATCTATGACTATGCCTGATATTACTTCACACTGTTTGATTTGTTATTACTGAATTGGTTTACATCTTTTTTACTTGCTTCCTGAAAAGCTTTACTCTTCCAGT
>ONBG01000003.1 GCA_900316015.1 uncultured Prevotella sp. | reverse complement strand
GAAAGGACTGTAAACTTATCCGGAACGTAGCGAATAAACGTGACAACCCATTTAGTTATTAACATCAGAAGTTGTCAACTAAATCCAGTAAACTACACACAGTCGAAAGCTTGCACTTACGGGAGATGACCTTTCGTATTCCAGGAGGTGAGCTTTCATCGTGCAGGAGATGACCTTTTGGCGTGCGATCGATGACCTTTTGGAACGCAGGAGATGATCTTTGATAATTCTTTTCGTAAAACTTTGATTGTCAGAGACTTATCGCTTGCGTTCTCAAGCTTGGGCTTAAATAAAAATTGAGCTAAGGTCCAATGGATTCAGACCTTAGCTCTAACGTTTAAATGGGTTAAAACACACTGTAGTTTGCTCCATGTTTATCGAACTTCCGTTAGCAAGCCGTAGGAGGGAAACGGTGAGGATTGTGGGTCTCCATGCGCTTACTGGGTCGTAGGAAGAATCCCGTCGTTTCCTCTTGGGCAGCCCCGGTTAAGTATACAAGAACCGTTTGATGCTCCGTTTCGGAGTCTTCTCGAATTCCTCCTCGCGCAACTCGATGTTGCTCAACTTGCAGTAAGCAGGAAGTTGCTCGTTCAACGTACGCAGGTTTTGCGCCATGATATTGTTCAAGTCGTCCGTAGAGAACCCCATGCTGCGCGCTTCGTCATAGTCAGGATGGACGAGTCCAATCAGCTTCTCACCTTTTTGGATGACCACGCTCTCGTTGACCATCGCCATTGAATTCAGTTTATCCTCTATTTCCTCGGGGTAGATATTCTGTCCGTTGGCACCCAAGAGCATGTTCTTGATGCGTCCGCGGATGAAGAGGTTGCCTTCTGCGTCCATGGTACCTAAGTCCCCCGTATGGTACCAACCCTCTTCATCGAGTGTTTCCTTCGTAGCCTCTTCGTTCTTGTAATAGCCGAGCATCACGTTCAGCCCTTTTGCGAGGATCTCTCCCGGCACGTTCTCGGGGTCGGGACTGTCAATGCGCAGTTGCATGTGTACCACAGCCCTTCCGCATGAACCCGGGACGAACGTCTTCCAGTCAGCGTACGCGAGGATCGGGGCGCATTCCGTGGCACCATAGCCTACGGTATAAGGGAATCCAATGCGGTGGAGGAAGCTCTCCACTTCCTGGTTGAAGGCAGCCCCACCGATGATCACCTCGTAGAACCTGCCACCGAACGCGTTGGCAACCTGCTTGCAGATCTTCTCATTCACCTTCTTGCTGACAACCGGCATGTTCAAGAGCAAGCGCATGCGATTGTTCTGGATCTTCGGGAACACCTTCTTCTTGATGATCTTCTCGATGATCAAGGGGACGGAGATGACAATGATGGGCTTGATGTCGGCGAAAGCCTGTGCGACAATCGTCGGTGTCGGCACCCGTGTGAGGTAATAGACGTGGACGCCCCTCAGGAACTCGAACAGGAATTCGAACGCCATGCCATACATGTGAGCCATAGGAAGGATGCTGATGGTCCTGTCCTCCCGGTGGATAGTGTCTCCCAACACGTGGCAAGCGAAGTCGAAATTGCTCCACAAGGCACGGTAAGGGATCATCACGCCTTTGGAGAATCCCGTTGTCCCACTGGTGTAATTGATCAGTGCCAGTTCATCGGGCGACTGCTCGATATAGTATTGTACATGCTGTTGGCGGAAGTATTTCGGGAATTTCTTCCCGAAGATCTCGTTCAGGTGCTCACGCGCGTAAGTCAACTTGTCCGTTCTCGACACCACCAAGGAGTAGTCGGGGATGTAGATGATCCCCTCCAAGTTGGGCATTTTCGTCGCGTCGATGACCGTAGCCACCACATCCCCGACGAAGAGAAGCTTCGCTTCGCTGTGGTTGACGATATTATGGATTTGGTCGGCGGTGAACTCATGGAGGATTGGGACTGCGATCGCGCCATAGGTGAGGGTAGCCAAGAAGGCTGCGGCCCAACTGGCACTGTTTCGCCCACATAAGGCAATCTTGTCCCCTTTCTTGACACCACTGTTCTCGAACATGATGTGGAGTTTCTCGATTTTCCGCGCCACGTCATGGTACTGCAACGTTGTGCCTTTGTAATCCGTGAGTGCATCAAGGTCCCAATTGTCGATGATGCTTTGCTGGATTAATGCGTTAAAACTTGGTATTTGTTCCATAATCGTTTCATTTCTAAGCAGGTTATTGCTGTTTGGGCTGGTAGAGGTATCGCTTGATGCTCTTTTTCGGAGTCTTCTCGAATTCTTCGCTGTGCAACTGGATCTCAGCCAGCTTGCAGAAGGGCGGGAGCAGGGCGTTCAGTTCCTTGCGGTTCTGCTCCATGATATTTCTCAGGTCCTCGTTCGTGAAGCCTAAGGAATGGGCTTCGTCCATGTCGGGGTGTACGAGACCAATGAGCCTGTCCCCGTGCTGGACGACCAAGCTCTCGTTGACCATGGCCATGGCGTTGAGCTTATCCTCTATTTCCTCGGGGTAGACGTTCTGACCGTTGGAGCCCAACAGCATGTTCTTGATCCTCCCTCGGATGAAGATGTTCCCTTGCTCGTCCATCGTCGCAAGGTCGCCGGTGTGGAACCAACCCCGTTCATCCAAGACAGCTTGTGTGGCTTGCTTGTTCTTGTAATATCCTTGCATCACGTTCATCCCCTTGGTGATGATCTCACCGGGGACAGACTGCGGGTCGTGGCTGTTGATTCTCACGGTCATGTGCGACACTGCACGTCCACAGCTCCTTGCCACGAACTCATGGTAGTCGGTGAAACTGATGAGCGGCGCTGTTTCCGTGGTGCCATAGCCCACCGTGAGCGGGAACTGGATATCCAAGAGGAACCGCTCTACTTCCTCGCTCAGCGAAGCCCCACCGATGATGATCTCATACAGATTGCCCCCAAAGGCATCGATCACTTGTTGGCGGATCTTCTCCTTTACGCGCTGGCCCACGACGGGCATGTTCATCAACAGCTTCATCTTGTTAGTCTGCACGAGGGGGAACACCTGCTTCTTGATGATTTTCTCGATGATCAAGGGAACGGAAACGATCAGTGTAGGCTTGAGCTCTTGGAATGCCTGATGGATGAGCGTAGGGCTCGGGAGACGCGTCAGGAAGAAGAGATGGCTCCCGAAACAGAAGCCGAACAGGAACTCTACCATCAGCCCATACATGTGTGCCATGGGAAGGATACAGACTTGGTTGCCATGGGGCTTCATCCTCTTTCCCAGAATGTCCAGGCAATAGTCGAGGTTGCTCCACAAGGTGCGGTAAGGCAACATCACGCCTTTCGAGAACCCGGTGGTGCCACTGGTGTAGTTGATCATTGCCAGTTCCTCTGCCTCGTCCTTGTGATAATGGACGTGCTCTTTCCTGAAGTACTTGGGATATTTCATCCCAAACATCTCGTTGAGGTGCTCGCGGGCATAGCTCAGCTTCTCGGAGCGTGACAAGACCAAGGAATAGTCCGGGATGTAGATGATGCCTTCCAAGGCTGGCATCTGCTCCGGCTGGACCTGGGTGACCACGATGTCGCCCACGAAGAGCAACTTCGCCTCGCTATGGTTGACGATATTGTGAATCTGCTCTGCAGTGAATTCATGCTGGATAGGGACTGCGACCGCGCCATAGGTAAGGGTTGCCAAGAATGCTACTGCCCAGAACGCACTGTTCCTGCCGCATAACGCAATCTTGTCGCCTTGCTGTACGCCACTGTTCTCGAAGAGAATGTGCAACTTTTCTATCTTCCTCGCCACATCGTGGTATTGCAACGTCGCTCCCTTGTAATCAGAGAGTGCATCAAGATCCCAATTTTCCTTGATGCTTCTTTCAATATATGAATTGAAACTGGGTATTAATTCCATTGCACAATTGCCAAATTTTTGTGCAAAGTTAATATCTTTTCTTGCACAAACCAAAAAAACTTGTGCAATTTTTCATAGGAAGGGGTGAATCAGGGATGATAAATGATAAATAGGACAGTTTTGTTCCATTTTGTAACATGCAGTGTGCAAAATGGCTTACTCATAGCGCATGGATTTAGCGGGATGGATATGGGAGATGAGATAGCTGGGTGCGATGAGGACGAACACGCTGATCAAGAGGGTCGCGACATTCAGCAAGAGGAATGCGGGGATATCCCATTCCACGGGAACGGTATTGACATAGTACGTGGCAGGGTCGAGCTTGACGATGCCCGTCAAGTCTTGGAGGGCAATCAAGCCCAGTCCGATGAGGTTCCCCCAGAGGAGTCCCTTGCCAATCATGAAGGTGGCAAACCACAGGAAGGTATGGCGGATGGTCGCGTTGCGTGCTCCCAACGCCTTCAGCACCCCGATCATGGTCGTGCGCTCCAAAATGATGATCAGCAAGCCGCTGATCATGGTGACGCCCGCCACGCAAACCATGAGGGCTAAGATGATCCACACGTTCAAGTCGAGCAGACCCAACCAATGGAAGATACCGGGGTTCATGTCCATGATGGTCTGCGAGGAATAGGTCTCACCCGTCCTGTCTTCCGTCTTGTTTACCTTATCGACGACTCGCTTGTCAACCTCCATGAGGTGCGAGAAGTCGTTGACGCTCAGCTCTGCTCCCGTCACTTGGTCGGGATCCCAAGCGTTGAGCTTAATCGCCGTGTACAAGTCGGTATAGCAGATGATGTTGTCGTAATGCGCGAGATTGGTCTGGTAGATGCCAGAGATCGTGAACCTTCGCGTTCTCACGCCCTTGTCATCGATGAAATAGGCAAAGATTTTCTGTCCAGCCTTGACCTTCAGCTTGTTGGCCATGACCTGTGAGATGAGGATCTTGTTATGGCTGGCTTGGTCGTCGAACTTTGGGATCACACCCTCCTTCATGTTGTTGTGGATGAAGGTCGTGTCATATTCCGGTCCGACGCCCTTGAAGACGACCCCTAAGAAATCGGAGTCTGTCTTGAGAATCCCTTGTTTCATGGCATAGCGTTGCACGTGCTTGACGCCCTCGATGCCCTTGAGCTTTTCCATCATGTCCCCATCGATGACGATCGGGTGCTGTTCTGATGTCTGCAGGGTGAGGAAATCAGCCACGACGATATGGCTCCCGAACCCTACTACCTTGTCGCGGATGGTATGCTTGAATCCGAAAACCACGCTGACGGACACGATCATGACCGCCAATCCAATGGCAACGCCCGCGGTCGCGATCTTCACGGCGGGCTTGGAGACTTGTCGCTTGCTGTCTTCGTTCTTGGCGTAGATGCGCTTTGCTATGAATAAGGGTAGGTTCATGGGCTTATAAGTTATCTTCCTCCACACGCCCCGGATAAGCTTCCAAGGCTTTCCTAAGGATGAACAGTGCCCTTTCCAAGTCGGGCTTCTTCAGGACGTAGGCGATACGCACTTGGTTGAAGCCAGCCCCTGGCGTGGTATAGAAACCGGCAGCGGGTGCCATCATGACCGTCTCGTTCTCATAATTGAACTCTTCCAGGCACCAGCGGCAGAATTTCTCACTGTCATCGACGGGCAGCTTTGCCACGGTATAGAAGGCTCCCATCGGGATAGGGGAGTAGACGCCCGGTATTCTGTTCAGCCCGTCGATCAAGCATTTCCTTCGCTCCACGTATTCATCATAGACATCCCGGTAGTATTCCTCGGGCGCGTCTAAGGATGCCTCTGCCACGATTTGCCCAATCAGGGGAGGGGAGAGTCGTGCTTGGCAGAACTTCATCACCGCCTTTCTCACTTCTGCGTTCTTCGTGATCAATGCCCCGATGCGGATGCCGCATTCCGAATAGCGTTTCGAGACAGAGTCGATCAGGATGACATTCTGCTCGATTCCTTCCAGATGGCACGCGCTGATGTAAGGGGAGCCGGTGTAGATATACTCGCGGTACACCTCGTCCGAGAACAGGTAGAGGTCGTATTTCTTGACGAGGTCGCGTATTTGGTTCATCTCCCTGCGCGTGTAGAGATAGCCCGTGGGGTTGTTCGGGTTACAAATCATGATGGCGCGGGTGCGCTCGTTGATGAGTTCCTCGAACTTCTCTACCTTCGGCAGGGAAAATCCCTCCTCGATCGTTGTGGCGATGGTGCGGATCTTGGCTCCCGCCGAGATGGCAAATGCCATGTAGTTGGCGTATGCCGGTTCAGGCACGATGATCTCGTCACCTGGGTTCAGGCACGACATGAAGGCAAAAAGCACAGCCTCGGAGCCGCCCGAAGTGATGATGATATCGTCGGCGGTGACGTTGATCTTGTATTTCTTGTAATAGTCTACCAGCTTCTGGCGGTAGGACAGGTAGCCCTGCGAGGGAGAGTATTCCAGTACTTTCCGGTCGATGTGCTTCAGCGCGTCGAGCCCCACTTGTGGCGTGGGCAGGTCGGGCTGCCCAATATTGAGGTGGTAGACCTTGATGCCGCGTTCCTTGGCTGCGGCTGCCAGCGGTGCCAGCTTGCGGATTGGTGACTCTGGCATTTCAAGTCCACGAACGGATATTTCAGGCATATTGTTCTCTGTTGTTTGATTCAGTCGGCAAAATTACGCAATTTTTCAGACAATCGGACAGGATTGCGAAACTTTTGTCTTTAATTAAGCCAATCTTCAGTCCTGTCCCCCCCTGTCCATCGTCCTAATAGACCCTGGGACCGAAGATCGTCGTTCCCACGCGGACCATGGTAGACCGGCACTGGACGGCGATGCGATAGTCGTGGCTCATCCCCCAGGAACGCTCCTTGAAATGGGGGTCATCGGCAAAGTACTGTGCCTTGACCTCATCGAAGAAATCTGCCGCGGTGTTCATCTCCCGGCGGATCTGTTCCTCGTCATCCACGTTGGATGCCATCATCATCAGTCCGCAAATCTGGACGTTCTTTAGCGTTTTCCATTCCCCGTCGGCAAGGAGCTGGCGGCAAGCATCCAAGGTAAGCCCGTACTTTGTCTCTTCCTCTGCTATGTGCAGTTCGAGGAGCACCCGGATGACGCGGTCGTTCTTCAGAGCCTGCTTGTTGATTTCTTTCAGCAGTTTCATGGAGTCGACAGCCTCGATCATCGCGATATAAGGGGCGATGTACTTCACCTTGTTCGTTTGCAGGTGACCGATGAAATGCCATTCGATGTCCTTGGGCAGGTCAACGACCTTGCGTGCCAATTCCTGTTCATGACTTTCCCCGAACACGCGCTGCCCCTCTTGATAGGCAGCCATGATGTACTCGTTGGGGTGATACTTGCTGATGGCAACCAATCTGACGCCCTCCGGCAGGTTGCCCAGCACTTCGTGTAGATTCTTTGCAACATCAACCATGATCTTTTTCCTTATTTCGTTTCTTCTGTTGTCGTTTCGCCTTGCAGGTACTCGGGCTTCTCGTCCGCTTGCTTGGGCTCCTCTTTCTTGGCATGGTGCTCGAAGACATCCATGATCTGGGTTTCGTTGACGCCGGAGATGACATAGTCGAGCATCGTGCCTCCCATTACCTCCTCGATGTGCTTGACCGCCATGTTCAGGCTTCCTGCCTGCACGAGGTAAGTGACCGTGGAGCGTTTCTCTTTCTCCGTTTTCTCGTCAATGGTAATGAACTGCAACTTTGCCTTATACCATTTGTCGTCCTTGTCCATGTCGCTGAAGAAGATCTCCCCATAGGAGGCGGGCTTGATATCTGTGATCTTGAATTCCCCACTGATATAGGAGGACATCTCCTCGATGATGGTGTTCTCTGCCTCAGTGAAGCTCAAGGCATCCACGACATACTGCTCCGTGACTTTTTTCTGCATGCCGTCTTCCATCATTTTCTCATAACGTATCTTGGTCTCAAACCAAGTAGCTGTTCTACTTCTCATTGTCTTATCGTATCATTATTTTCTTCTTGTTCTGAATATAGATGCCGGGCTGTAGCCTGCCTGCGTCCTTGCCCACGTATCGCCCGTCGAGGGTGTAGATCCTGTTGTCTTGGGCGACAGGGCGTTCGGTGACATGCTGGATGCCCGTCGTGGTGTCGTGGATATAGTCGAAGGTGACGATACCCGTTGATGTGTCCTCTGAGATGTTGGCGAGAGCCTTGTGGGTCGCCTTCGTGCTCAGGTCGGATGTCGAGCTGCTGCAATACCAGTAATAATTGGGCAAGCCCAAGATGTCGTTCAGTGCCGTGACGTTGCTTGTCCCGGGGAAGGGATCGCCAGCCATGTTGCTCTTGTATGTCTTGTTGTCGATCTTCTTGTTGAATGAAGAGTAGCAGACACCGTCGGCGGGGATGACCGCCATGTTCGGCTTCTTGGGCGTTCCGTTGATCGACTGGTATAGCTGCACCTCCGAGGAAGGCCATTTGACGTGGTAGGCAAGGATGCCGTGCCCCGGCATCTTCTGGCTCCATCCTCTCTGTTGGATATTCTCGATGACCACGTATTCGGTGGCATCGCTGTCATTAACGATCTTGTAGGCTTTTCCCCCGTCGTTGACAGGAGTGAGCTGGATGCCGTCCTGGTTGCCTGTGAGCGTCTCGATCGACGACCAGCCCATCACCTCGCGCTCCCAAGCGGTATAGGGCGCGGGGCAGTATCCATTGTAGACATATTCCCCGCCATCCATCAGGTCCCAGTATTCCATCTCCTGGTTGTCGATCTTCGCGTTCTCATTGTTGGTGGGATAAATGTCGGGCAACCCTAAGGTGTGTGAGAACTCATGGCAGAAGAGCCCGATGCCGTTGATGGGGGCTAATCTCCCGTATTTTTCGAAATAGCTCTCATTGAAATTCAACTCGTTGATCAGGGCAAACCTGTTGGCAGACTTGCCGTCGTAAGTTCCCAAGGACGTTGAGCCCGACTTGGGCCATATCGTGTTGGAGCTGGCTCCGTTCGACTCCCCAAAGCCTGCGTAGATGAAGGTAATCAGGTCCACTCTCCCGTCCCCGTCACTGTCATAGTCGGCAAAGTTGATGTCCGCGTCTGCCAAGGCACATGCCTCTTTCATCAATTCTTGATAATGGACATCCGTGTTACTGCCAGAATTGGCTCCGTAATATTTCATGCTGTCAGACACCGTGTAAGGGCCATAGACATCAAACTGCGGGGTATAGGCACCGAAGCTCATCGCCTTGAAATAGGATTTCACGCTGCCATAGTTGCGCGTCTCGCCGCGCCCATAGTCATTCAGGGTCTCAGCGTTCAGGTATTCATCGAAAACCTTCTTGGGATCGGAGACGGAGAAGGTGGTATCCTTGAAGTTGACCAGGATGCAGAGGGCCTTCGGACTCCCTGTATGGGGGAAGTAGGGGACGGATGCCGATCCCAGCCTTTCCTTTCTCCTGGCTCTCTTGGGGAGGGTCTGCGAGGCAGCGTATGTAAACGTGTTTCCTTGGCGTGTCACGATCTTCCCGTCGGCGGTGGCATACCAATGCTGGTCCTCGTCGCCGTGCAAGTAAACGGTGACCGTGGTGCCGTCAGCCATTTTCACCACCATGGGTTGGCGGTTCGCCTTGGCTCCCCACATCATGACAGCAAGGAGCGCAGCGCCAAGCAATAGAATATATCTTTTCATATGGATCAATAATGATATATATATTAATGAATCTTGTTTCGATTGTAAAAGTATTGTCCTTTCTTTTGGGTTTGCCTGCCGAACGCGATGGCATGGTGTGGGCAATGGTGATAGCAGGAGAAGCACGTCAGGCACATGCCATTGTGCTTCCACTCCGGCTCATGCCCCAGTCCGCCTTGGATGTCATGCACCGGGCACACGTCGGCACAGATCCCGCATTTCACGCAACGGTTGCTGTCGACATGGAACCGCCGGTCGGTCACCAGTTTCTTGACGAAGAAGGCTCCCAGCAGCCTGCTGTTGATTCGAGGCCAATGCCCTAAGTCCAGCTCGAAGATTCCCTCCCTCCTGTTTTGGAGATAGGGCAGGAAGGATTCCAGTTTCTCGTCTGCCTTCTCTTTTTTCAGCCTTTCCTTCTCGGGAGTGTCCACGTCCATGAAGGGGAGCCCGACATACGACTCAGGCATGACCAACGACACGGCACTTGCGACTTGCAAACCTTTTGGTTCCAGGTCTTTTTGCAGGATGCTGATGGTTTCCCCGATGTCATCCCCTGCCGTGCAGAGGGCCCAGCAGAAATGGTCGTCGGCGTTGTCGAAAGACAGTTTCCGGATGAACTGCCGGATATAAAGAGGTGGGCGCCAGCCATGCACGGGGAAGCAGAACCCGATCCGTTCCCCCATTTTCAACACAAAATGGCAGTCCCCGTCGAAGACGTCAGGAATGTTGACCAGTTCCTCTTCTAAGTAGTCAGCCACTTTCTGGGCTGCCCATTTCGTGTTCCCTGTTCCGGAAAAATAGAATATCATGGCTGCAAAGATACTGCTTTATTTTCTAATGAACATAGTTCCATCCCACAAAAACGTAGGAATTCTTTCCTTTTTCACTATTTTTCTCCATTTTCGCGTTTGCCCCTGACCTCCCGGTCCATCCCCCTTCCCTCTTCCTGCCGAGGGGAAGGGCAGTGCCCCCGAAGGGAGTCAAGAAAATGAGAAAAGCACATGATTCGTGAGTTCTACGAAAGGAAAGGACAGTGACCCCGAAAGGTGGCAGTGTGACAGGAGTGATCATTTTATAGGGTATTCAAACGATTTCGCTCAGAATTCCGGGTTCCTTTTCCTGCATACTTTTTTGCATTATGAAGGTTGTATATCAACGAAATGTAGATGAACCTGCTGTCATCATTGGCATCTTTTTTGTAATTTACAGTATTGAATGCCATCTCCCATTTGTCCTTGTAGGTGTTAAAGATATTTTCCGCTCCTATTTTTAAAGCCATTGTCTTATTAAGGAAATGTTTTTGCAGATATGCATCTACAAACATTCCATTGCGTTCGCGGGAAACTCCGGAATGGTATGAAGTCCAACATTTGGCTTGGGTAACAAAAGAAAGTGCGTGTGGGAATCTGATAATATTATACAGGCTTATGTAGAGGTAAGGCTTATTATAGGAATTGACAGCATTCGCATTGCTTAATTTGAAGAATTGCTTTTCAAATCCAACTTCTATCTCAGGGTTCCATATTTTAAAGAATGTTGGATCCCAAACCGATGCGATACTGATCTTTTTAAAACCATCCACATTCGTAAAACGTGAAATGGTAATGGCTTTATCCTCAAATTGGTCTATTGTAAACAATATTTTGTCATGGTATAATTTATAGGACGCTATGAAATTCAAGTCTAAATATGATATGGTATAATTGATATCATCAATATAAGTGTTCTTCAATAAAGGATTTCCTGCCTCATAAGAATAGGGTGAGTTGTATTGAACGTCACCTCTTAGCTGGTAATAGGATGGTCTGTTTACAACCCTCCTGTAACTTAAAGCCATATTCATTTTCTCATGAAAGAAAGGGCGTGAAATGACAAATGTGGGGAAAACATTGCTGTATGTTTTGCTTTGATCGTCTCTTTTTGCTCCATTCATGTAATAAAGCTGATTGACAAATTCATATCTCAATCCCATCTCAATGTCAAAATCATATGGGTTACACTTATAATTAAAGAAAAGTGAATACAGATCTTGCTTGTTTGTTGTAAATGTTTCCGGGAGGTCGTTTTGTAAATCCATATCATCGTTATTGTAATATGAATTGTTCCGCGTTCTTGCATAGTCAGCTCCAAACAAGACAGAGGAATTGCCAATTGCTCTGGACAACTCCAATCTTGTGGCACCTAATCGATAGTCGTTCTTACTATTACTGTTTACAATATTTCGAACGTTCTTTACATGCTCGTTATTATCGTAAGAGGCTGATGTTTTTGTTTGCCCATATATATAGTCAGCATTAAAGTCAACACTCCACTTGGAAAATTTACCCTTATAGAACATATTCATATTCCCGCCATTACCATTCGGGGTGTAATGTGATATTTGACTGTATTCAGCATCTTTTTTCGAGCCTGTATAAGCTGTTGTTGCCCCATATATTTTGTAGTGTCCATTGCCTATCAAGGAATGATTGTATTTGATGCCAAATAAATGCTTCTCTGATACCTTGTATTCTGCGGCTATACCAAGACTGTGAGTTCTCCTGCTTAAGTTTAAGCTGTTGTTCGATTGTATTAGATTATGAGTCAGTCCGTTTATCTCCACATTTGTCTGTTGTTTTTGTTTCATCCTTAAATCCTGCAGAGAATAGTCTGCAAAAAAAGAAAATCCCTTTTTCGCATACGAAAGATTGGTCAAAAGCATTTCGCTCCAATCTTCTCCTCTTTGCACTTTCGTGTGGATGATCCCAGAAAAGCCTTCATCTGGAGTAGTTGTGGTTATTCTTATCACAGCACCTACCGAGGCTGAATACTGCACGCCAGGCGTGGTTATAATATCTATTTTCTTTATATTTTTTGAAGAGAGCTTAAGCAAATCCTCATTACTGTGAAGCTCCTTGTTGTCAATGTATATGAGTGTTTCTCCTTTCCCGAATATGTTGACGATATCATTCTTGATATTTATCAGTGGCAATTGTCTTAAAACGTCCATTGCGTTTCCTGCATCTTTTAAAATGCTTCTTTGTATATTGGCAGTAAATGTACCTCCTTTCATTGAAAACGGAGACCTCCTTCCTGCCACGACTACTTCTTGCAACGCTTTGACAGAAGGAGTCAGTGATATCACGCCGAAATTTTCTTTGTCCACTGACTGCCTGACGCTTTCGTAACCAAGATAAGAGAATATCAGATCTTTTCCTATTGGTTGAACATGACTGTCTACAATAAGATTGAATCTTCCTAAACTATCCGTGACAGCCCCTTGTAATATTTTACCATCCTTGTCAGAGAGGACAACATTCACAAATTCTAATGGAGCTTGTGTGTCTGAAGAGACTACAGTCCCCTTTATACAGAATGTCTGAGAAAAGACAACTGTACGAAGACAAAAAAATATGATGGATAGAAAGAAGCATTTATTCATATTTCTTTATATAATTTTCAAAATAAATGGTTTGGCATTAAAAAGTTCTCATTGCAAATATATGATTTTTATGCGAAACAAAATAATATTTTGATAGAAAATTTCATCTTTGTTAGGATACGGGGGGAATGAATAAACCATATTTCCCCACATTTTTTCTTTGGCAGTTTGATATAAATCACGTATATTTGCAATTGCAAAGCTAATGAATGGACGGAACATTTGCATGATTTGACTTTTCTGATTATGTTTGCAGCGACGATTAACGGATGTATTGCCACTATATGTTGAAAGCAAATTGGATGGACTCGGCTCCTTTACTCCCGATCGCTTTGGCATGGATTCTTGGGATTCTCCTGAGTCCTGTCATCTCCCTTCCCTTTCTCCTCTGGTTGTGCGTGGAAGGCCCAGTCCTTTTTGTGTTGATGGCCGTCAAGAGAAAGCCCTTGCTTTCGTCCTCCCTCCTCCTTTTCGCCGTCTTTTTGTTAGGTGGCTTACGGACTTCGTTGCCACCAGTCCCGAGCCCGCACGGGAATGTCCTTTACCGAACCGCCCAGGAATGGCGCGACGGGATGCTGGGGGAATACCAGCGGTTGGGATTGCAAGGCGACCCGTTAGCAGTAGTCTCTGCCATGACCTTAGGCGACAAGTCGCAGCTTTCAAGAGAAGTGAGGCAAGACTATTCCGTCAGCTCTGCCGCCCATGTGCTCGCCCTGTCGGCAGCAACAACCATAGCTTCCCCTCCGGCCACACTGCAACCGCCTTCACGACCGCCACTATGCTCTCCAGGGAGTATGGCCATCTCTCGTCATGGGTGAGCGTGGGAGCCTACTCGGTGGCGACGGCGACGGGACTGATGCGCATGGCCAACAACAAGCACTGGCTGAGCGATGTCATGGTGGGTGCTGGCGTGGGCATCCTTTCCACGGAGTTCGGCTATTGGATTGCGGATGCGATCATGGAAGAAAAGGGGCTCAACATCAAGGAGGTTCAGCAAGAGCCTATCTATGGCTACGGTCGCCCGTCCCTTTTCGGATTCTATTTAGGTTTCAACGTGCCGCTGAGCCGATATGACGTGAATGAGGACAACGACTTCCAGACATCCATGGGAACGACGCTCGGCGTGGAGGGGGCTTATTTCCTGAACCGATACATCGGTCTTGGCGGGCGCGCCACGATATCCAACCTGCAGTTTATTGTCAATGGCACTGATGCCCCAGAGAACACGCTCAACTTCTACGATTTCAGTCTCGGTCCTTATTTCTCTTTCCCGCTCACGCCGCGGTGGACCCTCGGCACGAAACTGCTTGCCACTTACACGCAGTACAACGCTACCGACATCGGCGGCACCCATGTACCCCGCAATGGCGGCATGGGCGTAGGCTCTGGATTGAATATCGACTATCGCGTGAGACAGCACTTTGGCTTTGGCTTGTTCCTGGACTATAATATCCAACCGCCACACAGTCAGCACAGTGGTGAATATGTCCATACGATGACGCTCGGCGCGAAGGCTGCCATCAGGTTCTGACCTCCCCGTCCATCTTGTGCCCTTCCTGCAACCTGAGAATGGCAGAATGTCCGAAGGGATTCAATGTATAAGAACCCCCGCTCTCATCCATGCGGTTGGCGGACGGAGCGGGATGTAAAGGTTTTAAGGGCTCGCTCGCCCCCTTACATGCAGCTGGTCAGTCCCAGTGTAGTGGCAATGGCGGTGAGGATGGAGATGAGCATGTTGATGATCATCTTCCAGGTTTCTTTCTTGATAGGTTCAGACATAGATTAAAGGTTTAAAAGGTTGGTGAAAGGGTTGGTGAAAAAGTTGGTGAAATGCGGACATCCCTCCGCACATGGCACGCGGTGGGCAGTGCCTATGGCTTCGTGGTGTCACCTCCGCCAGTCTCGCCTCCAGGCTTGGTTTCACCCTCCCCGTCCGACTTCTTCTCGGGCAGGGCGTAGATGGACTGCTCTTGCACCCTTACCGCCTTGCTCACCTGGCTGCGCATGAACTTGCCCGTGGTGCCGGAGCGCAAGTAGGCAGAACGGATGTTCTTCGAGGGAGTGAAATCCTCTGCGGTGCGCACAGGGCGCGTCTCGATGCCGATTGAGAAGATGGCAAGGTCGGGGATCTTCACGGCATTACCCTCCAGTACTAGCTCGCGGATGCAAGCCACCATGTCGGTCAGCACGCCGTAGATGGCACCCTTGGAGAAAGGAGTGTTGTGGTTGGACATGTGCTCGGCGAGCTCAGTCAGGTCAATCGTGTGGTTCACGACCACGCGGGCATAATATTCTCCGAAGTGCTCGGATTTTTTTTTCGTGTCCCGATAGATCTTGTAGTGTAGTATAAGCAAAAAAGTTTAAAAGGTTTACGTTTGCAAAGATACAGCCCAAACCCCCAGCCTCCAAATTTCGAGGGTGTAACTACTCAGCACCCCCGGTATGATACAGGTACCTAAGCTCGTTAATAATTCACAAACTTGATTTTCGTCTAAATCCAAACCCATGTTAATGTGTTTTAGGATGGGTATCCTTGTACGTGTGACAGATGTAGTAATCCAATTAGAGGCATAGGAGCTACTAGAGTTTGATACAAAGCTTTGCCTCCACTATTTGCTACCAAACAAACATTTGCGCCACAGAGCCAATTTTACTGTTATTCAAATTGAAATATCCGCGTTAAGAGATATAAATCCTTACCGGACAGAATTGTAAAGCATGAGCCTGAATACTGTAAGTGCTGCGGCCGACCTCTTGGAGATGTGAAATACAGGGAAATCCGCAAGACCCAAGTTGTGGACATCAAGTTCGTCATGGAGACGACCGAGGAACAATACAATGAGAAGGTATGCGAGTGTGGCTGTGTGAACAACTGCGATGCCCCAATTGCCGTATTAAATATGGCGACAACCTCCGGGCACTTATTACCTACCTTCGTGTAGTGCAGTGCATGCCATTCAAGCGAATTGCCGAGTTAATCTCAGATCTTCGCGACCGGAAGATAAGCGAGGGAACCGTGCAGAATATCCTCAAGGAAAGCAGCAAGAAAGCATCCTCGGCATACGAGGAGATACGTAGGAGGGTGGAACTGACGCCGGTCACTGGAGCTGACGAGACGGGAACAGTGGTCGGAAAGGAACTGCACTGGAACTGGAAATTCCAGACCGACCTGCTTACCTTCGTATATCAGATGAAGTCGAAAGGCATGTAGGCCATAGATTCCAAGTTTCCCAAAGGACTGCCCAACACGACACTGGTAACAGACAGACACCGTAGCTATTTCAATATGAAGGTCAAAAACCATTAAGTTTGCCTTGCACACTTACTGAGGAACGCAGAATATCTCAACAAACTGGATACAAGACTGAACTGGTCACGAAGATTTATCCATCGATTAGGACATGCCATCGACATCAAGCGGAAAGGGAAAATAACGCCCAGGAAAGTGAAAATCATCAAGACAAAAATGAAGAAACTATTGGGTGAAAGCCTTACCCACCTTGATGATGAGTTCGAAAAATTCAATAAAGGAATCCTCAAAGTCCAAGAATACCTGTTTACGTTTCTTTCCGATCTGCGTGTCCCTTATGACAACAATGCCAGTGAGCGGGGTGTGAGGAAGATAAAGATAAAGCAAAAAGTCAGTGGATGTTTTCGGACTAACGATGGTGCCGACTATTTTGCGAAGCTTCACTCCATCACAGAAACGGCCATGAAGAACGGAAACTCCAAATTCAAAGCTATTCTTGCTGTCGTACGACAGTGAGATGACTACTCATGTAAATAGGGTGCTGAGTAGTTATGAAAAGCCTTGAAACGTATAATAAATGTTAAACACCCAGCACCATAAGGGACAACAGGTAAAAGGCCTCCGTCTTATGATTAAAAACAACCTAAATATGGACTAAAAACATAAAAACAATGAGATTGAAAAGTAAACGACCATTGGCATGGAAGGTCACACTGTTCCTTCTATTGCTTACGTTAGGAAACGCCTTGGGTGCCTCAGCACAGCCCAATCTCATCACCATGAGACTGAAGAATGCCGCTCTCATCGATGTCTTCAATCAGATTGAGCGGCAGACTACCTACCGTTTCTCGTACTTCGACGCTGAGATTGACGCGCAGAAGAACATCACCCTCTCCGTGAAGAAAGCCAAGGTGAGCGCCGTCCTCGACAGGTGCCTCAGGAACCGCAACCTCACCTACCGAATCGTGTCTGACAAGTCGATTGTCATTCTCAAGAAAGAACAAAAGGCCAGCACGCAGGAGAATGCCGGCAAGCCTGCCTCTCCCGCCAACGGGACCCGCAAAGTGAGCGGCGTCATCACCGATGAGCAGGGCGAACCGGTGGTGGGAGCCAGCGTCCTGATAAAAGGAACGGGCAAGGGCATTGTCTCCGACCTCGACGGCCGCTTCACCATCGACGTACCCGCGGGGGCTACGCTGCGCGTCACCTATGTGGGATTTTCCGACAAGGAAGTCAGGGTGGGCGACAGAAGCCGCATGGACATCGTCATGCACGAGGACTCCCACGTGCTCGACGAGGTGGTGGCCGTGGGCTATGCCACTCAGAAGAAAGTTGATATGACCGGTGCCGTCTCGTCAGTCAACATCGGCGAACTGACCGAGAGCCGCCCTTTCACCAATGTCACCCAGGCACTCGTTGGCCAGGTGCCGGGCCTCAACGTCGTTGCATCCTCATTCCAGCCAGGCAACGACAACCTCTCCTTTACCGTCCGCGGACAGGGTACGCTGAACAACTCCAACCCCCTCGTCATCATCGATGGCGTGGAGTCGGCGTTCAACACGGTCAACCCACAGGACATCGAGAGCGTCTCCGTCCTCAAGGATGCCTCCTCGGCAGCCATCTACGGCTCGCGCGCAGCCAACGGCGTCATTCTGATAACCACCAAGAAAGGCAAGACAGGGAGCGTAAAGGTCGATTACAACGGCTATGTGTCGTTTGAGAGCGTGAGGAAGAGCTTCAAGCCCGTCAGCAACTATGCCGACTACATGGAGCTGGTCAACGAAGGCTATATCAACGGCGGCATGGCGGCCCCTTTCTCACAGACGACCATTGACACGTGGCGCAACGCCACCGACCACTGGCTCTATCCCAACACCAATTGGATGGACGCGCTGTTCAAGACCGGCGCCATGCAGAACCATATCGTCTCCATGGCGGGCGGAACCGACAAGCTGCGCTTCTACTCCTCACTGAGCTACAACAACAATCCGGGCGTGCTTGACAACTCGGGATTGAAGAAATACACCGCAAGGGTGAACGTGGAGGCCGACATCAGGCCCTGGATAACGCTCGGGCTCAATATCAACGGCTATATCTCCGACATGCAGCCGGGTTACAACTATATGGGGCAGATGTTCACGCTATGCGGCGCAAGTACCCCGGGGATGGTGTATCGCGACCAGCAGGGACGCTTCACCATGGGTTCCAACCCAGAGGAGGCCACCACCGCCAACACCAACAACCCCGTGCGCATGCTCTACACTTTTTCGGGCAAAAACCGCATCACCAACCTCAGACCCCGCTTCGTCGCCATACTAAAGCCATTCAAGGGATTCTCGCTGACCGGCAGCTTCAACTACGAGATGACCGACCAGAAGGTGACCAAGAAACCTGAATATCCTGAACTCATCGACCTCTGGACTGGCATCGACAACAGCGTCGCCGGCCAATACTACGTGACCAACACGAGCCAGAAGACCGACCGCTACTTCAACGACCTCGTGGCACGCTATAATAATAAGGTGTTCGACAAGCTCGACATTGGCGTCATGGCCGGTGTCAGCAATGAGCTGTACCGCACCGACGCGTTCTCGGCAACGAAGTACGACCTCATCGACCCGTCGCTCAACGTTATCTCTGCCGCCACGGGCGAGGCCAGCGCCAGCGGCAACCGCACCGAGTGGTCCATGCGTTCGTTCTTCGGGCGCATCAACCTCAACTGGGACGAGAAATATCTATTCGAGGCCAACCTGCGCGCCGACGGCTCATCCCGCTTCGCCAAAGGCAGGCGGTGGGGCTACTTCCCCTCCATATCGGCAGGATGGCGCATCAGCCAGGAGAAATTCATGCAGGGCGTGCTGAACGGACAGCTGTCCAACCTGAAGCTGCGCGTCTCCTACGGCTCGCTGGGAAACAACGCCGTAGGTAACTACGACTACCAGTCGCTCTACACCACCAACGGCGTGGGCAACAACTACAGTCTTGCCGACAAAATGGTGGTGGGTCTGGCCCGCAACGCCATCGCCAACCCCAAAATGACGTGGGAGACCACCCACGTGCTGAACCTTGGCATTGACTTCGGTCTGTTCAACAACCGGCTCAACGGTACGATTGACTATTTCAACAAGCGCACGTCCAACATTCTCATCAATCTTCCAGCCCCTGCCGTACACGGAAGCGCCTCCATCCCAAAGACCAACAGCGCGGTAGTAACCAACAACGGTATCGAGACTACACTGTCGTGGAGGGACCGTGTCGGTGACTTAAGCTACGCCATCAGCGGCAACTTCAGCTATGTCAGAAACCGCGTGACGAAGTACAAGGGCAAGGACAAGGGCGGCATGTCCATCAATGCAGCCAAGGTCATCTGGGAAGGCCACAGCATCAACGCCCTCTACACCATGGTGGTTGACCGCATCGTGCAGACCGATGACGACCTTGCCAAGGTTCAGGAGATGATTGACAACGCTCCCGTCGATGAGAAAGGAAACAAGAAGAACCCGTTTGCAGCCACCGGCACGCCCGCAATGGGCGACATTCTCTACAAGGATATCAACGGAGACGGCATCATCGACTATAACGACAAGGAAATCAAGGGCGACAACCAGTGTCCCTATCTGGCCGGCCTCACCTTTGATGCCACCTGGAAAGGCTTCGACTTCTCAATCTTCGCCCAGGGACAGTTCGGCGGCAAGACGTTCTGGCTGACCAAGGGCTACAACATGCCCGTTGTGGAACTGGGCTTCCAACTCTGCCAGAGGGTTGTTGACGGACGCTGGTACGAGGGCCGTACCGATGCCACCTATCCCCGTCTGCTCCCCTCCAACTACCAGCGCAACATCCAGATTTGCGACCTCTATCTCGAGGACAAGTCGTTTATTAAGATCAGGAATATCCAGCTGGGCTACACCATCCCCCACTATCTGACCAACAAGATTGGCCTCGACCGCGTGAGGGTTTATGGCAGCCTGGAGAACTTCTTCACGTTCACCAACTACCACGGCATCGACCCGGAGACTTCAGGATCAGTGACTTACCCCTCAATGAGGCAGGTCGTGATGGGCCTCAACCTTTCATTCTAACCACCTAAAAACAAAAATTATGAAGATAAATTTTATAAATAAGGTATATGGCATCATAGCCCTGCTGCTGACGCTTTGCCTCAACTCCTGCGGCAGCAGCTCCTCGGAGACCGACCCCACTCCCGAGCCTCCCACCCCGGTCACCCCCGAGGGTCAGCGGTGGCTCACGCAGCATCCGCGTCTCTTAGTGAGCGCCCAGGAGATAAAGGCTGCGAAAGACCTGAGCGGAAAGGATGCCGATGTGAAGGAATTGTACAACTACGAGATCAACAAGGCACGCGCCTATGCACTCCTGCCGCAAATCGACTACAAGGTGGATGAGGGCGGCAGGATGCTTACCACGGCCGGCACCTATATGACCCGGCTCATTACCATGGCCCTTGCCTACCGCCTTACGGGGAGCAAACTCTACCTCAACGCGGTGGAGAAATCGCTGAAATGGATATGCGCCTACCCCGACTGGCACCCGACCCACTATCTGGACACGTCATACCTGACCGTCGGCGTGGCCATCGCCTACGACTGGCTCTACGACGACCTCTCCGACGAGACTAAGACTTTGGTGAGCAAGAGCATCTACGAGAAGGCACTGAGCAAGGCCTTGGAGGAATACAAAAAGCCCGAATCGAGCACATGGGTGAACAAGGAGACCAACTGGAACGTGACCTGCCACACGGCCATGGTGCTGGGCGCGCTGGCCGTGGCTGAGGACTATCCTGAGGCTGCCAGCACCGTTCTTGACAAGGCAATTACCTACATGCCCACCTGTCTGAAGTTTTTCAAGCCCGACGGCGTATGGTATGAGGGCAACACCTACTGGATTATGACCACCGAGTTCCTCACGCTCTATCTGAGAGCCATCGCCGACAACGACCCGACCCACAACAGCATAGCCGCCCTTCCCGGCATCAAGGAGACGGGAACGTTCTTCCTGCGCACCCTACAGTCGTCAGGCGACATGTTTTGCTACGCCGACGGCCACTCGACTACACCCGTCAACTATCCCACGTTTTTCTACTTTGCCAAGTCCTACAGCCAGCCGGAGCTGGCACAGTGGTGCCGAGCCCAGATTAAGAAGAGCATCGAGAGCAACAGCACGCTCAACGAGTTCTTCTTCCTGAGCCTGCCGTGGTACGACACGGAGACAGCCTCTTCGGTCGCAGCAGTGCCGTCGCTTCAGGTGTTCCGCAACGACATCGCCGACATCGCCGTGCTTTGCGGCGACCAGTCGAAAGCGGGCGCGTTGAAGCTCATCACCAAGGGTGGCGAGCCCATGAAGAGCCACCAGCAGATGGATGCCGGCACCTTCGTCGTCGGATCCGACGGCATCGACTGGACGGCGGAGCTTGGCGCGGAGAACTACAACGTGACGGGCTTCTGGGAGAACAGTGTCGGAGGCAGACGATGGAACTACTTCCGCAACAACAACTTCTCCCACAACACCATCGCCATTGACAAGCATCTGCACAACGCCGCAGGCACTGCCAAGGTGAGTGCCACCAACTACGACAAGCCCAACCCGTCGGTGACCATCGACATGAGCAGCATGCTCTCGCCCCTCGCCACGTCAGCTCACCGCACCTTTACCCTCGTTGATGACTACACCATCGACGTGACCGACGAGGTGCAGCTCGCCAAGGCCACATCGACCATCAACTGGATAGCCGGCACGACGGCCGCAGTGCAGGTGAACTGCAATACAGTCTGTCTGACCAAGAACGGCAAGAACTTCTGGATAAAAATCATCTCGCCCGAGAACGCCACGTTCTCCACCTACGCCGCAAAGACCAGCTCAACGGCCGAATACGCCATCAGCGGCATCACCATGCTACAGGCCGACTGCAAACTGCCAGACGGAAAGAACAAAGTGGTAGTGCGTCTGAGCAGCAAGGAACTGAAGTAAACATCAAATAAAATAACAGAAAATGAAAAGCAAATTCATATATATCATAGCAGCATCCGTCTGCGGATTCATGCTCACAGGATGCTACGACCTCGACAGGGCTCCCGCCAACCAGCTGAGCTCACTGACTTTCTACAAGAACCAGACCCATGCCGACGAGGCCATGATGGGCGTGTATTCCGTGATGCGCAACGAGAACTGCATGGGGGTGAACTATCGGTTTGACGTGCTGGGAGGACTGTGCGACGGCGCGGTGCAAAAGGTGACAACCGTGCAAGTGGGAACTTATGACGCATCGAGCGCGTTCCTGATTTCCTATTGGCAGACCACCTACGAGGGTATTGCAAGGGCCAACATGGTGCTACAGAACATCAACAATACCAATATGACCGAATCCCTGAAAGCCCAATATCGGGGCGAGGCCCGCTTCATGCGCGGACTCTACTACTTCTTCCTGTACAAGCTGTGGGGCGGCGTGCCCATCTACGACGAGAGCTTCAACGTGGAAAACTACGAGCAGATGAACTATCCCCGCAGCTCCGGGGAGCAGACCATCGACTTCATCCTTGCAGACATGGACTCGGCCATCGCCGTACTTCCGGAGGCCTGGGATGCCGCCAACCTTGGGCGTGCCACCAAATATGCGGCCCTTGCCCTCAAGGGGAAGGTGCTGCTCTACAGGAAACGCTATCAGGAGGCATCCGAATGCTTCCAAAAGGTTATCGACTCCGGCAGGTATGAGCTGTATCCCAACTATGCCGACCTGTTCCAGCCTGAGGCCGACAACTGCAACGAGATGATATTCTCCATACAGACCACGAGCGGAGCCACAAGCAATGTGGGGCTACCGTCGTGCCTCTATCTTGGCACCCGCTCAACGTGGGGATGGGACTGGAACCAGGATTATCCCTCGGTAGAACTGGTTGACAGCTACGAATACAAGAACGGACGGCCATTCGACTGGGACGACTTCATTCCCAACTTCTCAGAGTCGAACAATGTCAAGAAAGCTACTTTCCGTGCTACTTTCGAAGGCAACAAGGTGAGCAAATATCCGGCTGCAAAGGACAAACTGCTGGCCATGTACAAACAGCGTGACCCGCGCATGAGCGCCAGCGTTATTCTGCCCTACACCCATTACTTAGGTTATGCCGACAATCATGAGATAGACTGTGAGTATGCCATTGCCGGTTCGTCAATCAAAGGAGCCAACTGGGGCTACATCCAAGTGGACCGCGGACTGGAGGTTTACCTCTGGCGCAAGTTCGTTCCCGTCGGCGACATGGGTGGACAGATGTTCGACCGCAAGCAGACGCCCATCAACTTCCCGCTGATACGCTATGCCGACGTGCTGCTCATGCAGGCCGAATGTCTGAACGAGCTTGGCGACCAGCCCGACGCCATCAGCCTCATCAACCAAGTAAGGGCAAGGGCCGGTGTGGCCCTGATCAACAATGGCAGTCCCTGGACCCGCGCCACCACGCACGACGAAGTGTTCCAGCGCATCGTCCACGAGCGTGCCGTTGAACTGGCCTGCGAGGGTCACAGCTACTTCGACCTGAAACGCTGGGGCATGCTCGACACGCTCAATGACCGGCGCGTGTGCGACATAACAGGCACCTACCGTTGGACACGCAAGGTGACGGACCGCGACTACCTGTGGCCCATCCCGAGCAGCGAGGTGGAGAAGAACCCAAACCTGGAACAGAACCCGGGCTGGTAATTATTGTAAACCAATAGAACATCAGGCAATATGATGAAGCGTTTGCTGATTTTCGTAACACCCTTTCTGCTCTCTACGGCCCTGGCACACGGCCAGGCCGTAAAGGCAGAGAAAATCAGGGTAGGCGGCTGGCTGGGACAGAAAATCGGCCAGTGCATACAGTACCGCGTTATGGATGAGGACGTTGACCAGCTCACCGCGCCCTTCTTCCATCACGAGGAGACCGGTCAGTGGCAGACAGAGTTCTGGGGAAAATGGATGCTAGGAGCCGTCGAGGCCTACCGATACGCCCCGGACCCGCGGCTGCGCGACAAGATGGAACGGTCGGTAAGGCAGATGCTCAGCGCGCAGTTGCCCGACGGGTATATCGGCAACTACAGTGCCGGAAGCCAGACTATGCAATGGGACATCTGGGGCAGGAAATACACGGCCATGGGACTTTTGGCCTGGTACGACCTCACGGGAGACAGGAAAGCCCTCGCGGCCGTCCGCCGGCTGACCGACCATCTCATGACGCAAGTCGGCGAGGGAAAGGCCGACATCGTGCTGTGCGGCATCTACAAAGGCATGCCCAGCTGCTCGGTCATTATCCCAGTGGTGCGCCTCTACGAGATTACCCGTGACCCGCGTTACCTCGCATTCGCACGCTACATCGTGGCCCGGGGCGAGAGTGCGGAGGGGCCGCAGCTCATCGGTAAGGCCGACGTGCCGGTCGCCCTGCGGTGGCCGCATCCCTCCAAGTGGTACACTAAGGAGAACGGGATGAAGGCCTACGAGATGATGTCGTGCTACGCAGGACTGCTCCGGCTCTACCAGATTACGCATGAAGAGCAATTGCTCAATGCCGCCAAGACGGCCGCCGGACATATCATGCAGGAGGAAATCAACCTCGCCGGCTCGGGCAGTGCCTTCGAGTGCTGGTATGGCGGAAGCCGCCTGCAGACGCTGCCCACCGCCCATACGATGGAGACCTGCGTGACCGTGACGTGGATGCAGCTCTGCGCCGAACTGCTGAGAATCACCAAGGACACCCGGTATGCGGACGAGATAGAGCGGTCGGCCTACAACGCACTGCTGGCCTCCATGCGCGCCGACGGACGGAAGACCGCCAAATACAGTCCGCTCGCCGGGCACCGCTACGAGGGAGAGCTTCAGTGCGGCCTCAACATCAACTGCTGTACGGCCAATGCGGCGCGCGGCTTCTGCCTGCTGCCGTCGGTCATGTACGGCGGAGACTACGGCGAGGTTGACGTCAACCTCTATGCGCCCTCCACGGCAACCGTCTCCATAGACGGGCGGCATCAGGTGGAGATGACGCAGGCCACAGACTACCCGGCCGACGGAAAGGTGGAGATACAAGTGTCACCCTCGCACAGCCAGACGTTCACCGTCGCCCTCCGCATTCCCCTGTGGAGCCGCCACACGCGCGTCAGCGTCAACGGAAACGACTGTGGAGACATCGTGCCCGGCCAATACTGCCGCATACACCGCACGTGGACGAAAGGTGACCGCATCGTGCTGAACCTCGACATGCAGGGGCGACTGCAGGAGAACAACCACTGCCAGGCCATCACCTACGGCCCCGTCGTGCTGGCAAGGGACAGCCGTTTCCAGGACGGATTTGTGGATGAGGGCGTTGACATCAAGGCCAACAACGGCACCGTGGCCCTGCAAAGGACCGTGGCCGCCGGCTTCGCCCGGCTGACATTCACCGTGAGCACCATCACGGGAACCAACCGGGAGGGCGTGAAGCCCCGCGCCATACACCTCTGCGACTTTGCCTCCGCGGGCAACGACTGGGACGACAAGCAGCGCTACCGTGTATGGCTGCCTAAGGTGATAGACGTGCGGACGGAGAACGTAAACGAATATATATAAGGAGAAACCATGCGAAAGAAGTGTCACTTCATCATACTTTTGCTCCTCACAGGGGGCTGCATGATGCCCGGCGGACTGCTTGCCCAACGGCACCAGACACGGGGCGGGAAGCCATTGTCCGACCATGGAGCCACTGAGCTTACGCCCTCGCGGTCGGAGTATTTCTCTTGGATCAGCCATACCAACGAGGGGCCGACGGAGGCGCAGACCCTGGCCAACCTCAACTATTTCAAGTGGCTCCGCGACACGTATGGCATGCAACTCGACTTCTACGCCTTTGATGCCGGAGTCATCGACGGCGCACATGTCTATGGGAACCAGCAAACGGAACACTTCAGGAAGCTCTTTCCCGAAGGGTTCGGACGGGTGACCCGACTGACGAGGTCTATGGGTACGAAGCTCGGCCTTTGGGCCGGTCCTGACGGATTCGGCAACACGCAAGAGGAAGCTGAGGACCGCATACGGATGATGGTCGAGCTTGTAAGGAACGACAACTTCGGACTGTTCAAGTTCGACAAGGTCTGCGGCGACCTGCGACCCTCCAAATACGGCTACTTCGAGCGGATGATGACGGAGATACGCAAGGCTGACCCTGACTTCGTCGTCCTCAACCATCGTCTCGACCTCGGGCCGGGCAACCGCTTCTCAACGACCTATCTGTTGGGCGGAGACGAGACCTACATCGACGCGCACATGACCAACACCACCACCGGCACCCACCATCGCGTGGCCGCATTGTCGCGTCACAACCCTCCTACCCGGCTCACCGAGGACCACGGCGTGTGCCTTTCCTCGTGCCTCGACTATTGGGACGACGACCTCGTGCTGCAGGCTTTCTGCCGCAACCTCATCCTGGCCCCGGAGATTTACGGCAATCCCTGGCTGCTGCGTGACGACGAGCAGGCGCAAATGGCATTCCTTTTCGACCTGCACAGGCAGTACCGCGACATCCTTAAGGAGGGCATGACCCTGCCCGAAAGCCATTACGGTCCCGATGCCGTGAGCCGCGGCAACGGGAACACCCGATGGCTTGTGCTGCGCAACCTGAGCTGGAACCCCGTCAAATACACCGTCAGGCTGAACGGAGAAATTGGTCTTATCAAGAAAGGCAAGGTGACGGTCAGACAATACCATCCCTACATCCAATACCTTGGCCGGTACGCCTACGGCGATACGATGCAGGTGGAGGTGCTGCCCTTCCGCGCGTGTCTCGTGAAAGTGACGGCCGAAGCGGAGAAAGACCCCGTTGTAGATAATGACCATCCCTACCGCATCATAAAGGGCGGACAAGGGAGAAAGGACCGCATCGTGCGCCTGAACATTCCCAAGTCAACCTCCGACTGGCACCGGAGAATAGCGGTGATGGACACCTGTGCAATCCCGGCCGACATACGTGCGCTGTACGATGCCACGCTGTTTGCCGCCGACAACAACCCCTTTGAGGTGCGTTCCCTACACCGGTCAGGTCCAACCCAAATACCAGAGGTGCAGAAGGCCCGCGACGCTTTCTTCCAATCGCCCACCTTCGTCCAACGCGAGCTGTGGGACAAGAACCTCTTCGACAACGACCCCGCCAGCTGTTTCTCGCTTGCATGGCGCGGTGGAGACCCGAGGCCTCACGGCATATCGGCGTTCACACTCGACCTCGGCGAGGAGGAAGCCTTGGACAGTCTGGTCATCACCACTCCCGACGAATACTCTCTCCAACCCCTGAAAATAGAGGAAGGCACGGTGGCACAGGTGTCGGCCGACCTGAAGAGCTGGCGGCAGGTGGTCTTCGTTGCCCGTCCCCATGCGGTCATTTCCTTTGCCCATATGGGTCCCGTCAGATACTTAGAGTTCCTGCCCTGTCCCATACGCCTTGCCGAGGTGACGGGGTACAAAAACGGTAAAGTCATCGACCGCAGCCTGTGGCGAGCCTCCAATCTCTTCCTGCCGTATGGCACGGAATACACGAAAGCCGCCCAAACATGGAAAAGCAGCTTCACCCTGAGCCACATCTACAAGGGGGCTTACCTCTGCATCGCCGTCAACGGAAAGCACGGCTGCGAGGGCGCATGGGCCGCCTGCAAGATAGACGGAAAGCTTGTGGGATGCCCCGACCGTGCACCTTCCTACCCAGCCAACACCTGGGAACGGAGGGTGCAGGAACGCGATGCCAACTACACCTACTATCTTCCGCTCACTCCCGAAATGGCAGGAAAGCAGATAGAAGTGGTGGTGATGGCTTTCAATAAAAAAGAAACTGACCTGAAGCCGGAGGTCTGGCTCACCGCCAACTTCTGAGCAAGGTCACGGACCAGCAACTCATAGAATGATTCATTCTGTTATTCAATAACTTAAAACTTAATTATTATGAAACATGTCAAACTTTTAGTGGCCTCCCTGCTGATGGCACTTCCCCTGCAAGGCTTTGCCGAAGAGGGGGTAAGACTCCTGCTGAAGGACGGCAGTAAGGTGGAGTACGCCTTGTCACGCCATCCCAAACTGGTGTTCGGTGACACGTCCGTCACACTCTTGGTGGCAGACGGGGAAAAACGGACGTTCCCGTTGGAGTCGGTGCAGCGTCTCACGTTCTGCGATGTCTCGACCGGCATTGCGGCCGTAAAGGGCAGCTCTGACATCTCGGTCAGGACAACCGCCGACGGCGTCCATGTAAGCGGACTTCCCGCCCATGACATTGTCTACATCTTCTCGGTCGATGGAAAGGTAGTGGCATCAGGATGTGCAGGAAACGCCTGCTCGGACATCTCCCTGCGGCTGCCCACGACAGCACCAGCCATCTACATTCTTCAAACCAAATCAGGATACAGCCTGAAATTTGTGAAGCGCTAACTTTATTGAGAATCTAAAATCATCGTAATTATGAAAAAGTTTATATTACTTGCCATGCTCGCATTATCGACGCTGACAATCAATGCACAACATCACGTTTATGTATGGAACAGCGACAAGACGGTCACCGTGTCGGACCAGGGCGTTGACAGTGTCACATTCGCCATTCCGTCCGACATCGTCAAGGTCGAGACGGGAGATGCCGCCAACGTCACCGGCACGTCGATGAAGGCTACCTGTACCACCACTACGGCGACCTCCTTCAGCGGAGCTGTGGAAGAGGGCATATGCTACTCCGCTACCAATGAGGAGCCAAACATCTGCGATACCAAGGTGCCATTTGCCACATACGTGAAGAATGGCACGTGGGATGCCACCATTGACGGCCTTACAGGCAACACGAAATATTATTACCGCAGCTACGCCATCATCGGTAGCACAGCCGTTTATGGCGTGGTGAAGCAGTTCACCACAGGCGGTGCGGCAGAGTATGTTGACCTGGGTCTCAGCGTGAAGTGGGCAACCTGCAACCTCGGAGCCGCAAAGCCGGAGGATTACGGAAACTACTACGCATGGGGCGAGACGGAGCCAAAAGACACTTACACGAAAGACAACAACACTTATTACAGTGCAGGAAACTGGATTAAGTACAACACTAAAGGAACTAAAGAGACCCTGGAGTCTGATGACGATGCGGCAACAGCTGCATTAGGCAGCGGTTGGCGTATGCCGACACAGGCAGAATGCAATGAGCTTATCAATAACTGTGACTGTATCTATACAACCCAGAACGGCGTCAACGGCTACAAGATTGTAGGGCCAAACGGAAACTCCATATTCATGCCAGCAGGAGGTCAGAAAAATGGCAGCACTTTATCGGATCAGGGTAAAACATTCTTCTATTGGACAAGCAACTCATGGAATGGCAGCTATGTAGGCAACGCATACGATTTCGCCGGTAACGACACGGTTATACAAACAAGTAATTATGGTCGCCATCGTGGAATGACCATCCGCCCCGTTCACGAATAGACACGACATCCGTCGATTAAACAGTCAGTCCAAGGCCGGCTTTCGTGAGGAAATCGGCCTTTTGAAATGTAATCCCACCACCATTAAACAGCAAGACCCTGCCAAGACGGAACATCCGTCATCTCTGTTCTTTAATAAACTCTAAATCATGCGTAGTGTTGACAATTTCTTAACAAGTTTGATTATCTTTGTAGTTGTATTACAGTTAGAAGGTAAGTAGCAATGACCCAAGAACAAAAGCTCATACAGTCACTACGCGATGGAAGAGAGACGGCGCTCGGCGAGATTTACGACCTGTACGCCAGAGAGCTGCTGGCATATTGCTATGCATATGTGAAGTCGAAAGAGGATTCCGAGGAAATCGTGCAGGACACCTTTGTCAAGCTGTGGAAGATAAGAACCACCATCATCAGGGAGGACACGCTACGGCCTTTCATCTTTACCATCGCCCATAGGAAAATCATTGACCTGCTCAGGCAACGTGTAAGGAGCGTCGCCTATGAGGACTTTATGGAATTCCGCTCGTCATTGGACGAGGGGGACAGCGGTGTTGACTTCGACCAATACGTCCAGCAAGTGAAAAGCTCTATCCGGCAGCTCACTCCTACACAACAGAAAATAGTGTGGATGTCTGACTTCGAGGGGATGAACAACGACACCATTGCCGACAAGCTGAACATCAGCGAGAAGACCGTGAGAAACCAACTCTCTTTAGGCAATAAGAAGTTGCATGCCCTCATCAGGGACTTTTTGAAAATCTTCTTGTTTTTTTTCAATATTTAATGTGAAATATCTCAATTATCTACGTCTTATTTATGATGAAAGAGTTACTGCAAAAATATAAGGACAACACCATCACACACGAGGAGTTTGTCAAACTGAGGGAGCTGCTGGAAGAGGCTTCAGACGAGGAGATTTCACAGCTCCTCCAGGATGAATGGATGGTCGGCAGACAAAGAGAAGATGTCTTCACCGACACAGAGGTCAGGCTGCTGAAGGAAAAGATTATGGAGGAGGCCTGCCATGACCGGCCAGACGACATACAGGATGACACGCAGGATGGTTCACCTACCATCCCCCGTTACACCAAGATGCAAAAGATTGCGCTCCGGGCTGCCGCCATCCTGTTGCCAATATTGATTTGCTCCACAGCATACTTGTATTATATGCAAGGCAAAGTGACGCAAGAGGCCATCGTGTTCTCCACCGACGAATTCACCACTGGCAAGGGAAACAAGGCCTCCTTGCGCCTGCCCGACCACAGCAAGGTCATTCTCAATGAAGGGTCACGGATAGCATACAGAGCCGGCGACTTCTCCAAAGACAAGCGTACAATCGCATTCAGTGGCGAAGCCTACTTCGACATCGCCAAAGACCCGAGGCACCACTTCGTCATACAGGGCAACGGCTACACCGTCGAGGTACAGGGCACCAAATTCAATATCTCCAATTATCAGCAAGACGACGAGGTTGTCATCTCATTGGATGAAGGTGTCATCTCCTTACAGACTCCGCAGCAACAAAGCACAGAGATGAGTGCAGGTCACGTGGCATATATCGACAGAAAGACGGGTACAATCAAGGTCAAACAAGAAGAATATCAGGATGACCACAGCTCCTGGCTGCGCGACGAGATTGTGCTGCGCCATGCCACACAGGACGAGCTGCTGGCTGCACTCAGCAGGAATTATGGCGTAACCTTCCAGCCGACCGATATCCATTTGTCGTCGAAGACCTTCACCGGGAAACTTCCCTCTGACAATCTTCAAGAGGCATTGAAGATTATTGAAGCCCTCTATCACGTGAAGATGATGGCGGACAAGGGTACGGTGTATATCACAAGATTGCGGTTAAAAACTGTTAACAATAAGCCGTAAACCTCATTTTCCTGTATTTATACTTAGCGAGGCGCGGAAATATCGTCTGGGTGGCGCGTCCTTATCATTTGCTGGTGATAGGAGCTGAGTGCCATGGGATGCAGTTGAAAGTTGCGATAGCAATAAATGTGGCGGTGTGAAATAGAAAAAGAAAATGGTGGGGAGCGGCAGAGCACTTTCTATGTTTAATAGCATGCATATACAGAAAAGCGCATTAAAATGCAGTGTTCTTTAAATTTCGTTGGAAGATTAATGGAAATCACGTACATTTGCAGCAGGAAATGAATTGTGGGCAGGAAGAGAGGAGCGCACGCCCTTTTGAGGCTCATCTAATACATTCCCCTTTCGGTTGGCGTTATGGATTAATCACATATCATGCAATGGCAGATGATCATATTCCGATCAATATGTATTTTCGCGAGCGCAAGCAGAGCATTTGCTCTTCGGCAACGAGCAAGAGAAAGTGGTCATGCTTTCAGCAACGCTTGACCGCAGCACTTGGGCTTGTACCCCAGAGACCCACCTTGCTCATGGCTTATCCAATGATCAACTGCAGGGAGATAACCCTTATCTGCAATGTGGTTCTACCCCATGGCATGAACCCGCCGGATGCCTTCTCCCTGGAGCGGTCGCTCCCGGCGATACCCGCGGTGAAAAAGGAAATTCATGATATAGGAAGAAATGTTACGTGCCTTGAGTGCCCAGCAAATACTTGGCTGTATCCCTTCGCGGATGCCCGACTCTATTTAGGGGAAGGCTCGTGTCGCTCTTCCCTGCAAGCGCGACAGCCTGTGTAAGGCCATCCCAATCTTTCCGTGCCTCGTTTGCAAGGAGGTCCTGTGGCAGCGATACGAGTTGCTCAATGTATCATCAGTGGCTCGCCTAACCTTCTTATAGAAGCCATAGACTATAGAAGCTATGGAAACTATAGAAGCCACAGAAGCTATAGAGACTATAGAAACAATATAAATCCTTAAGACTATTATCAATGCAATCAGAGAAAGAAAACAAATCCAATCCCACGCCTCGTGTGCTGAGGCAAGTGGTGAAGTGGCAGGATTTATATTTCTAACGCAAAAGTGACGTGCTCTATCAGTTCACCAGCGTGTTTTGCCAGCGATTCCTGCCCTTGTGTGGCGACCGCACTGTTGATCAAATGGCACAGGCAGCCCGCTCTTGCAAGCAAAATATCGTTGAGGGCTCTGAGGACGGTGCCACCTCTACAGAGATGGAGCTTAAATTGCTTAATGTGGCACGCTCCAGCAACGATGAACTACGCGAGGATTATCAAGACTTTATCAAGAAGCACCACCTCACACATTGGAAGCCTGGGCACAAACGGTTCCAGCCTATGCAGGATTTTAGCCGTCGGCATAATAACCTAGAGGACTATTTGCCACTTGTCACAAAATGGACGGCTGAGGAGTTTGCCAATACCAGCCTTACGCTCTGTTTCCAAGTTGATGCAATGATGAACAGCTATCTCAAACACTTAGAGAAGACTTTTGTTGAGAAAGGCGGCATCAAAGAGCGCATGTACGCCGCCCGAACCGGCTACCGCCAGCAACAGGATGAGAAGATGAAAGGCATAGAGAAAGAGTACACTCACCTCAGCTCTGAGAATGAACGCCTAAGGATAGAGAATGCCAGCCTTTCAGCATTAGCTGCCCAATAGAAAGCCTGCTATGATGGTCTCCGCGACCGTGCTCTCGCTGCCTATAGTCACCAGCAAGAAGAAATAATGCAGCTCAAGCAGCGGCTGACAACTGTGAGATCAAGTTGAGGGAGGAATGAGCCCATGCAACAGCAATCGGACTTGATTTACGGGCTGAATGACCGTCCGCTTCTCCGTGGGACGCTCTTTGCTGCTCTGCAGCATCTGCTTGCCATCTTTGTCGCTATCATCACGCCTCCGCTCATCATCAGCTCTGCCTTGAAGTTTGATCTTCAGACCACGGTTTTCCTTGTCTCCATGTCACTGTTCGTCTCTGGCGTCGCTACGTTTATACAATGTCATCGCATAGGGCCATTGGGAGCCGGACTTTTCTGCATTCAGGGCACGTCATTCTCCTTCATCACTCCGATTATTGGAGCTGGGATGCTCGGCATGGTCAATGGACGCATTGATGCGCCTACCGCGCTGAGCTACATCTTCGGCGCGACAATGGTGGCATCCGTCGTTGAGATGGCCGTGAGCCGTTTGCTGCCCTATGCACGTAAAATCATCACTCCACTTGTGTCGGGCATTGTCGTGACGCTCATTGGACTGTGCCTGATCAAGGTCGGCATCAACAGCTGTGGGGGAGGGCAGGCAGCTATCGACGATGGCTCTTTTGGCTCGCTAAGATACCTTGCCTTGGCAGTATTGATCTTGGTAACTATCATCTTCTTCAACCGATCGCAGAACCAATACCTTAGGATGGGCTCTATCGTCATCGGACTGATCGTCGGCTGTGTTGTAGCCTGGGCAATGGGCATGATCGACTTCAATCAGCTGCATGATGCCGGGACAGTCAACATACCGGTTCCCTTCAAGTACGGTCTGCATTTCGACGTGGGCAGTATCATCGCTCTTGGCATCATCTATCTGGTCACGGCAGTGGAGGCTTTCGGCGACATCACAGCCAACTCTCTCATCTCCGGATAGCCTGTCGAGGGACCCATATTCATGAAGCGGGCGCAGGGTGGAATACTCGCTGATGGCTTCAACTCCATGCTGGCGGCTGTATTCAATAGCTTTCCGAACTCTATCTTCGCACAGAATAACGGTATTATAGCTCACGGGAGTGGCGAGCCGCTATGTGGGTTATTTCATCGCTGGAACATTATTTCTCCTAGGTCTCTTTCCTGTTGTGGGTCAGTTCTTCTCCCTCATCCCCGACTGCGAACTCGGTGGTGCTACACTTCTGATGTTCGGAACCGTGGCGGCATCGGGCATCCGGATCATAGCAGCCACGGACATCAACCGAAAGGCGGTGCTGGTAATGGCCATCAGTTTTGCCATGGGCATGAGTGTGGAACTTGTCCCTGGCGTTCTTGACAAAATGCCGCAGCTCATCCATTCCCTTTTCTCATCGAGGATCTCGACTGGCGGGATAATCGCAATGATTGCCAACGCCTTGATCAAGGTCAACGAGACATGATAAGCGTAACAATGCAACGTTTATAGGTTTCGGAACATGTTTGTGGGCTTCCGCATATAGCGCGAGAGATCCTTCATTCCTATTACACCCATCTGAAGGAATCGGTAGTCGTACCGCACCAGTGTCCAGCCACATGGAGCGTATCGATCTGAAAGTCCCATAGGTAGCCACCTACCGACATCCTCTCCGGTCCAAGTCCCATTTTGGCAGCAAAGCCTTTATCGTCATTTTTCAGGTTAGGGTAGGTGTTGTCCAACCACTGCTCTTGGACAGCACAAGAATGTTGTCACCTTCTGCCTCCACATACATCCACACCTGGGTATTCTAGCCTTTTAGGGTATAGGTATGTAGAGCAATTGGGTCTTGCTCCCGGGGGTAGTCCTTGTCCCACAACAGCAGATAGTCTGCGTAGTTGCTTTTGATTTTCTCGCGATCGGTAGCCGTATTGATACTGACGGTCTTTGGCGTTCGTTTTTTTGCAAAGATAGTACAAAACGAGAGAAAGTACAAACGAGAAAAAAAGGAGTAGTATAATCCGATTTTGATGTGACCTCTTTTCCATATTATTGAATCGCACGGCTACTGCTTTGCACTGTCCCAAGGCCTTCCATGTAGATTTCTTTTCCTGAACAATTTTATAGCTCACAGTATTTTTTTTATGAAAAGGTTGACAGGTTGTCAAACCCCAGTGTTTATAGGGCTCACAACCTGTTTTTAGGTTGTCAAAGGTTGACACAAGGTTGACAGGAAAAGCACATGTTTCGCTAAATTCTCTCGAGAATTGATTGCACTACTTATGCTCTTGCTGTGCAAAAGAACCACGATTGATTCAAATTCTCGAGAGAATTTTGTACGATAGCTTCACTTTTAATATACTGATCGTTATATTTGCAAAATGGAAGAATAGATGAAACCGATACTCAACGAATATCACAAGAAAATCAATGAAGTGAAGCTCTAGTTAGTGGAATCCTGGAGCATCGCCATAATGCGGTCGTAGAGTCCCTCTTCTTGATGCTGCCATGACCATAGGCGAGCATTACTCGCTTGCCATAGCGACTGAGCTCCGATGGGAGTTCCTATTAAAGTACACCGTCGCTGAAGTGTACATGGATGGGGTTGTTATAATTAAATGATTGCATAATGTCTAACAGAATAAAAATGAGTTATTTCACGGCTTCTTCAGTCCATTGTTTCAGTTGCTGATCGTTCAGGGAGTTAGCGCGCACAGCCGGTCGCCAATCGACCTCGTAATTGATGGAGGCGTGCAGATGCTTGTCGGTCTCGCCCGACCCGCTTAAAGAAAGGCACGATGCGCTTGCCACGTAAGTCCTGGGTCTCCAGGAACGTGTTGATGATATTGGGCTCGATATACCACCAAATGGGAAATCCGAGGAACACAATATCATACTGTGCGAGGTTGTCCACCTTGTTCTTGATGGCTGGACAGCTGTCGGGGTGAGCTTTCATCTCCTGATTTTCACGCGAGTCGTTATCAGTCCAGTCCACGTCGGCATCGGTATAGGTATAGGGCTTCTTTTCGGATGGAATTACCAATTGAGGGAAAGATCTATTTTGTTTCTTCCATAGAATACGGAGATAATTGGGTGAACATTTGTCTTGCTCGAATTTTTTGATTATGTTTGCAGCGACGATTAACGGATGTATTGCCACTATATGTTCAGAACAAATTGGATGGACTCAGCTCCTTTACTCCCGATCGCTTTGGCATGGGTTCTTGGGATTATCCTGAGTCCTGTCATTTCCCTTTCCTTTCCCCTCTGGCTGTGCTTGGAAGGCGCAGTCCTTGTCGTGTTGATGGTCATCAAGAGAAAGCCATTGCTTTCGTCCTTCCTTCTCCTTATCGCCGTCTTTTTGTTTGGTGGCTTAAGGACTTCATTGCCACCAGCCCCAAGGTCACAGGACGATGCCCTTTACCGGACCGCTCAGGAATGGCGCGACCGGATGTTGGGGGAATACCAGCGGTTGGGATTGCAAGGCGATCCGTTAGCGGTAGTCTCTGCCATGACTTTAGGCGACAAGTCGCAGCTTTCAAGAGAAGTGAGGCAAGACTATTCCGTCAGCTCTGCCGCCCATGTGCTCGCCCTGTCGGGGTTGCACTTGTCCATCTTGTACGGCATCCTGCTGCTCGTGTTCCCTCATCGCAGATACCCGTTGGTCACGCAGCTCGTCTTGCTCAGTACCATCTGGTCGTATGTCCTGATCGTGGGGATGGCACCTTCCATCGTGCGGGCAGCCACGATGGTATCGGTCTGTTCCTTGGCTTCCTTGGGGCATAGGAAATCCCTGTCCATCAACACCTTGTCCTTTGCGGCACTGGTCATGCTGACGGTCGATCCATTGAGTCTCAGGGATGCCGGGTTCCAGATGTCCTTCCTCGCCGTCCTTTCCATCCTGCTCTTCTATCAGCCCTTGCATCAGCTGCTCCATCCTTGCCATCCCCTTCTCCAATGGCTGTGGGGCATGGTATCCGTGACCGTTGCTGCCCAGGTAGGGATGATCCCCATCGTGATGTATTACTTCCACCGTTTCTCATGCTATTTCTTGTTGGCGAACATGGTCATCGTCCCTGTGGCGACACTGATCATCTACTTGTCCTTGCTGCTCTTCCTGACGGCACCCTGCCCAATGCTCCAGCTATGGGTGGCAAAAGCCCTCCAGGGCGTGAGCGACTGGATGAACGCGACGGTGTCGGGCGTGGCAGGGCTCCCCCATGCCAGCATCGAGGGGATCCACCTCACCTTGCCCCAGCTCATTCTCCTCTATGTTTTCCTGCTATCCACGGCTGTGTGGATTCACAGGAAGGCCAGCGTTGCAGATGAATCGAGGCTTGAAACATCAAAATTCCTCAGGTGATTATTGTCTATCTTAACTATTTCCTGTACCTTTGCACCAAGAATGAGAAGGTTCTTCATTGATTTCAGCTATGATGGGACGCATTATCACGGATGGCAAGTCCAGCCCAATGCTCCCTCCGTGCAAGCAGAGATAGAGCGTGCACTCTCCTTGTTGTTCCAAGCGAGCATCCGCGTGACCGGAGCGGGAAGGACAGACACAGGTGTCCATGCCCGGATGATGGTCGCCCATTTCGACTATGAGGGGGAGATCGACGGGAAGCAACTGACCTACCGGATGAACAGGATATTGCCCCAAGACATTGCCGTCAATGAGGTGAAGGAGGTAGCCCCCGACCTGCATGCCCGCTTCTCAGCCGTCAGTCGCAATTACCATTATTACATCCATACCCACCGCGATCCATTCCTCAGGCATTATTCCTTGGAGACCCATTATCCTTTGGACTTCGACCGGATGAATGAGGCAGCTTCCCATCTGATTGGAGCCGGCGACTTCGGCACATTCTGCAAGAGCCATGCCGACGTGAAGACAACCCTTTGTCAGGTGACAGAGGCGCGATGGGTCCAGACATCCCCAACCACTTGGTATTTCTCGATCACAGCCAACCGTTTCCTCAGGAACATGGTCAGGGCGATCGTGGGAACCCTGTTTGACGTGGGGCGGGGCAGGATCACCTTGGAAGAATTTGATAAGATTGTAGCAGGAAAGCGGCGCACCGATGCTGGGGAAAGCATGCCGGGGCATGCCCTGTTCCTGGAAAGGATAGAATATTAGATATGTGGTTAGTATTGGCTTTTCTCTCAGCTGCGTTGCTGGGATTCTATGACTCGTTCAAGAAGAAAGCATTGGCAGGGAACGCCGTGATCCCCGTGCTGTTCCTGAACACGTTGTTCTCTTCCTTGATCTTCTTGCCGTTTATCATCCTGTCATCGTGCACGAACCTGCTGGACGGTACCGTTTTCCATGCAGCCTCAGGAGGATGGGAAGTCCATCGGTACATCTTGCTCAAGAGTTGCATCGTGCTCTCATCCTGGGTATTTGGCTATTTTGGGATGAAGCACTTGCCCCTGACCATTGTCGGCCCGATCAATGCCACCCGTCCTGTGATGGTGCTTGTGGGTGCCCTGTTGGTGTTTGGGGAACGGTTGAATGTCTACCAATGGATCGGCGTGGCACTTGCCGTGGTTTCCTTCTTCATGCTTTCCAAGAGCGGGAAGAAGGAAGGCATTGACTTTGAGCATAATAAGTGGATCGGCTGTATTGTCCTGGCAGCCTTGTTGGGGGCAGTCAGCGGACTCTATGACAAATACCTGATGGCAAGTCCTGAGGACGGTGGGGTAGGTCTCGACCGGATGATGGTTCAGAGTTGGTACAATCTTTACCAATGCGGGATGATGGGCGTGATGCTTGTCCTGTTGTGGTGGCCGATGCGAAAGCACACGACAGCCTTCCATTGGGACTGGTGCATCATTGGGATCTCCATCTTCCTCAGTGCCGCAGACTTCGTCTACTTCTATGCACTGAGCCTGCCGGGAGCCATGATCTCCATCGTCTCCATGATTCGCCGGGGAAGCGTTATCGTTAGCTTCCTGTTCGGGGCAGCCGTCTTCCATGAGAAGAACTTGAAGAGCAAGGTCGTGGACCTTGCCCTGGTCTTGTTGGGAATGGTATTCTTGTATATCGGCAGCCATTAGCAGGCTGCAGGGGAAGGCTTCCCAAAGGATGGAAGCCTTAAACGATGATCCTCGTCTTGTGGTAGTTCTCGCGGAACTCACTGGGCGAGCATCCTTTCTTCCGCTTGAAGATGCGGTTGAAGTTGCTGAGATTGTTGAAACCACAGTCGAAGCTGATCTCGCTGATGCTCATGTTCGTGTCCACGAGCATGCGTGCAGCGAAGCCCAAGCGGATGTCAATGATGTAATCGCTCAGGTTGCGCCCTGTGTGCATCTTGAAGAACCGGCTGAAAGCACTGGGGCTCATCCCTGCGATGTCAGCCAATTGCGCCAGCCGAATCTCGTCCATGTAGTTATCATTGATGAACTGCTTGACCTTCAGCACGCGCCGGCTATCGTCGGCAATGGCAACCTTGGCGTAGCTGCTGGTGGCTAAGGTGCGGTAGCCGGGTACCTTCGACAATTCATACAGGATAGAGAGGAACTGCTGGACGGCATAGAACCCATCCTCAATCTTGCTGAGCGTGTCGATCATGTGATACACGTTCATGATAGCAGTCATCGGGAAAGCCAGTCCCTTTCTTGCCTCCAACATCATTTTGCGGATCGACTCGAAGGGATTGCGGCTGAAGAAATTATCATCCTCTATCTTGAAATCAAACTGGACCGTGACTTCACGGATATGGTCGCTCTTGCACTCATATTGTTCCCATACGTGTTCCAGGTCAGGGCTGGTGATCAGGACCAAGTCATATTCCCCGATCACTTCTTGTGAATCGCCGACGATGCGGCGCACGCCAGGAGCGTGCTCCACAAAGTTGAGCTCGTAAACCTCATGGTTGTGGATGGGATAGGTGAACTCCTTCTTCCGCCGGTCGGCAATGTAGAGCACGTCTTTCCCCATCAAGGGAGTGATCTCGTGGATGATCCTCCTGTCTCGGTTCCGTTCGTCCATGTCTGTCGTGGTGAAGTCCAACGTGGGATTAGATCCGAAGCGATTTGAGGATATCCGCCATCTTTTGCTTGGTGGTGATGCGAGTAGGGACGAGTGGGAGGCGCAGCTGGTTCTCGATCATGCCCATCTCGCTGAGCAATGCTTTCACGCCAGCAGGGTTTCCGTCGACGAAAAGCAAGCTGTAGAGCTCGGTGAACTTATGGTGGATCTTCCTTGCTGGCTCATATTCTCCATTGAACTCCAGGCGAATCATGCGAGAGAATTCCTTGGGCAGTGCGTTGCCAATCACGCTAATCACTCCGGCAGCCCCACTGGCTACCATGGAGAAGGTCAGGGCATCATCCCCGCTGATGACATCGAAGCGGTCGGGCTTGTTCTTGATGATCTCGTCGATTTGCTCTAAGTTGCCGCTCGCTTCCTTGATGGCCATGACGTTGGGACAATCGTTCGCGATCCGCACGGTGGTCTCCGCCTTGAGGTTCACGCCCGTGCGACCGGGGACATTGTACAGGACGATGGGTCGTGGGCTGTTCGCTGCGATGGTCTTGAAATGCTGGTACAACCCTTCCTGGGAAGGCTTGTTATAATAAGGGCAAACACTGAGGATGGCATCGATGCCCGAAAGGTCTGTATGCTGGATCTCGTCCACCACCGCAGCCGTATTGTTCCCACCGATCCCCATGAGGATCGGAAGGCGACCGCCATTGATCTCTACGACTAACTCCTTGATGCGCTGCTTCTCCTCCTTGGTCAGGCAAGGGGTCTCTGCCGTCGTGGCAAGGATGCAATAAAAGTCAGCACCATTGGATATCTGATACTCAATTAACTTCTTCAATGCAGGATAGTCCACTTGCCCATCACTGGTAAAAGGCGTGATGAGCGCAATGCCTAACCCTTTTAAAAAATTATTCGCCATAAAATACTAAAATGATAATTTCCTTTGCAAAATTACAATAAAGGGATGGGAAAACAAAATAAAAAGACTTTTATTTTCCTTTTTAGCTTGCAAGTTGATAGTTTCGTTTCGGGAAACCGTTGTGGACAGGGCTCTTTCACGGGGATAGGGTACGTCCGGACCCCTCATTTCATAGAGGAAGCGCAGCCCTAACCATCGGAAGACATCCGGGTTCCGGGCAGGGACAGGACAGCCAACGCGCTAACGATCCTGCGATGACGAGAAAGACAGACTGTAAATAATTCGTGAAATATTTGCAGTTCTCAAAAAATAGAGGTAATTTTGCAGTGATTTTAACGATATATCGTCGCTTAGTATGAAGAAATTATTGTTCCCATTTGTCTTGTTGGCAATAATCCTGCTGATGGGCAGTTGCTCAGGAAGCAAGCAGATTGCCTATTTCCAGAATGCAGATTACGTAGACATGTCCGCCTCCAAAGGCTTGTATGATGCCAAGATTATGCCGAAAGACATCTTGAGCATCACGGTAAACACGACCAATCCCGCGGCTTCCGCTCCCTTTAACCTTTCCGTGTCCAACACCATGGGCACTGATGGAAGTGCATCAAGTGGTAGTGGTACCATGCAAACTTATTTGGTTGACAATCAGGGAAATATTAATTTTCCTGTCGTCGGGAAACTCCATGTGCAGGGAATGACGAAGAACCAATGCGAGGACTTGATCACGGAGAAGGTTCGCCCTTATCTCGCCAAGACAGAGAACCCCATCGTGACCGTGCGGATGGCAAGCTATCGCGTGACGGTAACCGGTGAGGTCAACAGCCCGAAGGTGGTTCCTGTCACGACAGAGAAGATGAGCATCATCGAGGCACTGGCACAGGCAGGTGACTTGACAATCTATGGCAAGCGCGACAATGTACTGTTGATCCGGGAAGACGCGCAAGGGGAGAAGAGCTTCCATCGCCTGAACCTCAACGACGCGAACATCATCAGCTCTCCCTATTATTACTTGCAGCAGAACGATATCGTTTATGTGGAGCCGAATAAGGTGAAAGCCAAGAATTCACAGATTGGCCAGTCGACAACCCTTTGGATGTCCGCTATCGGAATCGTTACTTCGGTCGCCTCCTTAGTGGTGAATATTTTAAGGTAAGACAAACAAAGATTTAGACAATAGAATGAAAGATGAGAAGATGAGAGATAGAGGCAATCGGCTGGGCTGGTGTGATCCTTCTCTCATCTTTTTTGTTTACTCATATACGTACAAAATAAAATCATTGCAATATGGAACCATTAAAGCATGAATGCGGTGTGGCACTCATTCGGTTGCTTAAGCCTCTGGAATATTATAAGCAGAAGTATGGCACTTGGATGTACGGCTTGAATAAGCTCTATCTGATGATGGAGAAACAGCACAACCGTGGGCAAGAAGGAGCCGGCTTGGCATGTCTGAAATTGAATAGCGACCCGGGCCATGAGTACATGTTCAGGGAACGCGCGGAAGGATCCAATGCCATAACCGAGATCTTCTATTCTGTCCATAAGCATTTCAAGGATTACACGCCGGAGCAGCTCGCTGATGTCGGCTTCGTCGAGAAGAACCTGCCTTTCGTGGGCGAACTGTACATGGGGCACCTGCGCTATTCCACTACGGGGAAGAAGGGTATCCAATATGTGCATCCTTTCCTCAGAAGAAACAACTGGAGAGCCAAGAACCTGTGTATCTGCGGCAACTTCAACATGACCAATATCGATGAGATCTTCCAAAAGCTGACCCAGCAAGGGCAGTATCCCCGCATCTATAGTGATAGCTATATCATGCTGGAGCGGATGGGGCATCGCCTTGACCGGGAAGTGGAACGCAACTTCGTGGAGGCTCAGCATCGTGGGTTGGCTGACAGGGATATCACCCGTTATATTGAAGACCATGTGCTGATGAGCAATGTGCTGAAAACCAGCATGGCTGACTTCGACGGTGGGTATGTCGTCTGTGGGATCACGGGCAGTGGGGAGATGTTCTCCATGAGGGATCCATGGGGCATCCGTCCAGCCTTCTATTATAAGAACGACGAGATCGTGGTCCTGGCAAGTGAGCGTCCGGTGCTCCAGACGACCTTCGACTTGGAATGCGAGGACATTCAGGAGCTGCAACCGGGTCAGGCTCTCTTGGTCAAGAAGAACGGGGAATGCTCCCTTGAGCAGATCTTCCAGCAGCGGGGTGACTCGGCTTGCTCCTTCGAGCGGATCTATTTCAGCCGGGGTTCCGACCGCGATATCTATAAGGAGCGGAAGCGGTTGGGCGAACAGCTCACCCAGCCTATCCTGAAAGCAATCGACAATGACACGGAACACACCGTCTTCTCCTTTATTCCCAACACAGCGGAGGTGGCTTTCTACGGGATGCTGCATGGGTTCAAGAAGTATGTGAATGAGAAAAAGGTAGACAAGATCCTGGCATTCGACCATAAGCCAACACGCCAGGAACTGTCTGACATCGTGCATGAATATGTCCGCTCTGAGAAAGTGGCTTGGAAAGACATTAAGCTTCGTACCTTCATCACTGAAGGGAACAAGCGCAATGACTTGGCTTCTCACGTCTATGACATCACATATGAGAGCCTGCATCCCTATGTAGACAATCTCGTCATCATCGATGACAGTATCGTGAGGGGAACCACCTTGAAAGAGAGCATCCTGCGCATCTTGGACCGGTTGCATCCGAAGAAGATCGTCATCGTCAGCAGCGCCCCACAGATCCGGTACCCGGACTACTATGGGATAGACATGCCCCGGTTGGAAGAGTTCTGCGTGTTCAGGGCAACGATTGAACTGCTGAAAGAAAGGGGCATGTATCAGTTGCTGGAAGATACATACCGCCAATGCAAAGCTGAGATGGACAAGCCCAAGGCAGCCATGCAAAATCAGGTTCGCAATATCTACAAGCCCTTCACGGTCGAGGAAATCAACCATAAGATCGTGGAGATGCTGCGCCCGGAAGGGATGGAAACGCCGATCGATCTTGTTTATCAGTCGATAGAAGGCTTGCATGAGGCAGTCCCTGACCATAAGGGCGATTGGTATTTCACCGGGAAATATCCTACGCCCGGTGGGACCAAACTGTGCAACCAAGCCTTTATCAATTATATCGAGACTGTATATCAGTACGAGCAAAAGTTCTAAATAAGAATCCATAAATAATATATAGACATGAAAAATGTAACGCTTGTCTTATCTGACGGGACCAAATTCCACGGAAAGAGTTTTGGATATGATGTCCCTGTTGCAGGTGAAGTGGTTTTCAACACGGCGATGATGGGCTATCCTGAAAGTCTCACTGACCCTTCTTATGCAGGTCAGCTGATGACGCTCACGTACCCTTTGGTGGGCAACTATGGCGTGCCTCCTTTCACCATTGAGAAGAATGGCATTCCTACCTTCATGGAGAGTGACAAGATCTATGCCTCGGCTATTATCGTCGCTGATTATAGTGAGCAGTATTCCCATTGGAACGCTGTGGAAAGCCTGGGTGATTGGCTGAAGCGAGAGAAGGTGCCTGGCATCACGGGCATTGATACCCGGGAGCTGACCAAGGTCTTGCGCGAGCACGGGGTGATGATGGGAAAGATCTTATTCGATGACGAACCAGACAATATCCCTGAAGCTCATTACGAAGGGGTTAACTTTGTCGACCAAGTGAGCACGAAGAAAGTCATCACTTACAATGAGGGTGCAGGCAAAAAGGTGGTCCTCGTGGATTGTGGCGTGAAGGCTAACATCATCCGATGCTTGATCAAGCGAGGGGTGGAAGTCATCCGGGTGCCTTGGAACTATGATTATACTGGCATGGATTTCGACGGACTGTTCCTTGCCAATGGTCCTGGTGACCCTGATATGTGCGTGGATGCCGTTAACATCATCCGCAAGCAGATGAGCATGAGCAGGAAACCTATCTGCGGGATCTGCATGGGGAACCAACTCTTGGGCAAGGCAGGAGGTGCCAAAATCTATAAACTGAAATACGGGCATCGATCCCATAACCAGCCCGTGCGCTTGGTTGGTACCAACCATTGCTATATCACGAGCCAGAACCATGGCTATGCCGTAGATGCCAAGACTTTGGGCAAGGATTGGGAAGAATTGTTCGTCAATATGAATGACGGGTCCAATGAAGGTATCCGGCATAAGGAGAACCCTTGGTTCTCTTCTCAGTTCCATCCAGAGGCATGTGCGGGTCCCGTGGATACGGAGTTCATGTTCGACAAGTTTGTAGAAACACTTAAATAAGACAAGCAATGAAAGACGAGAATATAAAGAAGGTGTTGCTTCTGGGTTCAGGAGCGTTGAAGATCGGCGAAGCCGGTGAGTTTGACTATTCTGGGTCACAAGCGTTGAAGGCTTTGCGCGAGGAGGGAATCTATACGGTGCTCATCAACCCGAACATCGCTACGGTGCAGACCTCTGAGGGCGTAGCCGACCAAATCTATTTCCTCCCGGTGCAACCCTATTTCGTGGAGCGTGTCATTGAGAAGGAACGCCCCGATGGGATCCTGTTGTCTTTTGGCGGTCAGACTGCCCTGAACTGTGGCGTTCAGCTCTACAAGAGCGGGGTGCTCGAGAAATATCACGTGAAGGTGTTGGGAACGCCCGTACAGGCGATCATGGATACGGAAGACCGGGAGCTCTTCGTAGAGAAACTGAAGGAGATTGACGTCAAGACAATCAAGAGTGAGGCTTGCGAGAATATAGAACAGGCTCGTCAGGCAGCTTCCGACTTAGGCTATCCCGTCATCATCCGCGCTGCTTATGCTCTCGGTGGACTGGGCAGTGGCTTCTGTGACAATGAGGAGGAACTGAACAAATTGGCTGAGAAAGCCTTCTCGTTCTCTCCGCAGGTCCTCGTGGAGAAGAGCTTGAAGGGTTGGAAAGAAATTGAATACGAGGTGGTGCGCGACCGGTATGATAACTGTATCACGGTCTGCAACATGGAAAACTTTGATCCTTTAGGCATCCACACCGGTGAGAGTATTGTCATCGCGCCGTCTCAGACACTGAGCAACAGTGAGTACCATAAGCTGCGGGCCTTGTCTATCAAGATCATCCGCCACATCGGAATCGTGGGCGAATGCAATGTACAGTACGCCTTCGACCCGAAGAGCGAGGACTATCGTGTCATCGAGGTCAATGCGCGTCTGAGCCGATCCTCGGCATTGGCATCCAAGGCAACAGGTTATCCTCTGGCTTTCGTGGCTGCCAAATTAGGGATGGGATATGGATTGTTCGAGCTGAAGAACTCAGTGACCAAGACAACCAGTGCCTTCTTCGAGCCTGCACTCGATTATGTGGTCTGCAAGATCCCACGCTGGGACCTGAGCAAGTTCAGGGGCGTTGACCGCGAACTGGGCTCCAGCATGAAGTCTGTCGGTGAGGTCATGGCGATTGGGCGTAACTTCGAGGAAGCGATCCAGAAAGGGCTCCGCATGATCGGACAGGGCATGCATGGCTTTGTCGAGAACAAGGAGCTTGAGATCTCCGACATTGATGAGGCCTTGAGGGAGCCGACCGACAAGCGTGTCTTTGTCATCTCAAAGGCCTTGCACAAGAACTATACCATCGATCAGATCTATGACTTGACGAAGATTGATAAGTGGTTCTTGCAGAAACTCAAGCATATCATCGACATTGACGAGCAGTTGCGTCAATGCACGAGCATCAATGTGTTGGACAAGGACTTGCTGCGCACGGCGAAAGTCTATGGGTTCACTGATTTCCAGATAGCCCGTGCCGTAGGTCTTGAGCAGGAATTGGGCAACATGCACAAGGCAATGCTTGTCGTTCGCCACTTGAGAAAGAGCTATGGCATCCTGCCAGTTGTCAAGCAGATTGATACGCTTGCAGCTGAATATCCTGCCCAAACGAACTATCTGTACGTCACCTATGCTGGCGTGAAGAGTGATATCTCCTTCGAGGATGACAAGCGAAGCATCATCGTGTTGGGATCAGGGGCTTACCGCATCGGCAGTTCCGTTGAGTTCGACTGGTGCGGGGTGCAGGCTTTGCATACCATCCGTCGGGAAGGCTATCGCTCGATCATGATTAACTATAACCCGGAGACGGTCTCCACCGACTATGACATGTGCGATCGCCTTTATTTTGATGAGTTGACCTTTGAGCGTGTCATGGATATCATCGAATTGGAGCATCCTTATGGGGTCATCGTTTCCACGGGTGGACAGATCCCGAACAACCTTGCCATGCGCTTGGATGAGCAGAATGTCCCCATCCTCGGTACTGCGGCGAAGGACATCGACAATGCAGAGGACCGGGCTAAGTTCTCTACCATGCTTTCCAAGAATGGCATCAACCAGCCGGAATGGAGTGCGTTGACGACCATGGAGGATATCAACCGGTTCATCGACAAAGTGGGATTCCCTGTCTTGGTGCGTCCTTCTTACGTCTTGTCTGGGGCTGCGATGAACGTGTGCTCTAATCATGAGGAACTTGAGAGGTTCCTGAAGCTGGCAGCAAATGTCAGCGAAGACCACCCTGTTGTCGTCAGTCGGTTCATTGAACATGCCAAGGAGATCGAGATGGATGCCGTGGCAAAGAATGGAGATATCTTGGCTTACGCTATCTCTGAGCATATTGAGTTTGCCGGTGTGCATTCTGGTGATGCCACGATCCAGTTCCCTCCGCAGAAGTTGTATGTGGAAACGGTGCGCAGGATCAAGCGAATCAGTCGCCAGATTGCCAAGGACTTGCACATCAGTGGTCCATTCAATATCCAGTATATGGCACGTGACAATGATATCCTGGTCATTGAGTGTAACCTTCGTGCGTCCCGTTCATTCCCCTTCGTTAGCAAGGTGTTGAAGCTCAACTTGATAGACTTGGCTACGAAAGTGATGTTGGGAGTACCTGTCGAGAAGCCCAATAAGAATCTCTTCGACCTGGATTATGTCGGGATCAAGGCAAGCCAATTCTCGTTTAACCGTCTCCAGAAGGCTGACCCAGTCTTAGGCGTTGACATGTCGTCAACAGGTGAGGTGGGATGCTTAGGAGATGATACCAACCAAGCACTGCTCAAGAGCATGCTGAGCGTAGGGCAACGGATCCCCAAGCGTACCGTACTGCTCTCTACAGGTGGCGCAAAGCAGAAGGCAGACATGTTGGATGCAGCCAAGATGTTGGTCAAGCATGGATATGAACTGTATGCCACAGGAGGTACTTCCAAGTATCTGACGGAGAATGGAGTGGAGAACACGCGGGTGTATTGGCCGTCCGAAGAGGGCAAGCAGCCGCAAGCCCTTGACATGCTTCATCAGAAGAAGATTGACATGGTGGTGAATATTCCTAAGGACTTGACGCCCAGGGAGTTGACTAATGGCTATAAGATCCGTCGTGCAGCCATCGACTTGAACATCCCATTGATCACGAATAGCCGGTTGGCAAGCGCATTCATCAATGCGTTCTGCACCTTATCCTTGGATGAGATCGACATTAAGTCGTGGGCAGAATACTAAGAACTTGAAGTCTGAATAACATAAAGTCAAAGGGTCCGCTTGCAATGGCTGCAGGCGGACCTTTTCCTTTTGCCTTGTAAAAGCTTATCTCCCATCTTGTAAAAGGTTATCTCCTGCCTTTTAAAAGGTCATCAGTTAGGACGCAAAAGGTCATCAATTGAAGCCCAAAAGGCCATCTCCCGCTTTTGGGAGGATCGATAGGGCACGATAGAAGGGGAGGAACCGATTCGAGAAAGCATAAAAAAAAACCGCCGGGACGAATCCCAGCGGCAATCTCTCATTTTTCAGTTCGAGCTATTTATTACTGTGCATTAGTTGTGTCTGTTGCTGCAGAATCAACGGCTGTAGAATCAGCTGCGCTGTCAACAACTGCTGTATCAGAGTCAGCGTTAGCTGCAGGAGCTGCTGTTTTGTTACCACAAGATGCGAAAGAGATAGCTGCAATAGCTACGAACATTAAAACTAATTTCTTCATTTTCTTTGCTTTTTAAATCTGTAAAACAATCATTTGTTTATTAAAACGTTGCAAAGGTAAGTATTTTTTCGATATGTTGTTCATTTTTTATCGACTTTTTTTTGTCTAAAATGTAACTTTTTTGTAACATACTGATAATCAATGTCTTATGTATATTAAACAAACGTTAAATATTTGGGGCTTCTTCATAAATCCTAAAAAATAGGTTGGATAGGATCTTTCGTACAAGAGGATAAAGGGGGACGTTACTTCCCTGTGGGGTATATCTGTCCTGGATTCTTCCGTGACACGAGCTTGTCAATATTCTGTATGCCATTTCCCGGTGGGGTATAGGTGTTCTGGGAGCAGGTGAATAAAAAATCAACAAGTTTGTTTTGTTCTTCACTGGAATTACCGTACCTTTGCACCTATATATAATAAGGTATAACGTTTATGATCAATACATCTGCCTTTCAAGGCAAGACAGCAGCTTATTTTACCTTGGGCTGCAAGTTGAATTTTTCTGAGACCTCTACGTTTGGGCAAATGCTGCAGGGCATGGGAGTCCGTACAGCTGAGAAAGGCGAGCACGTGGACTTATGTCTGATCAATACTTGCTCGGTGACGGAAGTCGCCGACCATAAATGTCGCCAGACCATTCACCGTATGGTTAGGGAGCATCCGGATGCCTTCGTGGTGGTGACGGGTTGCTATGCACAGTTGGAAGCTGATACCGTCGCCCGGATTCCTGGCGTGGACTTGGTTTTGGGAAGTAACGAGAAGGCTCATCTGATCCAGTATCTCAGTGATGCGTGGAGCAAGTATCTGGAATGTGGAGTTGCTGACGATGCAGGTGAAGCTGAGTTCCATCATGTCAAGACAAAGGACATCACGACGTTCTCACCATCCTGTTCGCGTGGCAACCGTACCCGTTACTTCCTGAAAGTGCAGGATGGATGCAACTATTTCTGTACGTATTGTACGATTCCTTATGCTCGGGGGTTCTCCCGAAACCCATCTATCGCCTCGTTGGTGGAGCAGGCTGAGCAAGCCGCTCGTGAAGGAGGAAAGGAGATTGTGCTGACAGGTGTGAATATTGGCGACTTTGGAGAGACCACCCATGAGCGTTTCTTGGATTTGGTGAAGGCACTCGACCAAGTGCAGGGAATCCACCGGTTCAGGATCAGCAGTCTTGAACCCGACTTGCTGTCAGATGAATTGATTGACTATTGTGCCCATAGCAGGGCTTTCATGCCCCATTTCCATATCCCGTTGCAGAGTGGTTCTGATGCCGTGCTGAAACTCATGCATAGGCGTTATGACACGGCTTTGTTTGCCCATAAGATCCATCTGATCAAGGAGAAGATGCCAGATGCCTTCATTGGCGTGGACGTTATGGTGGGCTGCCGGGGTGAACGCCCGGAATATTTTGAGGAATGCTATGATTTCCTGAAAGGCTTAGACGTGACGCAATTGCATGTCTTTCCTTATAGTGAGCGGCCGGGAACGTCAGCCCTTGCAATCCCTTATGTCGTGACGGATGCTGACAAGAAGGCTCGGTCGAAACGGTTGCTGGCCCTTTCGGATGAGAAGACCCATGCCTTTTATGCTGCCCATGTGGGTGAACAGGCTGAGGTGCTGTTTGAAAAGGCACCCAAAGGGAAGGTCATGCATGGCTTTACCCGGAACTATATTCGGGTGGAACTGCCTGCCATACAGGCAAGGGAGGAATACGATAATGAGTTGATCACGGTCAGGTTGGGTGATTTCAACCATGACAAGACTGCCCTGAAGGTCAACATAGAATAAATGTCAAGGATGAAGTTAGCGATAGTCATACTCAATTGGAATGGGGTGAAGATGCTGGCGCAGTATCTCCCTGCTGTCTTGGAATACTCCCGGAGGGATGCAACAGTGTTTATTGCGGATAATGCCTCCACCGATGATTCCATGGATTTGGTCAGAAGGAAGTACCCGGAGTGCAAGACCATTTTGTTGGATAGGAACTGGGGATTTTCCGAAGGATACAACCGAGCCTTGAAGCAGATCGATGCGGAATATTATCTATTATTGAACAGTGACGTTGAAGTGACCCATGAATGGTTGACACCTTTGATTGAGTTCATGGATAGCCATCCGGAAGCAGCGGCATGCCAGCCGAAACTGCTTTCGGAGGTAGACAAGGACAGCTTCGAATATGCGGGTGCCTCCGGTGGCTTCTTAGATAAGTATGGCTATCCTTTCTGTCGCGGACGTATCTTTGATGTCGTGGAGCAGGACAACGGACAGTATGATTATCGCTCGGAAGTATTATGGGCTACAGGGGCATGCCTGATGATACGCAGCAAGGACTATTGGGCTGCAGGAGGATTGGATCGCCGTTTCTTTGCCCATAATGAGGAGATCGACTTGTGTTGGCGCTTGCGCCTGATGGGGCGGAAGATCTTTTGTATCCCAGACAGTGAAGTATATCATGTTGGAGGGGGTACGTTGCCCAAGGGAAATCCTAAGAAGACGTTCCTGAACTTCCGCAATAACCTGACCATGTTATATAAGAACTTGCCGGAAGAAGAATTGGGGAAGGTGATGCGTGTGCGCTGGTTCTTAGATTATTTAGCAGCTTGGGAGACCTTGATCCTTAACCGTAACTTCGGGGATTTCAAGGCTATCTTCAAGGCACGCCATGCTTTTCGGAAGTGGTTGCCAGACTTTAAGGCTGACCGTGAAAGAATCCAGAAGGCAAGGGTGATAGATCCTGTGCCAGAGCGGAAGGCATTCAGTATCCTGTGGCAATACTACGTGAAAGGTCACCGCACGTTCGATCAGTTGCCAGATTAATGAAGGCGATGTTTTCCTGCTTGCAGAGAATGGGGGAGAAGCGATTACGTAAAGTCGTGGTAATCGTCAAGTGTTAGTAATTGGGCGATGGTCGTGGCTGGATGGCGATGCATATAACGACTGACAAGTGCCGTATATTTCGACTTGAAGAACTGGATGCCCATCGCTTCATTGACTACCCATAACACTTTCGCCATGTGCAAGTCCTTTTCGAGCTGAGGTCGGGAGTCAAAATTCTCCATGGGATACAGGCTCAGCAAGTAGAAGCTTAAGCAATCCGGGACAATGTACTTGCGCGTCATCGTCTTCATCTGCTCATAAGTATAATACTTCTTATAGAGAGGATAGTTCTCACCCATGTACTTATCCAAGGAAATACCGATGGTCTTTTCACCAATAATGATGCTTTGGTCGAGCGATGTTATCTGGGTATAGACCATAGGGCGTGGCAAATCAGGTAACCATTTTTGCAATTGGTCGAAGGCATCGTTCAACTGCTGGTTGATGTCATCCATGTTGGCATATTCTGTCTCGCAATTCGTGATCAGGGATTGTAGAGTGGAGTCTTGATAGAAACGCAAGAACTTCGTGCTGATTTCAGGATCGTCGACCGTTCCAATCTGGAGCACTTTCTCGATCAGGGTACGTGTCTCAAGCGGGTATTCAGTATTCATCTCCTGCAATGCGGAGAAATCCCCAGTGGTAAGATAACGGCTTTCCAGTCGATCATAACGCTTCACTTCGATTGGAGTGTTCTGATCGTCATTCTCATTGGGCTTGAACTTGAACTCGCAAGCCATGCAGAGAACCATTGAAAGAAACAATAGACCGTATATCTTTTTCACTAATACCCTTCTTTTTGAGTTGCAATGCAAAAGTACTAAAAAATATTTTAAAAGCCAAATAATCTGCTAAAAAAAATAAATTATTAGCTAAAAAAGTCGCATTTAACTTTAAATTGTTGAAATTTTAATGCGATTTTCGCACATATTACTATCTTTGTGCAATGAAACTACATAAAATTTAATCGACAATGGACAAAAGATTACTCATTGCGTCTTTCTTGATGGTTGGCTTTGTCATGGCATCGGCGCAAACGACAGTAGAATATTCCGTGAAGAATAACACGAACGTTGAGCGGAAGTCCGCTCCTGTGGTCATTCGTCTCATGCCCTACGGGAGTCATATTCGTCGCGCGGTGGTCATGGAAAATGGTAAGGAAGTTCCTTCGCAGTTAGACGATCTCAATCAAGACGGGCACAATGATGAACTGTGCTTCGTGACAGACTTGAAAGGAAAAGAGCGAAAGAAATTCTCCATACAGCTTTACGATCATGGTGATGAGCCTATTTACCAGCCTCGCACCTACGCGGAGATGGTACTTCGCAATACAGGAGTGAAGGAGAAAAACAAGCATGATTATTATATCAGGGCCTTAACCGTGGACGGTCATGCTCAGTCTTATAATTTCCAGCATCATCATGGGGTGGCTTTTGAGAGTGAGCTTGTGGGATTCCGTATCTATTTCGACCCTCGGCAGACCATTGACTTATACGGTAAATTCCATCGTCAACTGGAAATCAAGGATACCCAGTTCTATACGGACAAAGCACAAAAGGCAAAAGGATACGGGGATGATGTGCTTTGGGTAGGCAATACCTTTGGATTAGGTGCCTTGAGAGGTTGGAATGGAAAAGAGCCACAGCCTCTTACCGATGTCAAATACCGTACACAGCGGATTATCTCTTCGGGTCCTGTGCGTTCCATCGTAGAAGTAGGAGATAACCAATGGAGGGTTGACCCTCAGAAAGATCCTGTTACCATGGTGATTCGATATGTCCTTTATGCTGGGCATCGGGATGTGCATGTCACGGCGAGCTTCTCGCGGAAAGTGCCCGACCTAAAGTTTTCAACAGGTATCATCAATGTCAAGGGATCCAAGGAATATTCCGACCATGCAGGCTTGCGTGGCTGTTGGGGGACGGATTGGCCTGCCGGGTTGGGGGATACGATCAACTGGAAGAGAGAGACTGTCGGACTGGGCATTTGTATCCCACGTCGGGAGATCGTTAGCGAGCAACCCGCTAATCAAGACAATTACGCTTTTGTGGTCAATACTCCCCAGGATGTCCTGCAATACGACATTGCCTTCTGCAGTGATAACGAAGACTTTGGCTATCATAGGGCGGAAGATTGGTTCCACTTTCTGGAAACATGGAAGGAAGAACTGTCAAATCCTGTCACTGTATCCAGAGTCAGGTAAACTGTATCATGGTTCTTCTCTCATCTTTTTGAGAAGAAGATGGGTGAACTCATAGTTTTTGAGACCCCATTTGGGAGCAATGAGCATCTCGGCAGGTGACTGGCTGACAAAGCGCTCGAGTACTAAATCCTTCCGAAGAAGATGGATATACTTGATAATTAGATCTATGTATTCATCTACACTATATACATGGAAGGGATGCAAGGCATATTCTCTGGCAAGTTCGGTACCCCGGATGATCTGCATCTGATGGATTTTCAAGACATCAAGTGGAAGGGAAGAGATGATAGGAGCTTGCCGGAGACTCTCCTCAGCATCTTCCCCGGGCAATCCGAGGATGATGTGCCCTCCGGTAATGATCCCTCGCCGATGAGTGGCTTCCACAGCTTTCCGACTACATGCAAAGTTATGCCCACGGTTGATACGTCGCAAGGTTTCGTCATTCGCACTTTCTATGCCATATTCAACCATCACGAAAGTGCGATGACTTAGTCCTTCCAGGTAATCCAGTATTTCCTCATTGACGCAGTCAGGGCGTGTTCCAATGACAATTCCTACGACATCCTCAACCTCTAAAGCTTCTTCATATAATGCTTTTAATTCATCGATGGGCTTGTATGTATTGGTGAATGCCTGGAAATAAGCCAGGTATTTCATGTCTGGATACTTATGCGAAAAGAATTGCTTTCCCTCTATCAGTTGTGCTGTAACTGATTTCTTCCGATCACAATAAACAGGGTTGAAACTCCTGTTATTGCAATACGTACAGCCCCCCCTTCCGATTCTTCCATCACGGTTAGGGCAGGAGAATCCGGCATCGATGGAGATTTTTTGTACCCGATAGGGAAACATTCTTCGAATCCAGGAGCCAAAGTCATTATAATAATGTTCCATTTCTTTTGCAAAAGTACGGTTTTTTATTTATCTTTGCACATCGTTATCAAGAAAAAGACTAAGATTATGAACAAATTATTGGCAATGTGTGCAGCTCTTCTTGTGGCTTCCTCTGCCTTGGCAGTTCAGAAGCTGGACATCAAGTCGATCGTGAATGGTGAGTTCCGTACGAAAGGAATTTCGGGCATGATTCCCATTCAGGGTACTGACCAGTATGCTGAGATTACAGAAGGAGGGAAGAAGATCGTGCAGTATTCGTTTAAAACTGGCAAGCAAACTGCGGTCTTGTTTGATGTGAACAACACGATGGGCGAGAAAGTCGACCAGGTAGATGGTTACATTCCTTCTCCGGATGGGAAACGCATGATCATCCTTACACAGAAGAAAGCGATTTACCGTCGTTCCTTTACTGCGGTTTGCTATATCTATACGATAGCCAGCAGGAAGTTAGAGAGATTGTCAGATGGAGGACCGCAGCAGGTTCCTACCTGGTCGCCTGACGGGCAACAGATTGCTTTTGTTCGTGAGAACAACATTTATTTGGTGAAGTTATTGTATGACAATGCTGAGAGCCAGGTCACGAAGGACGGTAAGTTCAATGAGATCATTAATGGCATACCAGATTGGGTGAATGAAGAAGAATTTAGTTTTAACAAGGCTCTTTGTTTCACTGCGGATGGCACTCAGATTTGTTGGATAAAATATGATGAGTCAAAAGTGAAGTCCTATTCCCTGCAAATGTTTCAGGGGATGGATCCCGCGCGAAAAGAATATGCTGATTATCCAGGGCTTTATACCTATAAATATCCGAATGCAGGAGAGGATAATTCGAAAGTTTCCGCGTGGAGTTATGATATCAAGTCGCACCAGACTCGTCAATTGCAGGTCCCGGTGGATGCAGATGGCTATATGCCCAGGATCATTCCGACGACTGATCCTGCCAAGATTCTCGTCTATGTCATGAACCGCCATCAGGATGCATTAAAGATCTATCAGGTCAATCCAAGAAGCACTGTCGCACAGCTTTTGATTAAAGAAAGCGTGCCGAAATATGTAAAAGAAGAGGTTCTCAGCAATATTATCGTAGGTAAAAACAGCATTCTTTTGCCCAGTGACCGTGATGGCTATATGCACCTTTACCTATATAATATGACAGGTCAAGTACAGCGCAAGATTGGTGAGGGCAATTATGATATCACGGCAGTATATGGCATGAACGAACAGAATGGTGACGTATATTATCAGGCTGCAGCCTTGAATCCTCATGATCGTCAGATCTATGTTTCCCATCGGAATGGGAAAATCGAACGCCTTACGGACCGGGAGGGTGTAAACCATGCCGTTTTCTCTGGCGACTACAGTTATTTCGTCAATACGTGGAGTGACTATAATACACCTTATGTATATACCTTACGTAACAATGATGGAAAGCAGTTGCAAGTACTGGAGGACAATGCTGAATTGAAGAAAAAGATTGCACAGGCAGGGTTCGCAAGTAGGGTGCCCTTCTCTTTTACAACATCTGAAGGGGTAAGGCTGGATGGCTGGATGCTTAAGCCTGTAGACTTTGATCCAAACAAGAAGTATCCCGTGATCATGCATCAATACAGTGGTCCTGGTTCTCAGCAAGTCTTGAACCAATGGGGCGCAGGGTCGAGTGGCGGCTATGCGTATGATGACTATTTGACCCAACAAGGCTATATTGTTGTTTGCGTCGATGGCCGGGGTACGGGAGGTCGTGGTGCAGAATTTGAAAAGTGCACCTATCTCCACTTAGGTAACTTAGAGGCAAAAGACCAGGTGGAAACAGCACTCTATTTGGGTAAGTTGCCTTATGTGGATAAGAATCGTATCGGTATCTGGGGCTGGAGTTACGGAGGCTTCTGTACGCTGATGAGCATGAGTGAAGGTCGTGGAGTCTTCAAATGTGGCGTAGCCATTGCGCCTCCTACCAGTTATCGCTATTATGACAGTATCTATACAGAGCGTTATATGCGTACGCCAAAGGAGAATCCAGAAGGATATGATGATAATGCCATTACTCGTGCGAGTCAATTGCATGGGGCTCTTCTGATCTGTCACGGAGTTGCCGACGATAATGTCCATCCTCAGAACACCTTTGAGTATGCAGAGGCTTTAGTGCAAGCAGACAAGGATTTCAAGGAAAACTATTATACGAATAGGAATCACGGAATATATGGAGGAAACACAAGAAACCATCTCCTCAGGCAGGTGGCAGATTTCTTCCAAAAGAATCTTTAATATCAAGATAGGTTATGCAATATATGAGGAAAGCTCTAAATTTAGTAGTTGCCATGATCATGGCACAGATGAATGCGTGGGCAGGTGATGTCACAATCATGGTTAGGAACCAAGAAAAGGTACAACGTCAGGAAGTGATAGAAGTGGATTTGAAGACTGTTACGGATAAGTTAGGACTGAAAGAGGGTGAAACCTTCATCGTTAAGAATCCTATCGGTCAACAAGTTGACTATCAGATAACCCACGATCAGAAGTTGCTAATCGATGCTGCTGTGCGTCCGTCTGGGACGATGAAGTTCCTCGTGACGAAGGGAACACCCAAACAGATGAAAGTATGGGTGCAGGGTCGGATGTATCCTGATCGTGAGGATGATATAGCTTGGGAGAATGACCGGGGCGCCTATCGCGTATATGGCCCGGCATTGCAAAAGACTGGTGAGCGTTCTTTCGGTATTGATGTCTGGACAAAAAACACGCCAGACTTGGATGTCGGGGAACGTTATCTCAAGAACGACTATGCTTGGGTTCACCTCAAGGAATTGCGTAAGAAAGGGAAGATGCAAGAGGCAAAGGAATACAGCTTGAATACTTCTTTTCATCTTGACCATGGTACTGGACTGGACTGCTACAATGTCGGCCCGAGTTTAGGTTGTGGTACACCTGCCTTAATGGATGGTGAAAAACTAATCTTGCCTTATTGTTATAAGGATTATGATATTTTAGACAATGGTCCTTTACGTTTCACCGTTGATTTGGTGTATGGAAAGGAGAAGGTAAGGAATGACAGTGTGACAGAACACCGCCTGATCAGTTTGGACAAAGGCTCTAATTTCAATAAGATGACAGTCTGGTATGAGGGATTGTCAAAGCCAGCCACATTCTGTTCAGGAGTTGTCATTCATTCTGATGATAAGGAAAGCGTTGTCTTGGGAAAAGAGTTTGTCCAGTATGCTGATCCAACAGATGGTCCAGATCGCCATAATTTCCAGATTTATGTGGCAGCTCTGTTCCCCAATGGCGCTCAGACTCGAAAACTCATGTATGCAAAGCCCGAGAATGGCATTGAAGGTCATGCCATTGGAGTCGTTAAAGGATTGAAGGACAAGGAGAAATACACTTATTATTTTGGAAGTGCTTGGAGTGCGTATGATGTTAGAACACAGCAGGAATGGCAGTTGAGGATTGATGAATTCCTCAATGCCCTTCATACTCCGCTGCAGATTACGGTTCAATAATTTCCGCTTCTTCCCATTGAGAAACTAAAGCCTTGGAGTCTTCCAAGGCTTTTTCTTTAGAAACCTCGTATTGCTCAGTCAAGAGATCGGCAAGGTCTTCAGCCGTGAAATCTTTCCCTTCAACAGCTTTCCAAAGATATGCAGAACTTTCATTCATGCTGATAATCTTTGAAAAATCAATGTTTTCTTTGCCTTCTGCTACAATCATCTGTTCCCCACAGACCTCACGAAGGCGGAATCCTTTCTTTGTTTTCATATTTATATTGGTTTGAAAAATCTAAGCCATATACGGCGATAAAACGCTAATAGGTACCTTCGAATAGGGAAGAGTGACGTCCATATCCATGAATAGACCTTCCATTTCATGCCGTCTGTACGGTCTAAATGACCCCTCCCTTTCCTATAAAAGCCAATTGCCAAGCCTTTTACATCCTTTATTTGGCAATGCTCAGTGCCTATATTGCCATCTCCCCGAAGGATAATATCGTTTTCTTGGATGCGGATGACCCGGTGAAGGACATATTTCTTCGGAGAGACCTCAGCTAAAACCGCATCCCCTACTTGAATATGTTCTGCCTTTTCCAAAAGACCTTTATCTCTATTGTTCTCAAGAAAGGGGCGCATGCTATATCCTCTGAGTGGCAAGGTAACGGTATGTCCCTCCTCAAGGAGTTCTATAACCTTCGGTATGAACTCCGCGTTGGATACCTGAATGGTATTTATGGTGCGACTGTTTTCTGACATAGTTCTGCTGCTTCCCGGTTTGGCAAGCAATGAAGAATATAAAAATGATTTGTTTCTACGACCTTTGTGATGATGTCGCAGATATTTTCAAAGATGTCCTCATCCCATTTCATTGAGGAGCAAGAGGGTAGGAAGGAGGCAAAGGACTGTACGGGCTGTAGTTTCTCTATACTATTCTCATGGGCACGGTCAATCCTGACAATTGCTCCCAACTCAGATTTCGTATTGCGATAGCAGGGTGTCTTCCCACTCCATGGACTTCCGTAGATATATGCTTTCCCACGTAATACCCTGATAATGGGATTGTCGTCATTCATCAGGTCGCATCCTGGGATATACCTTAGCCACATACTGGACTGCGTACTTTTCCCAGTACCACTTTTTGCGATGAAGGCATACCCCTTGTCTTTGTACCTAACGACAGACGCATGGATCAATAAGGTGTCCTGCTTACTGCCTGCAAAGGCATAGATCATCATCAGGGCATTATTCAACCCGAATCTGCGCATGGGTTCATTGCCGTTGAGGGCACAGGTGCATGATGTAAAGTCTTTGTTGGCAATGAGTAGGCAACAGTCTCCTCCAGAGATGTTCTTAATGATGAATTGATATCCGCCATCATCAAGTAAGTCAACTATCGTATTCCCATTCCCCGTGTCAAAGTCACGGATTCTCTCTCTTCGTGATTTAGGGATGGGACGCAATTGATCATCAACTGTGAGCGAAAAAAACAAACCGCCAGAGATAGGATTTGCTCTGAACGGTTCGAAAGAAGGTAACAGCGACATGTTATTTTTACTGTTATCTTTAAAAAGAATGCTCACGTTGTGCTCTGCTATTCTAAACCAGTGAATTTCTTCCATAGCCCTTATTTTTGTGGTGGACGACCACTTCCTTCTGGTGTATTTCCATGTCCATCTTGTGGAGTCATCTCTCCACGTTTCCTCTTTCCTTTTTTATCCTTAACCTTCTTGACAGGTGTCAGCGTTTCGTCTTCTGTATTGACATCCGTAACCGGTTTAAAATGGAAATCGGGAGCATTTAGGTACTTCACGTTGAAGGTTCCCTTAGATATGTATTTCTTCCGCATGGAGAAATACTTCTTTTCAATCTTCTTTCGGTCAAGGGCATAAGTGATTGTACAAGTCCGGTGTTGTTCTCCAATCCCTGAAAGATAATCCCGTAACTGGTAAGAATAATTTTCCCTACTGACGAGAAAGTTATTCTTTGTAGTTATATACGCCGAGTCAATCTCCTGGATATCCGTAAAATACACAGTGGAATCGTTGAAAGATGCAGCGAAGCCAAATGCATAGATTTTGGCTGGTCTACTCTTGGCTGATGCTGTAGTGGCAGTTATCAAAGCCAAGGTTACTGCAAACATTGTGATATATTTCTTGAAATTCATAATTCTTTATTATTGTCCAAGATATGACTTTAACATCTTGTTCTTGGTGTTATGCCGCAGACGGCGAATCGCCTTTTCTTTTATTTGGCGTACACGCTCACGAGTGAGCCCATATTTATCCCCGATTTCTTCCAATGTCATTTCAGGCTGGTTGATCCCGAAGAATGCTTCTATGATATTGCGTTCACGCTCATTCAATGTGGAGAGAGCCCTCGAAATTTCATCACGCAATGATTCCATCACCAATTCCTTATCTGCCATAGGAGAATCCGTGTTAGCCATGACATCTAAGAGGCTATTGTCCTCTCCGTCGACAAAGGGTGCATCTACGGAAACATGATGTCCATTAACCTTGAGTGCGTCAACGACCTTATCTTCAGGCAAGTCTACTTTGTCTGCAATCTCATCTACACTGGGGCGACGTTCATTCTCTTGTTCAAATTTATTGAGGACGCGGTTGATCTTGTTGACTGATCCTACCTGGTTTAGGGGTAACCGCACGATTCTACTTTGCTCTGCAATGGCCTGTAGGATACTCTGGCGTATCCACCATACAGCATAAGAGATGAATTTGAAGCCCCTTGTCTCATCGAATTTCTCCGCTGCCTTGATCAGTCCCAGATTGCCTTCATTGATCAGGTCTGGGAGACTTAATCCTTGGTTTTGGTATTGTTTGGCTACTGAAACCACAAATCTTAAATTGGCTTTAGTCAATTTTTCCAATGCCTTGCGGTCACCTTTCTTGATGCGCTGTGCCAATTCTACTTCTTCTTCAACGGATATAAGCTCTTCATGACCTATTTCCTGTAAGTACTTGTCGAGTGATGCGCTCTCTCGATTAGTAATCGATTTTGTGATTTTCAGTTGTCTCATTAAGCGTTACATATTTATGCCAAATGCAAATTTAAAGTTTTATATCCACATCTGCAAATTTTTAGCACATAATTTGCTTTATTTCAAACGAAAAACCTCGAAGTTACCACACGTCAGTTCATTTACTGCTTGGGTGCGGTTGCTTCGAGGTTTGTTCTTGTTTTGCTAAAAGAGGGAGTTTCCTTCTTGTCTCTATGTCCTATTAATTGTCAAGTTGGATGGCTCCGTAGCCTTTCTTTCCTGTGGGCCACATTCCCTTGAAGTAGAGTACCTGGTCCTTGGATGTAGATGCGCTCTTAACGGCATCCTGCAGGTCGTTGACGCTCTTCATAGGCATATCGTTGATTTCCTGAATGATAAAGCCCTTGCTAATACCTGCATTCTTTAATGGACCATTGCCAACTTTCATGACTTCAAGTCCATAGCTGATACCTAAGCTCTTCTTGGTTTCAGAAGTGACAGGGCGGAAAGTTCCATCAAGAACATCAAGGTCGGCTGTCTTGATAATCTTGGTATTACCCTGCGCATTCTTTAAGGTAACGGTCTTGCTGATCTTATCCTTATGACGAAGATAAGTAACGGTCAGCTTATCACCCGGTTTCTTGCTGTTCATGTACTGTTGTAGTTCAGACATCTTGTTGATGGTCTTGCCGTCAACACCAACAATGACATCGCCCTTTTGTACGCCGGCAGCCTTTGCTGCACCATTATCTGTTACCTGGTCAACATAGACTCCCTCGTTTGTGCCGAAATCAGGAACAGTCTTGTCTTGTTCTTTTTGTAAGTCAATATAATTGTGCACGTCCATTCCTCGTATACCTAGATATGCACGTTGCACTGTACCATACTGCTTCAGGTCGGATACGACCTTATTCATGATAGAGGTAGGAATGGCAAAACCATATCCGCTGAAAGAACCTGTTTGAGAGTAGAGCATGGCATTGATACCCACTAATTCTCCTCTTGTGTTCACTAATGCGCCCCCGGAATTGCCAGGGTTGATGGCAGCATCAGTCTGGATAAAACTTGAAATGTCTGGTCCATTCTCGCTACCGCCCCCAAGTCCACGTGCTTTGGCACTGACGATTCCTGCCGTAACGGTAGAATTTAAGTTGAATGGATTACCTACAGCGATGACCCATTCTCCGATCTTCAATTTATCAGAATCTCCGATAGGGAGGGTTGGGAGGTTATTGGCATTAACCTTGATCAGGGCGAGGTCTGTGGCCTTATCTGTACCAATGATACGGGCAGAGAATTCCCGATTGTCATTCAGGGTGACTGTCAATTCGTCAGCACCGTCCACAACATGGTTGTTCGTTACAATGTAGCCGTCGGAGGAGATAATGACACCGGATCCCGTCGCCTCTTGCTTAGGAGTTTGTATCCTTCTCTTCTGTGTGCCACCATTCCCAGAATTAGGATTACCAAAGAAGAAACTGAATGGATCAGTAAAGAAGTCATCGCCCTGGACATCCACAGTTTGAGTTTTTGAATTCCGTACATATTTGATATGTACAACAGCTGGTACAGCTTTCTCTGCTGCGTACGTTAAGTCAACGGGTTGTGTGACAACGGGTGCAGCTTCTGTAGCAGCTTGAACTTTCATAAAAGCACCTGCAGAAAATGCTATCGAAACAACGCACAAACCTGCAAGCAGATACTGAGAATACTTTTTCATTGTTCTATAAATATTTAATTGTTCTTTGATTCAACATTTGTCTCTTTGACGAATCCCTCGTCAATTCGTTTAAATGGACATGTGCAAATATAGACGCAAAAATTGTTAATCTGTCATATTGTCTTATATTATTATCCCATTTTAACACTTGAATTTAACACATTAACGGCTCTTAAGTAGAACAGTTTTTGTTTTTAAGTTTGTTTAGATTCTTGGTATCTTCCGTTTATTTGATCATCTGGAAGGATACAATACTTCGATTCTATTTCTCCCATTTCAATTCATATCATGACCTGGAGATGAAATGTAAAGCTATCATACAAAATTCTCGAGAGAATTTGATCTAATAGGGAAGGTTCTGCACAACAATAGCATAGGTATTACCATAAATTCTCGAGAAAATTGCGCATAATATGTGTTTTCTTGTCAACCTCTTGTCAACCTTTGACAACCTCAAATCAGGTTGCAAGCCTGATAAACACTGGGTTTTGACAACCTGTCAACCTATTGCATAAAAAAACTCCAGTGCAAAGATACAAATTCATAAAATAGTAATTCAAGTGGCTGTTTGGCACGATCACGCAAGGTGTGTATAAGGGCTGAAAGGCTTGATACCATAAGATCGCTTGATATTTGTGATTTTTTGTGGAATTCTGTGCTATATTTGATGATTTTGTTTAACTTTGCAGTTGAAAACAGTGTTCTGGCTCTGCCGCTGGCATCTTTGTGGTGCAAGAGGAAAGTCCGGGCAGCATAGAGCACTCCACTTCCGAAAGTAGAAGCTGTTGGTAACAATAGGTGAAGGCAGAAGAAAAGAACCGCCTTTGTGGTTCCGCATTCCTCGGTCGGACTTGATCCGGTCTTGGGATCCTCACAAGGGTAAGGGTGAGAAGGTAGTGTAAGAGACTACCAGCTGGCGGGTGATCGCCAGGCTGTGCTGACTGGAGGCTGCAAGTTCGCGTATACCGTCGTTTGAGGGCTGCTCGTCCGATACGCAAGTACGACGGAGGGTAGAATGCTTGAGCCGTGGGGTGACTCACGGCGTAGATAAATGGCAGGCACTTCATCCATCGAAAGGTGATTGAGGGACGGAACCCGGCTTATAGGAGCACTGTTTTCATTTTTCTTCAGAAATGACGGTAGATGATGAAAGCATGTCTGATCCATTAGTGGTGCGCAAGGATGTGAAATAGAATCAATTTTTGTTCGCCAATAAATAATAATTGATGATTTGTAACGTTATATAGGGCATGAAAGATATTGAAAAGGAAATACTTGATTATGAGCATACAATCACCTCAAAGATGAAGGTCAATGTTGGGGTGAAGGGATTCCCTGTCGTCGAAGATTATGGCTTTACACGGCGTGAACTTGATGATTATCTTTTTGATAAGCAGGCTATTCTTGATAGTGAAGGTTCGGAGAAAAGCCAATATACCGTTTTTGGCATCTTAGTTGTTATTCCTGTATTGGTTTGTTCCGCGTTTCCCCCCGAAAAGCTACCTGGTGGACTTGAAGGTGGGTTACTTATCTCCATAGCAATCGGAATATTGCTTGGATTCCTTTATAAAGCATCAATGAAACTCTCCATTCAATTGCGCCTCAAGAGAATGTCGGAAGATCGATTTGAGAAATTTATCAAAGATGTACTTGATTTTTAATAAATAGAAATGGAAACACCTCAATTACCCGATTTTATGAAATACAAAGACAAATACTCTCCTAAGGGATTTGTCGATAAAATTTCTCGTATTGCCAAAAGGGCAGGATCCAAAATGGTATACGCAGCTTTAATCTTATTTTATACCTTAGAGAGTGATAAAGTATCTATTAAGGAGAAAGCCATTATCATCGGGGCATTAGGATATTTAATTAGTCCCCTGGATGTTGTCCCAGATGCAATTCCTATCGCTGGTCTAAGTGATGATATCGCAGTCCTTATTTATGTCCTTCATAAAGTATGGGGAAAAGTTTCTGATGAAGTGAAAGAAAAGGCAAAGGCAAAGATGCATCTGTGGTTCGATGACGATGAAATGAAGGGGGCTGACGATCTTTTCACCAATGATCCAGAAGATAATCCAGTTTAAGAAAAAAGTAGAAAGTAAGCACGAGGGCTACTTTCTACTTTTTTTATTCTCCTTCTTCTGGACTATACGTTAAAATAATAATTCAGTTCTTGTTCCGCACTACCAGCATGGTTAGACAGGTCTTTGATGATTTCTCCATGTTCCAATAATGCTATACGTGTACTGATATCCACCGTATGTTGTAGGTTATGGCTACTGATTAGAATCGTGGCACCAGTTGACTGATTGTATTCTACAAGCATATTTTTCAATATGTTCTGACTTGAGGGATCAAGGAAATTGAAAGGCTCATCTAAAATCAGCAGTTCTGGTTGGTTTAGCATCGCTGACAGGATGCCGATCTTTTGCTTGTTCCCTGCAGAGAAATCACGGATGAGTTTCTTCTGCCCTAAGATTTCATCAGCCATGAATCGTTCATAGCCTTGGAGCCACAAGTGAACATCATCCAAAGACAGATTATTGACTTTCCCAATGAATTCGAAGTATTCTTCTGGCGTTAAGAAATCGATAAGAAATCCTTCATCGATATAAGCTCCGGTAGATGACTTCCATTCTTCACTGGTAGCAGGATCAATTTCCGCTTCATCATTTTTTTGGAAGATTACATTGCCCTCATCAGCCTTTAGGAGATCCAACATCAGCCGGAATAGTGTTGTTTTTCCGGCTCCGTTGTTACCTACAAGTCCTAAGATATCACCTGAGTTGATAAAGAATTCGGGGATATGAACAGCTGTTTTCTCCCCGAAATTCTTTTTTAAGTTATGAATGATTATTTTCATCTTGGATTTATCGAATGTTCCGTCCGTGGCAATTCTTGAATTTCTTGCCGCTTCCGCATGGGCAAGGATCGTTTGGACGTGGCATCTTCTCTGCTCTGTATGGAACATGGCTGACTTGCTGTGCGCTCTCACGTGTGTCGCGATGGGCTGCAGCTTGTTGATTGGGATCACTCAAGTCGGCTTTTTGCTCATTATAGCGCTGGCTATGCTCTTCTGGAGCGGCTTCCTGTACTTCTTGCTGCTGCATTTCAGGAATCTGACCTCTCATAAGGATACTTGCAATACGGTTGTTCATATCATCAATCATCGTATCCCAGATCTTAGCACTTTCGAGCTTGTATACCAGTAAAGGATCCTTTTGCTCGTAAGAAGCATTCTGAACACTGTGTCGGAGTTCATCCAATTGACGGAGATTCTCTTTCCAATCATCGTCAATGATGTGAAGGAGAATTACTTTTTCAAACTGTTTTACGACAGATTTACATTCCGAGTCATATGCCTCCTTGAGCTTACAAGGGATGTTGTACATGCGTTTCCCGTCTGTGATGGGAACAACAATCCGTTCGAACCTATCCCCTTCATTTTCCTGTACTTGCTTGATGATGGGCCATGCGATGCTTTGGATACGGTCTGTCTTACGCTTAAAGCTTGCCATTGCGTCTTGGAAACTGCGCTCTTCAAGTTCACTTTTATTGCCGTCAATCGACTCCTGTTCTGTGAAGGGGCATTCCATGGCAAGAACCTTGAGGAATTGCTCCTTAATTCCTTCATAGTCATTCTTTTCAATGATATTTACGATGCGGTCCCAAATAATATTGGTAATATCCATGCCGATTCGCTCACCCATCAAAGCATGGCGCCGTTTCTCGTATATCACCGTACGTTGTTTATTCATGACGTCATCGTATTCCAGCAAATGCTTACGGATACCGAAGTTATTCTCTTCCACTTTCTTCTGGGCACGTTCAATACTCCTCGATATCATTGGGCTCTCGATACGTTCTCCATCTTTGAAACCGAGTCTGTCCATGACACTTGCAATACGTTCTGAAGCAAATAGGCGCATCAGCTTATCTTCAAGGGAAACGTAGAAGACTGAAGATCCGGGATCACCCTGACGCCCTGCACGACCACGAAGCTGACGGTCTACACGGCGGCTTTCATGACGCTCAGTGCCAATGATAGCAAGACCACCAGCAGCTTTTACTTCTGGCGTTAATTTGATATCAGTTCCTCGACCAGCCATGTTGGTAGCGATCGTTACGGCACCAAGCATACGCTGTTCTTGGTGTTTGTTACCGTTTTCATCAGTAACCGTGATGGTCCCCATTGTGCTACGACCCGCTTCAGCAACAATCATAGCTTCTTTTTGATGCAATTTCGCATTCAGCACGTTATGCGGAATATTTCGGAGCTTCAGCATACGGCTCAGCAATTCTGAGATCTCAACGGAAGTCGTACCCACCAGACACGGACGACCACTGTTACGCATCTCCTCTATCTCATCAATGACGGCTGCGTATTTTTCTCGTGCTGTCTTGTAGACACGGTCATCCATATCATTACGGATAACAGGTTTGTTCGTTGGGATCTCTACAACATCCAATTTGTAGATGTCCCAGAATTCACCAGCTTCTGTAGACGCTGTACCTGTCATACCAGCCAACTTGTGATACATACGGAAGTAGTTCTGCAATGTGATCGTTGCGAATGTTTGAGTGGCAGCTTCTACTTTTACGTGTTCCTTGGCTTCAATAGCCTGATGCAATCCGTCACTCCAACGGCGACCTTCCATGATACGTCCCGTTTGCTCGTCCACGATCTTCACTTCACCATCCATGACAACGTATTCATCATCCTTATTAAACATGGTGTATGCTTTCAGTAATTGTTGAAGCGTGTGAACGCGTTCGCTCTGTACACCATAGTGGTTCAGAAGGTCATCTTTCTTGTCAATACGTTCTTGATCAGACAGTTCTTTCTCATTCTCCAAGGCGGAGAGTTGCGAAGTAATATCTGGCAATACGAACAGGTCTTTATCGTTTACCTGCTGAGCTAACCAGTCTGTTCCCTTATCTGTTAGATCACAAGAATTCAGTTTTTCATCAACAACGAAGTAGAGAGGTTCTACAGCTTCTGGCATTCTCCGGTTGTTGTTCTCCATGTAATACTCTTCCGTTTTTAGCATACCTGCTTTCATGCCTTCCTCGGAAAGAAATTTGATTAAAGGCTTGTTCTTGGGAAGTGCAAGATGCGAACGGTACAAGGAAAGAAATCCTTGCTGAAGTTCTTCTTGGTTATTGGTCTGCATGCCCTCAGAAATCTTAGCCTTCGCATCTGCTAAATATTGAGTGGCCAATTGCCGCTGGACACCTACCAATTTTTCTACTAAAGGCTGATATTCTTCGAACATCTGGTCATCGCCCTTAGGCACTGGTCCTGAAATAATCAAAGGTGTTCGAGCATCATCGATTAAGACAGAATCGACCTCATCAACGATGGCGTAATTATGCTTCCTTTGTACCAGGTCATCTGGAGAAACAGCCATGTTATCACGCAGGTAATCGAATCCGAATTCATTATTCGTACCGAAAGTGATATCTGCCTGGTATGCTTTACGGCGTTCTGGAGAGTTCGGCCTGTGTTTGTCAATGCAATCAACAGACAAACCGTTGAATTCATACAATGGTCCCATCCACTCCGAGTCACGTTTTGCAAGATAGTCGTTCACAGTGACCATGTGAACGCCATTGCCCGTTAATGCATTTAGGAATACCGGGAGAGTTGCAACAAGTGTCTTTCCTTCACCTGTTGCCATTTCTGCGATCTTTCCTTGATGTAAGGCGATACCTCCAAATAGTTGGACATCATAATGGACCATATCCCATTTGATCTTATTGCCACCAGCCGTCCATTCGTTATGATAGATAGCCTTGTCTCCATCAATTGTGATAAAATCCTTGCTGGGATCGGCAGCTAATTCTCTGTCGAAGTCTGTAGCAGTAACGATAATCTCTTCGTTCTCAGCAAAACGCCGAGCAGTATCCTTGACGATGCTAAACGCAACAGGCATCACCTCATTCAAGGCCTTCTCGTAAATTTCAAGTACTTCTTTTTCAAGTTTATCGATTTGGTTGAAGATGTCTTCTCGCTCATCAATGGGAGTTTCTTCTATTCTTGAGCGTAGATCGTCAATTTGTGCTTTTTCTTCTTTTGCAGAGTCCTGAACATACTTTTGGATCTCTTTCGTTTTGGCACGGAGTTCGTCATTGCTTAATGCTTTGATCGCAGGATAGGCTTCCTTAACCTTCTCAACTAACGGCTGAATAAGTTTCATATCACGACCAGACTTATCACCGAACAATGACTTAAGAAATTTGTTGAAATTCATTGCTTATCTTATTTTGTTTTTTTGTCTATACGAAATTGCTTGCAAAATTACGCATTATTTTCCGTATTTCCTAATTAATAATGTGAAATGTTTGATTAAAAGTCATGGGTTCGTGTAACAACTGACCCATAACTTTTTAGGCTTGGGGCTAAGGCAGAGGTTCTGCCTTGCAGGCATTTGGTGCCCTAATTCGTATAGCTTTCGCCAATGTAGGCGCAATGCGGTCGATTGTAACTGGAGTCGTGATGCGTTTTGCTTTTATACCTGCCCCATATAGAATAATTGGGAAGGGGACGTAAAAAGCGCGCGAAGTGTAGCTTTCTTGACTGTCTTCATTGAGTAGACGCCAACCAGCAGCAACTTCGATCATGATATCTCCGCTTGTGGTAGGGTTGTAGCCATTTCTCAGCTTGATGATATCATTGCTTCCTGTTTGTAAGCGATCTGTCGTAAAGACATCCCTGACGCCTGCATTTTGGATCAGAAACTCCTGCGAACGACTTAATATATCACTGAAACTGATTCTCTTTTGTTCTATGAGTTTTCTATTCAGGTAAATTTGGTTGTGGAAACAAGTTTCTACATATCTTCCTTGTCCATAGATGGCACCTAGATATATATTGAGTAGATTGGCTGTTCTGTTGATGTAAAAGGTACCTGTAGGAATCCTATATTTGCCATATTCAACATTCTCTTCGTCTTTGAATCCTGTACTTGTTAATACAAATAGAACATTTTGCTTGCCTACAGAGGTTTCAATAGAAGTAATCAGTTCGGAAAGTAAATTATCCAACTGTAGATAAGCACTTTCTGTTTGTGTTTGCCAGTTTGTCGGTTTTGCTTCCTGAGCAGTAAGGGTTACGGACATCATGTCCGTGATGTCATCCTTACCCATGGAATGGTCCTGAATGCAACGGATGGCTGCCTTAACGATTAAAGCATTTCTATCCGATTCTGTATGAGCACTTTGCAGCGTTTCGTTACTTTGCTTCTTTATCCAAGAAGATGCATGGTTGGAATAGTACGTTGAAGTGCATAATTTTCCTGTCTTATCTTGGATCCAAAAGGCTCCGTCCGCAGCGTGTCCTGCTGACAGAATGGCGGCATCACAGTCGGCAGCGACGGCATAAATCATTGCTTTGCCTTTTGTCGAAATCTTGAGTTCATCAGCGAGGGTAGAAGTAGAAATTTGTGCGGGAGACGATGTGTATTTGTCATCATCTACACATGATACAGGCCTTAAGGTGTTCCTGTTCATCCATTGGGTACCGACGATACTATTATAATATGGCGTCGTTCCCGTCATGATGCATGCGATGGCAGAGGCTCGATCAACAGGCTCAAAGGGGTAGGAGGCGGTATCATAAACCATTCCTTGCCGCATCAGCTTTTTCCAACCATCTGTTGTATAAAGGGATGAGAACTCCTCAATATAGTCAGACCGTAATTGATCAATGGCAATGCTGACAACGAGCTTGGGTGCAGGTTGTACCAACTGCGCATGGGTCGGATTTGCGGATAGCGCAACGAGTATTGCGGTGATATATTTATTCATGCTTGTTACGATTGAGCTTTAAAATGTTTCTGCCTTTTGGGGTAGCTGTCAGGCAGCGTAAGAGCAAAGAACATGCCACAAAATTCATCCCTTCAGCATATTCCTGGAAAAGATTCCCGACAAAGAACAGGAAGATTAGGAGTATCCACACGTTGATGAACCAATAGCCCTGCCCATCTTTGAGCCGTTTCCAAATTGGATAGATCAGCAAAAGAGGGAAAGGGTTCAATGCTAATATTTGTAAGTTGAGGCTGACAGTTGGATGCTGTGAGAATATCATTGCCGTGAGGATGACCCCGGCTATGCCTGCTGAGGCAAAAAGAACAAGGTCGTATATCCAAAAACGGCATTTTTTCCGAATCTCGCAACATGTAATAATCACGGTAAATGCCAATAGGATCAACGAACATTCTCTCGGAGAAAGAGGAAAACCTTCTGTATTGGTTATCTCCTGGGGGCGTATGAGGTAAAATGTACTGTCCACGAATGGTTTTATCTTACCATTTTCTGTGATCGTGGCCTTGGCAAAAGCCTTCCTGAGGCTGTCTGGTAAGAATTGTTGCTGAGCAAAACTCGTCTTGGAGTCAGCCTTGACCCCTAATAGGATATCGTTTCCAAAGCGTGCCCATAAGTGTTCTCGATTCCATTGGTGCGTCATTTCCCGATAACTCGTTGTGGCATCCGTTCCTTGATGAAAATCAACCCTTCCGTTTACGTGATGGATTAAGAGGTCCCTGGCTCTTGTCGTGCAATTGTCATAAAAGTAATTGTATCTGTAAACCCGATTTTCTGGGATGTAGTTCTCGTCTATGGCACGAGCGATATTCAATTTCTCTTCTCCAGTGAGATTCAGATCCTGTTCAATAACCCATCTATGCTCGTCTTTGTATTCCTGTAGGAAATCTTGGAAGGGTATAATTCCCATTTCGTAATCAGTCAATCCAAAGATAAATCTGAGTATGAAGAATTTTTGACGAAAAGAAAACATTCCGTAGTTGATGGCAAGATCCTGCCCCCTTTGTGGATCTTGAAAACGTATGGCTGTATGACCATATAGGGAATACACTTCAGAACCTGGTCCGCAAGTAAGTAAACTGATCTTTATTGAATCTGTATTCACTTTTGGGAGAGCGTTGCGGTCCTGTCCTTTTAGGGCTGTTGTTAATAACATAAAAATTAACACCCAGCACCACCTTAAATTATATTTAAAACGTTTCACGATGCAAAAATAACTTATATTTCCCACTTATCGTGCTATTATTTCGAAAATTTTCGATAATTTTGCAAGCAAATTTGAAATACAGACAAAATGAAGAAAATACTATGCGTCGCATTCTTCGGCATCATGTCTCTTACAGGATTTGCACAGAGCGGCACAAACTCTCCTTATAGCCAGTATGGTTTGGGCATTCTTTCCGAACAGTCAAGTGGCTTTAATCGCGGTATGAATGGATTGGGATTGGGCTTTCACGAGCACAATCAGGTGAATTATTTGAATCCTGCCTCATATTCAGCCATTGACTCTCTGACTTTTATTTTCGATGCAGGTATTTCTGGTCAGATCACTAATTTTTCAGAAAATGGTACGAAGTTGAATGCCAATAATGGAAACTTCGAGTATGTAGTGGCAGGATTCCGTGCCTTCCGTCATGTAGGCGTTAGTTTTGGATTAGTTCCTCTCACCAATGTTGGTTATAACTATTCCAGCACAAATTATATTGATGAAGGCAAGAAGGCAACCTATACAAATGCATATTCTGGTGATGGTGGCTTTCATCAAGTTTACTTGGGAGCAGGATGGGAGCCTTTCAAGGGATTCTCCTTTGGTGCTAATTTTGGATATCTATGGGGTACAGAGAACCGTTCTTTGGTAACGAGCTTTAGTGAGACCTATGCGAACACCTTGTCAAAGTACTATACTGTGGATGTGAGAAGCTATAACCTGAATGTTGGTGCTCAATATACGGCAAAGTTGAGCAAGAAAGATGCTCTTACCGTTGGTGCAACATATACCATGGGGCATAAGTTGCATTCAGATCCAGAACTGCAGGTGATTTCTACAAATAGTGAGACATCGGTTTCTGACACGACCACTTTTACGGTGAAGAATGGGCTGGAGATTCCTCATATTTATAGTGCAGGCTTCATGTACAACCACAATGACCAACTAAAGTTTGGTGTTGATTACAGCTTGCAAAAATGGGCAAAGATTGATTTCCCGCAATATAGTGTGGTGAATAACGTCCCTCAGTACGCTTTAAAGAGTGGCTTGTATAAAGACCGGCAGAAAGTAACTGTTGGAGCAGAACTTTGCCCATCTGCTTATGGAAGAAATTTCTTTGGTCGGATTCATTACCGTGCGGGCGTCTCATACGCTACACCTTATATAAAAATAAATGGCCAAGACGGTCCTAAGGAAATCAGTGCCAGCTTGGGTTTCGGTATCCCAATCATGAATCAGTTTAATAATCGCTCCATATTGAATATCAGTGCCCAATGGGTTCACCAGTCAGCAAAAGACTTGATTACGGAGAATACCTTTAGAATTAATATTGGCATAACCTTTAATGAGGGCTGGTTCGCAAAGTGGAAAGTCCAATAATAGATGCAGAAAGGATATCTCATAATTCTGTCCTCGTTTGTAATGTTTGTTCTTTTCTTCGCTTCTTGTGAGGAGCAAAAGGAACATACGGCACCTGCTGTCTTTCCGAGAGATTCTGCATCAGTCATGACCAGTTATGGCGTTAATACGTTGATTTCCGATTCAGGCATTATCAAGTATCGTATTGTAACGGAACGATGGGATGTCAACACGGTGAAGAATCCTTCACGTTGGACTTTTGAAAAGGGTGTGTTCTTGGAACAATTTGATGAGAAGTTCCATGTCCAGTCCTATATTCAATGTGATACAGCATATTATTATGATCAAATGAAACTTTGGGAACTGAGAGGCAGGGTACGTATCCTTACTAAAGATGGTATTCGCTTCTCAAGTGAACAATTATTCTGGGATGAGAATAAGCATGAGCTTTATTCCCATGTGTTCTCTCGCTTGGTTACGCCTGACCGCAGACTGCAAGGAAGCTATTTCCGGAGTGATGAGAAGATGACCCGCTATTTTGTTTCCAATACCAAAGGGTCATTTACAAAAGGAGATCTTGATAATAATGGTAGTGATACCTTGCGTACAGCACCGGATTCAGCAAAGACAAATTTCCGTCAACAGGCATTGCCGCAACGGAAGAGTACATCAATACCGATTATGCACTAATGGAAGATCCTATAGACATACACCTTATCTTGGAAATCATCATTACGATGGCTTTCTCGGCATTTTTCTCTGGTATGGAGATCGCTTTTGTCTCTAGCAACAGAATGTTGGCAGAGATGGATAAAGAAAAGAATGGACTGGCTCAGAAGATCATTGCTGTCTTCTTCAAGCATCCGAACAACTTTGTGAGTACAATGCTTGTGGGTAACAATATTGTGCTTGTCGTTTATGGTATTCTTTTTGCAAGGTTGTTTGACAATACGATCTTTTCTGGGTATGATGCGGCGTTCACGGTTCCCGCTGATACAATTCTCTCTACGATGATTATCCTATTTACAGGAGAGTTTTTGCCGAAGACGTTATTTAAAAGTAATCCCAACCGATTGCTAACGATTTTTTCTTTGCCCGCTTATGTTTCTTATATTGTTCTCTGGCCGATCAGCCGATTCTCGACATGGCTGTCGCGCTTGATCTTACGGTCTTTTGGCGTGAAGATTGGGAAGGAAGACCCTGAAGGCGAATTTACGAAGGTTGATTTGAATTATTTAGTGCAATCAAGTATAGATAATGCCAAGAATGAGGATGATATAGAAGATGAGGTTAAAATATTTCAAAATGCCCTTGATTTCCCAGATACGAAAGTGAGGGATTGTATGGTGCCTCGAACGGAAATTAATGCGGTTGACATGGATGATTGTACGCTCGAGCAATTGCAGCAAAAATTCATAGAAAGTGGTAATTCCAAGATCATTGTTTATAAAGAGGACATAGATCATATCGTGGGGTATATTCATTCCTTGGAAATGTTCCGAGCCCCCAAGGACTGGCGTGCGCATATCCGTACAATGCCTTTTGTACCCGAGACCATGGCTGCGCAGAAATTGATGAAGATTTTATTGCAAGAAAAGAAAAGTCTTAGCGTTGTGATCGATGAGTTTGGGGGAACCAGCGGAATCGTCTCTTTGGAAGATATCGTAGAAGAGATCTTTGGCGATATAGAAGATGAACATGATAATTCGAAATATATAGCCAAGAAGACAGATAAGAATGAATATCTTCTCTCCGCCCGCCTCGAAATTGACAAGGTGAACGAAATGTTTGATCTTGATCTTCCAGAGAGTGATGAATATATGACAATTGGAGGTCTCATCCTGCATGAATACCAAAGTTTCCCGAAGCTGAATGAAGTGGTGAGAATTGGTCGGTATGAGTTTAAAATTATCAAGAATACGATGACCAAGATTGAACTTGTCAAACTAAAAGTCATGGATTGACGTAAATTTTAGGAGAAAAATGCCTTTGTTTGATATCTTTTTAGTATTTTTGTACGCATTTTATAAGGTATAGGCTTCACAGGTATTTCGTATCTGGGTGATGTCTATTGGTATATGGCTAAACGAATATAATAAAACATAAATGAAATAATTAAAAATGGCAGCATTAGGAAAAATTAGAAGCAGAGGTATCATTTTGATCTGTATTATCGGATTTGGCCTCTTTGCGTTCATTGCCGAAGAACTGTTCCGCTCTTGTGAATCTACACAAAACGACAAGAGACAGCAAGTAGGCGAAGTATTAGGTGAGAAAATCAATGTGAATGATTATCAGAAGCTAATTGATGAGTACACCGAGGTTATCAAGATGCAACAGGGCTCTGAGAGCCTGACTGACGAACAGTTGAATCAAGTGAAGGATATGGTATGGAATACTTATGTCCAGAGTAAGTTGATTAGTAACGAAGCGGAAAAGTTAGGTTTGAAAGTTACGGATGGGGAAATGCAGAATATCCTGAAGGAAGGTACGAATCCCATGCTTCTCCAGACTCCTTTCGTGAATCAGCAGACGGGTCGTTTTGACGCAAACGCTTTGCAGAAGTTCTTAGCTGACTATAAGACACAATCTGCCAACAACCCACAGCTTGCAGACCAATATGGAAAAATATACAAATATTGGACATTCATCGAGAAGACGTTACGTCAGCAGACTTTGGCACAGAAATACCAGAACTTGCTCGCACATTGCTTCCTTTCCAATCCTGTCGAGGCAAAAATGGCATTTAAGGATGAAAATGAAGAGAGTTCTATTCAGTTGGCTTCCTTCCCTTATTCCAGCATTGCAGACAATAAGGTCCAAATTTCGGAGTCTGACTTGAAGTCTAAATATGATGAGTTGAAGCCACGTTTCAGGCAATATGTGGAAAGTCGTGACATCAAGTATGTTGATGTTCAGGTTACACCTTCAGCCAGCGATCGTTCTTCTTTGCAGAAGCAGTTTGCAGGCTATTCAAAGGACTTAGCTACTGCAGCTGACCCCTCAGAGGTCGTGCGTAAGAGCACTTCTTTAGTTAACTATCTTGGTATTCCTGTCAGCAAGAATGCTTTCCCGGCAGATATTGCACAGCATTTAGATTCTATGGCAGTGGGCTCTGTATATGGTCCTTTTGAAGACAAGGCAGATAACTCCCTGAACATTGTGAAATTAATGGCAAAGGAACAGTTACCCGATTCAGTACAGTATCGTGCTATCCAGGTAGGCGGCGCATCCCTCGATGCTGCCCACAAGACTGCTGACTCTATTTATACGGCTTTGAAGGGTGGTGCAGATTTCGAGGCAATTGCCAAGAAGTATGGACAGACAGGTGAGAGCCAGTGGTTGACTACTCGTATGTATGAGAATAGTCCTTCTATGGACAAGGATACGAAGAATTTGATTAACACTTTGAATACGGCTGCTGTGAACAGCATTCAGAACCTTACATTCACGCAGGGGAATATGATCGTCCAGATCCAGGATCGCAAGGGCGTAACCAGCAAGTATACTGCCGCAGTGATTAAGAAGAATATCGAATTCTCTAAGGACACTTATTCTGCAGCATATAACAAGTTCTCAACTTTTGTGAGTGCGAATCAGACAGGTGATGCTATCATCAAGAACGCAGCCAAGAGTGGTTATACGGTTAAGGAAGCCAATGACGTAACGACAGCACAACATTATCTGGCAGGTATCCATAGTACACGTGATGCCTTGAAGTGGTTGTTTGCTGCGAAGGAAGGTGAGGTGTCTCCTATGTATGAGTGTGGTGACAACGACCATTTGTTAGTTGTTGTCTTGAATAAGATCCATCCAATCGGCTATCGTTCTTTGGATGATCCACAGGTAAAGGACATGGTAAAGGCTGAAGTCTTGAAAGATAAGAAAGCAGAGCAGATCATGGCAAAGGTTAGTGGAGTACATAATTTAAATGTAGCAAAGGCAAAGGGTGGCATTATTTCAAATGTTAACCAGATTACCTTCTCTTCTCCGACATTCCTTCCTGCAACTGGTGCCAGTGAGCCCGCTTTAAGCGGTGCAGTAGCAGCAACTCCTAAGGGTAAGTTCTGCAAAAACCCAGTCAAGGGTAATGCGGGTGTTTATCTGTTCATGGTGTCCAACAAGACCATGCGCCCAGGTAAATTCAATGATAAGACAGAGGAGCAGAAGCTCAAGCAGAAAGCGATGCAGTATGCAAGCAATTTCATGAACGAACTCTACCTCAAGGCAAAGATTGTTGATAACAGATATTTGTTCTTCTAAAGGAAGATCATTATGATCAAATAAAAAGCCCGATGATTGAGATGTCATCGGGCTTTTTATTTGATATGTAAGTATGAATGGAATGTGGTAACTTTCTCTGGTTTAATCTATTTTAATAATCTACGCCACCATCATCTTCTACATCCTCTGCCTCAAGGTTGAGATCCTCAGGATCCGTTTCGAACGTGGTACGATAACTTTCTTCCGTTAACTTATCTTCATCGAAAGCATCATCATCCTCGTCTTCCGCGTCCTCGTAGTTATCGTCATCGGGCAAATCCTCTTTGTCTTGCTCCTCATCAGTTTTTTCGTCTTGTTTGTCCAGTTCATCCAAATCATTGAATTTCATCCGAGGCTTCTCCACAATAGGCTTTTCCTTTGCGAAGATGGCTTCCACCCATGTTCCCTTAGGAATCTCGAGGACTTCAAAGCCATCATTGACTTTCTTCTCATACATGCCTCCTGGCTTGTGGAGACGGTCTTTGGGAAGTGTCGTGGTACTAATGTCAAATCCACTCTCGATGATATCCTGAATGCTTTGGGAGAGAGAATCCCAGCCTCCTCCGAAATTACGCTCTAAGACCTCCATTAACTTAGCTGCGGAAATATGGCGTATGTTTTCATACGTCAGGTCTGTAACCCTTAAAATAGGGCGTTTCTTGATTGCCAATTTGATTTTTGTATTGTCATCAATTCTAACGCTGCCTATCTTGAATCCACGAAGCTCGTATTTCTTGATGACCTCAGGTTTGTCGATTTTTATCTCTTCCATTTCAAATGCGCTGTGTATGATGTCTGTATAATGGCGCATGTTGTCTTTTAATTCTGCGTCCTTCTCTGCAGCCTCCCACATCCGAAAGATATCATTTTCCTGAATATCCCATACATTACTCTTGGTTAATGTTTTGAGCGTCAAAGCTTTTTTCTCTTGTTTCATACGTTGATAAATAATTAATCAAATATAACCACATCAGATTTATTTCTTCTTGTGTTGCAAAAGTAAATACTTTACTCTGAATTCACAAGTTTTTCAAAAGGAAATTTTGGATATGTGCTATATATTTTTTAATTTTGTAGCAACAAAGATGAGTCAACCATTAGCTGAAAGAATGAGACCTCGCACTCTGGACGAATATGTCGGACAGAAGCATTTGGTAGGTGAGGGAGCTGTGCTGCGTAAGATGATCGATGCAGGGCATATCTCTTCTTTTATCCTCTGGGGACCTCCGGGGGTGGGAAAGACGACTTTAGCCCAGATTATTGCCAATAAGTTGCAGACTCCTTTCTATACCTTAAGTGCCGTAACCAGTGGGGTCAAAGATGTAAGAGATGTGATAGAGAAGGCAAAAAACGGTAGGTTTTTCAATTCTGCATCACCGATCTTGTTTATAGATGAGATCCATCGGTTTAGTAAATCACAGCAGGATTCGTTGTTAGGTGCTGTGGAGCGTGGGATCGTAACCTTAATTGGTGCCACGACGGAGAATCCTTCCTTTGAGGTAATACGTCCTTTGTTGTCCAGATGCCAGCTGTATGTCCTCAAGCCATTAGGAAAGGAGGATCTAATAGAACTCCTCCATCGGGCGATTACCCAGGATGTGGAATTAAAAAAGAAGCATATCACCCTGACGGAGACTGGCGCTCTTTTGAGATATAGTGGTGGAGATGCTCGGAAGCTGTTGAATATCTTAGAGCTTGTTGTGGAATCGTCAAACAGTGATGAGATAGATATTACGGACCAGTTAGTCGTAAGCAGGTTGCAAGAGAACCCTCTCGCTTATGATAAGAGTGGGGAGATGCATTATGATATTATCTCTGCCTTTATCAAAAGCATCCGGGGCAGTGATCCGGATGCAGCTCTCTATTGGATGGCACGTATGATCGAAGGAGGAGAAGACCCTCAATTTATTGCAAGACGATTAGTGATCAGCGCTGCAGAGGATATAGGACTGGCAAATCCTAATGCCCTGCTCTTAGCGAATGCCACGTTCGATGCTGTGATGAAAATTGGATGGCCGGAAGGACGGATACCTCTTGCTGAATGCGCGGTTTATCTGGCGACGAGTCCCAAGAGCAATTCTGCTTATTTAGGCATTGCCCAGGCATTGGAAACCGTTAAGAAAACAGGAAACCAACCTGTGCCCTTGCATTTGAGGAATGCGCCAACAGCCCTCATGGAGGAATTGGGATATCATGATGGCTATAAATATTCGCATGACTATCCCGGTCATTTCGTGGAGCAGCAGTATCTCCCAGATCAATTAAAAAATGTACGAATTTGGCACGCCCAACATTCACCTTCGGAAGAGAAATTGTATAAGTGGATGGTTCAGTGTTGGGGTGACCGGTTTAAAGAATAGAATTTGATTATGAAAATTGTAGTTTTAGATGGCTATGGAGCCAATCCGGGCGACCTTTCTTGGGAACCCTTCAGACAGTTGGGTGAACTGGTCGTTTATCCAAGAACAGCCCCGAATGAACTGATAGGCAGGGCAAAGGATGCCGAGATTGTCTTGACGAACAAAGTGGTGTTGGATGCTCAGGTCTTGCAGGAGCTGAAGCTCTTGAAATATGTGGGGGTCTTAGCGACGGGTTATAACGTCGTTGATATCCAAGCTGCCAAACGACTGGGCATTGTTGTTACGAATATCCCGTCTTATAGTACAGATAGCGTAGCACAAATGACCTTTGCCCATATCCTGAACATCATGAACAGGGTGGATCATTATGCCATAGAAAATCGGAATGGACGGTGGAGCCGGAACCAGGATTTCTGTTATTGGGACACGCCTTTGAGGGAACTTGCCGGCAAAACCATCGGCATTGTAGGTCTTGGGCATATTGGGAAAAAGGTGGCTTGTATTGCTCGTGACTTTGGTATGGATGTCTTCGCCTATACGAGTAAGAATGCTGCGGATCTTCCGGAAGGTATTCAGAAAACGACGATGGACGGATTGTTCGCGATTAGCGACATCCTGACCTTGCATTGTCCCTTGACACCAACGACACGAGACCTGATCAATAAAGAGACATTGGCTAAGATGAAAGAGGGGGCAATCTTAATCAATACCGGTCGTGGACCCTTGGTCAACGAGCAGGATGTAGCTGATGCTCTTGCAAGTGGTCATTTAGGTGCCTATGGAGCTGATGTGATGTGTCAAGAGCCTCCTACAGAGAATCATCCTCTGTTCAAGCAGCCGAATGCGTTCATTACTCCTCATATTGCTTGGGCAACCGTTGAGGCTCGTGAACGCCTGATGGAGATTGCCGTTCATAATGTTAAGGCTTTCCTTGAAGGAAATCCTGTTCATGTCGTAAATCCATAAGATGTTCTATCAAGATCCTGATTTTGTCAAGACCGTACAAGAGATCATCGAGTTCTTGGGTACTTTTGCGTTTGCTATCTCTGGGATCCGGCATGCTGCTTCCAGGCATTTCGACTGGTTTGGTGGGTTTGTCTGTGGAGTGGCAGTGGCAATTGGAGGCGGTACGATCAGGGATGTGATGCTTGGCGTGAGACCGTTTTGGATGACATCCCCGATGTACATGATATGCACGGCCTTAGCCCAAGTCTTTGTCATTGTGTTCGCAAAGTATTTGAAGAAGCTGGACAATGCCTGGTTTGCATTTGATACACTGGGATTGGCCTTGTTTACCATCGCAGGATTGCAGAAAACATTGGCTTGCGGTCATCCATTTTGGGTGGCGATCATCATGGGTTGTATCACTGGAGCTGCCGGGGGCGTTATCCGCGACATCCTTTTAAATAAGGTACCCGTTATCTTTCACAAGGAAATTTATGCCATGGCAAGTATAGCCGGGGGCATCTTGTACTGGGTGATGATTTGGTTGAATGTCAATGTTGGTATTACTGCGATAGCGACTTTCCTGTTGATCTGCTTGATTCGTTTCCTTGCTGTCAAATACCATATTTCCTTGCCTATCCTGCATAGTGAGGAGCAGAATCCTTAGGGCTCTCTCCTCACTTCAAAGAATCCTAACCGATGGGAAATTCCTTTTCTGTTCAGTGAGCGTAGAAGATAGACCCCGTTGGGAATCGAACTTACGTCTACGGATTTTCCTTCATATCGTTTGGAGGCTATGATTGTTCCTTGCAGGGTTTCAATACTGACCATTTCTGCATCGAGTGTGCTTGGCTTGGCAGGCAGGATCAATCTTTCTCCATTGCAAGATAACCTCTTTTGACCTTTTCTTAGCAGTGGGGTAGAGGCGCTTTGCAGGGCTGTGCTTTCATTTCCATATCTGTCCATTGCCGTTACCGCAAAATATCGTCCGGATGTGGTGATATTTAAGCGGGTCTGCTGAAGGCGTGGGGAGATGAGGTTTCGTGGGTCGTGGATGTCGACAGGATATTCCCTACTGCTATATACATTATATAATAGGTAGGGGGCATCGCTGTGGTCTTTTGCTCCCTCCCAAGATATGTAGTCGTTGGTGACCTGCATTTTAGTCGGGGCGGATGGCGCAACGTCGTGGATCCATGTCATGGCAGGGATGAGGGCAGGGAAAGCGTCGAAGTCGTTGTAGGCGAAATCATAGATACCTTTGGTGTCATCCGTAAAAAACTTACTCCTGAAATAGGCATGCCCTAATTGGAACTGTCGTAAGATCTCCATTTCGCGTGTCACTGTCTCCAAAGGCCAGTCTGCTTGGGAACGATCCAGGAAGTAGACTCCTAATCCCGGCGCGATGATCTTGCCATGACTGTTTTCTGCCCAGTCGATGGCAAAAGGAAAGAATTGGTTGTTCTTGAAGTACATCATTGGGAACAACTCGTCCATGAGGCCGGAGCGCAACCACCCTTGTGCATCCTGGCACACTTTGGTATATGCATTCCAACCATGGCTCCAGTAACGGCTTAGGTCATCGAACTTGCCGATCGGAGAGCAGCTCATCTTTACCCAAGGCTTGAGAGTCTTGACCTTATCGTGGATGGCTTCAACAATATGAGTGATATATTTCCTACCTTGGTCATTTGACACTCGGATCTTCCAGGTTTCCGGATACCGTATGTAATCTAAATGAATGCCGTCGATGTCGTAGTTCTTCGTGATCTCAGCACAGATGTCTGCAAGGTACTTGGCGGTCTGTGGATCTTCCGGGTTCATGTATCCATCTTGGTCGATCTTGCGGATCAGCTTGGGGAATTTCCTTCTTAATGACTTGCAACCCAAGGCGTTCCATTTTCCAACAGGAATCGTGACGACCCATGCATGCAATTCCATCCCGCGTTTATGGCATTCCTCAATAGCGAATTTCAGGGCATCATAGCCTGGCGACTTTCCGGGAAATCCAGATAGGCATCCATCCCAAGGCTCATATTGTGAGGGATAGATCATGGTTCCACGGATCCTGGTTTGGAGAAGTATAGTATTGACCCCAGCTTTTTGAAGCTTGTCAAGGATCTGACAAAGTTCCTGTTGTTGCTTCTCGGCAGAACGGTCGCTTTGTGCATAGCTATGAGGCCAGTCGATCCCCCCAATGGTAGTTAACCATACAGCCCTGACTTCACGCTTTGGGGGTGTCTCCTGCGCATGGAAGGAGAGCGAAAAGGCAAGGAAAATGATTGTCAGCAATATATGAAATTGTCTCATTTTTCGTTGAAAGTTACGATATTTAACGCATTGAAATGTTTTGTTTATAAATTGCGTGCAAAGTTACAGATATTTTTTTTGTTTTCAAATCTTTTGTGTACTTTTGCAAGTAGGAATTTAATTAAATCAATAAGATGATATCTTTTACTATCGCATTGTTGGCTTTGATCTTAGGCTATTTGATCTATGGTCGATTTGTTGAACATGTGTTTGGTCCTGATGACCGTCCAACGCCTGCAGTTGCCAAGGCGGATGGCGTTGATTACGTTGTACTTCCTGGTTGGAAGGTGTTTATGATTCAATTCCTGAATATTGCGGGTACGGGTCCTATCTTTGGCGCGATCATGGGTGCATGGTATGGTCCGGTATCTTATTACTGGATTATATTCGGTTGTATCTTTGCTGGTGCCATGCATGATTATATGAGTGGTATGCTCAGTGTCCGGCACGATGGGGCTGGTCTCCCGGAACTGGTGGGTGACTATCTGGGAAACCGTACGAAGAAAGTGATGTTAGTCTTCTCCATCTTATTGCTAATGATGGTAGGAGTCGTCTTTGTCTATAGTCCTGCGATTATTTTAGCGGGCTTTGGCGGCTCAAAGCTCCTGTGGATTTTGGTCATCTTCTTCTATTACATCATTGCGACCCTTCTTCCTATTGATAAGATTATCGGCAAGGTCTATCCACTTTTTGCCTTCTGCCTTTTGTTCATGGCACTTGCCTTGTTAGTGGGATTGTACGTGAAGATGCCAGATATCCCTGAATGGTGGAGTGATCTTGGACAGAGTAATCTGAATGATAATCCTGCCTGGTTGGGCGCAGAGAGCTTTATGTCAAAGAGCCCGCTCTTCCCTTGCTTGTTCATTACAATTGCCTGTGGTGCGATCAGTGGCTTCCACGCCACCCAGAGCCCGTTGATGGCACGTTGTCTGAAGAAAGAGAAATTAGGGCGCCCCATCTTCTATGGAGCTATGATCACGGAAGGCATCGTTGCCTTGATTTGGGCTACGGTGTCTATGTATTTCTTCTATTATGGTGGTTGGAAAGAAGTCGTTGCGCCTGAAGTTGTCAACCAGTTCATGGGACAGTTCGATGGAGGCAAGACCTTAGTTCAGTTCTTTGATGCCCCAACGGTTGTCAAGGCGGTATGTGAAGGATGGCTGGGTGTCTTGGGTGGAATCCTTGCGATCTTGGGTGTCGTGGCGGCACCTATTACCAGCGGGGATACTGCCTTCCGTAGTGCCCGTTTGATCATCGCTGAATTTTTGGGACTTGATCAGAAAGCTATGCGCAAGCGTCTCTATATAGCCATCCCTATGTTTGCAGCAGCAGTGGGATTATTAGTTTGGCAGATGGCTAATCCGGACGGATTCAATGCGATCTGGCAATGGTTCGGATGGTCGAACCAGACGATGGCGGTATTTACCTTATGGACAATAACGGTTTACCTGGTGCAGTCGAAGAAGCCGTTCTGGGTGTCGTTGATACCAGCCCTGTTCATGACGGTGGTATGTTCCACCTTTTTGCTGGTATCACCCCAGGCCTTTGAGCTGAGCCAGTCCATCTCCTATACCGGCAGTGTCATCATTTTGGTGATAGCATTGGTTTGGTTCTTTGGATGGTACCGTAAGTATATAAAAACAGTTAGGTAATCACTTTAACAATCATGATATGAGAAGAAAATTAGTTTTATTGATTGCGGCGTTGCTGATGACGATCACGGCAAGCGCACAGTTTGAGGAAGGGAAGGTATATGCGAATGCTTCTTTATCCGGACTCAACCTGAGTTATAATGGCAATGACAAGTTTAATTTCGGGGTAGAAGGCAAGGTCGGCTACTTATTCATGGACAATTGGATGCTGCTTGGTGAGGGATCCTTTGTGCATAGTGGCAATGATGATGTCCCCGATTATGCTACCATTGGGGCACAGTGCCGGTATTATATAGTTCAAAATGGTCTGTACTTAGGTGCTGGATGCAAGCTCTTGCATGCCAATCACAACTATAATGATATCATGCCGGGCATTGAACTGGGCTATTCTTTTTTCATCAGCCATACTGTGACCATTGAGCCTTCTATCTATTACGACCAAAGCTTCAAGAACCACAGTGATTATTCAACCATTGGCTTGAAGGTAGGCTTTGGCATTTACTTGTAAGGAGTCTTGTAGATCGAACATGGGAATCCCCGTCTTGTGCTTTCAAGGCGGGGATTTTTTTGAAAGTTTCCTGGCATTCCATGGCTTGTGGGGATTCCGTATTTAGCTCAGGGTACTGCGTTTCGGGAATTAAAATAAAATCTTGGGCATTTATTTTGTATTCAACAAGGTTTGCTGTATCTTTGCAAAGAATATGGAACAACAATATCCATCCCAGTTGCTTGAAAGGGCAATCTCACAGTTTGCCAAATTACCGGGCATCGGACGTAAGACGGCCTTGCGCCTGGTACTCTATTTGCTCCGGCAGGATGTTGGGGAAGTCGAGGAGTTCTCATCCGCGATCCTGAAGATGAAAAAAGAGGTGAAATACTGTAAAGTATGCCATAACATCAGTGATACGGATATCTGTCCGATCTGTTCGGACACGCGCCGCGATTCCTCTACGATCTGCGTGGTGGAAAACATCCAGGATGTCATGGCCGTCGAGAACACTCAGCAATATCATGGGCTGTACCATGTCTTAGGGGGAATCATCTCTCCCATGGACGGGATTGGACCGAATGATATTGAAATCGGCTCCTTGGTGGAAAGAGTGAAGGCTGGGGGCGTCAACGAGGTAATCCTGGCGTTGAGCTCTACCATGGAGGGTGATACGACTAACTTCTATATTTCCAGGAAATTAGCCCCTTTCCAGGTCAGGATGAGTGTGATCGCTCGCGGTATCTCTGTCGGGGATGAACTGGAATACACGGATGAAGTAACCTTGGGAAGGGCTATCTTGAACCGTACGGAGATGAATACAAACCAATAGCATAACGAATGAAAAAAGTGCGTCTCATATTAATGTCGGAGTTTTGGGTTCCTTTAGCGGTATCCCTTCTGTTGGTCATCCTCTTCGAGTCGGACATCCTACCCGTAGGATGGGAATCAGCTTATGGAAGCAAGGAGTTCTTCATTGCGGTGGCCATGGAGCTTATTACCATTTGTGCCATTCCCCTTGCCTTGCGTCTTTTCAAGTTTCAAAGGGTGCACCGTGAGCTGACGGATGACCCGGAGAACCGGGAGAAAAACCTCCTGAAATGGGGTTCCTATCGTTTGGGCTTGCTCTGCCTTCCCTTATTCCTCAACACCTTATTCTATTACATGTTCATGAATGTCGCGTTTGGGTATATGGGAATCATCCTCGCGCTGTGCCTGTTCTTCGTATATCCATCCCTCCGGCGGTGCAATGACGAGACGGCTTCACGATGAAGTTGTCGGTGATCATAGTAAGCTATAACGTGAAAGACTATCTGGCGCAATGCTTGGTGGCCTTACAAAGAGCCTTGCGCGATATTGAGGCGGATGTCTATGTCGTGGACAACCACTCCAAGGATGACTCGGTTCACTTTGTCACGACGCATTTTCCCAACGTGCATTTAGTCAGTTGCAGCCATAACTATGGCTTTGCGCATGCCAATAACATCGCGATCCGACAGAGCGATAGCGAGTACCTACTCTTGTTGAACCCAGACACAGTGGTAGGGGAGAGCGTTATCTCTCGTGCCTTGTCCTTTATGGACAGCCATGACCGTTGCAGTGCAGTGGGCGTACAGATGCTCAAGGCTGATGGCTCCAAGGCAAAAGAGAGCAGGAGAGGACTTCCTTCCCCCATGACAGCCTTTTATAAGATGTCTGGATTGTGTGAGCGGTTCCCCCAAAGCAGACGGTTCGCAAAATATTACATGAGCTACCTGCCATGGGATCAACCGGCAAGGATTGATGTCGTAAGTGGTGCTTTTTGCCTGCTCCGACATAGCGCGTTGGATCAGGTGGGACTTTTGGATGAGGATTTCTTTATGTATGGTGAGGATATCGACTTGTCCTATCGACTGTTGAGAGGAGGGTACGAGAACTGGTATCTTCCCTTGAAAATCCTGCATTATAAGGGGGAGAGCACACAGAAATCTTCTTTCCGCTATGTCCATGTCTTTTACGAAGCCATGTTTGTCTTCTTCAGGAAGCACTATTCTCACATGTTCTTTCTCTTGAGCGTGCCGATTAAGATGGCCATCTACCTGAAGGCAGGGGTGGCATTGGTTTCCATGCTCTGCACGAAGGTGCGCCATGGACTTGGGTTCTTCCGGGTCCATCGAGAGGCAGAACCGGAATATGTGTTCATCGGTTCAGCAAAGTCCATTGGGCAATGCCGCCTGTTGGCAAGGAACAAAGGGTTGAAGGCTACGTTCATTATCGGAAACAACGATACGCTCAGCGAAGGGCATATCGGTCGGGTGTCCCCCATTGTCAACCAATATGTCGTGTATGACATCTCATCTTTCACCTATGACCGAATCCTCTCCTTCTTCTCACGGAAACCGATGCCCCATGTGAATATCGGCTTGTTCTATCCTGATCAAAATACAATCATCACTGCTGAAGATATTTTAAGATGAATCTCCCTCTTGTAAACCTAAGGGCCATGGAGCCCGAAGACCTGGATCTTCTTTATACGATAGAGAATAACAGGGAACTTTGGAATGTGGGAACAACCAATGTCCCGTATTCCCGGTATGCACTTCATAACTACATTGCCAATTCTTCCTCTGATATCTACGTCGACCGACAGGTAAGGTTGATGATAGAAGATGAGGAAAAGTCGGTTATTGGCATCATAGACATCGTGAATTTCGATCCCCAGCATCTCCGTGCGGAAGTAGGGATCGTTATCCAACAAGCTCATCGGGGCAAAGGCTATGGTCAGGCAGCCATGGAAAAGATCATCGCTTATGCCCACCTGACACTGCATCTCCACCAGCTCTATGCCTTTATCGCTACGGATAATGCCCATTCCGTCCGCCTCTTCGAGAACATGGGATTTGCGAAGGGTGCCATCCTGAAAGACTGGTTGTATGATGGGGAGATTTATCATGAAGCGGTGATCATGCAATTTTTTTTGTAAAAAAGTACCGTAATCATTTGGTGGGAACAAAAAATATCATTACCTTTGCACTCGCAATTCTGAAAGATGCTTTTCAAGGTGCGTTAGTTCAGTTGGTTAGAATGCCTGCCTGTCACGCAGGAGGTCACGAGTCCGAATCTCGTACGCACCGCCAACTACATCAGACAGATTGCCACTGGTGCGTTAGTTCAGTTGGTTAGAATGCCTGCCTGTCACGCAGGAGGTCACGAGTCCGAATCTCGTACGCACCGCAGAAGCCCTTCATTCACGAAGGGCTTTTTTATTTCCCCTTTCAGAAATATCCATACATTTGGATGGTTCGCATGAACCTGGGTGTAAGAGATGACCTTTCGTGTCCTAGGAGATGATCTATTGGCTTGCAAAAGATGACCTAATGCGGCCTTGGAGATGACCTATTGAAAATCCGGAGATAAGCCACTGATAATGAGCGACCTATCTCCGGAATTCCTAGTTATGATGATTCAATGTTTCCGCTTAGACAATGCCCTGTGCCATCATGGCTTTCGCCACTTTCAGGAAACCGGCAACATTGGCTCCCTTGACATAGTTGATGTAGCCATCTGGCTGCGTTCCATACTTGACGCAGTTCTCATGGATGTTGTTCATGATGGCATGAAGTTTCTCATCCACTTCCTCCCGGCTCCATTTCAGACGCTCAGAGTTCTGCGTCATCTCAAGTCCCGACACTGCAACGCCCCCTGCATTGGATGCCTTTCCAGGGCAATACAGGATCTTTGCCTCCTGGAAGATCTGCACGGCTTCAGGCGTTGATGGCATGTTAGCCCCCTCGCTCACCGCAATCACGCCGTTCTTAACCAGTGTGGCGGCAGCCTCGGAGTCGATCTCGTTCTGTGTGGCGCAAGGGGAGGCGATGTCTGCTTTCTCAAACCAAGGCTTGGCACCAGCCACATACTTCACGCCGTATTTCTCGGCATACTCCTTGATGCGGCCCCGCTCAACATTCTTGAGTTCCATGATGTAGGCGAGCTTTTCCTCGTCAATGCCGTCTGGGTCGTAGATATATCCGTCGGAATCCGAGCAGGTGACCGGCTTGGCTCCTAATTGGATCAGCTTTTCAATGGTGTATTGTGCCACGTTCCCTGCACCGGACACCAATACCGTCTTCCCCTTGATGTCAATATTACGAGTCTTTAGCATGTTCTCCAGGAAGTAGACATTGCCATAGCCTGTTGCCTCTGGGCGGATCAGGGATCCTCCGAACTCCTGTCCCTTTCCAGTCAGGATGCCCTGGAATTGGTGAGTCAGCTTCTTGTACATGCCGAACATGTATCCGACTTCACGTCCGCCAACGCCGATGTCGCCAGCCGGTACGTCTTCGTCAGGGCCGATGTGGCGATAGAGCTCCATCATGAAAGCCTGGCAGAAGCGCATTACTTCTTGGTTGCTCTTCCCGCGAGGAGAAAAGTCGGAGCCACCCTTGGCACCGCCCATAGGCAATGTGGTCAGGGAATTCTTGAAAGTTTGCTCGAAAGCAAGGAATTTCAGGATCGACTCGTTGACAGAGGCATGGAAACGAATGCCACCCTTATAGGGACCAATCGCGTTGTTGTGCTGGACACGGTACCCCATATTCGTCTGCACATTCCCCTTGTCATCAAACCAGTTGACGCGGAATTTGACGATTCGGTCAGGAATGCAAAGACGCTCGATCAGGTTGAACCTCTCAAATTCAGGATGCTTGTTGTACTCTTCCTCAATGGTTCCTAAGACCTGACCAACAGCCTGGATGTATTCCGGCTCATGGGGGAATTTCTGTTGGAGTCTCTCTACAATTTCATTTGCTCTCATAATCTTTTTCCTTTTATTGTTTGTTTACATCAATACCCATCCTTCTTTTCCTCCCGTCGCAACGGGAAGATAAGATCGTGTTTAGGTATCATTTATTGGCTTATTTCTTGTTTGCGGTTACAAAGGTAAAGAAATACTTTTAAATACCAAACAAAATGATAGTGTTTTTGCTTAAAAAGTTGAAAAAAGAAACTTTATGAAAGAATATACAGGATTATTACGCATAAAAAAAGATGGAGGTTATAGTCCATCCATCTTTCCTTGATGAGTATTCTTTTTGCGCCGAGGCTTATGGGAAGGCTTTTTCCCTGACGTTTCTTGTTGCGTTTGAGGCGTGCCTTCTTTCCCCGTCTTGTTGTTCTTCGGCGAGTTATTAGTAGTCTTATTACCTTTTTTCTGACTGTGCCCATGTTGGTGCCTGTTGCCCCGTTTTCCCCCTTTCTTGCCCTTCTTGACGGACTTGTATTCCGGACCTTCGCCTAAGCCTTGAGGCAAGGGATTCTTGGTGATCGTCTTGTCGAGGAATCTCTCGATCTGTTGGAAGCGGTAGATGTCTTCCTCGTTGACAAAGGTAATGGCTACGCCATCTTTGTCAGCCCTCGCGGTACGTCCAATTCTGTGGACGTAGTCTTCAGCATCGTGTGGCACATCGTAGTTGATGACAACGGCAATATCGTCAATATCGATACCTCGTGAGAGAATATCGGTTGCGACCAGGACATCTAACATCCCGCCCTTGAACTTAAACATCACGTCATCTCGTTCTGCTTGGGTCAGGTCGGAGTGCATCTCACCACTTTTAATGTGCATGCGCAGCAGAGCCCGGTTGATGTCTTTCACTTTCTGCTTCTTCCCAGAGAAGATGATCACTCGGTGCAAGTCGTTATTCTTGAACATGTCCTTGATGATGCCTAATTTCTGGGGTTCATAGCAGACATAGGCACTTTGTTGGATTCTTTCAGCAGGTTTGCTGACGGCAAGCTTGATCTCAACAGGGTCTTTCAGCAGTGTTTTGGCTAATTCTTCTATCTTCTTGGGCATTGTAGCCGAGAACATAATCGTCTGGCATGTGTCCGGAAGTTTCTTGGCAATGGTGAGGATGTCCTCCGAGAAGCCCATGTCAAGCATGCGGTCGGCTTCATCTAATACGAAGAAGGATACCTTACTCATATCTACGTTTCCTAAGCTCAGGTGCGAGATGAACCTGCCCGGTGTGGCAATGACCACGTCAGCCCCAAGTTTCAGAGCGTTGATCTCTTGGTCATAGCGATTCCCGTCGTTGCCTCCGTACACCGCCACGCTGCTTACTCCATTCAGGTAATACCCGAATCCCTGCATGGCCTGGTCAATCTGCTGGGCCAGTTCCCGTGTAGGTGACATGATAATACAGTTGATCGCATCGTCTGGGAACCCTCCGTCATCGAGCATGGACAGGATCGGTAGGAGGTAAGCCGCGGTCTTTCCCGTACCTGTCTGGGCGATACCCAAAAGGTCGCGCCTGTTCAATATCTCCGGGATACATTTCTCCTGGACGGGCGTGCACTCATCAAAGTGCATGTCATAGAGAGCGTCCAGCACGTTATCGTTTAAATTTAACTCATCAAAATACATTCAATCTTTTACCTTTATTAGTGAAGTCCCAGTGGGACGTATAATGCTTAATTGGGTGCTTGTCGGTAGCAGAAATAGGCGATGATGGCAAAGAGGATGTTGGGCATCCACGCAGCCAACATGGGTGGGAAGCTGGCATTGATGGCGAAGGTGGCAGAGATCGTCTGGAGCATGATATAGGTAAAGCTCAGTGCCAGTCCGATACCTAAGTAGAGTCCCATTCCGCCCTTCCGTTTCCGCGAGGACAGGGAAGCCCCGATAATGGTCAGGATGAAAGAGGCAAACGATGAGGCAATGCGTTTGTGATATTCCACCTGATATTGCACGACATTCCCGCTTCCGCGGTTGATCTGTTTGGAAATATAGTCCTTGAGCTGTGGGCTGGTAAAGGTCTCTTGCTGGCCTTTTGAGTACACAAGGTCGGTCGGTTCCATCTGTATAACCGTGTCTTTTTCCACGCCACTGGTGATATGCTCTCTCAATCCTTCTAAGTGCCGGATTTTCCAGTTGCGGGCTTTCCAATGATATTTCGAGTCGGAAATGGTGTCGTATTGGATTTCATTTGCCGTCATGTGGTCAATGAGTTTCTTGTTTTGGAACTTGTCGAGGCAGAAGCCATATCCTCTTTTCGAGTTGTTGTCATAATGTTGGATATAGGCGATGACACCTTTATCTACTTGCAACTGGACATTGTCGGCTGCCGTATTCTTCTTCTTGTTCTTGTAGATCGTCTCGAAGTTTTGCCGGATGACCGTTCCGTGTGGTATCACGTAGGCACTCAGGTAATAGGAGAGCATGGCGATGAGCACGCAAGAAAACATGTAGGGCCGTAGGAGCCGTTTGAACGATACGCCAGAGGACAGCATGGCAATGATCTCCGAATTGCCTGCCAACTTCGACGTGAAGAAGATGACGGCAATGAAAACGAACAATGCACTGAACAGGTTGGCCAGATAGGGGATGAAGTTCATGTAGTAATCGAAGACAATTGCCTTAAGGGGGGCGTGGTATTGCGCGAACTTCGAGAGGTTCTCATTGACGTCAAAGACAATGGAGATGGACATGATGAGGACGATGGAGAAGAGGTAGGTTCCGATGAACTTCTTGATGATATACCAGTCGAGCTTATGGAAATATCTGAATGGGTTCAGGTATTTTATCCATCTCAGCTGATGGCCGCACCATCTTAAGGTCTTCCGCAGCCAACCCGTATGCCGATATATCCAATGGAAGCAGCGTCGCAGCCATGCGGTGTGCTTGTGTATCCACTGGAAAAAGCGATGCAGCCACTTGGGATGTTGACTGATCCACCGTGCTACTTTCAGTCGCTTATGATGTTTCCTAATCTTACTGTATTCCATTCCAAATTCTAATTATCAGTGTCCATTGCCGTCGTTCCGGTTAAATCCTCTTACCTAACTGATCGATGATGGAGGCCTTCCAGGTTACGAAATCCCCTTGCTCGATGTGCTGCCTGGCATCCGTCACTAAGCGTAAGTAGAATGCTAAGTTATGGATGCTGGCAATTTGCATGGCCAAGAGCTCTTGTGCCTTGAACAGATGGTGCAGGTATGCCTTGCTGTATACGCGATCGGTCTCACATCCGTTAGGGTCGATTGGTGAGAAGTCCATCTCCCATTTCTTATTTCGCATGTTCATGGTTCCCTCGTATGTGAACAGCTGTGCATTGCGCCCGTTGCGGGTAGGCATGACGCAGTCGAACATGTCAACACCCCGCTCGATGGCTTCAAGAATGTTCTGGGGTGTTCCTACGCCCATGAGATAGCGGGGCTTGTCTTTGGGCAGGATCTCGTTCACGACTTCAATCATCTCGTACATCACTTCCGTCGGTTCCCCTACAGCCAGTCCTCCGATCGCATTGCCATCTGCTCCCTTGTCGGCTACGTATTTGGCGGCTTCTTGCCTGAGGTCCTTAAAGGTGCATCCCTGTACAATCGGGAAGAGGCTTTGGCGGTAACCATAGAGCGGTTCTGTTTCGTTGAAATGCTTGATGCAACGGTCAAGCCACCGTTGGGTGAGCCCCAGGCTTTTCTTGGCATAGGCATAGTCACTCTTGCCAGGAGGACATTCGTCGAAAGCCATCATGATGTCCGCCCCAATGATGCGTTCCGTGTCCATTACGTTCTCAGGAGTGAAGAAATGCTTGGAGCCGTCGATATGTGAGCGGAACTCGCATCCCTCTTCCTTCAGCTTTCTGATTCCAGTCAATGAGAACACCTGGAAACCACCGGAATCCGTGAGGATCGGGCGCTCCCATCCATTGAACCCATGGAGTCCTCCTGCTGCCTGCAGGACCTCCAGTCCTGGCCTGAGATACAGGTGATAGGTATTTCCTAAGATAATCTGTGCCTTGACCTGCTCCCGGAGTTCTTGGAAGTGGACAGCTTTTACGCTTCCGCATGTACCCACCGGCATGAAGATTGGGGTCTTTATGCATCCATGGTCGGTCGTGATCAGACCTGTGCGTGCATCGGATGCATTGTCAGTATGTTGTAATTCGAATGTCATAAATCCTGTGAATGCCTATGGGCGTTAATCCTTTGCTTCCTTCTGGTGGTCTTCTTCTACAGAGATCTTGACCGGATGCTCTACGATTTCATCCGTCAAGGCGAAATCCCAGACATCTTGTACATTCTCCACATAATGGAAGGCTACCCCTTTTAGGTAGATAGCGGGGATGTCGTCAATGTCCTTCTTGTTGTCCTTGCACATCACAATATCCGTGATGCCAGCGCGCTTGGCTGCCAAGATTTTTTCCTTGATGCCCCCAACAGGAAGGACTTTTCCCCGAAGTGTGATCTCTCCGGTCATGGCCGTGTTCTTCCTCACTTTCCGTTGGGTGAGCGCAGACGCAATAGAGGTGGCAATCGTGATGCCGGCTGAAGGACCATCCTTGGGAACGGCTCCTTCGGGGACATGGATATGGACATCCCATTGGTCGAAAATACGGTAGTCAATGCCTAAAATATCGGCATGAGCCTTGCAGTATTGCAGTGCGATGACTGCACTTTCCTTCATCACGTCACCTAAATTGCCCGTCAGGGTTAACTTTCCTTTCCCACGGTTCAGGGAAGTCTCAATGAACAAGATCTCTCCTCCGACACTGGTCCAAGCCAGTCCCGTGACTACGCCAGCATAGTCGTTGCCTTGATAGATGTCCCGGTAATACGGTTGCTTACCTAATAAGTTTTCAATGTCGCCCGGCTTGATGTCCGTCTCTGGCAGTACTCCGTCACGTGCTTTGACAAATGCCATCTTGCGCAAGGCCTTGTTGATTTGCTTCTCCAATTGCCTGACGCCACTCTCACGGGTATATTGCTCGATGATCTTCTCAAGGGCGGGCTTGCTGAACTTGATAGGGGGCACATTGCTATCCAGTCCCGTGTTCTGTAGTTCTCGGGGAACGAGATGCCGCCGAGCAATTTCTATCTTCTCTTCGGTAATGTATCCGCTTAGTTCAATGATCTCCATGCGGTCAAGAAGTGGACGAGGGATGGTGTTCAGGTCATTGGCGGTTGCAATAAAGAGGACATGCGACAGGTCATAGTCCACATCCAAGTAGTTGTCGTGGAAAGCATTGTTCTGCTCAGGGTCGAGCACTTCCAACAAGGCTGATGCTGGATCGCCGTTGATGGTATTCTGTGTAACCTTGTCGATCTCGTCTAAGATGAAAACCGGATTGGATGATCCCGCCTTCTGGATGCTCTTAATGATACGTCCCGGCATGGCTCCGACGTAAGTGCGCCTATGCCCCCGGATTTCCGCTTCATCATGCAAGCCACCTAAAGAGATCCTGACATACTTGCGCCGCATGGCTGCAGCAATGCTTTTTCCTAACGATGTCTTTCCTACTCCAGGAGGACCATAGAGGCAGAGGATTGGTGACTTCAGGTCACCCCGCAACTGCAACACGGCGATATATTCCAAAATGCGCTCTTTCACCTTCTCCATGCCGTAGTGGTCATGGTCGAGTATTTTCTGGGCGCGCTTGAGGTTCAGGTCGTCTTTGGTGTATTCTCCCCACGGAAGACCAACCAATTGCTCCAGATAGTTGAGCTGTATGCTGTACTCCGGGCTCTGAGGGTTGAGCAGTTCCAGTTTGTCTAATTCTTTTTGGAACACCTTGGCAACCTCTTCTGGCCATTTCTTTTTACGGGCTTTCTCAGACAATTCCTTTCGCTCGGGCGATCCCTCGCCATTGCCTAATTCTGCCTTGATATTCTTGATCTGCTGTTGCAGGAAGTATTCGCGTTGTTGCTCGTCAATGTCTTGATGCGTCTTGTTGCGGATGTCATGCTGTAGATCCATTAACTGCAGTTCCCGGTTCAAGATCTTTAGGCATCCAAAAGCGCGGTCTACATAAGAATCATAGGACAGCAGCTTGATCTTGTCCATGACGGACAGGGGCAGGTTACACCCCACAAAGTCGATGAGCACGATCGGATTTCCAATGTTTGCAAGTGCGAACTGTGATTCGTCGGGGATTTCATCATTCTCTTGGATATACCTTCCAGCCATCTTTCGCAAGTCATCCACGGCAGCATTGAACTGCTTGTCGTCCTTATCTGGCATGATTTCCGGAGCGGCGGAAGTCTTTCCTACCAAGAAAGGCTTCTGCTTAGTGATGCTGTCTAAATGGCATCTTCCCAGTCCTTGGATAATGATCGTGACGTTCATCCCTTGTCCCGGCATCTCCAATGTTCTGATAAGACGGGCATAAGTGCCAATAGGGTAGAGATCTTTCTGGGTGGGTTCTTCTACATCAGCATTCTTTTGACAGAAGACGGCAAAGGTCGCATCTTCGTTTTTCTTTATCTTTTCTATTAAATTGAGACTTGCCTTACGCCCCACGATGACAGGGGTAATCACACCTGGGAAGAGAACCAGGTTGCGTGTGGCTAAAACCGGTACGTCCCCGTTCACTTCAACATTAAAGAGTGATGAGATGTCGCCTTCGTAATCGGCAATCATCTGAATAGCAGTTTTAGGTTTATTACTCATTTTTAAACTTGAAATTTGGCGGTCGTCATGTTTAGAACCGCTTTTTAGGATGCAAAGTTACATATTTTTTATGAGATAAACGATGTAGCTTTCATAAAATGACTTAAAAGGAAGGCGTCGTCTCTTCTTTAAGTTTTCAAGAAAAGGGAAGGAGCTGTTTATCGGATATAGAAATTGTCTGTTAATTTCTGATACCATTGACTTCTTTTTCCCTCCTTGTCCATCAGTGTCACCTCCTGATAGTCGGTCTTTTCTGCCTGCCTTTTCGTGAAGGTCAGGAGATACCGTTTGATGGCTTTCTTAGGAACGGTTCGAATTCCGTATCGCCTTGATACGAAGAAGCCTGATATACAAGACTCTGTGATAAACCGCTCAAGATAATCTGAAGGAATGATAGCAGAGAATTCTCCTGTCTCTGTCAAGAGTCTTTTTACGGAAAGAAAGAGGTCTCGATAAGGCAGTTCATCGGTATGCCTGGCTGTCAAACGCGCCGCATCAGGGTTCTTTAAACTGTCCATAAAAAATGGCGGGTTACTGACAATGGTGTCGAAGCTTCCTTCCTTGAAATCCTGTATTTTGGATTCAATCACGCGAATCCTTTCGAAGAATGGGCTGGCTTGGACGTTTTCTCTTGCTTGTTGGCAAGCATTTGTGTCTATGTCTATGGCTGTTACTTGCGATTGTGGGAAGCGTTGTGCCATCATGAGCGCGATCAATCCTGTCCCTGTCCCGATGTCAAGGATACGCAATCCCTTACCGGATGCCCATGCGCCGAGCAGGACACCGTCGGTTCCCACTTTCATGCCGCAAAGGTCTTGGTGGATGGTGAATTGCTTGAAAGAGAACACGAACTATATATTTAGCTTCTTTTGTAATACTTTGCTGAGGGCCTGCAGATGCTTTCCCCGTTTCTCAAGGTCGTCCCTGACAATATTGATTTCGTTGAACAAGTCGGCCGCAGCATTTTGAATGGCATTGGGTTTCCTTAGGCTTTTGTCTGCATCTGGATTGACAATCATCCGGATTCCTTTCTCCTGCAGGGAGACCTGGATGTCAGCCCCGGTCATTACCGGGTCTCCATCATAGTGAATAACTCCTGGTTTGGAGCGGTGGATATGCAACTGCTTGCATTTGAACGTCTTGATCTTCGAATTCTTGTCAAGGGTTTTATTGAACAGATCGATACTCACCTGAGGTGCCTCGATCAAATCAAAGGGTTCCATGATGACCACATCCATCAGCCCATCGCTCATAGAGGCCTGTGGGGCAATGAAGGCATTGTTCCCATATTGTGAAGCATTCGCGCATGAGATCAGGAATGCCTTGAGATGGTGTGTTCCCGTCTCATCCTCTAATTCATAGGTTTCTGGCTGATATTTCAATCCCTCTTTCAGCACGTTCTCCATATAGGTAATGGGACCTCTTTTGCCAGCTTCGGCAAATCTTTGGCTGATCTCAGCGTCAAATCCCATGCCACATGTGCAGAAAAATGGATATTCGTTGATGATGCCGTAGTCGAGGTCGTGAATCTCACATCTGTTAATGATATCAAGAGCTTTCCGGAGATTCATCGGAATCATCAAATGCCTGGCAAGCCCATTGCCTGAACCGCAAGGCATGATACCAAGGGCGGTTTGGGAATGGACAATGGCACGAGCCACTTCATTCACGGTTCCGTCGCCACCGATGGCAACCGCGACATCGAAACCTGCATCCTTTGCCTCCGTGGCGATCACAGATGCATGTCCGGCATATTCCGTAGCTCTGACTGCATAGTCAAACTTTTCTTTGTCAATATATGAATCAATCATCTCCGGAATTCCGGCTTTGTTGGCTGTTCCAGAGATGGGGTTCATGATAAAGACGACTTTTTTCTTCCCCATACCTTGTGTTGAATCAATAGAAGGATATTACTATATGTTTGCAAAAGTAGTAAATTTAGATGATATTCGTATTTTTAAATCATAAATTTTCATGAAAAGAAGAATTTCCGAGAAAAATAGTTGAATTATCAGACAAAATTTGTAACTTTGCAGCCTGATTTAAAATATAAGAGATTTCTACACCATATTTATAATGGGACAGTTACAGGAAAGATACAAGAATTATCGTGAGCCACAGAAATATATGGCTGAGGGTGTTTATCCATATTTTCGTGAGATCACAAGTAAACAAGGTACAGAAGTTACCGATATCAATGGGCATAATGTTCTCATGTTCGGTTCTAATGCCTATACGGGCTTAACAAATGACCCGCGCGTCATCAAGGCAGCACACGAGGCGTTAGACAAATATGGCTCGGGTTGTGCAGGAAGTCGCTTCTTGAATGGAACCCTTGATCTCCACGTACAGTTGGAGAAGGAATTGGCCAAATTCGAGAACAAGGATGATGCTCTGTGTTTTTCTACGGGATTCTCTGTGAATGCGGGGGTCTTGGCAGTTGTGGTCGGGCGTAATGATTATATTATTTGTGATGACCGTGATCATGCTTCTATCGTAGACGGGCGCCGTCTTTCTTTCGCAACGCAGCTTCATTATAAGCATAATGATATGGAAGACTTGGAGAGAGTCCTTCAGAAGCTTCCTTATGATGCTATCAAGTTGATTGTTGTTGATGGGGTCTTCTCCATGGAAGGTGATTTGGCTAAATTGCCAGAAATCGTAGAACTCAAGCATAAATATAATTGCTCTATTATGGTAGATGAGGCTCATGGGCTCGGCGTCTTTGGCGAACAGGGACGTGGCGTATGCGACCACTTCCACCTGACAGATGAGGTGGACTTGATCATGGGAACATTCTCCAAGAGCCTTGCATCTATCGGCGGTTTCATCGCTTCTGACAAGGATACGATCAACTACCTACGCCATACATGCCGTACTTATATCTTCAGCGCATCGAATACTCCTGCAGCCACAGCAGCAGCAATGGAAGCTCTTCATATCATTCAAGAGGAGCCTGAGCGTATCAAGCATCTTTGGGATGTTACCAATTATGCCTTGCGCCGTTTCCGTGAGGAAGGTTTTGAGATCGGTGACACAGAGAGTCCGATTATCCCTCTCTATGTACATGATATTGACAAGACGTTCCTTGTGACAAAGCTTGCTTATGATGCGGGTGTCTTCATCAATCCGGTAATTCCTCCAGCATGTGCGCCTACAGATACGTTAGTGCGCTTTGCCTTAATGGCTACGCATACGGAAGAGCAGGTAGAACGTGGCGTTCAGGCTTTGACGAAGATTTTCGTGGAGCAAGGTATCATTAAGAAGTAAGTGGATTGGTGCCTCTCTCTTGAAGAGGGAGCTTTCCGATACAGATAGATAAGAAACAAGTCCTCAATCTTTATTGGGGACTTTTTTTGTTGACCTTAACTTCCATCTGGAAGTATCGCTTCCTGATGATCCAGATTCTCAGAAGCCATAAGGCAAAGAAGCCGTTGCTAATGATCTCGTACAAGGTATCCCATGGCTCTCCGAAGTGGGTGATTCGTTTCAGAAGCCATAATGCAAGGTCGAGATTGAATAACATATTCCAAAGCCGTTCCCTGTCCCCATATACAATCTCTACGGTCTCTCTCTCGGGGATCTCAACATCCACTGAGGTCTCAATGAATTTGAACATACTTCTTAAGGTGACATGAAACCGACCTGGAGGAATGTTGATTTTCGCAGTACCCTTCATGATTCCAAGTAACTGTCCGTTGATCAGCAAAGCATGCGGATAGCTGATGAGTTGCTTCTTACGGGGAGAGATGATCAATAGTGACATATTCTGATTGCTTATATTGATTTTGTGGTAGAGGACTCTGTTTGATAGGGATGCGAAGGGCTGTCGGGTTTTAGCATAGGGAAAAGACTGAGATTATGGACAAGGACTTATTTTCGACCCGTTTATAAAGTTGAGCAACACCATTTCTAATAGGCAAGTGAACTCTTGGTATATTAAATGGCAGGGGGGATCAATGAAGCATGCGATAAAGCACGGTATCCAAATGAAGAGGATTTTGGGTGCCTTGTGGGATACATAAACAATGGAAGCGACACAACAGAGTATTCCACCAAAGTAATGGAGAAAGGTATTAGAGGTGTGATAATGTGGTGAGAGTGCTACATCAAGGAGTCCAATGATCATCAGCCATACCATGATTCGGTTTTTCTTGTCACTGCCTTGGAAGAGGGTTGACGCAACGAATGCAATCACGGTGAGAATGTATATGGAGAAATCGATCTCATGGGGAATCAGGTAGGAGGTGCAAGACATGCTATGGGGCAGGCTTCCACTCATCTTCGTACAGAGTGCTATATATATGATCGTTATAGCCAGTTCAATGAGGCTGATGATCCTTTTCATCTTTATCATACTTATTTACTTTCTTTTAGGGAGAGGGAGCAAATTATGTCGCCAAAGATAAGCTCTATAAAAAAATAGAACCCACTGCAAGCAGTGAGTTCATATTCCTTTGTGAAAATAGTCGGGGCGACAGGATTCGAACCTGCGACCGCCTGGTCCCAAACCAGGAGCGCTACCGGGCTGCGCTACACCCCGAATGCTGAATGGATAGAAGCTCTTTCTCAGATGAAGTCGTGATCAATTGCCTCATTCCCGATTAGCGAGTGCAAAGGTAAGCCAATTTTTTGTAATATGCAAATATTTGCTCTATTATTTGCTAAAAAAGTTTTTAGGGTCTTGACATTCATTACTTGCTGTATGATTTCTATGTATTGAAATCGATCTTATTTCAAAGAAAAAATAATGGGCGAGTCCTTTGTTAATCCAATAGAAATGCTTATTTTTGCAACTCGAATTAAAATTGTTAGACTGAAGCGCTCTACGTTGAGCCAATCACTTGCGCACAACGTTTCCAAAAATGAATTATTATGGGAGCAGCAGGAAACAAAAAGCCGAAGAAGGCTAAGACAGGCAAGCATACTCCGAAGTACGAGACGGAGGAGGCTATGTCAGCAGGACCTACGAAAGGTCAGAAAAAGAGACTTCATTAATTTGGAGTCTCTTTTTTCGTCCTATCGTACTGCATTGGCTTGCGTGGATCCTTCTTGGCAAGAGATAGGGTTTCATTCCTTCCGTTCCAGTCGTTTGAGCTTTCGGAAATAGCGCGTAAGCACATAGACTGTCAGGATAAAGGAAAAGACATCCGCTACAGCTTGGCACATTTCCACGCCCTCAAGTCCCCAGATATAGGGAAGGATCAATATAAGTGGGATGAAAAAGAGACCATTTCTTGCTGATGCCACTATGTTGGCCCACAAACTTTGCCCACTGGTTTGCAACATTTGGTTGCCGATGGTAATGACTGCAGCTAAGGGGTAGGTTATCACTTGCCATCTGATGGCAGCTGCGCCTACGCTGACTACTTCCGGATCATGCCGGAGTATGTCAATGAGGTCCTCTGCGAAGATGAAACAAAGTATGCCAATGGGAATCAGAAAGCAGACGCCCAGTTTGATGCAGTAGAAAAATCCTTCACGCACACGATGGAATAACCGGGCCCCAAAGCAAAATCCACATAAGGGTTGAAAGCCTTGCCCGATGCCGATAATGCTGGCAAAGACGACAAAGGAAATCCTCGTGACGATAGACATTCCTGCGATAGCCGCATCCCCATAAGCACCAGCTGCTACGTTCAGCATTAAGGTTGCAATGCTGGCAAGTCCTTGGCGGGTCAATGAAGGGGTTCCACCACGGATGATCTCTTTGAAGTAAGTCCATTTCAAGGTGATGTCCTGGGCGTGCAGATGAATATTGTCATCCTGATATGACATCCACAAAAGGACAAAGAAAGCGGAAATTTGGCTGACTACGGTGCCAATACCGCATCCAAGGATACCTAAATCAAAGACGAACATGAAAAGAGGAACGAGCAGTACATTCATGAGGGCACCGGTCATCATGCCATACATGGCATTGGCAGCATTGCCCTGGAATCTCATTTGGTTGTTAAGCACCATCGATCCTGCCATAAATGGGGTGCCAAGCAGAACCATTCCTAAGTACTTCTCCGTATAAGGGAGGATGGTGGGAGTGGAACCCATGACGATACTCAAGGGATGAAGGAAGGATAAACCAAGGATAGCAATAAGTAGTCCTGGGACGAGCGCACTAAAAAAGCCTGTGGCAGCCATTCTGCTGGCGTTTTTGGTGTCCTTGGCTCCTAATTTCCGAGAGATATAAGTGCCTGATCCTTGACCGAAAAGGAAGCCTATAGCTTGAATGACAGACATGAACGGGAATACAATTCCGACAGCGGCTGTTGCCTGAGTATTCAGCATCCCCACATACCAAGTGTCCACAATATTATAGATACTGGTAACGAGCATGCTGATAATGGTCGGAATCGCCATGGTTCGAATGACTTTTCCGATCGGTGCTGTTGTTAGGAAAATATAATTATCACGGTGTCTTCTCATTTATAATGTGTATTTTGTCTGTTTGAATGCAAAGGTAAGGAAAAGATCGGAAATAAAAATAAAACAAGTTTTATTTTGTATTTCTCTCGGTTTGCAGTATCTTTTCATAAGCTACGCTTCACCTCGGAAATAAAAATAAAACAAGTTTTATTTTGTATTTCTCTCGGTTTGCAGTATCTTTTTATAAGCTACGCTTCACCTCGGAAATAAAAATAAAACAAGTTTTATTTTGTATTTCTCTCGGTTTGCAGTATCTTTGCAAACAGTCTAAACAATAACAAACAAGCATTATGATCATTGATTTTGATAAGATTGAAGAACAGAAAATCCAGGGATTTAAAGGTGGAAAGGGTGAACTGGACACCCGTAATTATGTCGACGACAAGTGTAAGATCATGAAGAGCGTACTCAAGCCTGGGGCATCGAGCGGGCTCCATACCCATCAAGGGAATTGTGAGATCGTATATGTGATCAGCGGTACGGCTACTTTTCATTATGATGATACGATTGAGACTTGTTCGGCAGGACAGGTGCATTATTGTCCGATGAACCATAGCCATTACATGGAAAATAAAAGCTCGGATGATTTAGTCTATCTCGCGATTGTGCCAGAGCACCATTAGTTCGATCCTTTCTTCTTGAGTTTTTTCAGGCGGCGCTTTGCCTCGGGGATGTCAGGACATAGTTCTATTGCCTTCTCATAGTTGCGTATGGCAGCCGATGGCATCCCTTCTTTCTCGCAGTCGCGCCCCATCACTGTATATTCAACCGCCAGTTTCTTGAGGAATTTTTCCTTCTCCTTCATTTCCTCCTGCAACTGACGGTTCTTTTCCTTGAGTTCATTGATGATGTTTAGCTTTTTCCGGATCAGGCGCTTCACGGCTGGCTTCTCAATGTCATAGCGACTGTGTATGGCGAGGAAGAAATTGTCAAGGGCGGCTTGCATGTCGCCACGCTCGAAAGCTTTTACCGTATCAAAATATTGTTTGTCTGCCTTCCCTTGTTGTAAGGCCTTGCTGATGAGATCAATATTGTTGTAGCCCTGTGCGAAATGAGTGACTTCAGGACGGACGAAGACCTCATCCATGCGGATTGGGGCATTCAAGCTGATCCCTTGAAGTGAGGTGCAACGTGATAGAGCCACATACGTTTGACCACCGGCAAACACTCCTCCTGTAAAATCGATCTTCACATGCCTGAAAGTCAGTCCTTGACTCTTATGGACAGTGATGGCCCATGCTAACCGTAAGGGGAACTGTTGGTAAGTCCCGATTTCCTCTTCTTCTATTTTCTGTTCTTTCTCATTGAAGGTGTACTTGGTGTTGCTCCAAATCTCGCGTTGTACATCATAGTCCATCCCATCTTCGGTCCTCACATAGATGGTTTCCGCACTGCTGTCATCTGAGATGCCGATGATCGTTCCTAAGGTTCCATTTACCCAACGGTGATCTTTGTCGTTCTTGATGAAAAGTACTTGCGCGCCTGTCTTCACCTCTAATTCCATGGGAGTAGGGAGACTGCTCTCTGGAAACTCTCCTTGGATAGTTCCTTGAAATACAGTGGGTTCTCCTGGCAATTCTTTCAAATGTTGTTCATTGATATAGTCGACAGTATCCCTTCTCGTAGACAAGGTGATCGCGAGTTGCGACTCATCATCGGAGATATCGGCATGCACGCGCTGGTTGAGTAATGTCAGGTCGTTAGGATTCAACTGAGTAGTACGGATATGGTCTAAGATATGGATAAAGACTGGGTCATTCTGGCGGTACACTTTCTTCAATTCGATGGAAACCAACTGCATCTCCCTGAACACTCTGGCATCGAAAAAGAAGCCGGATGGATAAAACGGTCGCAGTAACTGACGGTCTTCTTCTTTCAAAACAGGCTCGAGCTGGTAGATATCTCCTACCAACAGAAGCTGTTTTCCACCGAAGGGCTCTCGCATGTTACGGTTGTATATCCGTAGGACCTTATCAATGAAGTCGATGATATCAGCTCGCACCATACTGATCTCATCGATGATAATCAATTCCACTTCCCGTAGCAATTTGCATTTTTCCCCATTATATCTCAGGGTACCACGGATATTTTTAGGGCTGTACCTACTATCGTTCGGCAGAAGTGGATGGAAGGGGAGTTTGAAAAAGCTATGCAGGGTAGACCCTCCCGCATTGATGGCTGCGATACCGGTGGGAGCGAGGATGATGTTCTTTTTCCTCGTGTGCGACGCAATATAGCGGAGAAAAGTCGATTTACCCGTCCCTGCTTTTCCTGTGAGGAAAAGCGAGCGGCGGGTAAATTGGATAATCTGGATTGCATTCTGCAATTCTGGATTGTCTAAGTCTATCTGATCACTTTTTCTTTCTTCCATGTTTTATTACAGGTCGTCCAAGTTGACTTGCTGTTCTTGTGGTCGTGCATGTTTTTTCTCTGTCTTGGGGGCGTTCGGGTCGTTCTTGTCCTTTACTTCCAAATCAGAGCGTTTGACAATGGGTACTCCGTTCTCATCGAACTCAATGCCCTCATTCTCTGTGTTCTGGGTACTGTCGCGAGTGGCAATAGTATCACGGTGAACCTTAGGCATATAGCTTGCGCAAGTGTACATGTCCCTGGTGATACCATCATCATGGGGTTTATCGAACTTAGCGTGATATTGCTTGAACGCGGGGTCATTGAATACAGACTGTAGGAAATATCCCACGATAGGCAATGCCGTTCGGCTTCCTTGTCCTAAGGCTCCGGTTCGGAAGTGGATGCAACGGTATTCACCACCTACCCAGGCACCAACTACTAATTTCGGGCTTACGCCCATGAACCATGCATCAGAGTGGTTATTAGAGGTTCCAGTCTTACCACCGAACTCTGTATCCCGGAAGTTGCCGACATATCCCCAAAGGCTTTGTGAAGTGCCTCCGGGTTCTCGCATACCGCCTTGGAGCAATTGCTGCATGAGGAAAGCACTCTTGTAAGGAATGACTTGTTCGTCATTAGACGGACCGGTATAGACCTCATTCCCGTCTTTGTCCAAGATCTTGGTGACGAGGACGGGGTCATGATGTTTTCCGTTGTCAGCTATAACACAATAGGCATTAGCCAGTTCAAGAAGATTGACATCGCTCGACCCTAAGGCTAAGGACGGCTCGTCATCCAATGGACTCTTGATTCCCATTTTCTGAGCGGTCTCTATGATTCGCTTGATTCCCATTTCTTGACCAAGTCTTACTGCAACGGAGTTGATACTTCGTGCGAAGGCTGTCTTTAGTGCCATGGAGTCTCCTGAGAAGGAACCATTGGCATTGGAGGGCTGCCAAGTAACCATCTCCTTCTTTTTTTTGTCATACACCTGCATGGAAATAAACTCATCACGCCGTTTGTCACATGGGGTGAGTCCTTGGTTCATCGCTTCCGTATAGACAAAGAGCTTGAAGGTAGAGCCCGGCTGGCGTTCTGCAGTCACCTTGTCATATTTCCATGTATTGAAGTCAATGTCTCCCACCCAAGCCTTGACATAACCCGTTTGGGGTTCCATGGCAATCATGGCGCAGTGCATGAAGTGAACCATGTACCGGATAGAGTCCATCGACGACATTTCCTTCTCAATGGTTCCCTTCTCATAGTCGAAAAGTTTCACCTTGTGGGGCAGGTTCAAATAATAATTGATGGAATCCGGATCGTTGGGGTATTTGGCAAGCAAGGCCTTGTAGAAAGGCTGGCGTTGGGCAATGCCTTCAATGAAGTTGGGGATCACCTGACCATTTTCGTCGATCCAGGGGTCATTGTTTCCCCAATGGTTCTTGAAATTGCGTTGTACCACCTTCATTTGCTTGATAGCCGCTTGCTCAGCATATTTCTGCATGCGGGTGTCGATCGTTGTATAGATCTTCAGTCCACTGCTATAGAGGTCGTATCCATTGTCATGGCACCAGTCTTTTAGGTAGTCTGCCACGGCTTCACGGAAATATTTAGCCTGGCCGTCGTAGTTGGTCTCTACGTTATAGCTCAGTTTGATGGGTAACTGACTGTAGTTCTTATAATCTTCTTCCGTCAAGTCTCCATGCGTAACCATATTGCTCAGGACGACGTTCCGGCGTCGCATACTGTTTTGAGGATTGGTACGGGGATTGTACATGGTAGTAGCCTTGAGCATGCCCACCAAGACAGCAGCTTGATCGGTAGTCAGATTCTTAGGCTCTGTATTGAAATAAGTCTTTGCCGCTGTCTTGACGCCATAGGCATTAGAACCAAAGTCAACGGTATTCGCATACATCGTAATAATCTCCTTCTTGTCGAAGACAGTCTCCAGTTTTGTACCAATGATCCATTCCTTGCTCTTCATGATGATGATGCGCAGTCCGGGGATCTTGCCTAACAAGCCAGTGGAATACTGCGTACGGACGCGGAACATGTTCTTTGCCAATTGCTGGGTAATGGTCGATGCCCCTCGTGCATCATGGTGGAGAAGTGCATCCTTGGCTGCTGCGAAAAGACCGATCGGGTCGACGACAAAGCCACGTGGACGTTTGTAATATCGCTCATCTTCCGTGTCCACGAGGGCTTTCCAGAATGCTGGCGCAACTTCTTCGTATTTGACAGGAGTCCTGTTCTCATTGAAGTATTTGCCAATCAGCACCCCGTCGGCACTATAGATTTCTGATGCCTCACTTGTCTGTGGATCCATGATGCCAGAGAAATATCCTGGACTTTTCCCGAAAAGCCACAGGAAGTTGATGTCAACGGCTCCTAAATAGAGGAAAAACGCAACGATGCATGAGACGATGGCAACCAGTGTCTTCGTATACCATGCTTTTCCTTTGTACAGACTCTTATACCATGGCCAAAAAGCCTTGGTCTTTAGCCAGCACCAACTGAAAAATCTTTTAATCATAGTTAGAACAAATTATGTTGCAAAGATAATAATTTTGACCCTATCTAAATCGAATCCGCGATGTAATTTATGATTTCTTCAATATTGTCAGGGTGGAACCATCTTACTTGATTGTCTTTCTTGAACCAGGTGAGTTGTTTCCTGCAATATCTCCTCGTATTGGATTGTATTTTATAGATGGCTTCCTCTCGTGTTATTTTTCCATCAAAGTAGTCGAACAGTTCTTTATAACCGACTGTGTTCAAGGCGTTCAGCCCCTTGTATGGATATACTTTCCTGGCTTCTTCTTCCATCCCGCAACTCATCATCTTCAATACCCTGGCATTGATTCTTTCGTAGAGTTCCTCCCTGGGGCGGTTCAGTCCGATCTTAATGATTCGGAAGGGACGCTTCTTAGTGCTGTTCGTGCGGAAAGATGTGTAGGTCTTGCCGGTCATATGGCATATTTCCAGGGCATGAACGACACGTCTTGGATTGTTCTTGTCGACGATTTCCCAATATTCTGGATCCAGTCGTTGGAGCTCTTGCACGAGTGCGGGTAACCCTTCTTGTGCCAAGCGTTCCTTCATCTTGGCTCGTGTTCTCTCGTCAACGGTAGGAATATCATCGATGCCCTTGCAGACGGCATCAATATACATCATGCTGCCTCCGGAAAGGAGGGCTATAGGGTGTTCCTGAAAAAGACGGTCAAGAAGGGTGAGCACGTCTTCCTCGTACATGGAGGCACTATAATAGTCCTGAATAGGATGGTTTCCTACAAAGAAATGCTTGACTCGCTGTTGTTGTTCGGCGGTAGGTGCCGCAGTTCCAATGGGCAATTCCTTAAAGATTTGTCGGGAATCGGCATTGATAATGGGGATGAGGAAATGCTGGGCAAGGGTCAGGCAAAGTTCTGTCTTGCCGACACCCGTCGGACCGATGACAACGAGTAAAGTATTCAACTTATCTTGTATAATAGGATAGGGGGCATCTTATCTGATGATGCCCCTCTTAGACGAAGATACAAAGTCGATGATATATTGTATCTCTTTGGTAATCTGTAAGTTATTCTTGATCTCTTGAATGCCTTCTGCAAGTACTCCTTTTGAGTAGAGCAGTCGGTAAGCGTTATGGATCAATTCTATCAGTTCATTGCTGAACCCATGGCGCCGGAGACCTACGATGTTGACACCAGCGTACCGGATCGGTTCCTTTCCCGCAATGATATAGGGTGGGATATCCTGGCTAAAGCGACTTCCTCCCTGGATCATCACATAGCCCCCCACGTGACAGAATTGGTGGCAGAGAACAGTAGCACTGATAATCGCGTAGTCATCAACGGTTACCTCTCCTGCAAATTTGGTGGAGTTCCCGATGATCATGTGGCTTCCAAAGAAGCAGTCGTGCGCGATGTGCATGTTTTCCATCAGCAAATTGTAGCTTCCCACTTGGGTTGTCCCCTTGGAAGCCGTGCCCCGGCTGATTGTGACATTCTCGCGGATGCTATTGTAATCCCCGATCTCACAGATGGTATCTTCCCCTTTGAATTTTAGGTCCTGGGGTTTTGTCGCGATGCTGGCACCCGGAAAGAATTCATTATGGCTGCCAATGCGTGCTCCGTAATTAATGGTAACACTGTTCTGGAGGACATTGTTGTCGCCCATGACTGTATTGCGGTCGATATAGCAAAATGGACCGATGATGTTATGATCTCCGAGCTTTGCCTCAGGATGGACAAAAGCCATTGGACTTATCTGATTCATACGCTTACTTATTCTTTACGATTTGTGCTGTGAAGGTGGCTTCAGAGACTACCTGATCACCTACGAAGATATAGCCTTTCATGGAACTGATTCCATGGCGGACGGGATGGAGCAGTTCTACTCGGAAGAGTAGGGTGTCACCGGGGACGACCTTTCTCTTGAATTTCACTCCATCGATAGCAAGGAAATAGGTTGACCAGCGTTCCGGTTCTTCCAATTGGTTGAGGACGAGCAATCCGCCACATTGTGACATCGCCTCGATTTGGAGTACTCCTGGCATCACGGGCTCTTGTGGGAAGTGTCCTTGGAAAAAGGGTTCATTGGCAGTGACGTTTTTCACTCCCACGATACTGGTTGGGCCCAAGGCTATGACTTTGTCTACTAATTGCATGGGATAGCGGTGAGGAAGCAGTTCACGGATACGGTTATTGTCCATGATGGGTTCCTCATTAGGATTATAGACAGGTGCCTGTACGGCATGCTTGCGGATCTCCCTTCGCATCAGGCGCGCGAACTTATTGTTAATGGTGTGCCCAGGTCGGGTTGCAATGATACGACCCTTGATCGGTTTGCCGATCAATGCCATATCCCCAATGATATCTAATAGCTTATGGCGGGTGCATTCATTCTCCCAAACCAATGGCTTATGTTGGATATATCCTAATTTCTTGGCATCCATGTGTGGGACTTTCAGCTGGTCGGCCAACTGGTCCAGCAATTCCTGTGAGGTCTCCCGTTCATAAATGACGATGGCATTGTCCAAGTCACCACCTTTGATCAGGTTGGCTTGTAACAGAGGCTCGATATCGCGGACAAAGACAAAGGTGCGAGCAGGAGCGATCTCAGTGGGGAAGTCTTCCATCTTGTCCAAAGAGGCAAACTGACTGTTGATGAATTTAGAGTCGAAGGAGCACATCGCGGTCAGGCTGAATTCATCGTCAGGAAGGATGGTGATGCACGAACCGGTGTCATCCTTCACTTCAATCTTATGCCGGATGATATAATAGTCTTTCTGGGCATTTTGCTCAACGAGTCCCACCTCTTGTATTTTCTGCACGTACATTTCTGCGGAGCCGTCCAAGATCGGGAACTCCGGGCCATTCACCTGTATCAGGCAGTTGTCTACCCCCATTGCATAGAGCGCAGCCATTCCATGTTCTACAGTTGATACCCTGACGTCATTCTCTGCCAATACCGTACCGCGCTGGGTCTCGACGACATGTTCGGCGATGGCAGTGATGATGGGTTGGTCTTCTAAATCGATGCGCTGTATCCTTAATCCTGTATTCTCTGGAGCCGGATTGAACGTAACCGTAAGGCTCAATCCTGTATGCAATCCCTTCCCAAAGAGAGAGAAACTGCCTTTTAAAGTCTTTTGCTTCGACATATATGCTTATTTCTGCTTAAGAATTTCTATTTCCTTTTTCAATTCGCTGACGGTTTTGTACATTTCGTCTAAATGCCGGAAGACCGCCGCCGACTTCATGAATCCCTTGGCATCCCATGCGGGGGATCCAATGATGGTGGTACCCGGCTTCCTGACTGCTCCTGCGATGCCTGCTTGTGCACCCACGTGCGTCTTATCAGCCACCTTGATATGCCCAGCCGTTCCTACCTGTCCGCCAAACATGCACCATGAGCCGATCTTGGTGCTCCCGGCGATGCCGCCTTGGGCTGCCATGACGGTATTCTCGCCGATCTCAACATTGTGGGCCACCTGGATAAGATTATCTAATTTCACTCCTTTGCGGATATAGGTACTGCCCATCGTGGAACGGTCGATGCAAGTATTGGCACCAATCTCTACGTGATCCTCGATGGTGACGATGCCGATCTGCGGAATCTTGTCATAGCCTTCTGGGGATGGTGCAAACCCGAAGCCGTCAGCGCCGATGATAGCCCCGGAATGGATCGTGACATAGTTGCCAATGTGACAATCGTGGTAGATGGAGACGTTGGGGTAGATCAGGCAGCCGTTCCCAATCTTTGCTCCGTCATAGATGGTCGTATGGGGATAGACTTGAGTGCCCTCCCCAATCACTACATGGTCACCGATATAGGCAAAGGCACCGATATAGCAGTCCTTTCCGATCTGGGCAGACGGTGAGATGAAAGCTAAGGGATCAATACCCGTTTTCTTTGGCTTGGACGACTCATAGAGTTGCAGCAACTTGGCAACGCTCTCATAGGCATCCTTTACCCGGATCAATGTTGCCTTGACTGGATGCTCCAATTCCACGCGCTCATCCACGAGGACAATACTCGACTCCGTATTGTAAATATAATGGGTATATTTCGGGTTCGAGAGGAAAGAGATGGCTCCCGGAACCCCTTCTTCTATTTTAGCAAATGTGTGGACGGTGGCGTTCTCGTCACCTTCTACTCTGCCCTGAATGAACTGGGCAATTTGTTTCGCGGTAAACTCCATTTTATACCAATCTGATTGATTTAATTTTGCAAATATAGCAAATTATATTCATTTACGTTGATAACAGATGTAATATTTGCGAATTTTTTTGGATAATAAGGATACATTCAGGAGTTCAGAGGCTTCTGCGATGTCTTTGATGGTCCCATCTTTGTAAAGAATAGAGATATGGTCATCATGAACGTCATACATGTCTTTTTGGATGGTGTTCACGCTCATCAGATAGCGTGCGTCTTCAGTTGATACCTGATATTGCCGTGCAAGCCGTTGAAGGATCTCTTCTACCTCTTCCGTTCTGATGGGTTCTTCCCTGACTTCTACCTTGAAAATATTTCTCTCGACCAGGTCTCTGGCCAAAGTAGAAAGGATCTTGTCTTCATTCCCCATCCACACCTTGACACTGCTCCATATGTCATTATCGTCTAACAGCTCATAGTTTTGGAGGGCTTCCGGATTCTCATGGAAGGAAAATGCATCCGTGTCATGATAGAGGAAATAATGCAAGGGTGGGGTGGCAAAGATTTCCTTTCCTTGTCTTGCTAACATCTTGGCACGGTTGAGCACGTTGACCAGTACTTTCTCGTAGGCTACCGTTGTCTTGTGGAGGTATACCTGCCAGTACATCAGACGACGGGAGGTCAAGTAGTTCTCTATGGAATAGATGCCCTTGGATTCCACGACGAGGTTGTCATCCACGACATTCAGCATCTTGATGATGCGTGCTGACCCGATATTCCCTTCCGTGACACCTGTGAAAAAGCTGTCTCTTCTTAGGTAGTCGAGACGGTCCATGTCCAACTGGCTGCTGATGAGTTGGTGAAGGAACCTTTTGGGGTATTCGTCCTTGAAAATCTTCATGGCGAGGTTCAGTGATCCGTTCATCTCCCGGTTGATCTGTTCCATCATCAGCAAGGATATCTCCTCGTGGGTAATCCCGTGGATGAGGGTGTTCTCTAAGACATGGGAAAAAGGACCATGCCCGATGTCGTGCATCAGGATGGCTGCCTGCATGGCTTCTGCCTCGCTGTCAAAGATGAAGATGCCTTTCTGCTGCAAGGAAAGGATTGCCTCGCTCATGAGGTGAAAGGCACCGAGGGAATGTTGGAACCTCGTGTGCTGTGCGCCTGGATAGACGACAGAGGCCAGTCCCAACTGCCTGATGCGCCCCAACCGTTGCATCAAAGGATGCTTCACGATGTTGAGCAACAGTCCCTCCGGTATCTTGATGAACCCGAATACCGGATCGTTAATGATTTTCGAATCCTTCATGTGTCCTTTTGTCTATTGCCGGCAAGAATGGATGCTGGGGGATTATAAACGCTCCAGTTCCACAGCCATCTGGCGTTGCAGTTCCTCTGCCTTTTGTGCGGCAGCTTGTGCGAAGTCATCTTCATGGCTGGCATAGATGATGCCACGACTGCTGTTGACGATCAACCCACAGTCGGCAATCATGCCGTATTTGCAAACTTCCTGCAGGCTTCCGCCTTGTGCGCCCACTCCGGGTACTAACAGGAAATGATGTGGGGCGCACTTACGGATCTTTTTGAACATCTCGCCTTGGGTGGCACCCACGACGTACATCATGTTGTCCGTGCTTCCCCATTCCTGCGATTTCTTCAGTACTTTCTCAAACAAGCGCTCGCCCTGTGCGTCTTCAGTCAACTGGAAGTCGTGCGATCCCTTGTTGCTGGTCAGGGCAAGTAGGATCACCCATTTGCCTGGGTACTCCAGGAAGGGCTTGACACTGTCCTCACCCATGTAGGGAGCAACGGTCAAGGCATCCAAGTCGTATTCCTCGAAGAACGTGCGGGCATACATCGCTGATGTGTTCCCGATGTCCCCACGCTTGGCATCAGCTATGATGAAATGTTGGGGATACTTTTCCTTCAGGTAGTGAATGGTCTTCTCGAAAGCCACCATTCCCTTGATGCCGAATGCCTCATAGAAAGCCAAGTTGGGCTTGTAGGCAACGCAGTAGGGTGCAGTGGCGTCGATAATGGCCTTATTGAAAGTGAAGATCGGGTCCTCTTCCTTGAGCAAAGATGCCGGTACCTTCTGTATGTCCGTGTCAAGACCAACGCAGAGAAAGCTCTTCTTGGCGAAGATCTGACTTGTCAATTCTTCTCTTGTCATGTCAATTTCGTTTTAATGTGATCCCTAAAGTTCTGATTCCTTCATCTTTTCAGCATTCTCAGCGACGGTCAGGGCATCGATCATGTCTTGGATGTTGCCGTTGAGGAAGCCCTGAAGATCGTGTGTGGTATAGCCGATACGGTGGTCGGTGACCCGTCCCTGCGGGAAGTTATAGGTTCGGATCTTGGCAGAACGGTCGCCCGTGGAGACCAAGCTCTTCCTGCGGGATGCGATGTCATTGACATACTTGGTATGTTCCTTGTCGTAGATGAAGGTGTACAGCCTGCTCAATGCACGTTCCTTGTTCTTCGGCTGGTCGCGTGTCTCCGTACATTCGATGAGGATTTCCTCTACCTCATTTGTGTAAGGGTTCTTCCAAGGATAGCGAAGACGCACGCCTGAACTGACCTTGTTGACGTTCTGTCCACCGGCACCTGAGCTTCGAAAGGTGTCCCATTTAATGTCGCCCTCATTGATGTGCACTTCAAACTTGTCTGCCTCTGGCAACACAGCCACTGTGGCGGCAGAAGTGTGCATGCGGCCTTGGGTTTCTGTGGCGGGGACTCGCTGGACGCGATGGACACCAGACTCGTATTTCAGGGTACCATAGACATCAGTCCCACTGACCGCGAAGTCGATTTCCTTGAATCCACCAACGGCTCCGTCCGACTCGCTGGTCACGGACAATGACCATCCTTTCGACTCACAATATTTCTTGTACATATTGAACAGGTCTCCCGCAAAGAGGGCGGCCTCGTCGCCTCCGGCACCGGCACGGATTTCCATTTGGACGTTCTTGGCATCCTCTGGGTCCTTGGGCACGAGCAGGATCTTGATCTCCTCCTCTAACTTCGGCTGGAGTTCCTCGTTCTCAGCCAGTTCCTCACGTGCCATTTCCTTCATGTCGGGGTCGTTCTCATTGACAAGGATATCCTTCGCCTCCTTGATCCCTTCTAAGCAAGCTACGTATCGCTTGCGGGCATCCATGATGTCGCCTAAGTCCTTATATTCCTTGGTGAGCTTGACATACCGGGCTTGGTCGGCGATGACCTCCGGGTCGGTGATCAGCGTTGACACTTCCTCATACCTGCTCTCCAGGCCGTCTAATTTCTCTAATATGTTATTTTCAGCCATAATTAATAGTTGAATTCTCCAAATTCTGATCTGATGGTCAGCGAACGCTTGCCTTCCTCGATATGCCCTACCACCTGTGCGTCAATGTTGAAGGACTTGCTGATGGCAATCACTTGTTCTGCGATTTCCGGACGTACATAGATCTCCATGCGGTGTCCCATGTTGAAGACTTGGTACATTTCCTTCCAGTCGGTCCCACTACAGTCGTGGATGGCGCGGAACAAAGGCGGTACGGGGAACATGTTGTCCTTCACTACTCTGCAGTTGTCTCCCACGAAATGCAGTACCTTGGTCTGTGCGCCACCTGTGCAGTGTACCATCCCGTGGATCTCTGGCCGCAGCTCATCCAAGAGCTTCTTGATCACTGGGGCATAGGTGCGGGTGGGGGAGAGTACTAATTGTCCTGCGTTGACCGGAGCGCCCTCGATGGGATCAGTCAGCTTGTATTTCCCTGAATAGACCAGTTCCTCTGGCACGGCATGGTCGTAGCTCTCTGGGTATTTCTCCTTGAGGTACTTGGCAAACACGTCATGCCGTGCGCTGGTCAGCCCGTTGCTTCCCATGCCGCCGTTATACCGGTTCTCGTAGGTAGCTTGTCCCGTAGAGGATAGTCCGACAATCACGTCTCCCGGTTGGATATGGGCATTGTCGATGACATCCTTGCGCTTCATGCGGCAGGTGACCGTGGAGTCGACAATGATCGTGCGGACCAGGTCGCCCACGTCTGCGGTCTCTCCACCTGTTGGCCAAATGCCGATGCCCATCTTCCTTAGGTCGGCGAGCAGCTCGTCCGTTCCATTGATGATAGCAGAGATCACTTCCCCAGGGACAAGCATCTTGTTTCTCCCGATCGTACTGGACACAAGGATATTGTCCACGGCTCCCACGCAGAGCAGGTCGTCGGTGTTCATGACAATAGCATCTTGCGCGATGCCTTTCCACACGCTTAGGTCGCCCGTTTCCTTCCAGTACATGTAGGCTAATGACGACTTGGTCCCTGCACCGTCTGCGTGCATGATGTTACAGTATTCCGGATCCCCTCCGAGGACATCCGGGATAATCTTGCAGAAAGCCTGTGGGAAAATACCTTTGTCTATATTCTTAATGGCGTTGTGCACGTCTTCTTTGGCGGCTGAGACACCGCGCATCATATATCTATTATTCATCTTCCGTAAATGAAAATACAAATCATAAAAAGGGATTAGGATTGCTCCTTTCCATTCCAAAACTCCCAACTGGCGAATGCTTGTAGCAGCAACATCTCTAAGCCATTCTTGACCGTGGCACCGTGCTCGATCCCCTTCTTCATGAACAAGGTCTCGTCGGGGTTGTAGATCAGGTCGTAGAGCAGGTTATGGCTATCCATGGCATCATAGGGTAGCTCGGGGCACTCGTCGGCATGGGGATACATGCCTACTGGGGTGCAATTGACGATCACCTGGTATTCATGCACCATCTCCGGAGTGATCGATTGATACTGGATGGTGTTGGGACGCTCGTAACGACTGACAAACAAAGTCTCTAAGCCTAACGACTTCAGTCCATAGTTAATGGCTTTAGATGCCCCTCCAGTCCCTAAGATCAGTGCTTTCTTGTGACTCGGTTCAAGTAAAGGTTCAATACTCTTGGTGAATCCGATGACATCACTGTTGTAGCCGCGGAGAAAGACTTTCTTCCCCTTGTGCACCACCCGGATCACGTTCACTGCACCGATGGAGCGGGCTTCAGGACTGATGTAGTCGAGGTATCCCAATACCTGTTGCTTGTAAGGGATGGTGACATTCAGTCCCTTTAACTCAGGATTTGAGTCGAGAATCTCAGTCAGGTCTTTGATGTCGGGAATATCAAAGTTGATGTACTTTGCGTCAATCCCTTCATTGGCGAACTTCTCGTTGAAGTAGCTGATTGAAAATGAATGCCCCAAAGGGTATCCGATTAATCCATATTTGTCCATAGTTCAATATATTATATTTGCCTGATTCTCATTTCTCAGCCATGTACATGGTGCAGATCCCGAATGTGAGTCGCTTAAAACTCATCTTGGAGAAGCCTGCTTTCTCAAGGATTTCCATCATCTTCTCCCCTTGTGGGAAGGCCTCAATGGTAGCGGTCAGGTACTGGTATGCGCTTCTGTCCTTGGAGATCATCCTGCCATAGAGGGGCAGGACGGTATGCGAGTAGATGCGGAACAACTGTCGCATGGGGAAGCGTACAGGTTCTGTCAGCTCCACGATGCTCAGGTGCCCGCCTTTCTTCAGGACGCGGCATATTTCCTTCAGTCCTTGGTCGAGGTCCTGGAAATTACGGATGCCGAAGGCTGCCGTGACCGCATCGAAAGTGTTGTCATCGAAGGTCATCTTCATGCAGTCTTCTTTCTGGAAGGAGATCACGCCTTCCAATCCTTCTTTCCTGACTTTCTCTCGTCCGATTCCCATCATCCCTTCCGAGATGTCTGCTCCCACTAACTTTTGGGGATGCAGCAGTCGGGCGGAAAGGATCGCGAAGTCACCTGTCCCCGTTGCCACATCCAATAGGGTCTGGGGATGGAAGGGTAGGAGCTGCCGGATGGCACGCTTCCTCCAACCTTTATCGATGTCCCACGACAGGCGGTGGTTCAAAGTGTCATAGGTAGGAGCGATGTTGTCGAACATCGCCTCTACCAGTTTCCCCTTGTCGCCTTGTCCGTCGTAAGGCTTGATCTTTTCCTGCTGATACATAATCGGTTACGATGGGATCAACGGTTGGTTTCTTATTTCCTGGAAGCCAGGTAGTTGCTTACATTCCTTTCGATTCGGGCAGCGATGTCACCTTCCTCTGCGGTCTTGTCAAACTTCTCGCCTGTAATATGCTCGTAGAGCTCGATGTACCGATTGCTGACGCTCTCGGCGTATTCGTCGGTGATCTCTGGCATCACGTCGCCCGGGCGGTTCATGAAGTCGTGCTCGATGAGCCATTGGCGGACAAATTCCTTGGACAGTTGCTTCTGCGGCTCTCCCTTCTCGAATTTTTCCTCATAGCCATCTGCATAGAAATAGCGGCTGGAGTCTGGCGTGTGGATCTCGTCGATCAGGTATACCTTGCCGTCACGCTTGCCAAACTCGTATTTCGTGTCTACGAGGATCAGGCCCCGCTGGGCAGCGATCTCCTGTCCACGCTTGAAAAGCTTCCTGGTATAGTCTTCCATGAGGGCATAGTCTTCGGCACTGACGATACCCTGCTTGATGATCTCCTCGCGGGAGATATTCATGTCATGCCCTTCGTCGGCCTTTGTTGTCGGGGTGATGATAGGCTCCGGGAAGCGCTGGTTCTCGCGCATTCCTTCAGGCAACTTCACGCCGCAAAGCTCACGCTCACCTTCCTTGTAAGCGCGCCATGCGGAACCGGTCAGGATGGAGCGGATGATCATCTCAACGCGGAAACCTTCACATTTCAGACCAACAGTGACCATGGGGTCTGGGGTAGCCAACTTCCAATTCGGACAAATGTCGCTTGTTGCATCTAAGAACTTCGCGGCGATCTGGTTCAAGACCTGTCCCTTGTAAGGAATACCTTTAGGGAGGACCACGTCGAAGGCAGAGATTCTGTCGGTTGCGACCATGACCATCAGGTCGTCGTTGATGTTGTATACATCACGTACTTTACCATGATAAACACTTTTCTGTCCATCAAAATGGAAATCTGTCTGAGTTAAAGCTTTCATCGTTTATTTAATCTTTAAATTTAAACCTTCTGTTCTTTTTTCTTCTTCTCCAACTCGTCCTTCCGTTTCTTGTCATAAGCATCGTAAGCGTTGACAATGCGGGTGACAAGCTTGTGCCGGACGATGTCCTTCTGCCCTAATTTGATGACAGAGATGCCCTCGATATCGCCTAAGATAGCCAAGGCTTCGCGTAGGCCACTCTTCTGGTCGTGCGGTAGGTCGATCTGTGTCATGTCTCCAGTGATGATCATCTTGGTGTTCCATCCCATGCGGGTGAGGAACATCCGGATCTGTGCTGTCGTGGTGTTCTGCGCCTCGTCGAGGATCACGACGGCATCGCTCAGTGTCCTTCCTCTCATAAAGGCAAGGGGGGCAATCTGAATCGTGTGCTTTTCCATCATGTCCTGGAGCTTCGTGGCTGGTATCATGTCCTCTAAGGCATCGTAGAGCGGTTGCAAATAGGGGTCGATCTTGTCCTTCATGTCCCCGGGGAGGAATCCTAATTTCTCACCTGCCTCGACGGCCGGACGGCTCAGTATGATCTTCTTGGCGGTCTTTTCTTTCAACGCCTTTACGGCAAGGGCTATGCTGAGGTAGGTCTTCCCTGTCCCTGCTGGACCCACAGCAAAGATCATGTCACTTTTCTCGAAGGCATCAATCAACTTCTGCTGGTTTTCGGAACGCCCCTTGATCGGACGACCTGAGATGCTGTACACTACCACGCCCTTGGTCCCTTCTTCCTTCGTTTTCTTACCCTTGATGATGTCGAGGATGTCTTCTTCCGAAATGGAGTTGAACTTCAGGACGTGCTTCCGCATGGTCTCAATGTTTTCTTCAAACTTGCACATTTCCTCTTCGTCTCCCAAAACACGAATGACATTGTCTCTTGCCACAATCCGCAGTTTGGGAAACAAAGATTTAATCATTTGAAGATGACCGTTATTTACGCCATAGAATACTACGGGGTCAATGTCTTCTAAAACAATATGCTTCTCAATCAATGTATGAATACCTCTTGTTTTGGTTGCAAATTTACAATAAAATCATGAAACGCGCAAATAAATTATCTTTTCTTCCGCTCCTTCTTGAAATATTTGTCCTTGCGAGGCTTTTAGCCTTATCAAAGATGCTGCTTCACGGCTTATGCCCAGTGGGGAGACAGGAGGTGACCTTTTGTCTTCTGATTGATGATCTTTCGCCTTCTGATCGATGACCTTTTGCCTTCTGATTGATGATCTTTTGCAAGGCAGGAGATGACCTTTAGCAGCCAGGCTACTCGCGCCCCTGTCCTTCCTTACTCACAATTATCTTTTGTTGTCCTTGCTCGCATTCCCACAGCTGACCCTGCCACGACTGCTTTGTCGTAAAAAAGAAAGAAAACAAAAATTAAAAACTAAATCGGCGACGACGTCGTCGGACTTTTTTTCGAGTCGACGGCGTCGACTCTTTTTTTCTTTATCTTTATATTTATCTCTATTTATACGCGCGCGGATATAATGTACGCGCACGAATATTGAATTTGCATTGGGTTTAGATTCATTTTGCCTTGAATTTAGATTCATTGATGGACGAATCCTCATTCATTGGCAAATGCATTCCTTTTCATTTCACATTCAATCCATTCTGCTTTGGAATGTAAAGAATTTGCACGGTTTAATGGATTCCATCTTCGCCCTTTGTCTGAAGTTAATGGACTCATGTCTGACGATTCCCTTGTGCGACTTGTTACCGTCTCTCCGTGGGACCCGATGCACGGAAGTGGACAAGGGTTGACCTGCTGGAGGTATTGTGCCAGCAGGTGAGTAAGAGAGAGAAAAGAATAGGGGACGACGGGCAAGGAAAAAGAGAAAGAGATCGAAGTCGTACGCAAGTTAGGGAGAATGCCATCCTATGTTAAGGAAGGTGCTAACCTGCAACGAGAAGCCTACCCGGAGTCATTATCATTGAAAAGAGAACAAGTTGCATTGTCCTCATGAAGAAATCTTGGCAATTATTTGTTAGATTAATATGAAGTGAGTAAATTTGTGCGAAATAAAATGATAGGTATTGTATATTTGTGCAATATATCTTATCTTTGCATGTTGAAAACGGAGAATTGTTTTGATGAGAATTACTAAGAATAGATTTCTACAGGGCTTTGCTGCAGTGGTGTTCCTGTTGGCAATCGTCAGGCTCATATTTCCTTCCATCGCCAAACCCGTTAGTGAGCGAGGTGGGGATGCGGATACGTCTATCTCACGGAAGGACACTCTTGTGGCGAAGGTTACGGAAGGAGATGGGCAGGCGCGGCAGGAAAATCAGACGATGGCTGCTCCTGGAGCATCGCAAGACACGGTACATAGAGATTCCATGTTCATGGCCTCTCGCTTTTTCAAGGCGGATGGCTCGTTGGTCAAGAACAGGATCTATAGTGTTCCGCGCTTTTCAGATGCTTTTCCCGATCAGAACGATGTGCAGTTGACTGCAGCAGAGAAGTGGGGAGTCAAGCCTGTCAAGGATCGCTTGGAAGCTGAGAACAGGAAGTCGGAACTGGTCTATGTGGGGAGCAATCCTTATTTTTATGTCGACCGGTTGCATAGCAGCATCCCCTACTTAGTCCCGAAGGCTTCCGTCTTGCTTCAGGATATTGGTCGTACCTTTTTTGATAGCCTGCAGATCAAGGGGATTCCTCTTCATAAGATTATCATAACGAGTGTCATGAGGAGCAAGGCTGATGTGGCGAAGCTCCGAGGGCATAATGGGAATGCCACCCAGAACAGTTGCCATCTGTACGGTACGACCTTCGATGTCTGTTACAATCGGTATAAGACTGTGGAGGACCCGAATGGTCAGAAACGCCGCCCTGTGAGGAACGACACCTTGAAATGGGTGCTGAGCGAGGTATTAAACGACATGCGGAAGAGCAATCGCTGTTATGTCAAATACGAAGTGAATCAGGGATGTTTCCATATTACGGTAAAGTAGATGACAGGATTATCAAAGAAATATGTATGGATTGTTGTCTTGCTGCTAATGACTTCGAGCCTGTTGGCACAGACGCCCGTTGCTAATCGCGTGGCTGCTGCGGTAGCGTCGCTTCCCCAAGGGGCGAGGGAAGTGGCTCGTTATACGGATAACAGGCGGCATTGCCTGTATTATACCTTTCAGGAAAGGTTATATAAGATCGATGTCTTTTCCAATACGAACCTCCAGGTGAGACTGGCTCCAGAGGGATATGAACGTATTGTAGCTTTCTTTACCAGTCCGCGGGCGCAGAATCTGTTTATTGTAGTGGACAAGGGCGACTTAGCAGGTGAATATATGACCGATGGACAGGAACTATGGAAGATAGACACACTGCATGGGACGGTCGCTCTCCTTGGCTCTGGCTTTCATATTGAGAAGCGCAAGGGGAGCATTGTGATCCAGAAGGGAATCAAATGTCTCAATCCCTCGGTTCCTCCAAGCCGGCAGCAATGGATGGCTACGGATCATTTCCTTGACTTCGAGGGAAAGATCATCTATGCCAAAGGGGAATATAAGGTTAAAAGAAAGAGGTAGGGAACTTGTCTATCGAAAAAAGAAAATGGCGTGTCAAGATGGATTGGCACGCCATTTTTATCAGATTCCGTAAGTAAATTAATAAGCAAACAGAGGATAGTCCTTCATCGTGTCATTTACTTTCTCGCGTACCCTTGCGATGACCTGCTCGTTTTCAGGATCATTAAGAACCTCTTCGATCAGGTCAGCAATCAATACCATCATCTCTTCTTTTGCGCCACGGGTTGTCATGGCAGCTGTTCCTAAGCGGATTCCGGATGTCTGGAAAGCACTACGAGTGTCGAATGGAACCATGTTCTTGTTGACCGTGATATCAGCGGCAACAAGTGCATTCTCTGCAACTTTTCCTGTAAGGTCGGGGTATTTTGTGCGGAGATCAACTAACATGGAGTGATTATCCGTTCCACCGCTGACGATGCCAAAGCCACGCTTGATCAGCTCATCTGCAAGGACAGCCGCATTCTTCTTCACTTGGAGCGCGTATTCTTTCCATGCAGGCTGTAGATTCTCATTGAAACCAACGGCCTTGGCAGCGATGACATGCTCCAATGGACCGCCCTGGATGCCTGGGAACACAGCTGAGTTCAAGAGCTGGCTCATCATCTTCAGCTCTCCCTTCTTGTTCGTCTTGCCCCAAGGGTTAGGGAAGTCTTTGCCCATCAGGATGATTCCGCCACGTGGGCCGCGAAGGGTCTTGTGTGTCGTGGAGGTGACAATGTGTGCGTATTTGACCGGGTTCTTCAGCAGGCCTGCGGCAATCAGTCCGGCAGGATGTGCCATGTCAACCATAAAAATGGCACCCACCTCATCTGCTATCTTGCGCATCCGCTCATAATCCCATTCCCTACTGTAGGCAGAGCCACCGCCGATAATCATCTTGGGCTTATGCTTCAATGCCAATTCTTCCATTTCATCATAGTCAACACGACCCGTTTCCTTGTCAAGGTTATAGCCGATAGGATGATACAGGATACCGGAGGTATTCACATTGCTGCCATGTGACAAATGACCGCCGTGCGCAAGATTTAGACCCATGAAGGTATCGCCAGGATTCATGCATGCCAAGAGGACAGCGGCATTGGCTTGTGCGCCTGAATGGGGCTGGACATTGGCAAATTCTGCACCAAAGAGCTTCTTGACTCTTTCGATAGCAAGAGTCTCTACCTGGTCAACGACCTGGCATCCGCCATAATAGCGCTTGCCTGGCAGTCCCTCGGCATACTTGTTCGTGAGGTAAGAACCCATAGCGTTCATGACCTCGTCACTGACAAAATTCTCTGATGCAATCAGTTCCATTCCTTTCAGCTGACGCTGATGCTCCTTTTCGATAAGGTCGAAAATCTGTTGATCTCTTTCCATTTTTACTTTGTTTTAAAAAGGTACATAAATTATTTTTTTAGTCGCAACTATGTGCAAAGTTAGAAATTATTTTTTGATGCTCCAAATAAAGAGCATAAAATCTTCTCAGCAGAGTTCGACGTTGTTGATATCTTGTTCTTTGTCACAATAACGGCATTTGAGTATGCCGCGTTCTTTATCAACGATATTGAATACTGTTTCCATGGGTTCATTGTTGGTTATGCACTTGGGGTTGTTGCATTTTACAATGCCGCGAAGTTCATCGGGGGTTTCCACGGTCTTTTTCTCCACGACCTCGTAGTCATGGATGATATTCAATACTACCTTAGGCGCAACGACGGACAATCGGGAAATCTCTTCGTCGGTAAAGTATTTGTCCGATGCCTTGATAATCCCCTTCTTGCCTATTTTCTTGGATACATAGTTGACACCAATGGTGACGGGTGTCGTCAGGTCGAACACGCCTAACAGCATGGCTACCTGATAGGTTTTTTCAGCGGGTATATGATCGATTACAGTCCCATTCTCGATTGCTGCAACCAAGCGTTCTTTCTTGCTCATAGTCATTCTTCAATAATAGTTTTATCATTTTTGATGTCATCAATCGTCAGTCCTAAGCAATAGCTGAAAATGGATTCCCGGGCGTACAGTCCATTCCGTGCTTGTTGGATATAATAGGCGTGTGGGTTGTTGTCCACATCGTATGCAATCTCGTTGACGCGTGGCAAAGGATGAAGGATCTTCATGTTGGGCTTTACATTGCTTAACATCTCGTTCTTGAGGATATATACGTTCTTCACCCGCTCGTATTCCATCAGGTCGGAGAAGCGTTCTTTCTGAACCCTGGTCATGTAAAGAATATCCGCATCGGCGATTACCTTCTCGTTAAAGGCGGTATGCTCCTGGAATTTGATATTGTGCTCCTTGCAATACAACTTGTATTCCTGGGGCATGGCAAGCTCCTTGGGGGCGATGAAATGAAAGGTTGGGTTGAAAAAGCGCATCGCCATGAGCAAGGAATGAACCGTACGCCCATATTTCAGGTCGCCCACTAAATAAATGTTCAGGTTTTCCAAGGTCCCTTGCGTCTTATAGATGGAATACAAGTCAAGCAGGCATTGTGAGGGATGCATGTGAGCACCGTCACCTGCGTTGATGATGGGCACTGGGGCAACCTCGCTTGCATATTGAGCTGCACCTTCGATGTAATGGCGCATGACGATGACATCGGCATAATTGGAAACCATGAGGATCGTATCCTTGAGGGTCTCGCCCTTCGTGACACTTGACACTTTCGCATCGGAAAAGCCGATGACGCGGGCCCCCAACCTGTTGGCTGCTGTCTCAAAACTAAGTCTTGTACGGGTGGAGGGTTCAAAGAAAAGAGTGGCAACGACCTTTCCTTTAAGTAACTCCCGGTTGGGATGCTGTTCGAACTCCTGCGCCATTTCTATCAAATAGAGCAACTGCTCTTTCGAAAGGTTGGCAATCGTTACAAAGTTATGTTTTTCCATTGACGTATGATTGTTTATTCTTAAATCGACGGCTAAGGTACACATTATTTTTTATTTATTTGTGATAATTCGAAAAAAATAGTATTTTTGCACCGAATACTTTGGATTTGAAGATGAGAAAAGCTTTCATACATTTCCTTTGGGGAGCATTGGGAACTGTCGTTGTCCTTACAGTGGTTGCCTTTACTGCGATCTGGTTCGGATGGATTGGTTATATGCCTCCCATCGAAGACTTGCAGAATCCCATTAATCGATTTGCCACACAGGTCTATTCTGCTGATGGTAAGATCATGGGGACTTGGAATTTCAATAGAGAAAACCGTATATGTGTTTCATACTCAAACCTTTCACCGTATTTGGTTAAGGCTTTGGTGGCAACAGAGGACTCTCGGTTCTATGAGCATTCTGGCATAGATTTCATTGCGTTGGGGCGTGCTATTGTTAAACGCGGTCTGATGGGACAGACAAGTGCGGGCGGTGGCAGTACGATCACACAGCAGTTGGCAAAACAGCTTTATTCAGACGCTGCCCATTCCACGATGGAACGGCTCTTGCAAAAGCCGATCGAATGGGTGATTGCCATCAAGCTGGAAAGGAACTATACTAAGGAGGAAATCATCGCCTTATATCTGAACTACTTCGATTTCTTACATAATGCTGTTGGGATCAAGACGGCTGCCAATACCTACTTCAATAAGGAACCTCGCAACCTGAACCTTGTCGAGTCAGCCACGCTGATCGGCTTGTGCAAGAACCCTTCTTTATTCAACCCTGTACGCTATCCAGACCGTAGCAAGAGCCGTAGGAATGTTGTACTCGCACAGATGTTGAAGTATGGATATATCTCTAATGGCGAATATCGGGATGCTTGCGCTGAACCGTTGGCGTTGAACTTCCATCGCACTGACCATAAGGATGGAACGGCAACTTATTTCCGTGAGTTCCTACGGCAATATATGATGGCAAAGCGTCCTACCCGGGATGATTATCCTTTATGGAATAGAAGGCAGTATGTGATTGACTCTATCGCTTGGGCGTCTGATCCTCTCTATGGATGGTGCAATAAAAATTTTAAGAAGAACGGAGAACCTTATAATGTTTATACAGATGGGCTGAAGGTGTATACAACTATTGACAGCCGGATGCAGCGATATGCTGAGGAGGCTGTCTATCGGCATGTGGCAGGATTCCTCCAGCCTGCTTTCGATAAGGAGAACAAGACGAAGCCGAACGCTCCGTTTACGGAGGAGCTGACACGGGAACAGGTGCGACAGATTATGAACCGTGCCATCCGCCAGAGTGATCGTTACCGTGCACTCAAGGCGAATGGAGCTTCTGATGAGGAAATCAACAAGAGTTTCCGAACGCCAGTTGAAATGTCGGTGTTTACCTATCATGGAGATATCGATACTACGATGACGCCTCTGGATAGCATTCGATATGACAAGTCTTTCCTTCGCGCTGGATTTATGAGCATGGACCCTAAGACGGGTTACGTCAAGGCGTATGTGGGGGGACTCGACTTTACCCATTTCCAATATGATATGGTGATGGAAGGGCGAAGACAAGTGGGCTCGACAATAAAGCCTTTCCTTTATTCTTTAGCGATGGAGAATGGTTTTTCTCCTTGCGACAAGGCTCCTAATGTGCAACGTACCTATATGGTGGCAGGACGGCCATGGACTCCACGAAATGCCAGTCATGCTAGATATGGTAGCATGGTGACCTTGAAGTGGGGGCTGGCGCAGTCTAACAACTGGATATCGGCTTACCTGATGAGCAAGCTGAACCCCCGACAGTTTGTGTCTATCTTGCATGACTTTGGAATCAATAACCCCGATATCCATCCTTCAATGTCTCTTTGCTTGGGACCTTGTGAGGTCTCCGTGGGAGAGATGGTCAGTGCTTATACGACGTTCGCTAATCACGGTATCCGATGTGCACCCTTGTTCGTGAGCCGTATTGAAGACAATGAAGGGAATGTAATCGCTACCTTCCAGCCTCGTATGAATGAGGTGATCAGCGATGCAAGTGCCAATAAAATGTTAGTAGAGCTTATGGCTGTCGTGGATGAAGGCACGGCGGGACGGTTACGCTATAAATATAATATGGAAGGAGAAATCGGCGGCAAGACCGGAACGACTAACCGTAATTCTGATGCTTGGTTCATGGGCTTTACCCCTCAGCTGGTCAGCGGCTGTTGGGTAGGAGGCGAAGATCGTGATATCCATTTCGATTCCATGCGTATGGGACAGGGTGCAACCATGGCCTTACCAATATGGGCTTTCTATATGAAGAAGGTCTATGCTGACCCTAACTTAGGTTATGATAGCACAGCCTCTTTTGGGATCCCTGCTAATTTTAATCCATGTGCAAAAGAAGACAATGGGGTAGATGAATTCGGGATAGACGAGGTATATGAATAATAG
>ONBG01000061.1 GCA_900316015.1 uncultured Prevotella sp. | reverse complement strand
AATACAACGAGGGACAAAAACGAGACAAAAGTGGGTAAACAATCCGCTAATTTAGGAAAGAATAACGAACCAATCCAAAATCGGCTTTCATTCCTAATAGACTGTAAATCAGTGATATTACATCACCTTACTATCCTTTCATTTCCGATGGTTAGACCCGCTTGAGATAATTGGTGGTTACTGGTGGAAAGTGAAACCATCTACATTCTGCATCTGGCTTACTGGGAATTTATAGGATACATTGTGATTTGAGATCTGGAAAGTCTTACCTGCAGGAAGAGCCTTGCGTATTTCTTCTGCAAGTAAGCCATAGTTCGTCCAATTCTTATATTCCCATTCGAGATCGAGCTCCACGCCGTCATAGCCTTCCGAAAGACGAGCGAGATCTTCTGCGAATATCTTTCGCTTAGCAGCATCGGCAATGGTAGTCTGCCAATCTTTATGTGACTCAACGGAGATGCGTACATGCCATCCCCTGTAACCATCATAAGCAGAAGTCATTATATCACGCCAGCTATCCTGCGAGTATGAGTCATATCCAATGTTCTTACGATTGTCAAAACGATAATAAGTATTGCAATTTTTCATGAGGGCCGCAGTTACCACTTTCCCCAACGCAGGCATCGGGCAACCTTCCTTTCTGTGCTTGTCCATATCTGCGTTACTTAATTTACGATCCCAGATGACCACATCATCCAATTTTCCCTTGAACCCTTCGCCTATGTATGCCACACAATCGTCCATGCCCAGCGGCGTATAGGACGTAGAATGTGTACTAACCGCAGGATCTGCCCAATAGCTCTCGCCGTTGATACTGAACAAGAATGTCGTGGAAGGTTCCTGACCTTGGTTCGTCGTGATTCCCACATATACCCACTGCCCCACTTTCAAGGCATTCTGATTGACGAAGTCATTGCCGTTGCAACGAACGATCAACTGATGGTGATCCATGTCCCCCAAGCGTATGGAGAAGCCATTCTTTGCATCACTTGTCTCCTTTCTGAACAAATAGGCTCCCTCTGTCCATTCATCAATATACACCCAAGCCTCAAAAGTATACCCAGCAGATGCTATGCCCTTGAGGATCTCGGGAGTAAGCGTCTCCTTTGTGCAAGTGAGTTTCGAGCCATTACCATTCAATTGCAACACTCCGCTCCTCCCTTTAAACTCATCAAGATAAGTACAATTCTCTGCCTGAGCATGGTTGCATGGGGTCTTATATTTCAAATGACCGTCAGGGAAAGAACGGATCCCTAAAATAATCAGGTCATTGGACAACAGGTATTGCTCTCTTGAGACTCCCCTATCATAAAACCTCTCATTGTTGCAATATGCTCCGTTGAAGAGGTAGGGTAATTTGGGATTGTCTGTTACTTTCTCTCTCTTGACATCCCCCTCCATCACCCCATGATGGTTGTTCGCAGTATTCGCTAATATAGCCTTATAGTCAACGATATGAGCACATTCATATTGGTCAAACTTATAATAGACCACAAGGTCATCCCATTGGGGTGCCCATTTGTTGAGGGTGGTATTCCACAGATAGTCATACTCAGGAGTAAGTGCATCTTTCCAGATCCTAACCTCGTCTATACGCCCCTGATAAGTACCTCCAAGGGTCAATTCTGTTGACTCAGCCACCAAAGAAGGCGCCTCGAAATCCTTCACCTTTGAATGATTGATAAAAGCCTCACCTTTCCCATTTGTAGACAGGATGGTTACTTGCGCCCATTGCCCCTCGGCTAAGTCCGAAGATGGAATATCAACCTCTTGCTTGTCAAAGATAAGCTTTAGCTTGCCGCTTTCGCCAAGTTCAACAGACAGATTGTCGCACACCCTCATGACAACAGCACCCTTGTCCCAATGTGCTGGGCTTAGCCAAAATTGGATGGTATACGAGTTCTTCGCTTGGAGCTCACTCACAATGCCACCCCTTACTTCTGATCCCGGGTTGAGCTGAATCGCATAATTGGTTACTTGCCCATAGGAGCTGCCAGCAAACATCCATAGCAAAGCAATAATTAAATTAAGTTTTTTCATTACACAATTATGATTAGGTTTATTAATAGGCAATAGATCCCCACGATAGATTGCCTGCTGATGAGCAGAAAGCTACCTGGCCTCATCTGGCCATGGGCAGGGGGTCCCATCCTTATGGGACGGACGTTGTCCGCCTACCTTGCGCAAGTAGGTACCCAATTCCTTAGACAAAGACCGAACCAGGTCAGGACGTTCGCCCGACAGATCGTGTTTCTCGCTGATATCCTCAGGGATATTGAACAGTTCCTTCTTACCCGTCTTATAACTATAGATTAACTTCCAGTCGCCCTTCCTGATAGCGCAGTTCAGGCTTATGCCCGGACCGGTATTGCCCCATACATTGGGATAATTCCATACCAAGGTCCTGCCCTTGGAGGGATCACCCGTACCAGTCAGTAAGGGTACGAAGCTCTTGCCATCCACTACCTGAGGCACCTCATACCTCGTGATGCCTGCCATCTCAAGGATAGAAGGATAGAAATCCTCAATCATGACGTACTTGCCACATCTCGTCCCGCCATCTACTTTCCCTGGCCACTTCACAATCATCGGCTCGCGAATGCCTCCTTCATACAAGGAACCTTTTCCGCACGTCAATGGATAGTTCTGCGTATATAAGGGAGCATCCCGCCAAGCAGTGCCCGTAGCATAGCCCCCATTATCGCTCATGAAGATAACGATGGTATTGTCTGCCTCGCCGTTCTTGTCCAACCAGTCCAGGATCTCTCCTAAACTATGGTCCATGCCCTCGATCAGGGAAGCATAGGCTGCCTCCTTGTCTGACAATCCCTTCCTGATATATTTCGGGTAATACCGCATGTCCTTGTCTATAGGAATATGGATGGCATAATGTGCCATGTAGAGATAGAAGGGCTGGTTATACTTCTTAGCCTTGTCCAGGGCGACCAAAGCCTCCTTTGTCAAGGCTTCCGTCAGGAACGTGCCCGTTCCCCAATACTTTTCCAGACCTGGGACAGCAAATTTCGAATAAGCCGAGCCATCCCGCTTATGTCCGTAATTGTCCTCGCTCAGATAGGTAGCCGGCGCACCCCCTGCATGACCAGCGATGTTCACCTCGAATCCCCAATGGGCAGGGTTCTCCCCCGGCGTATCCATGGCACCCCAGTGAGCCTTGCCACAATGTATCGTATGATATCCATTCTCTTTCAGGATCTCCACAAACGACTTGGCTACATACGTATTGTTCACGCCCGGTACCTGGCTGATTCCGTTGTAGTTCCAGTCAGGGACTGTCAGCTGGTCGTCCTTGCTATCCGTCTTGGCATTCCTCTCCAACGTCCAGTTGGTCACCCGATGCCTCGCCGCATTCGACCCAGTCATCAAACTGCACCGGCTTGGTGAACTGATGGGAGTGGCATAAGCCTGTGTGAACATCATTCCTTGCTTGGCAAGTCGCTCCATATTAGGAGTCTCGTAAACATCATTGTATTTCGTGCGTTTCTCCCAAAAGGGCAGGGACGTATCTTCCCATCCCATGTCATCCACCATAAAAAGGATGATATTCGGTCTCTGCGTCGTCACATTTACACCTACCGCAACGGAAGGAGCGGCGACAAAAGACGCTAATGCTGTGAAATAGAACTTATTCTTCATCATTCTTGCTTAAATTATAAACAGAAAAATTTGTTATTAAAGGTTTTGCGATTTTCTCGCTCACGATCAATCTTAACTCATGAGTTTTTATGACTGGAATCCTATTGATTCTTTTGTGACCAATGCACGATCCCTCATCAATCGTCCTCCATCGACCACCGACTTTTGCTTGCAATGTATACCTCTGTACTCGCTGACCCTGACGTATATCTTCCTGAAGAAGATAACAGTTGATGGTCTCATCCTTTTTCATCTTAATATGACAATTCTCTGACTTTGCAATAGGATGTGAGAACCGGTATTGAATAGAATCCCCAAATTCCTTCAGTCTCTTGACATCACATTCAGGTATTAAACCTGCCGTATCAGGCGTTAGCCCTATGACCATCGTTGCATTTCTGCCAACAGATTCCTCATATTTAGCCAGAAGATCTGTGACAGGAAATACTGCATTATCATCATCTGGTTCCCAAAACCATTCATGGCGATGATGATATCCTCTCAATGGGAAATCTGCCATTGCAGGCATCCAATACTTACCATCAGGAGTGCCATGCGATAGGATATTCTGATAATCTTTGACAGATTCAGTCTGATTGCCATGGCTAAAGCATGTCGGGAATGTGGACCAACAAGGATAAGGAACACTTCCACTCTCAGAACCTCCCCATCTGATATCTGCTCGATTCACATTGTGATAAAACAAGCAATTGGGTTGATATTCCTTGATGATAGGTTCTACATCCGGTCCCAAACCATTGGGATCATCCGCACCACCATCAAACCATACAAGAAACAACTTCCCATATTTTGTACACAATTCTTTAACGATGGACTCACAGTATTTCTTATACCACTGCTGCCTATTTTTTGCGAAAGGACCGTTTCCATCAACCTTAAAATTATGGATGCCTAAAAATGCATTCCATCTAATGCCGATATAGATACCAGGCTTTACCCCATATTTACGGCAAGAATTGACAAAATCCCTTATGATATCTCCTTTTCCATCTTTCCATTGTAGACATTTCATGCAGAAAGGATTATAATCACTTTGCCAAAGACCAAAACCTGTTTCATGAGTGGCTGTTATCATAGCGAACTTACATCCTGCACTCTTAGCCGCAAGTACCCACTGATCTGTATCCAGGCTCTTGGGATAAAAAATATTATAATTAACCGGAGGTGTTATCCGGTTTGTGCTCTGCACATATCTCTTCCCATCAAACACATGGATATCATAGCTAAAGAGTGCTCCTATTTCCGCATTTTGCCATTCGACTTGGTTTTCCTTAGGAAGTACGAGTCCTGTGCTTTGTGCAAAGCAGGCACAAAGATCAAACAGGAAAAATATAATTAAGAATCGTTTCATCATCATCTTTTCACGACATAGAGAGATCACGATGGATCTCCCTATGTGTTATTCCTTGACTTTTACTCATAGCCCTTATTCTGAACGAGGCTGCTATTTGCTTGCATCTGTGTCAGAGGTATAGGATATAGGACTTGATAATCCTTGGCATTTTTCCCCCGTGATATAGCATTGGAGATAAACTTACCATGGCGGATTAAATCCTCCCGTCTTAGTCCTTCGCTATAGAATTCACGCCCTCTTTCTGCGAGAATAAAATCTCGCAAGGCTTCCTTCGTCGGATATTGTGCCAAGGTTATTTCATCCGTCTTTGCCCTATCACGAATCATATTAATCAAATCGATACTCTCCCTGTTAGGTCCTTCCAACTCATTCAATGCTTCTGCTTTACATAGCAAGATATCAGCATAACGAATATAAACGATATCATTCCCTTGACTTTCACCGACTGCATTTGGGTCGGGCCAATATTTAAAGCTTCTGACATTATTCAATTCATGTCCATCTTTGTCTTTATATAATTCGACCTCTTTCCCTGATTGATTGACATAATGCGTAATGAGCAAGGTACGCCTTATATCATTAGCACTGAAGGTATCATAGAATGCATTGTACGTCCTAAACTGAGCTCCGAAATTTGCCCAATTATTTTGAATGGGATAGTTTGGAGGAAAGACATGTGCCATGTAATTATTAGCATATCCGCTTTTGGCGATACAAGGTGCTCTATAAATGAACTCCTTATTGTTCTCACCATCAACAGAAAACAACTTCGTATAGTCACTATATAGAGAATAATACTTCAAGTCTATAATCTTTTGGGCTGTTTCCACGACCTTCTCCCAATTTTTCTGATGCAAATAAAGTTTCGTCAATACAGCCAAAGCAGAACCTTTGGTTGCCTTCCCGATGGGATCTTCTTGCACGGGAAGATTTTCCGCAGCAAAGGTCAGGTCATCTATCATGTATTGAACCATATCTGTCTCAGAGGCTCTTGCCGTAGAATTACCGATTTTTTCTATTTCATCAGGAGACGCATTGTCTGGTATCTCTATGATAGGAACAGGCCCGAATATATTAAACAAGAAATAATAGGATGCCGACCTAATAAACCTTGCCTCTCCCTTGATGGCATTCACCTCTGACTCCGACAAACTTGAAAGGCTGTTTGCTACGCTTAATACAGAATTAGCACTAGATATAGCAGCATACATCTTTGTCCAGAAACTATTCAGGAACTGATCATCGACTTGCCAAGAGAAATTAATATAAGGAACACAATTTCTTTCAAGACCTCCTCCTGTCTCGAAAGCGATATCCGTGCAGAACTCATTCATCATGTAGGTATAATTGCGAGCATCATACTGTACAATCCTTGACCTTGAATAAGCACCTGCCAAAAGTGCATCCACCCCAGCCTTATCAGAAAGGAAAGCACTTGGGTTATATTCCGTATATACCTCCTCGCTTAAGAAACCTTTACAACTTGGTAGAAGGATCAAACACATCAGCCATGTTACAGCCTGAATATATTTATTGAAATTTTTCATATTTGTCTGTATTTAGAATGTTAAGTTTACACCAAATCTAAACGTTCTCGCTAAAGGATAGCTATTATAATTGACTTTAGACACGGAAGTAGATCCCGTTGCACTCGCATCTGGGTCAAAACCATCATAGCTGGTAAATGTAGCAAGATTATCCACAGCAGCATACACCTGGGCAGCTTGAAAGATGTTTTTATTCTTCAAAGGTATGTCATACGTCAAACTGATATTTTTTATCCTAAAGAAAGAAGCATCTGCTACTGTTAAGGAGTTGACAGAATATTGACCACCATATTCCGAAGAATTAACCCCACTTGGATATTTATTAGTAGGATGAGAGGTGGTCCACCTGTTGAGATAATATTTCGCCAACCTGTTACGATATTCATTAGTAGGATACAACGCCTCAAGGACATTTACATCCAATGTACTAATGCCGGAAACGCCTTGCAAGAAGACACTTAAGGTCAAGCCTTTGTATCTTAAAGTATTCGTCAGTCCAAATGTTATATCAGGGAAAGGCTTTCCTAAAATCACTTTATCTTCAGGAGATATATGTCCATCTCCATTCTCGTCATGGAACTTCAAGTACCCTGGCTTAGCATTAGGTTGAGCAGAATGAGCGATATCATCGTTTGTCTGGAACACTCCCTCCACTTTGTAACCATAGAAAGAATAAATAGGATCGCCCACCCTCGTAATGTTATAATTAGACACAAAAGAAGCAATGTATCCTGTTATCAATTGTGGCATGTAATCTGGAAGGTCAATCACTTTATTCCTCAAATAAGAGAAATTCAGACTTGTGTCCCAATGGAAATGCGCATTTTCAATATTCACCGTATTCAATGTAAAATCAACACCAGAGTTTCTTACCTTTCCTGCATTTACTTTAATGGATGAGAAGCCTATTGAAGACGGCAGAGGCTTATTAAAAAGCTGATTTTTTGTATCTCGGCTGTACAAGTCAATCGTACCAGAGATCCTATTATTTAAGAATCCAAAATCGATACCAATATTCGATTCTTCTGTCGTCTCCCATTTCAGATTCGTATTCTGCAATCTGGCAAGCACGACTCCTTGCTCCAAGGTATTGCCAAACACTGCGGACCCTCCTGACACTAAAGTCTTTAATGTTTGATAGTTGCTAATGCCTTGATTACCCAACTGCCCGTATCCGACCCTTAGTTTCAGTTGGCTTAAACTTGAAAACTTCTTCATAAAGGGCTCTTCCGTAATACGCCATGCTAAAGCCAAGGATGGGAAGAAAGCATATTTATGCTGGTCAGAAAACCTTGAGGTCCCATCATAACGGAAAGATGCAGTCAACAGATACCTTTCCTTGTAGTTATAATTGAAACGTCCAAGGAAGCCATTCAATCTGTTACGACTCTTATTTGAAGATACATCATCCCCATTAACAGTATCACCACTTTGCAAGCTATTATACAGAAGGACATCAGATAAAAAGCCTTGTCCCTTCCCATAAACATACTGTTCCAGGAATTGCTCATAAGTGGCACCTAATAAAATAGAAAAATCATGAACATGATTAAATGATTTCTTATAATTTGCCAAGAATTCCAACAACCACTGAGTATTATCTCCACTCGTTTTAGATCCTACGCCACCAGCAGAAAGCCCATTGATCGTTTCTCGTGTACGGTAATAATTGTTCATATAAGAATCTAAAGTCGTTCCTACTCGAGCTGTAAACACCAAATCTTTGATGGGCTCCAACTCAGTAACAAATGTCCCATAGAAGTTATTCGTATGGTTATCTTGGTCTATTCCATTTAACAATGCCAATGGATTATCCAAAGAAATATAAGAGTTGGTATAATAACGACCTGTAGAAGAGTCTCTATCCTTGGGAAGAGTCGGATCAAATTGAACAGCAGAGTTAATAACGCCTGCATTCTCATTTACCCCATCTGAATTGTTATAAATCGCATTAACATCATTGCGCGTAAAGTTCATGTTGAACTTAAACCGCAAGAAGCTTGTCGGCTCTAAATTAATATTCGCCCTTACGTTATACTTCTTTAGTCCTGACCTCTTTACGATACCTTTTTGATCCATCAAGCCTAAGCCTACATAGAAAGTATGTTTGTCGCCTCCTCCAGAAAATCCTATTCTATACGTCTGCACAGGAGCACCATTACGGAAGACTTCGTCCTGCCAATTTGTGCCCTCACCAGCAGCATTTATCTGGTCTTGCGTGAATATCGCGCCATCAGTATTCCCTGACTCGAGACGAATGGCATTCAAGGTCTCCATATACTGCTTCGCATTGAGAACATCTAACTTCTTTTCTACGGATTGCAATCCCATTTCTGCACCAAACTTGACAGTTAGCCTTCCTTTTGCGCCACTTTTCGTTGTAATCAATACAACGCCATTAGCCGCACGAGTACCATAGATAGCTGCAGCAGAAGCATCTTTCAAAACTTCAATGGATTTAATATCATTCGAGTTTATGGAAGAAGGATCTACTCCAGGAAGCCCATCGACAACAACCAATGCGCTATTGCTGCTATTGATTGAACCTGCTCCACGAATCTGTATTTTTGTAGAAGAGCCTGGGGCTGAATTCGTCTGACTGATATTAACGCCAGCTGCCTTACCATTAATCATCTGGAATGCATTCGTCGTAACGCCCTCCGTAAAATTACCTTCACTAACGGAAACCACAGAACCAGTCAGGTCACTCTTCTTTTGCGTCCCATAACCAATCACAACTACCTCATTCAGGTCTTCCACATCACTCTTCAACGTAATGCTCATGTTCTCAGAAGCCTTGACCTCACGATCCTCATAGCCAATATAAGAGATCTGCAAGGTGCTGCCCTCTGGCACGTCGATCGTGAAATGGCCGTCTACGTCCGTGATGGTACCGGTACTGGCACCCGGACGCTTGATCGTCGCGCCAATGATCGGCTCACCCTTGGCATCAACCACCGTTCCCGAGCAACTCCGCTTCTTGCCCGTTGCCGTCCCTCTTTGTTGTGTTCCCTCCGACTGAGAAGAGGTAGACGCTGACTTGGACAGATAAATAACCTGACCGGCAATGCGATACGTGATGTTCGTGCCTGCAAGCAGACGGTCAAGGATCGTACGAATGGACGCGTCCTTTACCTGGACAGCGTTCACTTGAACCTTAGCCAATTCATCGTTATAGAAGAACCGATACTTCGTCTTCTTCTTGATTTGGCCGACCACATTCTCCAATTTCCCTTTTGGAGTTGTTAAATTAATCTGAGCGAATGTCATCTCAACAGGAAGAGACAACAAGCATAAGGCAAGCATTGCCCTTACGAATCGAGCTTTAAATTTGATATGTTTCCCCATATTGGCATTAATTAAATTAGACACTTTTTCGAGTTTCCTAACCTATTAACAACCCAATGTGAAAAAGTACTTATTCCATTTCCCTTTTTTTTGAGAAAATTTAAAGCGATGCTACAGTTCGGAAATGAAAATAAAACTTGTTTTATTTTGCAATTCTCTTGGTTTGCTGTACCTTTGCCCAAAAGCAAGAGAATCATGAATAGACCCATCAATGCACATCTTGAACCACAGAGTGAGGTTGGGCAGATAAAAGCCTGGCAAACGCTTTCTACGGAATACTTGATCCGTCGCCCGTGGCTCACAGCACGTCGTGACAAGGTTGAACTGCCCAATGGAAAGATTTTCGATGAATATTACGTGCTGGAATATCCCGACTGGGTGAATATGATTGCCGTGACTGATGATGGACGAATGATTATCGAACGGCAATGGCGACAGGCCCTTGGGGAAATATCTCTTGAGATTCCTGCAGGTGTCATCGAGAAAGGAGAGAAACCCATTGAGGCCGCACAGCGTGAGTTAGCTGAGGAAACAGGATTTACAGGCGGTACATGGTCACGGTTGCTGACTATCGCGCCCAACTCCAGTACCATGTCCAATCGTTGCCACTGCTTCTATGCCGAAGGTGTCCACCAAACCGAAGGACAGCACCTTGACGCGACCGAGGATCTGCAAGTGTTGTTCAAGTCAAGGAAGGAAGTTTTCGACATGCTCTCTCACGGAGAGTTCCATCAGGCCATGATGGTAGCCCCCTTGTATAAGTACTTTATGCTGCACCCCATCCGTTGAACGATCTTGCTGTGTTTTTTCCCAACATGTCAAAGAACGATGCGCGATTAGATAATCTTACGTCTGACAGGAGATATCCTTTCAGAGGACAATTGATGACCTTTCGCCTCACAGGAGATAACCTTTCAGGCTCTCTCAGATGACCTTTCGCAAGGCAG
>ONBG01000033.1 GCA_900316015.1 uncultured Prevotella sp. | reverse complement strand
TTTTAATAACAGAAGTTTTTCTTCTTCAGTGTACTGATTCATTACTTTTTTCCTTTTACTTCTTTTTAATGAAGTGTCAACTTATTCAGTACAATACAAGGAGCGAAAAGATAAAGAAATCAAAAAAACAAAGGGGAAAACGGTGGCTTATCGAGATTTATTGCTAACTTCGCAATATCATTTATCAGAAGAGAAATTATGACGTTACAGCAATTAGAATATGTGTTGGCATTAGACAAGTACCGCCATTTTGCCAAGGCTGCGGATGCATGCAAGGTTACACAACCCACCTTGAGTTCCATGATCCAGAAATTGGAGGAGGAGCTTGGACTGAAGATCTTCGACCGCCGTCGCCAGCCTATTGCGCCGACGCAGGCAGGAAGGGTGGTGATCCGGCATGCCCGTGAAGTGCTCCACGAGGCGAGGAACCTAAGGAGCGCGGTCGAGGAAGACCGCCATTCTTTGGCTGGCACCTTTACCATTGGCGTGCTGCCTACCATCGCCCCTTATCTTTTGCCCCGTTTCCTGCCTCATCTGCTCAATGAGCATCAGGAGATGGACGTGCGGGTCATCGAGATGAAAACTTCCGTCATGAAAAAGGCTTTGGCTGATTCTGCTATCGATGCCGCCATCATGGCCAAGGTGGAAGGATTGGACGGATTGCAGCTCACCACCTTATATTACGAACAGTTCTATGCTTATGTCTCTTCCAATGATCCCCTGTTCAGTCGTCAGGTGGTGAAAACCACCGACTTTTCCAACGACTTCCTTTGGCTCTTGGACGAGGGGCATTGCTTCCGCGACCAGCTGGTGAAGTTCTGTCAGTTGCCAGCCGCCGTGCAAAGCAAGAAAACCTATAGCTTAGGGAGCATCGAGACCTTCATGCGCATGGTAGAAAGCGGGAAGGGCGTGACCTTCATTCCTGAGCTCGCCGTCCACCAGCTCAGCGATCGGCAGCGTCTCTTGGTCCGTCCCTTCGCCTTGCCCATCCCCACCCGCGAGATCGTCATGGCGGTAACCGATGACTTTTTCCGGCGCACCTTGCTCGACTTTCTCGTTACCAATATTAAGGACAGCGTGCCCCGGGACATGCTGAAGCCTATGCAAACGGCTCGTATCGTCTTGTGAGGGGAAGGATATTCTTCTCCCTGTCAGGCATTTTCTTTTCTCTTTTCCTTGCAGAACAACAAGAAAAGGAGTACCTTTGCATGGATTAAAAAGATAATTTAACATCTAACTTCATGAAATCTATTACAACAGTATTTGGAGCTTTATTATGTATCTCTGCCACTGCGTTTGCCGCGCAACAGGTAGACAGTAGGAAAATTTACCCCGCGAAGAAGTCCATGTACCACAAAGGATGGGTGGACTTCAACAAGAACGGGAAGAAGGACGTGTATGAGGATCCCTCCCAACCGGTGGACAAGCGCATTGACGACCTGATCCGTCAGATGACGTTAGAGGAAAAGTCATGCCAGCTTGCCACTTATTATGGCTATAATAAAGTGCTCAAGGACAGCATGCCCACCGCCCAATGGAAGAACATGATCTTCAAGGATGGCATTGCCAATATCGACGAGCAACTGAACCGAGAGGTCAAGGTACCCTCGAAATTAGCCGAGAGCCTGACGGAGATCCAACGTTTCTTCGTGGAGCAAACCCGGTTGGGCATCCCCGTTGACTTTACCAATGAAGGCATCCGTGGACTTGTGGAGGCGGGTGCGACCAGTTTTCCTTCGATGAATGGCTTGGGATGTACCTGGGATACGCTGATGGCCTACCGCGAGGGACGTGTCGTGGGGCAGGAGGCAAGGGCTGTGGGCTACACGAATGTGTATGCCCCGATCTTGGATGTTGCCCGTGACCAGCGTTGGGGACGTTGCGACGGCAGCATCGGCGAGGATCCTTATTTAGTGGCTCGCATGGGCGTGGCCATGGCCAGAGGGCTGCAAGAGGAACATGTGGTCTCCACTCCGAAGCACTTCGTGGGCTACGGCGACTGCAAGGGCGCACGGCAATGGGACGCACGCACCGACCCGCATATCACTCCATCAGAGATGTACTACATTCATGAATATCCCTTCCGGAAAGTATTCCAAGAGGCTGGCGCTTTGGGCGTGATGTGCTGTTATGCGGACTATAATGGGGTGCCGATGGCTGCCAACCATCATTACCTGACGGATGTGCTGCGTGGGGAGATGGGCTTCAAGGGATATGTGGTCTCTGACAGCTATGCCATCGGACGGCTCGCCCACATCCACCATGTGGCTGCGGATAACAAGGAGGCGTGCCAGTTGGCGGTGAACGCAGGACTGAACGTGCGGACCGACTTCACCACTCCCGACGAATATATTCACAATGTACGGGCAAACGTGAAAGAGGGGAAGATCTCTGAAGCGCAACTCAACAAGATGGTCAGGGATGTCTTGTACGTCAAGTTCTGGCTGGGACTGTTCGATCATCCGTATTCCGCCTCTCCCAAGACCGCTGATAAGATCGTCAGCAACCAGGAGCACATGGATATCGCCTTGCAGGCTTCGCGCGAATGCCTCGTGCTCTTGAAGAACAAGGATAACATCCTGCCACTCGGTGACAGCTATCACCATATTGCCGTGATCGGTCCGAATGCCAATGCGTCCAACTATGTTTCCACGCATTATGGTCCATCTGACTATAAGGGTTTCGTCAGTGTTTATCAAGGATTGAAGAAGATCTATGCAGACCGGAAGGATATCACTGTCGACTATGCCAAGGGAATCGAAATCGTGAGCAAGGGATGGCCAGAGAACGAGCTGATCCGTGATACCTTATCCTCCGCAGAACAGAAGATGGTGAAGGAGGCAGTTGACTTGGCGAAGAAGAGTGACGTGGTCGTGGCGGTGTTGGGAGATGGTCCACAGACCTCTGGCGAGAGCCGTACCCGTACCAGTCTTGACCTTCCGGGTCATCAGGAAGAACTGTTAGAGGCATTGGTAAAAACAGGGAAGCCCGTAGTATTGGTACTGATGTGGGGGCGTCCAGCCACCATCAACTACGCCCAGAAATACTGCCCAGCGATCCTCGCCGCAGGATATCCAGGCGCACAGGCAGGTACGGCAGTGGCTGAGGCTCTGAAAGGAGATTACAATCCTGGTGGAAAGTTGGCAAACACATGGCCGGTGTCCGTGGGACAGTTGCCCATGAACGTGCCTACCAAGCCCAATGCCAATTACGAGGAAATGCGGTATCATACCGTGGGTAATAAGGGATTGCTCTATTGCTTTGGGCATGGACTGTCCTATACGACGTTCGCTTACTCGCATCTGAAGATCGACAGCGTGCAGACTAGCACAGGACATGTCACGGTAAGCTTTGACGTTACCAATACAGGAAAGGTGGCTGGGGATGAGGTTCCGCAACTCTATATAACGGATGTAATCAGCAGTACGACCACCTATGAGCAGAACTTGCGTGGTTTCACACGGCTTCACCTGAATCCGGGGGAGACCCAGACCGTTACCTTCCCCATCCGGCCTGATGACCTGATTATGATCAATGCCAACGGGGACAGGGTGGTAGAACCCGGGGAGTTTAAGGTGCGTATCGGCTCTTCCTATTCAGACATCCGCCTTACTGACAGTTTCTTCGTAGGGAAACAGACAGTCATAAAGCAGGCAACGGATACAGAGAAAGAGCATCAGATCATGAATGACTCACAGATGAAATAAAGGAAAAACAAAAGGAGGGCATACCGCGTCGTATGTCCTCCTTTTTGAATGAATGTTGAGATTTACTGAATAGACATCACTGCTATTTGCCGGTATTGAATAAGATGACCTCTTGATCGGGATCATAGTACTCTTCAGTAACGAAGTAGCAAACCTTCGGACCTTTATTTAAAAAGCCTCGGTTGATACCAGCATATCCACTTAGCTTGACTTTCTTCCCCACATCTTCTTTTGTCAATTTGATGGTGAGGGGATACACCCTGAAGTCTTCGTCAGTGAGGTAGGGAGCTTCCGACTGAACTTTAGGGAAATATTTGCTTTTATCTACTTTGATATAATACTTCCCTTGTTGATCAGATAAATTCTTGTCTTCTGCGACTGTACCCTTAATGCTATTGAAGTGCATTACGTTTCCAGATTCATCTAAAGTTGGTCCCCATTTATCCCATGACCTTATATCATTGGTTTCAAAATCGGATTCCTTCAAGAAATCGTCATCATGGTCGCAACTCGTCACGACAAAGCCTGTTAAGGCTACCATTATGCATAGAAATACCTTCTTCATAAATTCTATATTTTTTAAAATGTGAGATAGTCTTCTTTGTTGCCTTCGTTGTGTCTTTTAAGAGTACCCTTTCTTGTCGCGCAAGAAAGGGTACTATGGTTATCCTGCTATCTTATTTTACCTCAGTTGGTCCTTGACCAGCCACTAATGGCCAGCCTGGATTCTGATATACATTCGAAGTAGTCAGGTCGGTCTGGTCGCCTGTGGCTGTCTGGCGGAACACAGCCTGTGGGATCGGTGAGAGGTAGTGGGCGGGCGTGAAGTGATAGCCGTCGAACACATTGTTGTTCTTCTTGCTCACCTGATAGGGGTGGATATAGTCGCCACTGATCTCCTTGCTGGAGATATTGCCGGTACCACCTTCCACGTCAACTTTCACATAGTTGTTGCCTTTGTCGTCTACCATCGTGTTCTCGTAGATAGATCCCCAGAAGCGCAAGCCCTCGATCTGATAGCCATTGATCTGGTCGCAAGCGCGCCAACGGCGCAGGTCATCCCAGCGGAAGCCTTCGCCAATGAACTCATCGCGGCGCTCACGGCGGATATTATAAAGGGTAGGATCAACCAATTTACCGTGAGAGTAAGCGCCCCAGTCCCATTTTGCCTCCTCTTGCATGTTGGTGGCAGCAATGGTCTTGGTGTAGTCAGGGTCAACCTTAGCACGGGTGCGCAGGGCGCGCCAGTACTGATCGGCAGTAGCGTCAATGCGTCCGGTCGACTCATAGCATGCCTCCATGTAGTTGAGCAGAGCCTCTGTGCCCCGGAAGACAACGCTACCCGTGTTACCCTTGTTATGAAGAGATTCCATATCGGGTGAATAGTACTTTCCTTTCTTGAGAGCGAAGCCCGTTACCATCTTGGTTTCTGAGGCACCGCGCACCATCCAGGTAGGATCCCAATACGATTCCTCGCCCGAATAGGTATAGAACTCTACGTCGCCATCCTTCTTGGTAAATTGCTGGATACGGGAGTCCCTATTCTGCAATGTTGCCTTTACGCCTTCCTTTTCCCACTCAGGATTGTAGCCGGAACCTGCTGCATAGATAGGCAATCCGTTGCGCATGAGGAAGGAGTTGACGAGACCACGCGTCCATCCCGTGCCTCCACCGTTGCGGATGAGCTGCATCTGGATGTTGTGTGACACGTTCTCACTCAGGTTATAGCCACGCCACATGAGCACCTCGCTGTACTTGTCCATGTCTGGGTTACAGAACATGCCGTAGTAAGGATTGAGCTCATTCAAGTTCTTGTCGAAGCCTTCCTTGCTGTCGGTGTTCTCCACAAGGTTGTTCACCAACTTGTCGCCTACTACCTTTGCCGACTTCATGCACTCTGTGAGGAAGTAGTTGATCTCGCTGTCGATATCAAATCCCTGTACGTCCTCAGCCCTGCCTGGCCATCCTGGGCCACCGGGCACGAAGGCTGTCCCTTTGTGGTGTTTGAGCCAAGTACCCTCATAGAGAGCCACGCGGGAACGAAGGAGGTATGCCACGTCCTTGGTCACGCGGTTCTTCCCACCAGGACCGGTCTCGGAAAGATAGGTGATAGCCGTATCCAAAGAGTTCATGATATAGCGAGCCACCTTGTAGCTCGGCTCCCGTTTGGATGCTTCAATCAACGTAGACTTATCATCAGGAAGCGCGGTTGTTACGATCGGTGCGTCACCGATGGTCTTAAGGACTGTGAAATAGTCGTAGGCGCGGATCACGTACGCCTCACCAATGTAATGCTTGATATTGGTGGCGTTGCCAGAGATCTGTCCTGCTTTGTATTTCGGCATCACCTGGTCGAAGAAATAGTTGATCTGGCGGATGCGCGAGAAGTTCCATGCGCTGCCCCAGCTATTGTTGCTCTGACTTGCGTCCTGTCCCACGAGCCACGTGCCGGGTGCCCAGAACGAGGAAGCGCCCATGGCTGCCTGGTTGTCTGTTCCATTGTCATCTCCGAAAGTGCTAATGCCATAGCTTCCTGGATTAACACTATTGAATGTATATTGGTTAATGGTATAGGCTGCCAAGTCTGCTTCCGATGTAAAGTAGGCTTGTGGTGTGATATCCGACTTAGGCTCCCTGTCGAGGAAGTCGTTGCAGGATGCCACCAATAGCGCTGCACAACCCATCGCCATATATTTGAAAGTCTTATTCATAATTGTCTTTTTATTAAAAAGGTTAGTGATATGATTAGAGCGTTACGCTCACGCCGAATGCGAAGTTCTTGGTCAGCGGATAAGTCTTGGAGAATCCCCAGCCGCTTGCATCAATGATCTCAGGATCACCCAGCTTGGTGAAGTCGGTGATAGTGAAGAGGTTCTCAGCCGAGAAGAACACGCGCAGGTTCTGTACGTAGAAGCGCTGTGTGAGTTGCTGCGGCAAGGTATAGCCGATGGTGAGGTTCTTCAGGCGGCAGTAAGCTGCGTTCTGCAGGTACTTCGTTTGTACCTGATTGTTACGTCCACCATTCCAGTTCGCACGTGGATAGTAGCTGTTGAGGTTCTCGCCCAATGGATCGTTCGGATCGTTGCGGAAGTAGTCGAGGTGCTGCTTGAAGCCAGTAGCCTGCCATTTGCCGATACCACAGGCTCCCCAGAATACCGCATCACCGCTGCCTACTGCATAGTCACGCTTTAAGGTGCCTTGGAAGAATACCTTCAAGTCAAATCCCTTCCATGCTGCCGTGAGGTTCAGTCCGAAATTATAGCGTGGGGTAGAGTTACCGATGATCTTTCTGTCACCCGGCTTGTCTGCCGTTCCTTCTCCGCCATCTACCTTTCCGTCACCATTCAGGTCGGCGTACATGATATCACCTGCTGCCCAGTTGCTGCCGAGAGCTTTTTGGTCGGCGGTCTTCAGGTGCTCTGCCATCTCCTCGTCGGTCTTGGCAATGCCAACTGTGGTGTAGCCCCAGATATCACCGAGGTGTGCTCCCTTGTAATAGGTCTGGCTGAGTGTCTTGGAGGGGTTAGGATATTTGTCGATCTTGACACGGCTGTCTGTCATGGTCAAGGTTACCCCGTAGTTGAAGTCCTTGATGCGATCGCGCCAGCTTACCTGGAGATCGAATCCACGGGACGTCATGTCCAGGTTGTTGACCTTTGGTGCTGAAGCACCGAGGATCGCAGGCAGCTCCGGTGCAGGTCCTACCATGTCGTAGGTCTTGCGTGAGAATACTTCGAAACTACCGGTCAATCTGTTATTGAAAGCTCCCCAGTCAACACCGATGTTGGTGGTGCGGTTCTTTTCCCAGGTCAGCGTCGTAGAAACGAGTGCTGGCATGCTGGAAATGTTCTGCTTGGTGCCGTTGACCAACCATGTGCCAGAAAGGTTGCTGTAGCCCATGGTCGAGTAGAATGGATACCAGCTATCTGTGTTCTGGTTGCCGAGCTTACCCCAAGAGAAGCGGAACTTCAGCTGGTTGACATATTTCTCGATGGGCTTCCAGAAGTTCTCGCGTGCGATGTTCCAGCCTAAGGAGAAGGAAGGTGACCAGTTCCAGCGGTTGTCCTTGAGGAAACGGGAAGAGCCATCATAGCGTAAGTTGCCCTCGACGAGATACTTGCCTTGGTAATCATAGTTCAGACGACCAAAGACACCCATCGTGGCCCACTCGTCATATTTGCCGTCTACGGTTGGCTTGGATGACGTGGTATGCAGGGTGGGAAGGTTGGCGATGATGCCGAACTGCTGTCCTTGGAACCAACGCTGGTGCATTTCCTCGCTCTGGTAACCAGCCATGACCTTGAAGTTATGGTCGTTGAAAAGGCTGAAGCTATACTCTGCCCAGATGTTCGGGTTGAAATAGTTGTTCTTTCGAGCATATTCCTTAACGGCATTATTCGGGTTATTGAACACGAAAGCTACGTTGTTCACGTCATATCCGTAAGTGGTCAGCCAGTCTACGTGCTGATTATAGTTGGTGATACTGTAGTTCATCTCCGCGTTGATCACCAATCCCTTGATGGGAGTGAGCTGCAGCACGAGCTGATGCGAGTTCACGTCGGTCTGCTCACGTGTGTCACCGCCGTTCTCCAAGTCACCAGGGTTAGAGCCTGTTACCACATAGTGTCCATTCGGGTCGTACACAGGGATGATCGGCCAGTAACGGCACATGTTATGGTAGTAAAGCCCATCCATCATGGTAGGCTGGTTGTAGTCGGTACGCGTGAAGCGCATGTTGTACGTCAGCTTAGCCCAATTCGTGATCTGTGCGTCTACCTTGGAGGTCACGGTATAACGGTTGCGCTTGTCCTCTCCATATTTCAGCAATCCCTTACGCTCTAAGAAGTTGCCTGAGAAATAGTAGCGCAGCTTCTCGTTTCCACCGTTGACGCTGACGTTGTGCTCCTGCGAGAAACCGTTGCCAAAGCAGGTGCGCAGCCAGTCGCGGTTGGCGATTGGCAGCAGGTCGTTGGCATCCCAGATCTCCCAACGTCCCTGCGGGTTGGCGAACATCGTTGTCATGGACGGATCACTCTGTGCAGCCTTGATATCGGCTAATTTCTTCTCGCTGAACCATACTCCGGAGCCAGCGTTGATGCTGGCGGCATTCATGTAGAGTGCCCAGTTGTAAGAGTCAAGCTGGTGAGGCATGTTCTCAGGAGAGTTGAAACGGAAGTTGTTGTTGTAGTTAACGGTTGTCTTGCCTGCCTTGCCGCTCTTGGTGGTCACGAGGATGACTCCGCCTGCGGCGCGCGAACCATAGATAGAGGATGACGCAGCATCCTTCAGAACAGAGATGTTGTCGATGTCCTGTGGGTTAATGGATTCCAGATTGCCTTCCATCCCATCGATGAGGACGAGAGGTGCAACCGAGGAGCCAGCTCCGATGGTACCTGTACCACGGATGTTGTAGCGCGTGTTGGAGTTCAGGGCACCACCACCGGTACCAATCGAGAAGTTCATACCAGGTACCATGCCTTGCATGGCATCAACAGCAGAGTTGACGGGACGTGAAGTAAGGTCCTTGGAACTGATGGTTGCCACGGCACCGGTCAGGTTTGCCTTCTTCTGCGTACCGAAACCTACGACTACGACTTCATTGAGAGAATGCTCGCTTTCTTTCATCGTGATGGAAAGTGGCCCGCCATTCCACGTAACCTCTTTGTCTGCCATTCCGATGTAGCTGATGTGGATGACTGTGCCCTTCTTGATGCCAGAGAGCACGAAACGACCGTCAATGTCGGTGACGGCTCCCGCTCGTTGTCCTTTTACTGAGACGGTAGCCCCGATGATAGGTTCACCTGTCCCGTCTTTGACGACACCTGTGCATTGACCATCTTGCTGGTTCACCTTCGTTGCTTCATTCACGGAAGGCGCAGCTAACGTAGCCCCCCCCAATAGGAGTGCGGTGCAGATAGCCAACAATCGCATTTGATTAGTGTTTTTTCTCATAAGTTAGCATTGTTAAAATTGATATATCTGTTGTATGATTTTGCTAAAGAGTATTGATAACTTGTCGTTTCCGACTTCATAACGCATTTAAACTTCTCGTTGGCAAATATAAAGTAATTTTTTAAATCTTGCAAGTTTTTATGGAAAATATACAAAAATATGCCTGTTTTTTCTTTATTCTTGACTTCCTTCCTTTTCTTTCTTATTGGTTATCTCTTGTTTTCCCTATTTCTAATGTTTTCTTTACTATGTCTGAATATGGAAGAGAATTGTTCTTTTTCGCCCTTGCTCATTCTAAAAGAACAACCCCCGGGAATCTGATAGCAGGCTTCCGGGGGGTATCATTGGGGGTCCTTGTCCTTCGGGATAGGGAAGGATAAGGCTTATCTCACGACTACTTTCTTCTGATTGACGATATAGATGCCCTTAGGCAGTCCGTTGAGGGCATTGGCAGTTTTCACGTTCCTACGGATAAGGCGTCCGTCTATGCTATAGACGTGGGTGTACTCTGGTCCTTCCTTCGTGATGGCATGGATCCCAGTAGTAGGGGTGACATCCGTGACTTTGTATTTAGTGTCGCTTTGCTCTGTGGATATCTCAAGGTATTTGTCTGTCTTTATCTTCGTCACGTCAACGGTCTGCGGGCTTCCGGAGGCTGTGCTGAACACGAAACTCACGTAATCGTCTGCGTTGTTGATCGTATAAGTTTGGTAAAACCAAGTCTTTCCGTTGACGGTCTTGGTTGTTGTTACCTTGTCACCTGGCCATGAACTGTTCTTGGGTGCGTGGCTGTTGTCACCGCCCCAGCTCCAGAAGTTGATGGAGTTGGTCCATCCCACGGCATCGCCATTGACACAGACCGTGATGGTGTAGGGCGTGAAGGCAACAGGCTCTGTCACCGTATAGGTGCGGGAGATGATGCCGCTAACGGCTCCATTTACCAGAAGTCCCACGGTGAGTGTTGTCGTGCCCACAGGGAGGGTGATGCTATTCCCGCTTGTGATGGTCTTACTTGATGCGGTGGGAGTGCTCCCATCTGTCGTATAGACCAATTGGGCACCTGTTGTTTGGGATACTGCAGTCAGTTTGATACTGAGGCTGCTACCGGTATAAGAGCCGGATGCCTTGTCTGTCCAAGCTGTCTCAGCGGAGTTGCTCAGGAAGTACTTATAATGGTAACCAGCGAGAATCTGTGTATAGGTAGATGAGGATGGGGTGTAAGAATTCACGTCATCGCCAACGAGGACGATCAGGTCAGCTTTGGTTCCATTGACCTTATTGGCATAGTATTTCTTATTGCTCCTCATGTTGGTGAAGCTGCTTTGGTTGGTGATGCCAGCTATTTTCCGTGCATCGATCATCGATTTCAGCTCTTGTTCATAGGCAGCCCAGTGCTTATAGAAAATGCAAGGAGTGCCTGGCATGGCAAGCAGGAAGGCGTTGGCAGCCAAAGTGTCCTTGCGGATCGGGTCCTGTGGGGAAGTTGAAGAACGGTATTCCGTGTCGTGGTTCTCGACAAAGGTAACAGCGTATTGTTGATAGGCAGTCGTGACGGCTAAGCTGGTACTCGCCAGTTGGGTCCAGTCGCTGGAGCCCACTGTCCCATCCGATGTCCCATTGATGGCATTGCGGACTGTATATCGGAAGGGGAAGTCGAAGGCGGCACTCTGGATGACGCCATTTACTTTCGTCGCGTTGAGCCAATTCTCTACTGTCGTGACATTTCCGTCCCAATATTCACCGACAGAGTAGGTAGGGTTAGCATAGTTGTTGTAGAGTCCTGTAAAGGATCCGCTGTAACCCTTTGTCATGTCATACCGAAACCCCGCGTAACCGAAATCATTCAGCAGCATGTCCAGGTAAGCCTTGACATATGCCTGCACGTTACTACTGTTATGGTCAAGATCGCGCATGCCACTCCATCCTTCGCCAGTATCCTTGTTGTTGCTCAGGGTATAGCCATTGGCATCAGCCCAAGCCTTGGTTGCGCCGTTATCGTCATCTGCGCAGATATCCGTTGACAGCAATTGGTAGGTGGCACCCTTGTAGGTTTCAGATGGGAAGTCTACCCAGTTGGAAACATTCCCCCGATGATTGATGACCACGTCGGCAATCGTGCCAATGCCTGCGGTCTTGAACGTAGAGATCAAGGTACGCAGTTCTGCCTCTGTGCCGAAGGAGCTGTTATAATGGGAAAACCAATAAAGCGGGTCGTAGCCCATGGATGGTGATCCCACGGCTTTTGCACTTTGTGGAATCCACACTAGGTCGATGTATCCTCTCAGGTCGGATGCCTTGCTCGTCAGTTGAGTCCAGCTCGTGTGGTCATAGGAGTCCCAGTAGAATCCTTGCAGCATGACTCCACTATAGTTCTTGGGCCATCCATCTCCTGCCATCAGGGTCATCGGGATTGCCAAAAGGAAGAATAAAAAGGTATAGATTTTCTTCATAACGCAACAATTTGTATTGATGGGGCTAAATTACAATAAATCCCTGCAATTGTTTGCTTGACTTAAATCAATTCGGTCATATTTCATGGCAAACGATTGCAAGAGGTAGTAGGTTTTTGCTCTCTATGGTTGACATCCTATGCAAAATTCTCTCGAGAATTTGATCCCATCGTAGTTGTTTTGCAAAGTAAGAGCATAAGTGGTACAATAAATTCTCGAGAGAATTTCGCAAAAGATAAGCTTTTCTTGTCAACCTTATGTCAACCTTTGACAACCTCAAAACAGGTTGCAAGCCCGATAAACACTGGGTTTTGACAACCTGTCAACCTTTTCACAAAAAAAAATAACTGTGGAATATAAAATTGTTGGCTTTGACCCACCTTTTCTCGCTATGGCGAAGGTAAGGCAAGCAAGTCTCTGCTCATCTGGCTTAAAGAAAACGTTTAGGAAAAGGAACTGACAGGAAAGACCTTGTGTCAGTGCAAAGCAGTAGCCGTCCTATTAAATAAAGAAAAGAGGATGCATCAGAATTGATACACCCTCTCCGTACTTATAGCTTGATGAAGCATTAAATACTTCGCGAAGTCATGTTATTTCACTTTAGCGGAAGAAACCGGAGTGATCACCACCTTGTTGTTGCCTTCGTAGCTGATGTAAAGCTGGAACTTATACGTACCGGCAGCCACCTTCAGGTTCTTTCCGTTGTTCAGCGTCAGGTTGTTGAAGTTACTGCCATCGTCATTGGCACCGCCCCAAGAGATTTTCCAATCATGGTTCATGCGGAATTTCAGTTCGCCTTCCGTAACCGTAGTTGTGGCTTCCCATGCGCCGGTCTCAGTGTTGTAAGCCATATCCACATCACTGCTCCAGCTATTGAAGTTACCGATGATACTGATGCTTTCTACCTTGGTCAGCTGATAGGTTCCATTTGCGAGGTCAACGTCAATCATGTAGAAGCCTGCTCCTGGATCTGGACAGTTAGGCCCACCATCGATATCGGCGATCTTGCCTGGACCATTGTATTCATAGTCGTTATTCCAATCGCCGGTATTCGGCTTGAACTTGAATTCCCCGTTCAGGTAATAGAACCCTTCGTACTTGCCGTCGAAGTTAGGAGAGCGCAGTGCGTGGTTGGTAGCCCATCCGCTTTCATTGCCAATTTCGTAGAAGAACTCCTTGAAGTCGGGCGTGACAAGGTTGACGGTAGATGTAACCTTTGCCGTGCGGACGAACCCAACGGTCCCTACCTTGATGGTATCGGTGACCACAGTTGGTATTTGATGTACGCTCCCCGACAATCCGTAGAGAGCCTGGACAGCAGCTTGCAGGTCCTTTGCGCTTACATATCCCTTAGCGTTTGCATTGATAGAAGATGTGGCACTTCCATCAGCATTGCTCAAGGTTGCATAGAGACTCTGAGCAGTGATGGGGTCGGTAGCAGTTGCTGTAGGAACGAAGAGCTGAACGGAGTCAGCCTTTACCTGATTGAAGTCGATCGCAGATCCCGCAGTAGCCGTGAATCCTACCGTCTTGGCTGTTTCCTGGGCTGTGGCTTGTGGCTCTACCCAATCTTCATATTCGCCAGAGCTGCAACTGGCCAGTGCAGCAGCGAGACTTAAAAATAATATACTCTTTTTCATTTTATTCTGTTTTCAAAGGTACGGCACGCTTGGGTGCCGCACCGGATTAGAAATGATTATTTCTCAATGAAGTTGTATTGACCCGTGATATCGTTGAACAATACTTTGTAAGAACCTGCCTTAGCGGGAATATTAGCACCACCAGCGAGACCAGTACCGAACGACCACTCAGCAGAACCCCAGTTGGAAGACCAGGAATTGTCAGATGTGAACTTCACGCCGCCATCATCGGAAATCGTCAGGTCGTAAACCCAGTCATGGTTCTGTGCACCGGCGAAGGTAGCGAAGGCATTCATGCCCGTAGCAACGCCCCATTTGTCAAAGTCACCGGTAATGAACATTGTGTTGAAGCTCTTGGCATCTTTCTCATATTTCTTGATGGTCAACTCGTGAGTCTTGGTGTCGAGGGTCACGGTATAGATGCCGTTCTCTGCCACCGCGATGTTGCTTGGGTTGCCACCTGTACTGGTATATTCCGGAGCTTCTGGTGTGCCACCCATCTGCTCATTCCATGAACCCAGTGTATGAACAAGCTTAAAGCCATCGGTTGTCAGGTAACCTGTCCATGAGAGGACGCCGTCACCCGTCTTCGCATCATAGGTCTGGCCAGTGATCGGGTACAGTGGAATCACGCTTGTGCCGACTGCGTCAGCCGTATTCGTCCATTTGCCATCGCCAATGCAAGCACCGATGAGGTACCAGTAGTTAGGTGCGGCATTCTTCAACTCAACATAATAAGGCGTTACGGTGAAGGTCTGTACATTTGAATAAATGGTGTCGCCTGCATAGACAGCCATGCAACGTGCGTAGACTTTCTGTGTAGCGGGGACTGCGTCTTCCTTCCATTTTTCGCAACGCTGAAGGACAGTAGCAAGGTCCTTTGACTCCACTGTGGCGTTCACAACATTTCTTACCCCGCCAGCGGTGCCATAGGTAGGAACGGTTTTGCCGCTCTCATCTGCCAAAGCTTGGTCGACAGAGACTGTCCATGTGTTCTCCGGTGAGAACTGCATTTCATAACTGACGGCAGCAGGGAACCCATAGTCGGGCTGTGACCACGTGAAGCCCAGGCTGGTCGTAGATCGCAAGTTTACGTTTTCCTCAGCGTAAACAGGAGTGTTCAGCTTAAATGTCGTTGCAGTCTGGAGGGTTGGGTTGTTGTCCCTGTCATCATCACAAGAGGCAAACAGAGCCACGCCACACAGTAGCAATGCTGATATCTTCATTATATTTTTCATTGTTGTATCTTTAATATGTAAACTTGATGCTCAGGCAGACGGGACAGGTCCCGCCTGCTGATGGTTTCTATTAATAGCCAGGATTCTGAGTAATGGCACCCGTTACCTGAGATGATGGGATTGCGAAGATGTTGCGTGACGCATCGAAGTTACGTCCGTTCTTCACGCCACCTTTATAGCTCCAGTTGTAGTTGTTGTTACCGCCGAAGCGTCCGAAGCGGATCAAAGTAGGACGGCGCAGTCCTTCGAAGTAGAACTCGCGGCTCCACTCGTCACAGATATCAGACAAGCTGTAGCCAGCCTTGGTCGTTGCGTGTGCACGAGCGCGGAGGGCGTTGATGGCAGCAGTACCCTCTGGAGTCGTTGTGTTTCCGTTCTGGCGGGCAGTAGCCTCTGCATAGGTCAGGTATGCCTCTGCCACGCGGAAGAGGAAGAAGTCGGTATCAGGGAAGGTAGCATCCTTGCCCACGCTGTTGTCAGTCTTGAAATTGTTGAACTTAGCCACTGCGAAACCATCGGTGAAAGTACCTAAGTAGCCATTGCCATTATCTAAGGTACGTCCTAAGCCATCGAAGATAGCGCGGTCGTCACCCGCTGCCTCAGGCATTTGGGTGCAGGCGATGTTAGGCGCGTCATCGTTGGGGAAGAACTTCTCGATGAGATCCTTGCGGGCGCGGTTACCTCCCCATTTCTGTCCGGTTCCATTGATAGCGTCAGGATAGGTGCCACTACAGTCGGCGTGCATATTCTCATCATATGTTGAAGCCATGAGGAAGAGCGATCCAGCCCATGAGGTTGTGGTCTTTCCGTCTTGATAGATACGCCATACGCCTTCCTGTGCAGCACTTGTAGAGCCGTTGTCGCCCATGAAGAGCATCTGGTAAGCGCTCCATTTGCCTGATCCTGTCGTGTTGAGCTTATAGGAAGAGTCCATGACTTTCTTGGCATATTCAGCAGCCTTAGCCCATTGGGCAGTGCCTGTGTAGACTTCAGCGTTAAGGTACATACGGGAGAGGAGCATCCAAGCGGCAGCCTTGTCAACCCGGCAATAGCTGTTGAGGTTGGAGTCGGTCTTCGGCTGTGCGTCAGAGAGGTTGGGCTCAAGATCCAAGATTTCTTTCTCGATCCAGTCAAATGCTTCCTTGCGGGTCATACGCGATGGGTCTGCTAAGGTCGTGCTGAAGGGGATATTGCCAAAGGCATCCATCATCATATAGTATTCCAAGGCACGAATCAAGCGAACTTCAGCTGTCTTTGTGGCATCTTGGTCACCGAACGTGTTGATATACTGGTTGCAGTAAGAGATACCGGTTGTCAAACGGGCATAATAGCCGTTGAGCATCGGGTGGCTGGAATCGTATGTATTATAGCAGTACTGTTGGATACCATCGTCACCCCAGTGGCACAGTGCCTCGTCGGTGGTGAGCTCATTGGAGTTCCAGTACTGGCGAATGAAACCTGATGTTCCTCCATCGATACCATCGATATCGCAAGGATCGTCACCCTGGCCATTACCCGACATGCCCAGGTTAGCGTAGCATTTATTGAAAAGGCCTGATGGTGTCACCTCCGTTGTCATGTTCGGATCGATAGGTGTGACATCCAAGTCGCCGGTGCAGGCCGTGAAGGTCATGCAGGCAACGGCAGCCATGATGATGAATTTACTTATATTGGTTTTCATATTTATAAATTCTAAGAAAGTTAAAAGTTAAGGTTCAGACCGATAATCAGCGAGAATGGACGTGGATAAACGTTGTTGTCATATCCATTGAACACCTCTGGATCCAGTCCATCATAGTTCGTGATGGTGAATACATTGGATGCAGTTACATAAGCACGTCCGCCGATGCCTTTGCCATGTGCGGTCTTGAAGAGATCCTGGAAGCTGTAGCCTAAGGTGATGTTGTCACACTTGAGGAACGAAGCATTGTGAATCCAGCGGTCGGAGAGGATAGCAGCCACGTTGTCTGTCTGCCAGTTGTCTGCCACAGCAGTTGCGGTCTTGTTGGTCAGGAAGTTAGTGGATGACCAAAGTGCATTCTTGCTCACGTTGTGGAATCCCTGGCTCACAGCGTCATATACGTAGTTGCCGAGGCTGGCACGAAGTGAGAAGCTGAAGTCCCAGTTCTTGTACTCTAAGCGGGAGGCGAAGCCCATCAGGACTGGAGCAGCCGGACTCTTGTAGTAGTAACGGTCGTCGTTGGTAATCTGGCCGTCACCGTTACGGTCGACAACTGCGCCTTCGATTGCCTTGCCGTTCTTGTCATAAACCTGCTGGAATACCCAGAAGGAGTTCATTGGCTGTCCTACCTGCTGGTACTCTAGGTATTTATCTGTACTAATCTTGAAACTTGTGTTTGCAACAGGGCTTCCATCGCTGGTCACGCCAGAAAGGTCGATGATCTTGTTGCTATTATAAGTGAAGTTATAATCCAATGTCCAGTACCAATCCTTAGAGCGGATAGCCTTCCAACTGATCGAGGTCTCAACACCCATGTTACGCAGGGAGCCGATGTTCTGCCAAGCCTGGTTGCGGAAAGCAGAAAGAGCTTTCGTCGGGGCATAGTTGAGCAGGTCTTCCGTCTTGCGGTAATACCAGTCGACACTACCGGTCAGGCGCTGGTCGATGATACCCCAGTCAACACCGATGTTGTAAGTTGTTGTGGTCTCCCACTTCAGTTTCGGGGTGTAGTTGTCTGGGCGATACAGGGTACCGTCGCCATCTGCTGGATAAAGTGAACGGTTGTCTTTATTCTTGGTATAAGTAGGAATCCATGCATAGTCGTTGTTCACGTCTTGCTGACCAGTCTGTCCCCAACCGAGACGGAGTTTCAAGTCAGACAGCCAATTGATTTCCTTGAATTTCTTTTCTTCGTTGATCTTCCACATGAAAGCGAAAGAAGGGAATACAGACCAGTGGTCCTGGAAACGTGAGGAACCATCATCACGAACGGTAGCGGTTACATAGTAACGGTCCATTAAGCTCCAGTTGGCACGACCGAAGAAGGATACCAAATAGTTTTCCGTACGAGCTTGGTAATAAATCTCGTTGTAAGCTTTTCCCCTCAGGTTCTCGTCATTGTTCGTTTGCTGGTAGTAACCACGGCTATTACTGTCGGTGCCTTTCCAGAAATGCTGCCACTCATAACCACCCATGAGGTCGAAGTGATTTTTAGCTTTGTCGTTGAAGTCATGATAATACTGAGCGTACGCACTCAGAGACAGGTTACGCTTCAGGATCGACTCACTTCCGTGATAGCCATAGTAGTTATAAGTATTGTCAGGATAAGCCGGAGTGTTAACGGTTACCTGTTTACCTTTTGCTATATCTGCACCGAGGGTAGCGTGGAGGCGCAGGTCTTCGAATCCGTGTACTTTATAGTCGACGTCTGCACTTCCGATAAATTCACGGCTGTTTGCGATGTCTTGGCGCTCGTTGAGCACAGCCAACGGGTTCTTCGTGGCAAGTTCATTCCATGTGAACGGCCAAGTGGGGTCGTTGTAACTGCCAGCCTTCAGCCATTCGAAATAACCGCCGAGGTTGTTGCGCGTTTGTTGGAGGGATCCCGCGTAGATATTGGCAGTGCCGTCGCCGTTGTTATGGAAGTTGGCATCGGTGTACCAGCGTGATGTATAAGAGTAAGGATCCTGGGTTGGGTCCATGTTGATGGCAGCACCCACGGCATCCGTGTTGGCAAATTGGCTGTGGGCATACATACCCTTGCCGTTCAAGTTGATGTTCAAGTGGTTGTTTAACAAGGAAGGACTCAGGGTCACGGAACCTGTCACACGCTTGAAGTCTGATGTCTTCAGAATACCTTGCTGGTCGGTATAGCCGACAGAAACACGGTAAGGAAGATAAGAACCTGCAGAGCCAGACACGGTCACGCCATGATCGTGGCTGATGGAGGTACGGTAGATTAAGTCCTGCCAGTCGGTATTGGCAGTGCCCAGGGCGGCATAAGCGTTAGAGCTTTCACCCCATTTGTCCTTGATCAGCTGGCGGAACGCATCGCCGTCGAGCACGTCAATGGTACCTTTCTTCCAGCCTAATGTCATGCTGCCATTGTAGGAAACTTTTACGCCGCCTTTATGACCTTTCTTGGTAGTGATAATGATGACACCATTGGAACCACGAGAACCATAGATGGCAGTTGCAGAAGCGTCTTTCAACACGTTGAAACTCTCGATGTCCTGAGGGTTGATGGTAGAGAGGATGTTTGCAACACCCTTTACACCATTGTTGTCCAAGGGCACGTTGTCGACGACGATCAACGGGTCGTTGCTGGCATTCAGTGACGAACCGCCACGGATACGGATATTTGACTTGCCGCCAGGGGTACCACCATCGCTGGTGATGTTCACGCCGGCAACCTTGCCTTCCAACATATCCTGTGGGTTGACAACCACGCCTTTGTTCTTCGAGTCAGGGCGAAGGGCTGTCACAGAACCAGTTAAGTCAGATTTCTTAGCAACACCGTAACCGATGACGACGACCTCGTTCAACGACTTGGCAACCTCATCTTTCAATACGATTTGCAAATTAGGAGCTGCGGCAACCTTCGCTGTTTGGTATCCGATGTAGGAAACAGTGATTGTTGCACCTTGGTTCGCTTTAAGGACGAAATTACCGTCAAGGTCGGTCACGGTACCACCCTGTACGCCTTCAACACGTATGGTAGCTCCGATGATAGGCTCGCCGGTACCATCCTTAACATTGCCTTGCACAGTAATTTGCTGCGCATAAGCACTGACTGAAAGGATTAACCCACATATTACTGCAAGCATCCTTAGAGGCATTGTAAATTTTACCTGCTTCATCATTCTACTTTTTTAGTTAACTGTATTTGTCATTTTAATGTTAATTCTAAGATTTAGGCATTCTCTTCGTATAATCCATTCCTTTAAAAATAAATATATTGATTATCTATACTTACTTTAAGTTAGTAGACTTTGCGATTCAAATGTAACTGATCATTAGGTTCTCCACTCTTTCCATGCAAGTCCTTTATGACCCTGAGCGGGTATCCTTTTTCAACTTATTCACGTTGCAAAAGTATATTTAATCAAGTTAGGTTGTACTTTTTTTCTGTAAAAAACGTTAGATAAACAAAGTAATCGTTTGCATAACGAAATCATAAAAATATAATAAGGTGCGGGATCATCGTTCCGTCGTTTTCGATAACTTTGCTCTCGCTAACGTATAAACAATCATGGAACAATTGAGTCCTATCACGATGAAAGATATCGCGCGGGAGCTAAATGTCTCTATAGCGACAGTTTCCCGTGCACTTGCCAATAACCCCCATATCAACCAGAAGACTCGGGAGAAGATACAGGCGTATGCCCGTGAGCATAACTTCTTTCCGAATGTCCTGGGAGAACAACTGCGGCATTCCCGTGTCAAGCCAGTGAATGTGATTGGCGTGATCGTCCCACAACTGGTCCACCATTACTTCGATACCATTCTTAGTGGGATCGAAGAGGAGGCTTCTGCCCGGGGCTACCTGACGTTGATTGCCCAAAGCAACGAGAAATACGAGCAGGAACAACGTATCTGCGAACAGTTTTACCGTAACCGGGTGTGCGGTGTCATCGTGTCGCAGGCGAAAGATACCACAAGGTATGACCATTTCCAGAAATTGATGGACAATGGCATTCCAATTGTCTTCTACGACCGTATCTGCACCGGCGTGGATGCCAGTCGTGTCGTGGTGGATGACTACATGGGTGCTTATACCGCAGTCTCCCATCTGATCGAGACGGGTTGCAAGCGGATTGCATTCTATGGTTCTCCCATCAACTTGGAAATTTCCAAGAACCGCTTCAATGGCTATAAGGATGCCTTGGTTCGGCACGGCATGAGCTTTGATGAATCTCTGACACTATTATGCGACAACCGCTCGGACGCAGAGGTCATGACCCCGGAGATGATGAATCGACCGGATCATCCAGATGGCTTCTTCGCTGTGAATGACGATACTGCCATCGGTATTCTCTATACGGTGAAGAGGATGGGGTTCAACGTGCCGGATGACGTGAGCATCTGTGGGTTTACCAATGGTGTTAGGGCCATCTCCTGTGAGCCGATGTTGACAACTGTGGAGCAACGTGGAACCATGGTAGGGGAAGAGGCTGCTAACATCCTGATCAACAAGGTAGAAGGATTGATTCCCAAGGACAGTATTGAAAAGCGGATTGTCAGGACAAAATTGATTATCCGTGGTACAACTCGATAAAATAACTAAAAACAAATATCAAATGAAACAGAAACCTGATTTAAGCCGGTTGACTTTGTTCAATCTTAGTTTCGGCTTCTTCGGCGTGCAGATTGCCTATGCCCTTCAGAGTGGGAATATTTCCCGAATCTTTGCCACGATGGGTGCAGACCCTAAGAGTCTGAGCTTCTTCTGGATCCTTCCACCGTTGATGGGAATGATCGTGCAGCCCATCGTTGGTGTCCTCAGCGACCGTACCTGGTGCCGTTTGGGTCGGCGTATACCTTATTTAATAATAGGCTCCCTCATCGCGGTGATCGTGATGTTCCTCTTGCCTAATGCAGGTAGCCTGAGTGATGTGTTCTGGGTGGCGATGACCTTAGGTGCCATTATCTTGATGTTCTTGGATACATCACTGAATATGGCCATGCAGCCTTTCAAGATGATGGTGGGAGATATGGTCAACGAGAAGCAAAAGGGATTGGCGTATGCCATCCAGAGCTTCCTTTGCAACTTAGGACAGGTAGTAGGCTTTGCCCTTCCCTTCCTAATGTCCTACATCGGCTTGAGCACGGATGCTTCCCATGGAGTGCCCACCTCATTAAAGATGGCTTTCTATGTGGGGGCTGTCATCCTCATCGTCTGTGTCATCTATACTTGCATGAATGTCAGGGAGATGCCACCGAAGGAATATGCTGAGTATCATGGGACCTCGGTGGAAAAGGAAGACCATGTCAATCTCGTTGATTTGCTGCGGCATTCCCCTACGAACTACTGGAGAGTGGCTTTGGTGCAGTTCTTCTGTTGGGCTGCCTTCCTCTTTATGTGGAATTACACCACAGGCACCATTGCCGATACGGTATGGCATACTACCGACGCAAAGTCGGCTGATTTCCAGGCAGCTGGCGACTGGGTGGGCATCGTCTTTGCCGTCCAGTCGGTGGCGAGCGTGCTCTGGGCCATGTGCCTGTCTCCCTTAGAGCGTCGATTCGGTCTGAAGGCGGCGTATGCCATCAGTCTGGTCATCGGGGGTATTGGCTTCGCCTTGGTGCCTTTCATGCCCGACAAGTGGACACTCTTCCTGCCTTTTGCCCTCATCGGTTGTGCATGGGCTGCCATGCTTGCCCTGCCTTTCACCATTGTTACCAATGCGTTAGAGGGACGCCCGCACATGGGTACCTACTTGGGATTATTCAATTGCTCGATTTGTCTGCCGCAGATCCTCGCCGGACTTACCGGTGGGTTGATCCTTGCCGTCGTGGGAGAGCATCAATATAATATGATGATTGTCGCTGGTGTCCTGCTCTTCTTGGGTGCCATGAGCGTGACCGTTATCCAGAAAAAGTAATCCGAACAGTCCGGATGAATGATATCCTGTGCATGGCTGCCTTGGGCTGCCGTGCACAGGATACTCTTTATTGGCTACTGCCAAGGGTTAACAATTGATGGGATGAAACGAATTCAGTAAACGTTTGCATGGTATTTTTGCCTTTTTATGCAAAGATTTTATCCGCCCCCTTCATAATAATGGTTAACTTTACACGGAAATTTATTAACCAAAGGCTATGAACTTAAATTTCAATATTGATTACAGGACCAACTTCGGGGAAGACCTGGTCCTGAATAGAATTGAAGATGACAAGCAGGGAGGTGAGAAGATCTCCCAGTATAGGATGAATACGGTCGACGGCAATCGTTGGTCGTACCAGATGGTCCTTCCTCAGAATCAGGAAAATACAATCATCAACTATTTCTATAGCGTGGAGAACGACAGCCAGAACAGGCGAAAGGAATGGTTGACGGAGACGCACCGGGTTGAGCTGACCGCATCGAAGGGTATTTCCTATACCCTATACGACTATTGGAATGACATGCCAGAAGATACTTATTTGTATAGTTCTGCTTTTACAGAGTGCATCAATCGTAGGGCAAAAAGACAGCTGAAGGCGAGTGATTATGAGAGAACGGTAAGGTTCTTCGTCCGTATGCCCCAGCTTCGTGCCCATCAGCATGTCTGTATCGTCGGCGCGGGGGATGCGCTCGGCAACTGGAATGTACAGAAAGCGTTGCCAATGGTGGAGCACCAGATCAATGAATGGGTCATCGACCTGAATGCGGATGACTTCAAGGAGGGAAAGATCGAATTCAAGTTCGTTGCCTTGAATGACCAGGATGATAACAATTCCGTTTGGGAGAGTGGCTTGAACCGCACTGTGGAACTGCCTGTCCTGACAAAAGGCGACGTGGTGGTTTACGACCTGTCCCAGGCTTTCCTTCCTGTTTACGACCAGAAGGTGGCAGGGACTTTGGTGCCTGTGTTCTCTCTCCGGTCTAAGACCAGCTTTGGCGTAGGCGACTTTGGAGACTTGAAAAAGATGGTCGACTGGGTGGCTGCCACGCACCAAAGGGCGTTACAGATCCTGCCCATCAATGATACCACGATCACCCATACGTGGACGGACTCCTATCCTTATAGTTGCATCAGTATTTTTGCGTTGCATCCTCAATATGTCGACCTGACCCAATTGCCAGCGATCAAAGACCAGGCAACGCGGAGCAAGTTTGATAAATTACGCAAGGAATTGAATGCCTTGAAGCAAATCGACTATGAGCGGGTGAACGAGGCCAAGACGGATTACCTGAGAGTGATTTACAGTCAGGAGCGTGCCAAGGTCATGAAGTCGACGGATTTCAAGAAGTTCTTCAAGGAAACAGAACAGTGGCTTGTTCCTTATGCTCAGTATTGCTATCTGCGCGATAGCCAAGGAACTGCGGATTTCACCCAGTGGAAAGGTCATCAGGTTTGGGATGAAGCTGATCGGAAGGCGTTGTCTTCTGCCACGACGACGGCTTATCGGCAAGTGGAGTTCTATTATTTCGTGCAATATATCCTCAATCGTCAGATGGAAGCCGTCCATGATTATGCCCGGAGCAAAGGGGTCATCCTGAAGGGTGATATCCCCATCGGTGTCAACCGGTATGGTTGTGATGTGTGGATGGAACCGAAATACTTTAACATGAACGGTCAGGCTGGTGCTCCCCCAGATGATTTCTCTGTCAATGGTCAGAACTGGGGCTTCCCCACTTACAACTGGGACGAGATGCTAAAAGATGATTGCATCTGGTGGGTACGCCGTTTCCAGAATATGTCGAAGTTCTTCGATGCTTACCGTATTGACCATGTCCTCGGCTTTTTCCGCATCTGGGAGATCCCCATCGAGGCTGTCCATGGTCTCTTGGGACAGTTCTCTCCTTCATTAGGGATGACACCAGCTGAGATCGAGGCTTACGGGTTGCATTTCCAAGAGGATCTCTTTACCCGTCCTTTCATTACCGACTGGGTCTTGGACCGCATGTTCCACGAGCGTGCGCAACTGGTGAAGGATACCTACCTCGATCCCTACAAGGAGGGGTATTATCAGATGAAACCGGCGTATGATACCCAACGGAAGATAGAGGCTGCGTTCGAAGGGAAGACCTCGAAGGAAGATACAGACCTCAGGGATGGACTGTATGCCTTGGTGAGTGACGTGCTGTTCGTGCGCGACCGGAAGGACTGCCATAAGTTCCATCCTCGTATTTCCGTCCAGTTCGATTTTATCTATGAGTCATTATACGACTGTGACAAGGCAGCTTTCAACCGTTTGTATAACGATTATTATTATCGGCGTAACAATCAGTTCTGGTATTACGAGGCGATGAAGAAACTGCCCAAGCTGGTACAGGCCACCCGTATGTTAGTTTGTGCCGAGGATCTTGGGATGGTTCCTGACTGTGTGGCATGGGTCATGAATGAATTGCGTATCCTGAGTTTGGAGATCCAGTCGATGCCCAAGGACCCAAAAGTGCGCTTTGGACATCTTTCCCGCAATCCCTACCGTTCTGTGTGCACCATCAGCAGCCATGACATGCCGACGTTGCGGCAGTGGTGGGACGAGGACACTCATCGCACCCAGGAATATTACAATACGATGCTGTACCGCAGTGGGGCTGCTCCTCATCCTCTGCCAGGATGGTTGGCGCGGGATATTATCTCCCGTCACCTGACGTCTCCGTCCATGCTTTGTATCCTCAGCATCCAGGACTGGCTTTCCATTGATGAGAAAATCCGTTTGGCTGACGAGAATGCGGAACGTATCAATATCCCGGCGAACCCGAAACATTATTGGAGGTACAGGATGCACTTGAATATCGAGGATCTGCTTGCCAACCCAGACTTTACCGCCAATATCTCGGAGCTGATCTTGCAAAGTGGAAGAAAATAACAAACCATAACAACCGAATGATGAAAAGAGTAACATATCTATTGACATTGATGCTGTTGCCACTGATGGCAATGGGACAGGAGGTAAAATCGCCCAACGGTCAGGTTGCCGTAAAGTTCTATCTGGAGAGTGGGCGTCCCACCTATGAGATGAGTTATCAGAACCGTTCTGTGGTGAAGCCTTCTCATTTAGGGCTCGAGCTTGCCAAGGACAAACATGCCTCTAAAGGCTTGCGCGAGACTTCCCTGATGGATGGATTTGTGATCAAGGACACGAAAACGTCTACCTTTGATGAGACGTGGAAACCAGTCTGGGGAGAAGTGGCTCACATTCGAAACCATTACAATGAATTGGCCGTGACACTCGACCAGCCCGCGACAAAGCGCGAGATGATCATCCGATTCCGGGTCTATGATGAGGGGATGGGACTGCGTTATGAGTTCCCGCAGCAGGACTCGCTTGTCTATTTCACCATTAAGGAGGAGCACACTCAGTTTGCTATGACCGGCGACCACACCGCCTGGTGGTTGCCTGGCGACTACGATACCCAAGAGCAGGAGACCCAGGAGTCAAAGCTCTCTGAGATTCGCTCGCGTTTCCACGATGCGGTCAACTGGAACAACTCTTCCGTAGCTGTCTTCTCGCCCACAGGTGTGCAAACAGCCTTGCAGATGAAGACGAAAGATGGTCTTTACATCAACATCCACGAGGCAGCATGCGTCGACTACGCCACGATGCACCTCAACCTCGACGACAAGAACTTCGTGTTTGAGTCATGGCTCACACCTGATGCCACGGGTATGAAGGGGTATATGCAGACACCTTGCCAGACCCCCTGGCGCACGGTGATGGTAAGCGATGATGCCCGCACGATGCTTTCCTCGAAGATGATCTACAACCTCAACGAGCCGTGTAAGCTCGAAGATACCAGTTGGATTCACCCTACCAAATATTGTGGCGTGTGGTGGGAGATGATCGTGGGCAAGAGCTCGTGGAACTACACCGATGAATATCCCAGCATCAAACTCGACCAGATCGACTGGACAAAGGTAAAGCCCAACGGTCGTCATGCTGCCAATACCGCGAAAGTGAAGAAATATATTGATTTTGCAGCTGCCAACGGTCTGCAGGAAGTACTTGTCGAGGGATGGAACGTAGGTTGGGAAGACTGGGCGAACCACTGGAAGGACTATGTGTTCGACTTCGTCACTCCTTATCCCGACTTCGACATCAAGTATCTCAACGACTATGCCCACTCCAAGGGTGTGAAGCTGATGATGCACCACGAGACTTCATCGAGCACGCAGAACTATGAACGCCATCTGCCGGAGGCCTTCGCACTGATGAAGAAGTATGGCTACGATGCTATCAAGGGCGGCTATGTGGGCGACATCATCCCGCGCGGCGACCATCATTTCTCACAGTCGATGAACAATCACTATCTCTATGTCATCAAGGAGGCTGCCAAGCACCATATCATGGTCAACCAGCACGAAGCCGTCCGCCCCACCGGTCTTTGCCGTACTTATCCCAACCTGATCGGCAATGAGAGCGCACGCGGGACGGAATATGAGGCTTTCGGTGGTTCCAGGCCCGACCATACCGTGATCCTTCCCTTCACACGCTTGCAGGGAGGTCCGATGGACTATACGCCCGGAATCCTGGAGACGCAGCTCAAGACATGGAGCGACAATCCCAACTACGTCCACACCACGCTTGTGGGTCAGCTGGCTCTCTACCTGACCATGTACAGTCCGTTGCAGATGGCAGCCGACCTGCCCGAGAATTACGCAAAGTACGACGATGCCTTCCAGTTCATCCGCGATGTGGCTTGCGACTGGGACGACAGCAAGTATCTCGAAGCTGAGCCTGCCCGCTACATCACCGTGGCCCGTAAGGCCAAAGGTACCAACAATTGGTTTGTCGGCGGCAAGTGCAATGAGGACGGCCATCGGTCGACTGTGAAGCTCGACTTCCTCGACAAAGGATGCAAGTATGAGGCTACCATCTATGCTGATGCCAAGAATGCCAGCTTCGACAAGAATCCAAAAGCCTATGTCATTACCAAGCGCACCGTGAAGCGCGGCGACGTGCTCAAGCTCACTGAGGCTCCTGGAGGCGGCTTTGCCATTTCTATCATTGCTCAATAACAAGACCCAATAGGACAGGCTGGTTGGATGTCGTGTAGACTCCAGCCAGCTCCCTTTCCATATAATCAACACCGATGAAGCTAAAATCTCTTTTTATGGCTCTTTTTGTCGTAGGCAACATCGCCTCGCATGCTCAGGCTGTAGACCCTGATACGATGGCCATCGATTATTATTTCCAGACAGGCTATACGCCCGAAGGGACTGGGTTCTCTTTCCTCGGTTGTCCACCGAAAGGAAAGAAGGTTGTCTTGCGTCTCTACAGTGAGCCCTTAGGTGGTCAACCGCTGAAAACCGTTAAAATGAAGATCAGCGAGTGGGGAGGTTGGACGGCTGACGTGAAAGGCAATTGGAAGGGCAAGTACTATACGTTCGACATCTCTGGCGACAAGAAAAATCCGCGCGAGACACCCGGTGTCTTTGCAAAGGCCGTGGGTGTCAACGGACGGCGCGGCGCGATCATCGACATGACAGAGACCAATCCCGCAGGTTGGGCTGAAGACAAGCGACCCGCACTGAAGTCACCTGTCGACCTGGTTATCTACGAGATGCACTTCCGCGACTTCTCCATCTCACCCACATCGGGTTTGGCCCATCGAGGGAAATTCCTTGCCCTCACCGAACCGAAGGCGATTGATTATCTGAAAAGCCTCGGCGTGAATGCCATTCACATCCTGCCCTCGTTCGATTATGCCTCGGTAGACGAGACGAGACTCGACCAGCCCCAATACAACTGGGGCTATGATCCGCTCAACTACAATGTGCCGGAGGGCAGTTACAGCACCGATCCCTACGATCCGACCTGCCGCATCCGCGAGTTCAAGCAGATGGTGCAGGCCTTGCACAAGGCGGGTATCCGCGTCATCCTCGACGTGGTCTACAACCATACCTTCGGCCTCGACCACAGCAATTTCCAACTGACTTGGCCTCATGTCTACTACCGCTTCAACGCTGACGGCACGCCCAGCAATGGCTCAGGCTGTGGCAATGAGACAGCCTCCGAGCATGCAATCATGCGCGCCTTCATGAAGGAGAGCGTGAAGTACTGGATCGAAGAGTATCACGTCGATGGCTTCCGTTTCGACCTGATGGGCGTCCATGACATAGAGACGATGAATGAGATCCGCGAGATGGTCAACGACATCGACCCCAGCATCTATATCTATGGCGAGGGATGGAGTGCCGGGCAGTGTGCCTATCCTACTGAGAAACTCGCCGTGAAAGCCAACACCAAACAGCTCCATGGCATCGGTGCCTTCTGCGATGATATGCGCGATGCGCTTCGCGGACCGTTCAGCGATGACCACAAAGGCGGCTTCTTGGCTGGAGTACCAGGACTCGAAGAGAGCCTGAAGTTTGGTATCGCCGGCTGCATTGCCCATCCTCAGGTCGATATGCGGCAGGTCAACTACAGCAAGGAGGCCTGGGCCAACGACCCTACGCAAATGATCAGCTATGTGAGCTGCCACGATGACATGTGCCTCGTCGACCGCCTGCGCTCCTCTATCCCGGGTATCGGCGAGGAAGAGCTGATCCGTTTGGATGAACTGGCACAGACCGCGGTCTTTACATCCCAGGGTATTCCTTTCCTCTTGAGTGGGGAGGAGATGCTGCGCGACAAGAAAGGCGTGCATAACAGCTTCAATTCTCCGGATAGTATCAACGAGCTCAACTGGAACCATCTCTCTGCTTATCCACAGGTATTCGCTTATTACAAGCGACTGATCCAGTTGCGCAAGAACCATCCCGCGTTCCGTTTGGGAACGGCTGACAAGGTCAGGGAATGCCTGAGCTTCTTCCCCTCTCAGCCTTGCTTGGTGGGCTTCATGATCCAAGGTAAGCCTGTTGGCGACAGCTGGGGAAGGGTGATCGTCATCCTCAACGGCAATCGGGAAAGCCGTGAGGTGGAGATCCCAGAAGGAAGGTGGACCGTTGCATGCTGTGATGGAATCATCGATGAGGCAGGAATGGGAGAGATGGACGGTGGAAAGGTAACCGTCGATCCCCAATCGGCTCTGATCCTATATGCAGAATGATCAATCAAAATACTATTAAATAATCATCGAATGAGAAAGTCGGTTTTATTATTGGGCTTATTATTGAGTTTTATGACGATGAAGGCAGGTGCCAAGATAGACCGGATATTCCGGATAGAACCCTCCAACTGGTATGTGGGCATGAAAGATGCCACGTTGCAGTTGATGGTCTATGGAAAACAAGTGCGAGCAGCGGATGTCAAAGTCGATTATCCATCTGTCCGTATCGATTCTATTGTGCGTTTGGATTCCCCGAATTACCTGCTCCTGTACCTTAACTTGAAAGGTGCTAAGGCTGGGGAGATGACCCTTTCCTTTACCTTGAACGGGCAGAAGACGAAGATGAAGTACCTGCTTAAGGATCGGGAGATGCCGGGAGCGCAGCGAATGGGATTTTCCAATGCCGACGTGTTGTATATGCTGATGCCCGACCGCTTTGCGCAGGGGATAGCCAAGAAAGGTGCCGTCAAGGGTATGAATCCCTACCGCGTAGACCGCACGCAGCCCAGCCTTCGCCATGGCGGCGACTTGGAGGGCATCCGTCAGCACCTCGACTATTTCAATCAGTTGGGCGTGACGGCTCTTTGGCTCACGCCTGTTTTAGAGAATAACTCCCCCGACCATGATGGTACCAGTACCTATCATGGATATGCCACGACGAATTATTATCGGGTGGATCCTCGCTTTGGAACCAACGATGACTATAAGCGATTGGTGGATGAGGCACATCAGAAAGGACTGAAAGTGGTGATGGACATGATTTTCAACCATTGCGGCTTTGAACATCCTTGGGTAAAGGACATGCCTTCTCGGGATTGGTTTAATCTCCCGGAGTGGTTGAAGGGAGATAAAAGCAAGTTCCAGCAGACCTCTTATAAGCTGACACCCGTCTTGGATCCCTATGCCAGTCAGGTTGACCTTAAGGAGACCGTTGATGGTTGGTTTGTGGAGACCATGCCCGACTTGAACCAGCGCAACCCGCATGTGATGAAGTACCTGATCCAGAACAGTGAATGGTGGATCGAAACCATTGGCATTGATGGCATCCGCATGGACACCTATCCTTATGCCGACCGGAAGGCTATGGCTGGTTGGATGAAGACACTTGATGAGGAGTATCCTCATTTCAACGTGGTGGGCGAGACCTGGGTGACGGAACCTGCCTATACGGCTGCTTGGCAGAAAGACTCGAAGCTGTCAACCGTGAACAGCTACCTGAAGACGGTCATGGACTTTAGCTTCTATGATAAGCTGAACCAGGCGAAGAAAGAGGAGACAGATGCCTGGTGGAACGGACTGAACCGGATCTATAACAGTATCTGCTATGATTATCTCTACCCGAATCCAAGCAGTGTGATGGCATTCATAGAGAATCATGATACCGACCGCTTCCTTGGAAATGGGAAAGACACCCTTGCCTTGAAACAAGCTTATGCCCTGTTGTTGACCATGAACCGTATCCCTCAGCTGTATTATGGTACGGAAGTGCTGATGAATGGCACAAAGGAGGTGACGGACGGCAACGTGCGCAAAGACTTCCCCGGCGGGTTCCCAGGTGACCGACATGACTGTTTCACGGAAACGGGTAGGACACAGGCAGAGAATGCCATGTTTAACTGGTTGAGTCGGCTCCTTCATTGGCGGCAGGGCAATGACCTTGTCACGAAAGGAAAGCAGATCCAGTTTATCCCTTATCAGGGCGTTTATGTGATCGCACGCCAGTACCAAGGCAGGACATCCATGACCATCCTGAATGGGACAAGCAAGCCTGCAGTGCTGTCCGTCCATCGTTATGCTGAGGTCATCGGTAGTACACAGACAGCAAAAGACATCATGACAGGCAGGAAGGTGAACATCGGCAAGGATGTACAGCTTCGTCCCCGCCAAACGTTGATCATCGAATTTTAATCGGTTCTAATCCCATTAAGTATAGTCCAGGTGGCGCGTGCTACTTGGACTTTTTCTTGGATACTAAGATCACCACGGATGTGATGATCAAGGCGAAACCGATGACAATGGGGATCGTCAAGGGCTCTCCGAAGGCGATGATGCCCACGAGCATGGCTGTCAGAGGCTCAAAGGCTCCTAAGATCGCGACCATCGTACTACTGATAAGCTTCAGGGCCTTGATCACTAAGATATTGCTCACGGCAGTTGGCAAGAGACCTAATAGGATGAGCTGGACACAAACCTTACCAGAGGGAATCGGTTGGATATGTCCTTCTGTCCCCATGACATAAACCAACAGGAATAGCAAGGCGTAGAAGAAGACATAGAAGGTGACTTTCAGGGAGGGCATCTTCCGGATCCTCATCTTAGGGAATGCTACCATGTAAATGGCATAGGTAAGTCCGGCAGTCATCTCATAGACAATGCCGAGAACAGAGGATATTCCTTCCTTGCTGTTAAAACCGCATAGGAGAAAGACACCTCCTACAGCCAAGAAGATGGCAGTGGCAATCTTCAGGGTCAGCCGCTCGTGGAAGAAAGCCATCAGGAGGATTTCCGTCCAGACAGGATAGGAAAAGAGCAGCGTCGTGGCGATACCACTCGGCATATAGTGATAGCCCCGAAACAAGGTGACGGCTGATATCACATATAACAAGGAGAGGGAGGCAATCCTTAGGCTGTCCCCAAAGCCGATGTGGAGATGGATGCGCCGCACGACCAAGATCGCTAACATGGCAAGGCAACCGAAGGTAAAACGATAGATCAATGCATTCGGTATGTTCATGCCGGCAGCCAAGACCGGGACGGTGAACAAAGGGATTAATCCGAAGAATGCAGCCGAAAGGATAGCACTGACCACTCCTTCCGACGAGTTGTTTAAGTGGGTCATGTCAATATAATAATACTAATCCTGCCACAGCAGCATAGCAGATCATCCGGATCGGATTGATTTGGAGGACTTTCGTCCCGACAAACGTGGAGATGAAGAGGGCAATGCTAATCCAGAATTGCCAAGGATGCTCGGCGGGCGTGCTGAAGTTCTCTGGCGTCATCAGCAATAAGGCGGCTGCGGCAAGAAGCCCAACCACAGCTGGGCGCAGTCCCGAGAAGATACTCTGCACCAAGGGTGTGTCCATGTATTTCATGAACATCTTGCTAATCAAGATCATCAGGATGAAGGAGGGCAGTACAAGGGCGAAGGTGGCGGTGGCACTACCTAAGACGGCCATGATCCCATTATATCCTGCATTATGCACAGCGGTATAGCCGCAATAGGTAGCAGAGTTGATGCCAATGGGACCTGGTGTCATCTGAGAGATGGCTACGATATTCGTAAACTCAGCCGAGGTGAGCCAGTGATGGTGGAAGACGGTCTCCGTTTGGATCAGGGAGAGCATTCCATATCCTCCCCCGAACCCGAAAAGCCCGATCTCAAAAAATGTCAGGAAAAGGTGTAAGTAGACCATCACTCTGTTGGCTTTAGGAATTTACCATAGAGATATCCCCCCACTCCCGCAGCAATGATGATAACCACCGGGTTCACTTTCAACGCCCAGATCAATAGGGCAGCAGCGATCGGTATCCAGCAATTGACAAGGGAAATATGGGCACTCTTGGCAAGATTGAACGTCGGAGCGGCAATCAAGGCAACGACAGCAGGTCGGATGCCGCGGAACATGGCTGCCACGATCTTGTTGTCCTCAAACTGACTGAAGAACATGGCAATGGCTAGGATAATCAGGAACGAGGGAAGGGCTGTGCCTAAGGTGGTACAGATCGCTCCCTTCGTTCCTTTTAACTTATAGCCGATAAAGGTGCTGACATTGATGGCGAAGACGCCAGGACAGCTCTGGGAGACAGCAATCAGGTCGATGAATTGTTCCTTGTCCACCCATTTGTATTTGTCTACCACTTCTGCCTCGATAATCGGAATCATCGCGTATCCCCCACCGAGGGTAAACGCTCCGATCTTGAAGAAGGTCTTGAATGCTGTCCAATAGATATTGCCCATGCCTTGCACCAATCAGGATTATTTCCGCACTTGTTCGATCCATCGACGGGCATTGACGAATGCCTCTACCCACGGCGTGATCTCATCTTTCTGGCGATCGGCAGGATACCATGCATTCTGCCAAGGGAAGATGGCACGTTCCGGATGGGGCATCATAGCCAAATGCCTGCCATCTGCAGAGCAGATACCGGCTACGTTATAGTCTGATCCGTTGGGATTGCCGGGGTATTCTGCATAGTTGTATTTTGCAACGATATGGTAATGGTCCTCAGGCTCTGGCAGGTAGAACCGTCCTTCTCCGTGAGCGACCCAGATGCCGAGCTTGCTGCCGCTCAAGCTCCCTAACATCACGCTCTCGTTCTGAGGGATGGTCAACCCTAAGAATGAACTCTCGAACTTCTGGGAAGTATTGTGGCAGAGGTGGCTGCGGTGCGCATGCTCCGGATTGATCAAGTTGAGCTCGATCATCAGCTGGCAGCCGTTGCAGATACCCAAGGACAAGGTGTCCTTGCGGGCATAGAACTTATCCAAAGCTTCCTTAGCCTTTGGGTTGTAGAGGAAAGCTCCTGCCCATCCTTTAGCAGAACCTAAGACATCAGAATTGGAGAAGCCTCCGCAGAAGACAATCATGTTAATGTACTCAAGGGTCTCCCGTCCGCTGATCAGGTCGGTCATCATCACATCCTTGACATCAAAGCCGGCGAGATACAAGGAGTAAGCCATCTCCCGTTCCCCGTTCGTTCCCTTCTCGCGGATGATAGCTGCCTTGATGCCTGTGGGCTTGCGGCGGTCGGGATGAAGCCCGAACTGAGAGAGCTTGCCTGTAAAGGTAGCGGGGAACTTCATCTCCAAAGGCTGCTTCTTATAGTTGGTAAACCGTTTCTTGGCCATGCCGTTCATGCTCTGCTTCTGGTCGAGCAGGTAAGAGGTCTTGAACCAGGTGTCGCGCAGGCTGTTGATGTCAAACTCATGCTCATAGTCGCCTTTGACAACGACGATCTTGCGCGTCTCAGGTGTCGGATAGCCAATCTTGGAGAAGGCAATGCCAGCGTCTTCGAGGTATTCCTTCATGTCCTTCTTGTGCTCATCGCTCACCTGGATGATGACGCCAGGGTTCTCTGCGAACAGGATCTTCACGATGTTGTCACTGTCAAAGTCGTGAAGATTGACGTGCAAGCCGCCTTCTACATTGCCGAATGTCATTTCCAACAGAGTGGTGATCAGTCCTCCGGCTGAGATGTCATGCCCTGCCATCACCCAGCCACGCTTGATCAGCTCTTGGATGGCATTGAAGCAGTCTATGAAATAGTCTGGGTCTTTCACCGTTGGGACGTCGCTTCCCACCTTCCCTAAGCTTTGGGCGAAGGCAGAGCCGCCGAGCCGCTGTTCGTCGAAGCTGAAGTCGATATGGTAGAGAGATGAGTTCTTGTCGTTCACCAAGACAGGGGAGACGACCTTCTTGATGTCTTCCACCTCACCTCCAGAGGTAACGATGACGGTTCCCGGGGAGATGATCTTCTCACCGTCGGGATATTGCTGGCTCAAGGACAAGGAGTCCTTGCCGGTTGGTACATTCACATGGATGGCACAACAGAAATCAGACAGAGCCTTAACGGCTGTATAGAGCCGGGCATCCTCACCTTTCTGACTGCGGCAGGGCCACATCCAGTTGGCAGACAGGCTCAGGCTCTTCATGCCATCGGCAAGGGGTGCCCACACGATATTGGTGAGGGACTCAGCCACAGACAGGACGGAGCCTGCCTCTGGTGAAGCCAATCCTGCCTGTGGGGCATGACCTAAGGCGGTTGCGATTCCCCTCTTCCCACGATAGTCAAGGGCTACGACGCCACAGTCGGATAAGGGCAGTTGGATCTGTCCTTGCGTTTGCTGGCGTGCTACCTTTCCTGTCACGGAGCGGTCTACCTTGTTGGTGAGCCAATCCTTGCAGGCTACGGCTTCCAATTGCAGGACGCGGTCGAGGTATTCATCCAACTGATCCTGTTGGATCAATGGATCAACATCGTCATAATGGCGTTCAACGGTCTCGTCTACCATGACCGTCTTGGGCGAATGGCCGAACATTTGGGCAACGTCCAAGTCAAAGGGCTTCACGCCATCGCCTTGCACGAAACTGAAATGAGCATCGCCTGTCGTTTCACCGACCACATACAGCGGAGCACGCTCCCTGTCTGCGATCTTTTTCACGTGTTCAATATGTTTCTCGTCGATCAGCAGTCCCATGCGCTCCTGACTCTCGTTGGCGATGATCTCCTTAGCCGACAATGTCTTGTCCCCGATGGGCAGCTTGGTCATGTCGATCTTTCCACCGCAGTCTTCCACCAATTCCGAGAGACAGTTCAGATGCCCTGCCGATCCATGGTCATGGATGGAGACTACTGGATTATCGTCGCTCTCCACGAGGGCGCGCACCAGATTATAGGCACGTTTCTGCATTTCCGGGTTGGCGCGTTGTACAGCGTTCAGCTCAATGCCATTGCTATACCTGCCCGTGTCCACGGAAGACACGGAGCCACCGCCCAGTCCGATGCGGTAGTTGTCACCGCCGACGACAACCACCTTGTTGCCTTTCTGAGGTTCTTTCTTCAAGCAGTCGCGCTTCGTTCCGTATCCAACGCCACCTGCGAGCATGATCACCTTGTCGTAGGCATATTTCTCGCCATTCTCCTGGTGCTCGAAGGTCAGCAGCGAGCCCGTGATCAGCGGCTGTCCAAACTTGTTTCCGAAGTCGGATGCGCCATTGGATGCCTTGATCAGGATCTGTTCCGGTGTCTGGTACAGCCATTTGCGGACGGGTAGGATGTCCTCCCAGTCGCGCCCGCCGTTCAACCGCGGGTAGGCTGTCATGTACACGGCAGTGCCCGCGATCGGCCAACTGCCCGTTCCACCACCCATGCGGTCGCGGATCTCGCCGCCCGTACCTGTGGCAGCACCATTGAAAGGCTCCACGGTGGTGGGGAAGTTATGGGTCTCTGCCTTCAGGGAGATAACACTTTCAATGTCCTTCACTTGGAAATAGTCGCTTGTCGACTGGTCGGCAGGAGCGAACTGCTCAATAACAGGACCTTGTGCAAAGGCTACGTTGTCCTTGTATGCTGACAATATCTTGTTAGGATTCTCTTTTGTCGTCTTCTTGATCATGGCAAAGAGCGATGACTCCATTTCCTTTCCGTCGATGATGAACTTCCCGCCGAAGATCTTATGGCGGCAATGCTCGGAATTGATCTGTGCGAACCCAAAGATCTCGGAATCAGTCAGCGGTCTGCCACATTCCTTCTCAACCTTATGGAGGTACTCGATTTCCTCAGGTGAGAGAGCCAGTCCTTCTTCCTCATTGTATGCCTCCAAGTCCTTGACATGCTTGATAGGTTCCGGTTGGTGGTTGACGGTGAAGATGTCCTGGTCCAGCCCTGTGTACATGCGTTGCAGCATGGGGTCGTAATCAGCATCCTTAGAACTGACGGGGAAGTATTCCTCGATACGGGTAATGCCCTTAAGACTCATGTTCTGAGTAATCTCGACGGCATTAGTACTCCACGGCGTAATCATTTCACGGCGTGGTCCCACATAATACCCCTCTATTTGGGGAGCGTCTATTTCCTGGGCATCGCCATAAAGCCAGCAAAGTTCATTGATTTCGGATCGATCCAACTGATGGTCCACTTCAGTTGCAATCACAGTTTCTTTTGGAGTCTTGAAAAAAAGAATCATACTGATCGTATTTGTTATATTGAAACGTTTGTGCAAAGATACTGCAAACCGAGCGAAATACAAAATAAATATCGAAGATTTTATGTTTATTTCCGAGGCGCAGCGTCTTATATAAAGAGATTGCAAACCGGGCGAAATCATAGGGATATGAGTTGTGTTTCCCTTGTGATAGCGTATCTTCCGTGAGAAGATTGCAAACTGAGGCGAAGCCGCTTGGCAGATTGTATTCAGTGGGTCAATAGGAAGGGTCGTCCACCCACTGCCAGCTTTTCGCGCCGCCCAAGTCTTCGCCTCCTTCAAGCTTCTCGTCTCCACCCGTTCCTGGACCTCGGTTGTCCGTTTGGGTATCGCTATTGTGAAGCGTGTTGTCACTTGTACTGAGTGAATTGTCCATGATAGGTCCTACGTCTATGAGCGCAACTTCTGGTTTCTTATATTCCTTCCTTATAGATGCCCCCCCCATTTGCATATGGAAGGTCATTTGAGAAGTCACGGTCAGGGCATTTTGTGCACCAGTCCCATTGCTGTTGGTTGTCATTGGCGATCTTTGATATGTGCAGATACTTTTCAACAATTGTTTCATAGCTGTTCTTTTTGAAATTGAGTTGCTTGATCTGGTTTCATTACTTGAAGAATTCACCCATTGCCAAATATCCATGGAGGGCAAATGGTTTTCATTCTCCCTGCAAAGATAATGTTTTTGGGAGAATAATAGCAAAGTTGATGGAAAAATGGAGTTAGCCAAAATCCATTTGAAGAAAAAAAGACCAAGATCCTTCCTGTTTTGAACATTCCGCCCATCTGGTCTTCCTTGACTTATAACAGATTTACTTTACACCGTTTTAACATTTAAAATTAAGATGGGAAGTAAAAAATCGAGACACAGAACATTTAGTGAGGACTTTGTTCTC
>ONBG01000029.1 GCA_900316015.1 uncultured Prevotella sp. | reverse complement strand
TTTATAGTATCATTTTGAGAGATTGTACTGTCATTCTCATTGTGAATTATTTGCTTATTTGGTAATGGTTCGTCATTGCCACAAGCAAACAACATCATTAGTGTAAATATGTAGCAAAATGCATATTGTGCAACCTTCTTTATATAAGGGTATCTCTGCATAATTTGGTATGTTTTGTTAGTGCAAAGGTAGCATTTTATCAGTTGTCATACAAGCATTTTCAACGTCACATAATATAACGCCATATTAATTGATTTATATCAATTATAACAGTAGTAAACCTATTTTGTTCAGCAAGTCTAAAATGCTATGGTCGTTACAATTAGGTGTCATAAATTAAATCTAAGTGCTCAGATAGATAGGATAGATCGCGCTGTGAGATAGTATCCATAGCAACGGGAATGTGTAGCCGTATGCCATGGTAATCCTTTTGCTCGGTGATATTCTCAGAAGTGATGTGTTCTACATCGAATGCCACTCCATCTTCAGGACAGTCAACGGAACAAATCTCCTGAAAGCCACTGACGATATGGCCGCCGTCGTTGCTGATGCCCGATCCGAGGAAATCAATGTCCAAGGTAGGACGGGCTGCAAACTTCTCATGCGCATACATCAAGGCACCTCCTTTGAGAAAGAAGTGGTCGCGATAGCGTGTCTGCGAGAGTCTATAGAGAACACGCTCCTGAAAATATCTCGTCATAACCGTCTGGTAGAATATGTCTTCTTGTTTGGATATATTCTGCAACTTGCTTCTGATAGACTTTCCGTAGTTCTTCGTCTTCTCATTCATAGTGCAATCTCAAGATAGTGGTTCAACGTATTCTTTACACGCAGTTTCTCGGCATAATCGACAAGTTTTGTAAGATTCCTTTTTGGCAACTTGAGATAACTGTTGACCACTTCTGAACATACATCCTGCCCAATCTTATTACGGAATTTGATAGCGTCACAGACACAACGTTCTATATCAAAGATTCTGACTTGATAGCCACTGATGTCTTGAGTTGTCAAGCCAAGATCCATGAGTTTGTCCGTCATATAATGCAGCTCAATGGCTGGGGAAGTCCGGTAGCGTTACCTTTCTTCCTCTCTTGACTGCCACATGAAAGGCCTGTGGAATGACAGTGGTCAAGCCATACACACTCCATGCAGAGAAAGAGCAAAGAATACCGTTTGGCACGAGCTTGTCAATGTCAACCATCGTGTCGGCCAACTGTTCTGGACTTGCATATACGCCACGCTTTACCTTGACCAAGTCGCCTTGCCTGGCCTCTGATAACATCTTATAATAGCTGTATCTGCCTTGTGACTTAGCGCCGACAGAAGAGATAAAGGTCTTTGTTGTAGCCATACTGCTTTGTTATGTGTACAAATATACGACATTATTTTCTAAATGATGTATTTTCGTACATGTTTTTTTAATTATCTACTGCTTGACGAGATTTTCCGAATGGCGTACCTCCCCCACAAATAGCTTTACTGGGATATTTTGCCTGAAATGGTGCTTATAAAAAAGTTAAATCGTTAATGTGTTATCTTAATATTATGTAAACATAAGTAGAACGCCAACTCAAAAATTCGTTATTACAAGCGTATGTTCTCTTGCACATTTTTGCACCATTTACCACGTAACTATCTGATAATCAAGTGACCTTTTATTTCCACATGAATTATTCAAAAGGGCTATCCGCTAAGCCACGTCTATCAACTCTATGTCGAAGATGAGCGTAGAGCCACCGGCAATGATGTATTCACGCTTAGACATTTTGATTGCTATTTTGGCTTTATCTTCTTACCTCACAAAGGTATAGCTTTTTTCTGTAAGATCGGCATCATTATCTAAGAACTTCATTGAAGTTCATTTGTAAAGCCAAGCTAGTAGGATTCTTTGAGGAGCTCAAAGATAAATTGGGCAAAATTCACTTTACATGAGGTACAGCTGTTTATTAAAACACACATGTGAAAGTGTGGGGCTTTTCTTCCAGCCGCTTGCGACAGCACAAGTACTTGAGCATTGCTCCCATTGGCTAAAGATATGCCTTGCTTAAAATATGCCTCTACCTCTATGTTGTTTTTCATATAGTTCATGCCATGGATATTTTTCTTATTCATGGTACTATTCATAGTGTAATGATACAAACTTTTTGAGTAAAGTAGGGATTTTGTGCCATAAAATAGCTATCTTTGCAACATTAACACCTTATTGCATAGGATTATGTCTATGGAATCATCGATGAGAACCATGACCTGATCATAGGCAAAGAGTTGGAGATAAGGCGGCTATTTAGCAATAGCCATCTCTATAGTTCTGCTTTTGTAGTGGGCAAAGAAGGAGGGGGTGTCGATGGATTCCCCATGAGTTTTACCCTCCACGGAGCAGGATGTGGACACGACGTGGGACTCTGCCAGATTGGTGACGCGATGATGGGTGCCCAAGGCTATGATTCTAACAGAATCTTAGCGCATTATTATCCCGGTGACAGTCTCAAAAAGCTATACATTTAATAACAGTTACGACCATTTACGACTATGCTCAATAAAACAAAAAAGAGAACAAGAGCAACTTTTCAAGATCAAGAACGCAGGTCGCCTTGGCTATGGGTGCCATCGCTGTCGTTTGCCGACGGATTGCCTTTGGTGACGATTATGACCCTATCGGTAATCCTCTATAAACAGCTGGGACTGAGCAATGCCGAGATCACCTTCTATACCTCGTGGCTCTATCTGCCCTGGATATTAAAACCGGTATGGAGTCCGCTCATCAATGTGGTAAAGACCAAACGCTGGTGGATCGTGCTGACGGAAGTACTCCTGGGCGCTGCCTTCGGTGGAGTAGCCTTCACGATACCTACCTCGTTTTGGCTGCAAGGCTCACTGTTTTTCTTCTGGGTGATCGCCTTTGCGGGTGCCAGCCACTGCATCTCTGCCGACGGCTTCTATATGCTTGGACTCAACACCCATCAGCAGGCTACGTTCATGGGTATCCGCTCGCTGTTCGACCGTCTGGCCACGATCTTCGCGCAAGGCGTACTCGTAATGATAGCTGGCAATCTGCAGGTGGTATTCCGCAACAGCATCTCATACTCGTGGAGTCTGACATTCTTTGGTGTCACGGGACTGTTTCTGCTGTTGTGGCTTTGGCATAACTGTGTATTACCGCACCCCAAGGAGGATGCCAAGCGACCGTTTGTCAACTTCAAAACCATCGGGGACGAGTTTACGCATACCTTCCGCACGATATGGGTGGCACTGATGTTCATCATCTTCTTCCGCATGCCGGAGGGACTGATGGAAAAGGTGTCTGCGCTCTTCCTCATCGACTCGGGACATAACGGGGGACTGGGACTCTCGCCCCAGGAATATGGACTCGTACAGGGTACCGTGGGCATCATTGGCGTATCGTTAGGAGGTATCTTAGGAGGTATTCTCGCAGGTAAAGACGGATTGAAGAGATGGATATGGCCGATGGCCTTGGCTTTCTTCCTGCCACAAATGGTCTACCTGCTGCTGAGCTACACACTCTCTTCCAGTCTGTGGATGATCAGCCTTTGCGTGTTTGTGGAGCAATTTGGCTATGGCTTTGGACTGACTGCCTACACCCTATACCTTATATATTATAGTCGTGGCGAATACAAGACCAGCCACTATGCATTGGGATCCGCTATCATGTCGCTCTCAATGATGCTGCCAGGACTGGTTTCCGGTGCACTGCAAGACATGATGGGCTACCGCCATTTCTTCACGCTTTCATTGGTTTTCAGTCTTCTCACCCTCTTGGTGGTAGGTCGACTGAAAATCGACAAGAAGTTTGGAAAAGCAGAGCAGGAACAAGAACAAGACCAAGAAAAGGAACATGGGAAAGAGCAGGAAGCATAAGGCTGATGAACCATACACCGCTTAGTTTAAAGACAGAACGTACCTGCTGAAAGCGTCGTTTACAAATAACAAGAGGAGAATCCTTGGTTACCCCCTTTGGCAGTGCTCTGATCACAATTGTTACCGTCATGTCCTGTTCTATGATGGAAAATAGGTGTGGCATCATTTTTGCCACTGTGTCAGTGAAGTCATAAAGACAAGTAACAAATAACAATTAAAAGATATACGATTATGAACAGCAAACTGACAAAGGACATGACGGTCGGCTCTATCGTAGCCGAGAATTTCAATCGCGCACAAACACTTGAGCAGATGGGGATTGACTACTGCTGCCACGGCTCCGACACGCTTCAGACAGCCTGCGAGAAGAGAGGGCTCAATGCCGACGACGTACTGGCAAAGCTCGACGGTAAAGAGGCTGTGGCAGGAGGAGCTCCCGACTTCGCCAACTGGCCACTGGACCTGCTTCTCGACTATGTGCTAAAGAAGCATCACCGCAACTTCCACCTTCACCACGAAGCACTCATGCAACTCGTCAGTAAGGTAGCCAGCGTACATGGTGCCCGTCACCCCGAACTCTTAGACGTGAGAGATGCCGTAGCCGCCTCGTTTGAGGAACTCGACAGCCACTTCGCCAAAGAGGAGAACATTCTCTTCCCACAGCTCTACGAGATGTACCATGCTCAGGAAGAAGGTCGCCCCGCTGCTCCCTGCCATTGCGGAACTATCGCCAACCCCATCCGACAGATGATGCTTGAGCACGATGCCACAGGTGAGATGTGGGAGCACATCACCGAACTGACACACAACTTCGAGACACCGGCAGACGGCTGCGCCTCTTATCATCTCATGAACCAGCAGCTCCGTCAGTTCTTCCTCGATCTCAAGGAGCATATCTCTTTAGAGAACAACCTCATCTTCCCGGGATTCTTGCGCATGGAACAACAAGGAGAGTAACTTATTACAAGGGGACTTACGGGCGGGATGAGCCCACTCGTAAGTTCATAACAGACCCTCATACAAAGGTAGAGGAAAAAATAACATTTAACAAAAATAAGAATTGGAGATATGAAAAAAACTCTTATAGTTTACGGATCTACTACCGGCAACTGCCAGGAGTATGCCGAAAAGATTGCCCAAAAGTTGGGCGCGAGCGATATTAAGAATATAGCCGACGTCGATGCCGACACACTGTCTGATTACGACAACCTGCTACTTGGAACTTCGACATGGGGTGCCGGAGAATTACAAGACGACTGGTACGACGGTGTGGAGATGCTGAAGAATTCCGACCTCAAGGGTAAGACCGTCGCCCTCTTTGGCTGCGGTGATGCCAGCGGATACAGCGACACGTTCTGCGGTGGTATGTCTGCTCTGTACGATGCCGTGAAGGACAGCGGCGCAAAGCTCATCGGACAGGTAGCAGCCGACAGCTATACTTACGACGACTCTGAGTCGGTTGTCGACGGTAAGTTTGTAGGCTTGGCTATCGACAGCTCAGAGGATGAGGATACTATCAACAACCGCATCGAGAACTGGACAGCAAGTATCAAGAGCGAACTGTAGAAGAATATGGAAAAGAAGATAGACCTTACACAGAACGTTTACCAGCTTACCCAAGCGTATCCGGAGCTCATTGACATAATGGCTTCGCTCGGGTTCAGCGAGATCACGAAGAAAGCCATCCGGCTGTCAGTGGGTAAGTTGATGACGATCAGTCAGGGAGCAGCCATGAGAGGCATCAGCATGGAGACCGTGGTGAAAGCATTGGAAGACAATGGCTTTACCGTTGTCGGCAATCATCCAAAGTCTGATGAACCGTCATCAAAAATACAGGAGGCTCCTGTGACTAACACTACCCAACAGATCAAATCGTTGCTCGAGCGTATCAACGAAGGAGAATCCATGGAGAGCGTGCGTGCCGACTTCGTCAGCCAGTTCAAGGATGTACCCGCCAATGACATCATGCGGGCTGAGCAGGAGCTCATCAGCGAGGGGCAGTCGGTCAATGAGGTAAAAAAACTGTGTGATGTGCATTCTGCCCTTTTCCATAGCAAGAACAACGAAGACGTGCAACCTCATCTGCATCATGGTCTTCACCACGACCAAGAGGCAATAATGGTGGGGCAAGCTACTGAGAATAGTGATAAGACAGCAGAGTTGCGGGCCATTGACGGTCACCCCCTTCAAACGTTCTATCTTGAGAACGAGGCCATTGTCGAGGCTCTCAGCAATGTGCTGCGCGCTTTGGATGGAGAAGACGATGTAACAGTCGCATTGCGTAAAGCCAGCGGATTGGCTGTGCACTATGCCAAGAAGGGTGACCTCATCTATCCGCTGCTCAAAACGAAACATGGCATCTACGGCCCGTCGCAAGTGATGTGGACCATTGACGATGAGATACGCGCTGAGTTCACTACGCTATTGAGACTGTCTGCCAAAGAAGACGGACTACGGACTAAGCGACGACTGGAAAAATCGTGTGAAAGACCTCATCGGGCGGGCACGCGAGATGACGTTTAAGGAGAACCGCATTCTCTTTCCTGTCTGCACGGCCAACTTTACTGACGAAGAGTGGAAACAGATCTATGTCGACAGCAAGGCCTACTCGGAATGCTTAGGCGTAACGATGAAGACCTGGGAAGAAGGCGAGATGCTGCTCCTTGAGAAAAAGCATAAAGGCAGCCAATCAGTGACCGACACAGCAAATGAGTTGCGAGTTGACATGCCGGGCGGTTCGCTCACCCTCACTCAGCTCACTGCCCTACTCGACACCCTTCCCCTGGAGGTGACTTTCGTAGACACCGAGAACATCAACCGCTATTTCAATCAACCATTCTCCGAGAAGTCGTTCAAGCGCCCCTTGGCAGCTCTTGGCCGCGAGGTGTTCTCATGCCATCCTCCGAAGATAGAACCGATGGTTCGCGCCATCATAGCAGACCTGCGTGCGGGCAAGCGTGACAATGTCTCTGTTTGGATGGAGAAAAATCAGCATGCTACACTTGTCACCTACCACGCTGTTCGTGACTCACATGGTCAATATGTAGGCACCATGGAGACCGTGCAGGATATGGAAGAAGCAAAGAAGCACTTCGCTAAAAAATAGGTTTAAATCTCCTCCATGATTTCGATCAACGCTTTGCGCCGTTTCTCAGCATGAGGGCAGTCGGCAGCAATATGTCCAAGTGGAATGATGGCTACTGCCTCGAATCCTTCCACGGGGAAGAGACGCTGGAGAGTCTCAACATGATAGTTGCACACCCAACACGTGCCCAGGTCACGCTCAGCCGCTGCCAGACAGAGGTGCTCCACAGCAATGCCGAGATCGATGTCGCCATGCGGTTTGTTGTCATCGGGACGAACCCAGTTGTTGTTCACATCCTTCATGCACAGCACATACATCGGTGCTGTCTTAAACCAGTCGCGGTCATAGCACTGACGTATCTTTTCCTTTGCCTCATCGGAGGTGATCAGGAGGAACTTCCACGGCTGTCGGTTGCAAGCCGACGGAGCCAGTCGCACACAGTCCATGATATAGTCGATGTCAGCTTTGCTGACCGCTTCGTCCGTAAACTTTCGCACGGAAAAGCGCTTTGTTGCCAATTCCTTCAATGTCATAGTCAATATCCACTTAACGTTTCAGATTTGGGTCCAAAGATAATCTTTTTATTTGAGAAAAGCAAGAGTAGTCGAGTTAAACGTTCAATTGCACATCATCATCTTTCAAAACAAGAGTCTCGACAACCAGATGAAACTGTTCTGATATTTGCTCTGGTCACTACACATCATGCTGTCGCAGCCATTCTATGACGACGCGCGTGAGATAGATTTGCTCACGCATTGTCAGCGGACGACCCTTGGGAATACCATGCCACTTCTCCAAGCATCCACGACAACAGCATCCAGTGGCGTGCTGGGCGATGAAAGGTGGAAAGATGCCATGGCGCATAGGTGTCTGCCTGCCGTCGTTAGCAATGAAGGCAGGAGCCAACCGCCGGGCTATGGTCTCTCGCGTGCCCTGCTCTATCTTTTCCCACCCTTTGTCTTGGATATAGACCTTGTCCTTGGAAGTGAGATAAAACGAGCTGCGAAACTGACTCTTAGCCAGTCGCTCAAAAAGAGGTGAAAGGTCTATGCCCTCCACCTCTTTCTTTATTTCCTCCTCTTCGTCGTCAGTAGCGAAGAGGTCGAGTTGTTGATAAGTCATTGTCAATCTTTACATACTCTCGTGGAGCACCTCCATGAGTTCGTCGTGGGTGAGCTGATGATAACCAGCATCAAGGAGGAAAGTGCCGCGGGCGATGCCATCGAGCATGTCGTCGGTGGTACCAATCTCTTTCAATGTCAGCGGCAATCCAATCTCCTGCATCCAAGCCTTCAACGCGTCGAGACCCTCGTAGGCAATCTGCTCGTCGGTCTTACCCTGCGGACTGACGCCCCACATGTTTTCAGCAAAGCGCACGAATTTCTTCAGTCCAAATTTCATGATCTTACGATAGTAAGCCAGCGACACGGCAGCAAGTGTATAGCCGTGGGGCGCATGTGTCCAGGCACCAACAGAGTGTCCGATCATGTGCACTTCCCAGTCCTCTTTCTTGCCCTTGTTGATGAGTCCGTTGAGTGCCCATGTGGCAGTCCACATGATGTTGCTGCGGGCTTCATAGTCCTGCGGATCCTTTACGGCTTTGCGGGCTGCAACGATGAGTCCGTGCATGAGACCCTCAGAGAGATAGTCCGATGTGTTGTCGTCGTCATCGGAGAAGTATTGCTCCAGGATGTGGCTCATGATGTCGAAGATACCAGCCTTCATCTGCTCTACGGGCACGGTCAGCGTGAAGTTGGGGTTGAGGATGGAGAACTGTGGCAGGAGCCGCTCGTCGTAGACATGGCCCACCTTCAGCTTGGTGTCGGCATCGGTGATGACGGTTCCGGCATTCATCTCACTACCGGTTCCAGCCATCGTCAGCACGCATGCCACGGGCAGAATCTGTTGACCCTGTGGTGGGTTCTGCTGTTTCAGATAGAAAGCGTCCCAATAGTCGCCTTCGTAGTGAGCGCATGCTGCCACAGCCTTGGAGTAGTCGCACACGCTGCCGCCACCCACGGCAAGGATGAGGTCGACCTGATGCTTGCGGGCGATGTCCACGCCCTCGCGCAGCTTGGCCAGCGTGGGGTTCGACATCACGCCGGATAGTTGAGCATGATGTTGGGGCCGTATTTCTTCAGTTCTTCTTTCAGTCCATTGAGACTGTCGGGACCAAAATAGAGTTTGGTCGGATTGTGATAAACGAAATTTCCTTTCATGTTGTTGATGATTAAAGGGGTTATTATGATACCTATATATAGGTGTATGATGTTATTGTCTTTTGATGTTCAGTACGAGATATTCCGATTGCGTGCCGATGCGGAACTTGGCACCCCAAATACCGAGACCCGAACTGACGTAATAGTTGGTATGTCCTTTGCGCAGTGGTCCGAAGGCATCTTCATAGACAGCGTTGGTAATCCAATTGATGGGCCATACCTGTCCGTAGTGAGTATGTCCTGCAAACTCAAAGTCGATACCATTCTTTACGGCTTCTTCCAAGTGATAGGGCTGATGGTCGAGTTCCAGCATAAAACTGTTCTTGTCAGTACCCTGCAAGATGTCGCTGAGCGGCTTGCGCTGTGAGTTGGTGCGGTCGTCACGACCCACGATGGTGATGCCGTCGAATGTCATCGAGGTATCGCGCAGCACCTTAATACCCGCCTCCCGACAGAACTGTAAATCAGCACTGAGTCCGGTGTAGTAGTCGTGGTTGCCCAAGCAGGCGATAACAGGGATACCCAAGGAGCGAAACTCCTTTGCCATGTGCTCTTCTGCTACGGGCCGATAGCTGCCGTCGATGATGTCGCCACCAATGAGTATGGCATCAGGTTGCTCGGCTTTGAGCATTCTGAGCCAACGATGGAGGTCGGCTCTTCGGTTGTGATAGCCTAAATGCAAATCGCTGACGAGAACTAGTTTCAAGTCTTTACCGATCGGTTTGCTCGTTTTTACTGTCATTTCCACACGCTTCTTGTCATTGTAGTGATAAGATGCATAAGAGAAGAGTGCCGTCAGCACAATAGCCAATCCCGCCGCCAACCGTCCGTTCGCCTGCAAACCGGTCGCCGGGAGAATATGGCAGAGGCGCAGCACATCAAAACAGAGAAACACGAGAAAGAGATAGAGCAGGATGATCAGCCACGAGGTGCCCGTCTCGTAAGCTGCCGTTGCCATGGTCATTGACCAATGGTTGATGATACCCGACATGGCTACAAAGAAGATGATGAAAGCCAAAGCCATCAATCCCACGACGACCATGCGAAGCACTGGAATGGCGGGCAGCAACTGCCAAGTGCGAAGCATGACATAGACCTGTCCAGCTATGGGTAAGAGCAGAAATATGATGAATGCAAATCTCATTCTATATACATGAGCAATTTTGTTTTTTCACCTGCAAATATAAAACATTTCTCTCATATCCGCAAATCTTGTCGAATGGTTTCTACAATTATGGGCAACGATACCGTAATCATGTTAAGTCCCAATATGAAAAGTAGTGCCCAAATGATGGTAAGCCCATACGGAATAACTTGATGGACAAGACCTCTGGAAATGCTAAATTGCACCATGACTGAAAAATTTCTTCACAAAGGATGGATGTTTCCAATTAAATTGCTATCTTTGCCCTGACTGCCACTGACGTGGTGGATGATCATACATAGTGAAACGAAAGTATGAGAAAATCAAGGTGTCAAACGAAATCATCCATGAAACAATGAAGAAGTTATCCGTATGCAAGAGATATCGCCTTGTTCTCTATCTGACCATCATGTTGACCTTCCTGATGATCACTGGCTGCTCTTCCAACAGGTCGTATCGATATAAAATAGGTGTATCACAATGTGTAGGGGGGCGTTGGCGCGATAAAGTAAACAATGAGATGCTCTCGGCTCAGCATCTCTACGACACCGATGTGAAGGTGTGCATTACCAATGCGGACAACAATACGAACCGGCAACGGCAACAGATTGACAGCCTCATCAATGCTGGCGTCGACTTGCTTGTCATCTCGCCCAATGAATATGAGCCACTTTCCTCTTGCATAGAACGTGCCAAGAAAAAAGGTATTCCTGTCATTCTTTTTGAGCGTAAGACCTCTTCTAACAACTATACAGCCTATATTGGTGGCGACAACGTGGAGGCGGGACGGGCCATCGGGAGATATGCCGCTCGCTTATGCAAGGACAGCATCCATGTAGGTCGACGACCGGTGGTGTTAGAGATCACAGGGCGACTGGTGATGTCTCCCGACCGGGAACGCTACGAAGGGTTCAGCAGCGTCATGAAGGATTTTCCTGAGGCCGACTATAGACATGTGGAGAGCAATTGGTCATTTGAGGATTCGTATGCAATTACGAAGAAATGGTTGCAAGAAGGAAAGTCTTTGGACGTGGTGTTCTGCCAAAGTGACTTGGCATCCTTAGGGGCTTACAAGGCTGCAAAGGAATTGGGAAAGGAGAAAGGTATCTATTTCATTGGTATCGATGCCCTGCCTGGCGAGGGCATTAATGCCATCCAACAAGGCAAGCTCGCTGCCAGCTATATCTATCCTACACACGGAGAGGAGATCATTGCATTGGCCCTGAAGATCCTTGAGCACAAACCGTTCAAGCGCACGAATATCATCGAGAGCATTGTAGTAACTCCACGAAACGTGGAAGAGATCGCTATCAATGCCAACGCCATGATGCGGCAGAACGAATACTTAATTACGATCCAGAACAAGTTAGAGAACTATTTCGGTCTCTACCATGCCCAGCGTAGCTTGCTATTCATATCGTTAGCCCTTGCCCTTGTCCTTTTGGCTGCAGTGGTACTGGCTTGGAGGGCAATCGTGGTCACCCGAAGAGCCAACCGACGGATCAAAGAGTTAGGTGATGAGCAGAATCTCTTCTATACCAATGCAAGCCACCAACTGCGCACGCCACTAACGCTCATCACAGGTCCCTTGAACCAATTAGCTGGAAGCAAGGACCTGAGTACAAACGACCATGATCTGCTTGACATTGTCAGGAGGAACGCAGACCAACTGCTTCACCTTGTCACTGACGTTTTGAAATTTCAGAAAGAGAACCAAAGGATGTTCAAAGAACCGTCCCCCACAGATGCCCATGCCATCAGCCGTCGATCGGTACAAGACGGGCAACACGATATTGTCGTGCGCGACCAGAGCGAGGAATTAGCCACCGTACTCGTTGTTGACGACAACGAGGACATGAGGCAATATCTGCGCACGCTTCTCCTCGACCGTTACTATGTTTTGGAGGCAAGTGATGGACAAAGTGGACTGAGGTTGGCAAGGGAGAGCATTCCAGACTTGGTCGTCAGCGATGTGATGATGCCAGTCATGGATGGACTTTCTTTCTGCAACAAGCTCAAGTCAGATCCCCTGACAAGCCACATCCCTGTTGTCTTGCTCACGGCTCGGAGCTCAGAACAGCAACAGGCAGAAGGACTCAGCCTGGGCGCGGATGCGTATCTCACCAAGCCGTTCAGCGCGGAAGTACTACTGGCGCATATCGCCAGCCTATTGGCAAACCGGCAAAAACTCAGGGAGATTTTTACTTCTGGGGAGTCACCAGCTTCTGTTGACAACAGTCAGGAAGAAATGCTCGGCACGCCCGACAAACGGTTCATGGACACGCTTCGTGAGGCAATCTTCAAAAATATGGGCAATGCCAAGCTGAAAATGGATGACCTCGGCTCGGAAATGGGCATCAGTCGGGTGCAACTCTATCGGAAGGTAAAGGTCATGACAGGCATGTCGCCCGTGGAACTATTGCGAGAAATGCGACTCCAAAGGGCCTACAAGTTGCTAAAGGCTACCGACAAGACCGTCGCCGAAGTAGCATACGAAGTGGGCTTTGGCACACCAGGCTATTTTTCCTCTTGTTTCAAGAAACAGTTTGGCAAGTACCCAACGGATATAAGGGAAAGCCAGGAATGATCATGACTACGCTCTTCTCCCACTCAACAATTGTTTCTATTAATAGAAATATTGATACATGTACAAAATGTTATATCAATTGAAAGAAAGTATTACTCCTTGAAAGCTCCTTTTTTATAACTTTGCTGGCACTAACGTAACATGGAGTCCAAAATGGCAGGAAAGGAAGAAATAGAGAGAGGCTCTCATCCTGCTGCCAAACGGATACTCGACCTTGAGCTCGACAAAGAAATATAAAAACCTAAATTGATAAAGATATGGACAACAAAATCAACAAACTGGCACTCGTCAGTGTCATGCTATGCTTCTTCGCCATGGGATTCGTAGACTTGGTGGGCATTGCTTCGAACTATGTCAAGAAAGACCTGGGGCTGAATGACGCAACTGCTAACATTTTCCCCTCACTGGTATTCTTCTGGTTTCTCATCTTCTCTGTTCCCACTGGGGTCTTGATGAATAAGATAGGACGTAAGAAAACGGTATTGCTCTCACTTCTCATCACCGTCGTATCGCTATTGCTCCCCGCTTTTGGCGAGAGCTTTGGCCTGATGTTGGTCAGCTTCTCGCTCTTGGGCATAGGCAACGCGCTCATGCAGACATCGCTCAACCCACTGGTAGCCACCGTAGTACGTGGCGGCCATTTAGCTTCTACCCTCACTTTCGGTCAGTTCGTCAAGGCCATTGCTTCCTTCATGGCTCCTTACATCGCTGCATGGGGTGCCACGCAAGCCATTCCCTCATTAGGACTGGGCTGGCGCGTGCTCTTCCCTATTTATATGATCATCGGCATCGCTGCCTCCTTACTCCTTCTCTCTACACCCATCCACGAGGATGGTCCTGTATTTGACAATGGCGCGGCACCCACGGTTGGCCATCAATTTGCCTCTTGTTTCCAGTTACTTGCCAAGCCGATTGTGCTCCTGAGCTTCATTGGCATCATGTGCCATGTGGGCATCGACGTGGGTACGAACACCACTGCGCCGAAGATTCTCATGGAACGCTTGGGGATGACGCTTGACGATGCAGCCTTTGCCACATCACTGTATTTCATATTCCGTACTATCGGATGCTTCACGGGATCTTTCTTCTTGCGCATCGTCAACAACAAGCTCTTCTTCATCATCTCCATTACGATGATGGCCCTGTCGATGCTCGGTCTCTTCATAGGTACCACAAAGCCTGTGCTTTATACAGCTATCGCCCTTGTAGGCTACGGCAACAGCAATGTATTCTCACTCGTCTTCGCCCAAGCCCTGCAAAGTGTTCCAGAGAAGCAAAACGAGGTGAGCGGACTGATGATCATGGGACTCTTCGGCGGTACGATTTTCCCACTTCTCATGGGCTTTGCCTCTGATGCCATGGGACAGGCTGGTGCCGTGCTCGTGATGGCTGTTGGCGTAGCATACCTCTTCACTTATATCAGAAACGTAAAATAAACATAGAACTATAACATCATGAATAAAGTTATCGTCGGCCTCGGAGAGGTCTTATGGGATTGCCTTCCCGAAGGCAGGAAATTAGGTGGCGCACCTGCAAATTTCGCATATCATGCCAGCCAGTTTGGTTATCATGCTTATGCCGTCAGTGCTATCGGAAACGATGCCCTGGGCGACCAGACCGTGGAAGCACTGGATGAGAAGCACTTGAAGTATATCATGCCACGCGTTGACTACCCTACGGGTACCGTACAGGTAGAGCTTGACGAAGATGGAGTACCTACCTATGACATCAAGAGAGACGTGGCATGGGACAACATTCCGTTCACCCCAGAAGTGGAAGAAGTCGCCAAGCACTGCGGTTGCGTATGCTTTGGTTCCCTGGCCCAGCGCCATGTCATCTCGCATGACACCATCCACCGTTTCCTGAACACCACACCGATGGATTGCCTGAAAATCTTTGATATCAACCTACGGCAGAACTTCTATACCAAAGAGGTCATCCAAGAATCACTCAAGGCATGTAATATCTTGAAAATCAATGACGAAGAGTTAGTAACTATCAGCCGTCTTTTCGGCTATTCAGGTTTAGACATCGAGGACAAGTGCTATCTGATCCTCGGTAAATACAACCTGAAGATGCTCGTGCTTACCTGTGGAACCAATGGCAGTTACGTCTTTGCGCCCGGCTTAGAGAGTTACCAGCCCACACCAAAGGTGAAAGTGGCCGACACCGTAGGTGCTGGCGACAGCTTTACAGGCAGCTTTGCCGCAGCCATACTCTCTGGGATGCCATTGCAAGAAGCCCACAAGCTCGCCGTAGAAGTCAGTGCGTTCGTCTGCACACAACCCGGTGCCATGCCCAGTCTACCGGGACAACTACTCGCACGCGTGAAATAAGAAAAGAAAACTCTCCCTCATGATTCTTCTCCTGGATCGTTGAGGGAGAGTTTTTAGTTACACACATCCAGCATAGGAGAAGACAAAAACCTTTCCTACCCTACATTTTTAACTGATGAGTTGACAATTGTTACATGTATCAATTCTCCCATGATCTGAGCAGATCTTTGAATTGACCTATATCAATTTCACGCTATCTTTGCCAACGAAAATCTTTAAAACGGAATAATAACTAAAATTCTACAGTATGAAACATTTTAAAAGAGCATTGCTCGGAATGGCGTTGGCAATCATCAGTGTGTCGGCTTGGGCACAGGAAATCGTCGCCAATGGTACAGTCAAAGATGCTACAGGTGAACCTCTCATTGGCGTTTCTATCATCCAGAAAGGTTCTTCCAAAGGTACGATTACCGACCTTGACGGTCATTTTTCTCTTCAAGTGCCCCAGGGCTCAGCTTTGGTGATCTCTTATATTGGCTATACCACGCAAGAGGTAAAAGCCGGCAGTAACCTGGCAATCGTAATGAAAGAAAATGCAAAGGAACTCAATGAGGTGGTAGTCACGGGATATACCGCACAGCGCAAGGCCGACCTGACAGGATCTGTGGCTGTTGTCAGCACGAAGGACCTCAAGACCTCCCCAGACCCAGATCCCATGCGTGCCTTGCAAGGCAAGGTGCCGGGCATGACCGTCACCACCAATGGCTCTCCTATCGGCACAGGTACGGTGCGTATCCGTGGTATCGGTTCATTCAACTCCTCACAGGACCCTCTGTTCATCGTTGACGGTGTACCTACGAACATGGCATTGAACTCGCTCAACATGAACGATATCGAGAGCATGCAGGTGCTCAAGGACGCTGCCTCTGCCAGCATCTACGGTTCACGCGCTTCGAATGGTGTGATCATCATCACGACGAAGAAGGGAAAGAAAGGCGACAAGATAGCCATTGACTTCTCGACCAACCTCACCGCGCAGTTCTATACCAGCCAGTCGAAGATGAAGCTGTTGAACACCAGCAGCTATCTCACCGCCATGACACAGGCTGCCCTCAACGACGGACTGGACCCCGTGGCATATGCCAGCAACTACGGAGTGGACCTCAAGGCTACCAACGGTATTCCTGTCACCGCCTACGACCCGGCAACCGGCAAGACTGTTTCTTACACAGCCGCCGGACGCTACAACGGATACATCAATGGGCGGCAGACGATGCCCTTCTCAGACACCGACTGGGTAGACGCCATCTCCCACACCGGTTTCTCACAGAACTACGACCTCTCGCTCTCTCATGCGAACGACAAGCATAGTGCGATGTTCTCCTTAGGATACAAGGACGTGGATGGTATCCTGAAATATACTAATTTCAAGAATATCGCCGCTCGACTGAACACTTCTTGGAATCTGAACAAGATCGTCACAGTGGGTGAGAACCTCACGGTCACCTACTCCACTCAAGTAGACTGCGCGCCCATGGAAAACGCGCTGAAGATGCCGCCTATCGTACCAGTATATGAGAAAGATGGAAAGAGTTTTGCCGGTCCTGTTGGTTCCATGTCTGACCGCGAGAATCCAGCCCGAGAGCAGTATGACAACCGCGACAACCATCTCGACTACTGGAGAATCTTCGGTAACGCCTACGTAGAGCTAAAGCCCATCAAGGGACTCACGTTGAAATCCAATTTTGGTATCGACTACAAAACATCCTTCATCAATGCCCTGACCCATACTTACGAGTCGGACGTAGTGCGCAACAACATTGCAAAGACCACCCTCTCGAACAATAACGAGACGAACTGGGTATGGTCCAATACAGCCAACTATCTCTTTACGCTCTCAGGCGACCATCACTTCAACATGCTGTTAGGTAGTGAACTTTCCAAACAGAGCATCATCGACTTCTCTGCTTACTCCGAGGGATATGCCTTGGAAGACGTGGACTATATGTGGCCTAACGCCGCCACCGGTACAATGAACAACAGTGGTGCCAAGTTTGGTTATCGCCTGGCTTCCTTCTTCGGCAAGATCGACTACAACTGGCAAGACTTGCTGCTGGCTTCGTTCACCATTCGCGAGGACGGCTCCTCCCGCTTCGGCAAGAACCACCGCTGGGGTACCTTCCCTGCCGCCTCTCTCGGATTCCGCTTCTCTCAGTTGCTCCACTACAACTGGCTTAACGATGCCAAGCTGCGCCTCTCATGGGGCGAGACCGGTAACCAAGCCATCGACAACAACGCACAGTTCGGTCTCTATGTTGTAGACTACGGACTCGACCGTGTCACCTCCACAGCCTATGACCTCGCCCTGCAAGGCTCTGGCACATTCCCCTCAGGCTACCGTGCCACTCAGTTAGCCAACCCCAACCTCAAGTGGGAAGCTGCTACACAGTACAACGTAGGTTTGGACTTCACCACGCTCGGCAACTCATTCTACGGTTCTGTTGATGCCTATATCAAAAATGTGAAGGACATGCTCATCAATCCTGCATACCTTGGAGCCACAGGTGAGGGCGGCAACCAATGGCAAAATGGTCCCTCACTGCGCAACTGGGGTATGGAGTTTGCCTTAGGTTACAGAAAGGCCCTCGCATGCGGACTGGGACTCGACCTCAACGGCAACCTGAGTTTCTTCCGAAACCGTGTCACCTATCTGCCCTCTACGACAACAGGAGCATACGCACATACATCAACGCAAGATCTCGTCCAAAGCCACAAGGCCTACGGTTCCATTGTAGGATATGTGGTAGACGGACTGTTCCAAACTCAAGAAGAAGTAGATGCCTCCGGTCAACCCAATGCGCGCCTCGGCGGATTGAAATATAAAGACCTGACCCACGACGGCAAGATCACCAGCGACGACCAAACATGGATATACAACCCCGTGCCTGCCTTCTCCTATGGTCTCAACATTGGACTGACCTATAAGGATTTCGACATGACCATGTTCTGGCAGGGGGTTGCCGACCAGGATGTGTACAACAACCAAAAGTTCCAGACCGACTTCTGGGCAATCACCGATCCGGGATCGAACAAGGGTAGCCGACTGCTGGATGCATGGAACACCAATAACACAGGCTCGTCAATCCCACGCCTAAGCACAATGAACCGCTCCGACGAGGGTCGCGCCTCTTCCTACTTCGTGGAGAACGGATCCTATCTCAAGCTCCGGACCCTGCAAATGGGATATCACCTACCGGCATCCCTGCTCAAAAAACTCCACATGACCAGCGCACGCGTCTACGTCTCAGGACAGAACCTGCTGACCATCAAGAGCAGCGCACTGACCTGCTCCGACCCAGAGAACCCTAACTGGAACTATCCCCTTTCATCTTCCGTCTCCTTCGGTCTCCAAGTAGGATTTTAAAACAACTTACGAATATTTTAACATTATAAAGAATCACAACATGAAAAAGATATATATCATCGCTTTGGCAGCTACCATGACCCTGGGTCTCACCAGCTGTAACGATTTCCTGGATTACACACCCACTGCTGTAGTCGATGAGGATAAGGCCTTCTCCGATCCTGAGAAGATGGTCAACAGCGCATACGCCATGCTCGGCGACTGCTGGTATTCCTATCCCTTCAACCTTTGGCCTTACGGCGACCTGGCTTCTGACGACTGCCTGAAAGGCGGTGGCGGAACAGGCGATACAGGCTATCACGACATCGAAGTATGGTCATCGCTGACTTCCACTCGTGGGGAGCTCGACGAACTGTGGTATCGCCTCTTCTCAGCCGTGTCACGTTGCAACCGTGCCTTGGTTTCCCTCGAAGAGAACGGCAACAACGTGCTCGGTGAGCAGACCACTACAGAACGCGAGGCTGAGGTCCGTTTCCTCCGCGCCCACTTCTACTTCAAACTCATCTCTGTGTTCCGTCAGGTGCCATGGGTCGACGAGCAGGTCTATCAGGACAAGGCTACAGAGAAAACCTCCAATACGCAATACACCTATGAGCAGCTCTTCGGCAAGGTGATCGACGATTTCCAATTTGCCTACGACCATCTGCCCGAGAAGCAGAACGAGGGCGGACGAGCCAACAAGATTGCTGCTGCCGCTTACCTTGCCAAGTGCTATCTCACCCTGGCTTGGGGCGATGGCTATGAAGCTACCGATGGCGTAAACCATATCAATAAGGACTACATGCTGAAGGTAGTGGAATACACCGATGTTGTCAAGGCTTCACGTTATGGTTACATGGAGGACTATGGCGATATTTTCTTGCCCGACTACAAGAACAGCAAGGAGAGCATCTTCGCCGTACAAGCCAGTGACTACTCGGAGGATCACACCAGATTCGGTCGTGCCAATTGGTCCAACACGCTCAACGGTTGCTGGGGTATCTGGTCGTGCGGATGGGATTTCCACAAGCCATCTCAGAACCTTGTCAACGCCTATAAGACCCGCAACGGTCTGCCTGAGTTCAACGACTACAACAACAGCGACGAATATCCTATCAATGGCAAGCCTACTGCGCAGAAGTGGGATCCACGGCTTTTCCACACGGTAGGTATGCCCACTTTCCCATACAAGTATGAAGCCGAATACACGCTCACCAAGGCCAATTCACGTACGCCTAACACTTACGGTTACTATACCTCTATGAAGGAAGTGCCGCAACGCTCGAAGGGAGAGTCCTACAATCGTCCCTGGCAGGCCTTTGACATGAACGACTATGTGATCCGCTACACCGATGTGATGCTTATGCGTGCCGAGGCTCTCATCGAACTCGACCGTCTGACGGAAGCCCGTACGATCATCAACGACATCCGCCAACGTGCCAAGAACTCCATCCAGAAACATATTGATTATGCAGCCGACCAGTGTGACATCGCTCTCTACCCTGAGTCTTACTTCCAGGATAAGGAGACAGCGCGCAAGTGCCTGCGCTGGGAACGACGGTTGGAGATGGGCATGGAAGGCAGCCGCTTCTTTGACCTGCGCCGCTGGGGCATCGCTTCCGAAACCCTCAACAACTATTTTAAGACAGAGTCTAAGGACGTCTACGATGGACAACCCTATGCCGAGTACTATAAGGACGCTCATTTCACGGCGGGCAAGAACGAGTTCTGGCCGGTTCCCTACAACCAGCTCTACTACATTCCTGGACTGTATCAGCAAAACAAAGGCTATGACAAATAACCCCATTTACAATACACCGACAATGAAAAAGCTTTCAATCCTTTTGGCTGCCCTGCTCATGAGCACGGGCAGCCTCCTGGCCCAAAACCAGCGGTGGTTTAACCGTCATATCCTCTCCGGCCATCACGCGATGATGAGCGTAGACACGCAGAAACGCTATATTCTCCTGCCCGTGGAGGAGAAGGAGAGTGAAACAAAAATCAAGGTCATCAAGGACGGACACTCCATGCAAGCCATCAACGTGCGACTCGCCACGGGTAAGCCCGACTACTACGTGCCCTTGGACATCAGCCAATTTGGCACAGACGGTAAAGTGCTCCTCGACCTGGACTTTAAGGGCAACGCTCGTAACGTGGGCAACATTGAGGACTACAGTTGCTGGCAACTGATGAAGGAGAGCGACACCTTCGACACCACCAATCGCGAGACTTACCGTCCCGTCTATCACCACACCCCACAGTGGGGATGGATGAACGACCCCAACGGCATGTTCTATAAAGATGGCGTATGGAACCTTTATTATCAGTTCAACCCCTATGGCTCCACATGGGAAAACATGACCTGGGGTCACGCAATCAGCCGAGACTTAATTCATTGGCAATATGAGGGAACGCCTATCATACCCGATGCTTTAGGAACAATCTTCAGCGGATCGTCTGTCGTAGACAGCAGCAACACGGCAGGCTTCGGCAAGAACGCCATCGTGGCGATGTATACCTCAGCAGGAGAAAGCCAAACTCAAAGTATCGCTTACAGTAACGATGGTGGAAAGACCTTCACCAAATACAGCGGTAACCCCGTGCTCACGGAGAAAGCCCCCGACTTCCGCGACCCGAAGATGATATGGAACAGCACCACGAAAGAGTGGAACCTCATCGTGGCTACGGGACAAAAGATGAACTTCTACACGTCGAAGGACTTGAAGAACTGGAAATACGAGAGTAATTTCGGCGAAAGTTATGGATGCCATAAAGGGGTCTGGGAATGCCCCGACCTGATCCAGATGACCAACGGGAAATGGGTACTCTTCTGCAACATCAACCCTGGCGGTCCTTTCGGCGGTTCATCCACGCAATACTTCGTAGGCCAATGGGACGGTCACAAGTTCACTTGCGAGAGTGCTCCCGAGACAACGAAATGGATGGATTATGGCAAAGATCACTACGCCACCGTCACATTCAGCAATGCTCCCGACGGTCGCCACGTGGCTCTGCCTTGGATGAGCAACTGGCAATATGGGGCTGTGGTGCCTACGATGCAATACCGCTCTGGCAATGCGATCCCGCGCGACCTCGGCATTTTCACCGACGGCAATGAGGAATACCTCAGTGTGAAGCCTTCACCTGAAATTCTGAAAGCATTTTCCAAGAAAGCCCAAAGTTTGTCAGACGCTTGTATGATAGAGGTGAGCGGACTGCGCCGCAACGCCACCATTGAGTTGACCAACAACAAAAATGAACGTGTGGTCATGCGATACGATGCTGCCGAGCAGAGCTTCTCCGTAGACCGCATGAAAAGCGGGAAAACCGACTTCAGCGATGTCTTTGCCGCTGTCACTACAGCCCCCACCCACGGAAAGGTCAATCGTGTTCTGATCTTCATTGACAAGAGCAGTGTGGAAGTCTTCGACGGTGATGGCAAGTTCTCCCTCACCAACCTGGTATTTCCTTCTGTCCCTTACAATAAGCTTAAGATTTCCGGAGGAAAAGGTAAAATATGGAAAATGAGATAGGCTGATCAAGAGCCTGCAAGATCTTAGTATATATAGTTTCTTCCCATAAAATATGTAGAAGTTACACCAACCCTAACGTTTCAGGATAACAAAAGAAACTGTAGCTACGGCATGACAATCATGCAATAGCTGCAGTTTCCATGATTACCCTTGTCTACATTGATATCCTTCAGATACCGCTCAAGCAAGAAACTATCCAATAACTATGAATGCAGGTTTCTTTTCTTAAACGTTTTCGTTAAGCCAGATGAGCAGAGTCAAGCATGCTTGAACTATGCCATGGCGAGAAAAGGTGGGCGAATGCCAACAATTTAAAATACTATAGAGTTTTTTTTCGTAAATAGGTTGACAGGTTGTCAAAACCCAGTGTTTATCGGGCTTGCAACCTAATTTGAGGTTGACAAAGGTTGACACGAGGTTGACAAAACAAATAGTTAAATAATCACAAATACTTAGAGAGCATAAGGATCCTCACGTCAAAGCAATTATATTTGCAAAAAGAAAAGATGTCCTTCTCCTATCTTTTTGATACGGAGTTTAAGCATTATCAGAAAATACATTAAATTGGAATATATGAATAAGATAGAACTGACCCTCATATTTCTCTTCAGCATGGTTATCAGTGCCTGTGCACAAAATGACAGCATCCAGACGATAGATGCTGATGAATTTGAGCGTGCTATCCAATCGGACAGCGTACAAGTAGTAGATGTCAGGACTGCAGAAGAATATGTGGCAGGACATATCCCAAACGCTATCAATATTGATGTGCTCCAAGATCATTTCATGGAAAAGGCAAAAGCAGCACTCATCAAAGGAAAGACCATCGCTGTATATTGCCGCTCTGGCAAGAGAAGCATGAAAGCAGCGAACCTTCTTGCCCAAGAAGGCAAGAAGGTCATCAATCTTCGTGGCGGCTGGATAGAATGGACTGAAAAGAAGAGGCCGATCAGTACCAGCCACACGCATTGATCGTCTTTGACAAGACGTTGCTATTTAGTACCAAGGTCCTTGACAAGGACTGTGCGCGTCGTCCCCGCCTTCACCTTTACTTTTTGGTGCCAATTGAGGAAGGCATTGTCTCCTAAGGGGCGTGCAGCCACTGCGCCATTCTCTGCAAAAATCGTCACAACGGCATCATAAGGTGTAGGATTTTGAAGCGTGAGTGACAATCCACCTTTTGTTTTTTCTTGCCTAAGAGATTAACATGATCGATTATAGTTTAAATGTGGCACGACTTACACTCACGCCCAGTTCTTGTGTCCGCTTAGAAGGAGCTGCTCCCCCTACGTATAATTGGTATTGCCCTCTCAGCACCTTTTTATCTCCATCTTCCATTACAGTACCCAATTGCTCATAAGGGATGGAAAAATGGACTTGGATCTTTTCCCCAGCAGGAACGTTCACCCTTTTGAAGGAGATAAGGGAAGAAGAAGGAGATGAAGTCCCACTGGTTGGCGTGGAAAGATACACCTGAACGGTCTCCGTAGTTTCCATCTTACCAGAATTAGTCAGGGTTGCCTCTATCTGGACCTCCTTATCTTTCTTGATTTCACCTACCTGCACGTCAGCATAGGTCACCTGTCCGTATGACAATCCATAGCCAAAAGGATACATGATATTGTCTGTCATATATTTATAGGTACGTCCTTTCATGGAATAATCCGCAAAAGGAGGGAGTTTCTTGACATCCTCAGGGAATGTAATCGGTAACCTTCCACTGAAATTGGCATCTCCAAAAAGAAGGTCAGCCAAGGCATTGCCACCATCCTGTCCTGGGTACCAAGCCATGACAACGGCATCGGCGAGCTTGGAGATCTCCTTGACATCAATAGGGCTGCCTCCTGTCAAGACGACGACAACACCTTTCTTCTTGACCTTACACAATTTCCGGAGGAAGTCCATCTGAGGCTTAGGCAATGACAGGCTATCCCTATCGCCACCTGTATGATTATCGATGCTTTCACCTTCCTCTCCTTCCATATCATTGTTCAAGCCCATGATGACAATCGAGACATCACCGGCAGCAGCTTCCCACACATTATCACCAGTCCCTATTTTTGTTTCGATGGGTGCAAAGGCAGGGCGGAAGTTTACCGTTGTGCCACTGCTCACCTTGTTGACAATACCTTCCAGATAACAACTATAATAGTTGGACACGCCAAAATAATTACCCATCAGATAGAAAGCATCGCTGGCGGCTGGACCAGAAACTGACAAAGAGCGTAAGTCCTTGCGGATTGGGAGAACCCCATCGTTCTTCAACAGTACCATGGCTTCTGTCGCAGCTTTCCTTGCGAGGGCAAAATGTGCAGGAGAACAAATCTCCTTTTCTTCCACATGGTTATAGGGACAACCAGGATCATTTTTCAAAATTCCCAATTTCATCCTTGTCATCACCAAGGGGAACAGAGCCTTACCGATGTCACTTTCCTTGATGAGTCCCTGAGCAACGGCATCCTTCAATGCCTTGAAATCCTGTCCACATTCCAAGTTCATGCCAGCTTTTACAGCCATAGCACTTGCTTCGGCTGCAGTATTTACATAGTGATGACCTCCGTAGAAATCACTGACTGCCCCACAATCAGAAACGACATGTCCCTTGAACCCCCATTTCTTGCGTAAGATATCTGTCAACAAATACTTGTTGGCACCGCAAGGCAGTCCATCCACACGATTATAAGCACTCATAATGGTCTCAACATGTCCCTGCCTGACTAACATCTCAAATTGAGGGAGATAGGTTTCGAACAAGTCATGCCGGGTAGGATGGATATCTGCCTGATGGCGCGTAGACTCCGGCCCGGAATGTACCGCGAAATGTTTCCCACAGGCAGCCACTTTCAGGTAGAAAGGATCATCACCTTGCATGCCCTTTACATAAGCCGTACCTAAGGTTCCAGATAGAAAAGGATCTTCGCCATACGTTTCCATTCCCCTACCCCAACGAGGATCACGGAAGATATTCACGTTCGGTGACCAAAAGGTCAAACCAGCATATTGACCATAGTTTTTATTCTGTTGTGCCACAAAATATTTGGCACGACCTTCCGTGGCAACTGCATCTCCGATCTTTCTCACCAACTCTGGGTCAAAGGTAGCACCTAAGGCGATTGGCTGTGGGAACACGGTGGCCCGTCCATCCCTACCAACTCCATGAAGTCCTTCATTCCACCAGTTGTAGGGTAAGATTCCCAACCGGGGTATCCCAGCTGCGTCATTCATCATCTGGGAGATCTTCTCATCCAGTGTCATCTGGGCAATCAGGTCACGAACATAGCTTTCCGCACTACTCTTGGGATCCATAGTCTGGGCCCATAGATGCAGGATAGGAGAAAAAAGCACTAACGATAGAACAAAAATCTTTTTCATATATCAATACGCTTAAGAAGTTCGATTTGAAATCCAAAATCAGTTTATCTTAGGGAAGATGTCATCTTTCAAGTTTTCATCAGCCCGTTCCATGGCGTCTTACCTCGCTCCGCATGCAAAGGTAAGAAAAAAGATGGAATACCCATCATTCTATCCATTAATTTTATAGGAAAAAGCCATATACCTCCCGCTTTCCAATAGATAACCTTTTAGCGTGCATTAGATAACCTTTTAACGTGCATTAGATAACCTTTTAGCGTGCGTTAGATGACCTTTCGCAAAACGACTGAGCATGATCTGTCCCAAATAAAAAAACCGCGACTCTCGCGAGTGGCGGCATAATCAAGCTTTTATGAAATAAATACCGCCTCTGCAGTAAGTAGAAAACATTTTGTCATGGCTGCAAAGGTATAAATATTCAGTAGGATTTGCAAAGGGAAAGACTTTATTTTTAAATACTTTAATAATACTTAGTAAATATATGTAATGATTCCAATTATATAAGAGACGATGGAATGCCTTACAAACGAATCAGGATGAGACTTGAACAGCCTCATCCTGACCCTGGTTAGCATTGCCTCGCACTACAGATCCTCGCAGAAATGGATGATTTGGACGGCTTTCTCAGCACTCATCATATCCAATTTGTTCGCCGTGACAAACTCCTTGATCTTGTCTTTCTGGGCAGGAAAGGCCTTATAGACACTCTTTAAATTGCTGACTTTATATTCCTTTCCTTGGCGTTTGAAATAATAATTATTTTCATTTTTATTCTTCCAAACATCCAAGTTACGCCCTTCTCCGTCATCATCATTGACACCGAACGACCCGTTATACATGCCTCCACCGGCACCAGCCAATCCGCCCATGCCGAAATGGTCACCGAGTTGCACTTTCTGAGACGGTACTTGGGAGGTTCCAAACGCACCTACATAGCCTTCATGTACCTTCGTGATGTGCCATCCAATCAAGATCGTGTCACGTTTCCCGGCAGCTACCTGACAATATTCCGACTGATGGTAGACCCACTTCTGTCCCCCGAAATAGATCGTGTCCACTAATTGGGGACTCACCAACTCCATCAATTGGTCACCTTGCTTGTACATGACTTTCTGGTTGGCTGCATCATAGTTCGCCATAACAAGAAACTTAGAGCTCCCCTTATACTTGATCATGGTCTTCACGAAGTCGGGAAAGAGATAGACTCTCTTTTCTTGTGCCATGGTAAGGGCACAAAAGGCAAGGAGAAGTCCGATGAGGCCATTGCGCTTTAGGATCGCATGTTGATGCAAGAACAATCTTTTCATTATCTTCCTTCTTTATTGATCATGGATGCAAAGATAATGTAAATAATCAAAACAGCAAAAAAAGAAAAAAGGAAAACTCATCTTGCGGTGAGTCTCCCCTCATCCAAATGATTGTCAGAAGTCCTTTTGCAGGGCGTTATCTCTTTGCCTTTTTCTTTCCGCCCACGATATAGATACCCTTTGGCAATGCCTCGAAATCTGTCCCGACATCCTGTCCGCTGAGCGTGTAGATGTGACTGACGGTCGAAGGCATGGTCTCGACCGACCGAACACCGGTCGATGTCGTGTCCACAACGAAGACGAAAGACACCGTCCCGTCACCGTTTTGCGTGATCGACAGCACTTGCTTGTTCATCTGATAACTGCCATCCGTGTTGGCTCTGTAGAGTGTTGCCGCTGGAAGAGACTGATTGGTCAGACTGTTATTGCTGCCATAGGGATAAGCATCACCATCCTCTGTCTGCTTCCACCAGGTTGACAACCGGGGGTTCCAGTAACTGCTGTCATCGTCTTTGTCGGCATGGAATATCGTGTATCGTTGGTGGTCGTTGGAGAAATCCGTTGAATAGCCGTCCGAATAGGAGAAAGAGCCTGTGGCATTCACTACGTTATTATACCAGCAAAGGGAGTCGTAATCGACATGTGAGATTAGCAATCCCCTTCCCGGCAAGGAATCATCCCAGTAGGTATTCTGCCGGTTCTCCAACAAATAGAACTCATCCTTGTCCCCATCATTATAAATAATGTAGCAATCACCGCCCTCGCTCATCGCCTTCAAGTGGCTTACGGTGGTGTTGGAAGACAGCTCAATGGGCTCCTGCCAACCTGCCATCCATTTCTCATAGCCACTGTAGCCTGCTGGGTGATAGCCATCGCCATTGTACTCCCCGGAATCCATCAGGTCCCAATGCCCCATCCCGAAATTGCCCTTATAGTTGATATCGTACAAGTCGGGGAACCCTAAGCAGTGCGAGAACTCATGGCAGATGGTGCCGATGCCGCCAACCTGCTGCCCGGAGGTGCCCGTCAGCTCGCTGCTACAGGCAAAGTTGTTGATGATGACGCCGTCCAAGGTCAAGGTCTTGCCATAATCCGAACCCATAAGGCTCCAGGAAGAAGGCCAGATCGTATCGTCGGAAGCCCCCTCCGCCTCACTGTAACCGGCATAGATCACATACACCTGATCCACATACCCGTCACCATCCCAGTCGTATTGGGAGAAATCCACCGAGCTGTCCACCAACTGGCAAGCCTCTGCTACCATGGCTCCCAAGAACTGGTCAGTACCAGAGGCATTGTTCTTCCCATAATAGCTCATGGCATGAGACAGCGTAACAGGACCTTCCACGTCAAAGCTGAGGTCGAAGCGCTGATGGCTCTGTGCCAGGAAATAATCCCGCACGCTTCCCTTGAACTTCCCTTCCTGATAGCCTTCGCTATTGGCGATCTGCCCAAAAAGCGCGGCAGGATCGGAAGAGGAGAAGGACTTGTCTAAGAAATTGACCAAGATAATCAACCCTTTCTTCTGTCCCGTATAGAGGGAGGAACGCCCCAACGCAGCCGACATTGCCCGCGTCTTCGCCACGGAAGCCACCACAGCAGCCGACCGGCGGGGCTTGGACCGAGTGACAGATGTCTCGTCAGGCCGTTCCACGAACGTGGTATCCTCAGTGCTCCGGACATACATCTTGCCGTCGGCAGATCTCCAATAATGGTCGTTCTCATCTCCACAGAGGGTTGCCATGACCGTAGACCCGTCAGAAAGGGTCAGCCTCATCCAGACATTCCGCTTGGCTGGACCTGCCCAGAGGGACAAAGACACCATCCCTAAGAACAGGAAAAAGCAATATCTCTTTATCATGCCATCATTCATCTTTTGTGCGCAAAGGTAAGGATTAAATCCTAATGCGCCAAGAATCTTCAGTGAATAGAGGCAAATTATCAATGAGTTCATTTTGCCATCCATCCAAATTGTGTTATATTTGCAGACAAAACCGTTAATTACATATTATGGAAGAGAAAGAGAAAGAAAATGAGGTAGTGCAACTACCGGAAAATGCTTTTAGAGAATTAAAGGAAGGCGAGGAGTACCAACCGATCCTTTCACCCGACAAGAACTATCCTGAGGTCAACGGGTGGTCCGTCACCTGGGGTATCCTAATGGCGGTCCTGTTCTCCGCTGCCGCAGCTTATTTAGGACTGAAGGTAGGGCAAGTCTTCGAGGCAGCTATCCCGATTGCCATCATTGCCATCGGTGTCTCGACAGCAGCCAAGCGCAAGAACCCCTTAGGAGAGAACGTCATCATCCAGAGTATCGGTGCTTGCTCCGGGGCAGTCGTTGCCGGCGCGATCTTCGTTTTGCCAGCTATCTACATGCTCGACCTGCATGCTGATTTCCTGAAAGTATTCATCGCAGCCTCCTTAGGAGGCGTGTTGGGAATCCTTTTCCTGATTCCCTTCCGTAAGTATTTCGTAAAAGACATGCACGGGAAATATCCTTTCCCGGAGGCGACAGCCACTACGCAGGTGTTGGTGAGCGGTGCCAAAGGAGGCAACCAAGCCAAGCCCTTGCTCTTTGCGGGCGTAGTCGGTGGTCTGTACGACTTCATCGTATCCACGTTCGGATGGTGGAATGAGAACTTCACCAGTCGTGTCTTTGGTGCCGGGGAATACCTGGCCGACAAGGCTAAGTTGGTGTTCAAGGTCAACACCGGTGCCGCCGTGCTCGGGCTGGGATATATCATCGGGTTGCGATATGCCGCCATTATCACCTTCGGATCTCTCGCCGTGTGGTGGGTAATCGTACCTTTGATGGGCTTGATCTTCCCAGACACCGTCCTCAACCAATGGGATCCCACGATCACTGCTACCGTCGGGTCGATGAGCCCAGAGGATATCTTCTCGCATTATGCCCGTAATATCGGCATCGGAGGTATCGCCATGGCGGGTATCATTGGGATTGTCAAAAGCTGGGGCATCATCAAGAGTGCTGTCAGCCTTGCTGCCCGCGAGATGAAAGGCAAGGGAGCGGGACAATCCGAGGTGCTCAGGACACAGCGCGATATCTCCTTCAAGATCATCGCCATTGGCTCCATCGTCACCATCCTCATCACCTTTGCTTTCTTCTATGCCGGAGTGATGGACTTCAACCTGCTCCATGCCGTGGTGGCAATCTTGTTAGTTGCCATCATCGCTTTCCTCTTTACCACGGTCGCAGCCAATGCCATTGCCATTGTGGGAAGCAATCCCGTATCGGGAATGACCCTGATGACCTTGATCCTGGCCAGTGTCGTGATGGTAGCCGTAGGACTGAAAGGAGAAGCGGGCATGCTCTCCGCCCTGCTGATGGGTGCGGTCGTGTGCACAGCCTTGTCGATGGCTGGAAGCTTTATCACCGACCTGAAGATCGGTTATTGGATAGGAACCACGCCCAAGAAACAAGAAACTTTTAAGTTCTTAGGTACCATTATCTCTGCTGCTACGGTAGCTGGCGTGATGATCTTGTTGAACAAGACCTATGGGTTCACCAGTGATAAGTTGGCTGCGCCACAAGCCCATGCCATGGCAGCTGTTATCGCGCCGTTGATGAACGGACAGGGAGCTCCCTGGCTGCTGTATGCCATCGGAGCGGTCATCGCCCTCATCTTAGACCGCTGCAAGATCTCCGCCCTTGCCTTTGCCTTAGGTATGTTTATCCCCATCCAGCTGAATATCCCCTTGGTCATCGGTGGTGCCCTCAACTGGTACGTGACTACCCGCTCCACGGATGTAGCCACGAACAAGGCAAGGGGTGAGAAAGGAACCTTGATTGCCAGCGGATTTATTGCCGGCGGAGCCCTGATGGGTGTGGTCAGCGCCCTCCTGAAATTCGGAGGAATCGACTTCAACTATGATGCTTGGTGGCAGAACCACCTCTCCGAGTTCTTGTCTTTGGCTGCTTATCTCCTGCTGATCAGCTATTTCATCATTGCCACACGGCAAAAAGAAGAGAAGAAATAACCATCGTTAAATACGATAAACATGAAGCATGAAACCTCCCCCAACGAGTCTGGTTTCATGCTTCACTGTTTTTATTGAGTTCTATGGGCATAGAGATGCAGGACTTATTGCGCCTCCGTAGCCTGCACCGCATTCTGAGCATTGATCTCATGCTCGATCTTCCTGCCTTTCCTGACCTTTCCCTTGATCAGTTCAGGAACATTGAACGTCAAGGTAAACCGGTCGTAAAAATGCGGGTCTTTCTGGGGCAAGAGGAAAGGCTTACCCGCCTTTCCGGTCTTGGGATCGAAAGAAGCGAAGAAAGGTCGTGCCCACAGCCCATCCAAGCGTTTGCTGCTAAACACGAACCAACGCCCATTCGTCGACCAGCAATGGTAACTGTCAACGTCCTTGCTGTTCACCTCATTGAGCCTGCGCACCTTCCCCGTCGCGATATCAAGGAGATAGAGATCGCTCTCTGCATGCCAGATGGAGAAATTACCATAATTCGATTGCGTGAACAGGAGATACTTCCCGTCGGGTGACACGCGGGGGAAGGAGACTGATTTCCCCTTGGCTTCTGCATCATAGACACACTCCAAATGCGAAATCCGATGATGCGTGACGTCCACTTGGACACGATACAGACTATACCGAATGCTATCCAATGCCATTCCCTTCCGGAAATGAGAGCAACGACAGAAATAAAGCGTTTTCCCATCCGGTGCCCAATGAGGGAAGGTCTCCAGATATTGATCGCCATAGACTAAAGAATCGGTAAAAGCCGTGTTTGTCTGAGTATCATAGACCATCAGATCGGCAGCCAAATCCGACACTTCAATGGGCTTTTTACCCGCAGAATGGAAGAACTGTTGGACTTCATTGGTAGAGTATGCAATGTACCTGCCCCCCGGTCGCCACGATGGATACGTAGCTCCATGCGCAAAAGAAGCGGGATTCGGGGTTACCTTCTTCACCTGGTCGCCATTGACGATCATGGTTCCTCCTAACTTCCCCCTGACATGCAACATCATCGTATCAGGGTTATGGTCGGCAAAGTTATGGCAGTTGACGCACATTTTCCCAAAGTTCCGGTTTTCCACGATCGGTGTTTGCTCGAAGGATGTCAAGTCACGCTGATAGATTCCCATCTCGTTCCACAGTTCATAACCGGGATAGAGCAAGCGATAGACCAACACGGGATCAATAGGAGCCGTGGAAATAGTGTCATGAATATCGGCATAGCGCATCCATTTCCCATTCTGCAGGACAGAGATACGAAAGAAGATCGTCTTGCCCTTGGCTTTCTCCAGCAGGTCATGCCAGTCAGATTCTGGGATGTCCACGGTCGGCTCATCGCCTGTGACGACGATTGCCACCTCATTGCCCCATCCGATCTCCGTCTGGAAAGCATCCCCTTTTTCTTGGATTTCGAAATTAACGGGGGCGATATTCGGGGGAAGGGTGACCGCCGTATAGTCGGGGAAGATCTTGGGCGCACGGGATATCGTGCCGTCTGGTTGGTGAACCTGAGAACATGCCGTGAGCAAGAACGCCCAGAAAAGAAAAAGGATATATTTGATTTTCATTGTGAATTGTCTTATTGTGTAATGGCCTTATTGGCATAAGGACTGACATAATTGATATAATACCAGTAGGTAGAGCCGAACTGTTCCTGCAGCAACTCCGCCTGTCCGCTCTGCGCAAGGTTATAATATTGCTGGAACCGCTCTTCTGTCGACCTGCTGATGGGGAAGCCCAACTTACGGAAAGCGTCCTCGCCTACCTTCAGTTTATAGATCAACAATGCCTCTTCATACATGGGAGGAAGGGACATGACATGGAAATTACGGATGAAATGCAGGCTCTCAGCAAAGCGTTCCACGTTATTCCCCAACAGAAGGTCGGCCATCAAGTATTCGAAAGCCATTTTGTTCTTAGGGTCTTTCTCGCAGAGATACGCTAATTCCGGTCCGATATTGATCACATTGGCAAACCGTGCCGGGCGGTCGACAACCCCATTCAGGGCATTGCGCAATCCTGGGACATGACCTACCCGAAGGCAATCTTCCAACTGTCGGGCTGTATCTTGATAGAAAAGCGACTGCTTCAGGACATTGATAAACCGTTGTGCCACACGTGGGCGATGGTTCACAATATTGTATTTAGCAAGGTTGATCAGATGAGGCGCCGTCTCTCCCCAAACGACCATCGACTCAAATTCCCAGCGTTGCGCTTCATTGATATACCCTAATTCCTCGTAAAGGAAATGCCCATATTCACTCTCCCGACTATTGCTATCCCAAGGGAAATAGAGAGTCTTGACGCCCAAGACCGGGGGATAGTCGAGCAGGTGGTAGGGCAATTGCCCCAAATGGTAAAGGGCGAGGGTATGGAAATAAGAGATCAGCTGGTTGGTACGTCCCGACTCTAAGTAATGGTTCGTATATTCCAAAGTATGGTTCCAATCGCCTGCCTTGACATATTGTTCTGTCTTGAGCATCAATCGCTCCGGGAGATTATAGTTCTTGAGGAAAAGGACATAGCCCCCGATGAGATAGACGACTAAGAAAGAAAATGTCAACCACCCTTTCTTCAGTTCTTTAAATGGAAATCTGCTCTTGAACAGGAATCGTCTTCCTAACCAGACAAGAAGGTCTAAGGCGATCAGGACAAAAAGGATGGTCAGAGGCGTGGTCAACGAATGGTCTGCAGCCATCGTATAAAAGAAAGTAGCCACGGCAGGGATGAGGGCTAATTGGAGGACATCTGTGCGTCGGATGAGCAGGCGAATAGCCCAACCTGCAAGAAAATAGATCGCGGTCAAGAGCAGTGCCATGAGGATACTGCCTAATACCGGATAATAAAAGAATTGGATGATGAAGTCTGCAAGGTACGACATCCATCCATGAGAGGCTAATTGTTGTGTAAAATAGAGGTGGGAGAAAAGGAACAAATGGTGTTGTTCTTGATAAAAGAGGACATGAGAAAGCGGCTTCATGTACGCCATGAAAAAGATCACGAACAACACGGTTCCCACCAAGGCATTGACTGATCTGCCCTCGAAAATTCCCTTGATACGTTGTAATGGTTTCATCTCATACCTATAATAATCAATAAAGGGAAGTGGAGGCATATTCTTATGATGCCCCCACTTCCTATGCTTAGATAAGGGTTAGTACCCTGGATTCTGTGTCAAGTTCGGATTCAAGTCAATCTCCGATTGAGGAATTGGATACAGCAAGTTATGGTCCTCATAGTGATTGGGGGTTCCCTCCACGGGAGTACCTTCATAGAGGATACAGATCTTGCCGCCATCTCCTGGAAGGGCATTGGGTGAATCTACCAATTTATAGCTGATGCCATAATACGGAGCGTTGAGCACTTGCTTAGCAATGCCCCAGCGACGGATATCCCACTGGCGCAATCCACACTCTAAGGCGAACTCTACGCGACGCTCATTCCGGATGCGCTGGCGCAACGCTTCTTGGTCAGCACAATAAGTAGGCTTCGATGGATCTGTCTTCTGTAGGGCTGGCATACCTACCCTTGCCCGTACCTGGTTGACTGCATCAAAAGCCTCATCGCTCAGCGGATGGAGCTCATTCATCGCCTCCGCATAGGTCAGTAACACCTCAGCATAGCGGATCACTACCTCATCTCGGTCGTAATCCCAGCCTGATGACTGTGGGTCAAGGTTCGGATCCAACCACTTATTCTGATAATATCCAGTTTCCGTAGCGTCACCATGCGTACCGATACCTGTTGGATAAGAAGAGTGCAAAGGAGCTACCTTAATGGTCTTTCCATACATTTGCTCCCCATCATGCAGGATATTCACCTCACAACGAGGGTCACGGTTGGCGAAAGGATTCTTCGGATCATATATCTTCGACTTGCTGATTGGTGCTCCTTCGATGTCCTCGAAGGCATCCACAAGGCTCTGGGTCGGGTCTATTCCTCCCCATCCCATGGTCGGGAAAGCTTCCCAACCCAACAGCCAACAAGCATAATCCGTACCTGCCTTCTGTGGGCATACGAGGACGAATTCCTTGCATCCATCCGAGCCGTTCCAGAACATCTGGGCATACTTGCCTGTGTTATCCTTATCGAAAAGCTCATAGGCATTCAGGTCCATACATTTCTTGGCTGCGTCGGCAGCTGTCTGCCAGTCGTTGGAGTTCAAGGCTGCACGAGCCTTCATGGCATAAGCCGCTCCCTTCGTGATACGTCCGTAGTCGGAAGCTCCCCACTCCACGGGCAGGTTGGCAGCCGCCTCATCGAAGTCGGCCATGAACTTCTTATAGATTTCCGTCTTAGAAGTACGGGTAATGCCAGCCTGATCAGACAGTTGTAAGGGTGACTCTGTATAAGGCACGTCACCAAATGCACGGGTCAGGAAGAAGTATTCCATGGCACGGAAGAACTTTGCCTGTCCCACGATCTTTGCCTTGGTATCCGCATTCATATTAGGAATCTCGTCGATCTTGCTCAGTACCAAGTTTGCCTTACGGATGCAAGCATAGTTGCCCGACCAGTCCATGTCCTGAGGATCGTAGATACCCTTGGAGATATTGCCGGCAGCCCACTTGATACCATGGCGAGCATCGTCGGAGTTGATGGCATCATCCTGCTCATAACTCGGTACATATTTATAGAGATCGCTCACTGCCATCTCTGCGTCATTCGCTGTTTTCCAGAAACTGCCATCAGAGAGCTGCTCCAAAGGATAGCGATCCAGATCGGTACAAGAAGAGAATCCTGTAACCATCAAAGCAGCTATGGCGAAGATATAAAAATAGTATTTTTTCATAATTGATTCTCTTTTTTAGAATGAAACTTTAAGTCCCAAAGATATTTTCTTGACATTGCTATAGAAAGCACCTCTGGTATCTGACGGTGACTCAGGATCCAATCCATCAAGATGAGAGAAGGTGATCAAGTTCTCACCGGTCAGGAAGACCTTCACGAGGCTCAGTCCAATGGGGGTGATCCATTTCTTCGGCAGGTTGTAACCCAATGTGATATTCTTCAAACGAAGATAGGAAGCATCCTGAAGCCAGAAAGAAGAAACTTGGAAGTTGATCTGCGAGCTTCTGGTCAGGCGTGGATAGCTGGCATTGTGGTGCTCAGGTGTCCAACGGTCGAGGTGGCGTTTCAGTACCTTACCGCTATTGAAGAAAGCATAGGAAGCCTCACCTGTATAATAAGCGTCCACATCCCATGCAGCCTGCCACAACATCGTCAAGTCCAAGTCCTTCCAGGTCAAGCCGAGGTTCACGCCACCGGTCCAACTGGGGAAGTTCTTGCCGATCACCTGACGGTCACCGGAAGCCGTGATCTTGCCATCTCCATCTAAGTCCTTGTATTTGATATCTCCGAGCTTTTCCGTACCGGTACGCTTGGGATAGTTGTCCAAGTCATTCTGGTCGTTGAAATATCCATTAGCCACAAAGCCGTAGAAAGAACCGATCGGGTGACCTTCGAGACGCCATAACTTATTATTTTGAGGATCCGGACCTTCTGTACCGTCCATGTCCGTGATCTCATTATGAACGTAAGACAGGTTCAAAGATGCGGTGTAACTCCAATCCTTGTTAATGCGGTTGTTATGGTAAACCAAGAGGTCGAAGCCCTTGTTCTCGACGCTACCTGCATTCTGGGCAGGAGCATCCATACCGATTACCTGCATGATCGGCAGGTAAAGCAACATGTCATTGGTCTTCTTCTTGTACAAAGACAACTCAAATCCGATCTTATTGTTCAGGAACCCGGCATCAATACCCAACTCATAGTTCGTCACTGTAGCCCATTTCAGGTTATTGTTGACATAACGAGACTCATAGGCAGTAGAGTAAATGGCATCCCCTAAGATCACCTTACCATAAGAATAGGTGGCAACAGATGGGTACACATCGCTGGCACTCAACTCCTCGTTACCAGTCTTACCCCAACCGAGACGGAGCTTCAAGTTGCTCAACCAGTCCTTTGTGCCTTCCATGAAAGGTTCCTCTGTCACACGCCATGCAGCGGAGAAAGCTGGGAAATATCCCCAACGGTTATCCTTCGGGAAGATAGAAGAAGCATCGGCACGGAAGTCAGCCTCGAAAAGATACCTGTTCATGTAGTCGTATTGCAAGCGACCAAAGTAAGAACGGCGTGCTGTCTCATATCCTCCATCCGAGTTCGTCTGGGTAGAAGCATTCAAGGTATTCAGTGATTCCTCCAGTTCGTCACTGCCACCTCCCTTGCGGAAGGTTGTCGTATAATGGTATTTGTATTCCTGCTGCTCATAACCTGCCATGGCTCCAATCGTATGGTTGCCGAAGGTCTTGTTATAGTTGGCAATCAACTGAGAGGTATACCAGTTATAGTTATAATAATTATGATCGCCCTGACGCTCACCAGAATCGAAATTAGCATAAGCATAATGCTTCTTGAAAGTACTGTAATTGTTCTCGTCATGACGGAAAGAATACACGCCTTTCAACGTGAAGCCATCAAACGGAGAGACAATCGCGTAGACGTTTGCCTGGATCTGGTCGTATTGCGTCTTGTTCATACCTGTCTTGCCTTGCTGTGCCACAGGGTTCTGCAAGCCATTATAAGCATACTCCCCATCTTGTGTCCTGACTGAATAAACAGGAGGAATACGGTTTGAATATTGCAGCAAGCTCTCGAAGCCTTCATACTCGTCATTGCGGATGCCACGATATCCTGATCCGTTAATGCCCAAGGTCAGCCACTTGGCCACTTTCGACTCCAAATTCACGCGAGCATTATAACGGGTATAATTGCGCGCCTGTGACAGACCATCCTGATAGAGATAAGCCACAGATGCCATGTAGGTCGTGCTCTCTGAGCCACCGCTCACGGCCAGACTGTGCTGGGTTTCAACCGCACTGCTCTTGAACACCTCATCGTACCAGTTGGTGTCTGGATGGCCATAAGGATCAGAATGGTCGCGGAATTTCTGGATATCCTCATCAGAATAAGGCACAACTGCCTTTGGATTCTCATTCAAAGTTGCCTCATTATATAAGGTCGCATAATCTGCAGAACCTAAGAAATCGAGTTTCGCTGTTGGGCTTACCCAAGACACGACACCTGAATAGTTGACGCGTGCTTTCTCACCTTTCTTACCCTTCTTGGTCGTGATCAAGATCACACCATTGGCAGCCTGCACACCATAGATGGCTGCAGAAGCTGCATCCTTCAACACGGATACCGACTCGATGTCCTGCGTATCAATGTTGTTCATGCTGCCCGGCACTCCATCGACAATCACCAAAGGACTTGCGGCATTGATGGAGTTCTTACCACGAATGGTAATGCTGGCAGCCTGGGAGCCAGGAGAACCGGAGTTCTGGATCGCCGTAACGCCAGGCATCGTACCTGCCATTGCCGATGAAACACTGGAGACAGGGCGGGTAGCCAATGTCTCTGCATTGATAGAAGATACGGATCCCGTTAAGTTAGCTTTCTTCTGAGTACCATATCCGACAACGACAACCTCGTCGAGTGACTGGTTGTCCTCACGCAAAGTAATGTTCAAAGGTTTTCCCTGATAGGTAACCTCATAGTTGCTGAAGCCCACATAAGAGATCACCAACGTGGCACCCTTGCTGACATTGTCAAGGGAGAATTCTCCATTGACGTTCGTTACGGCACCCTTCGATGAGCCTTTCACGACGACTGATGCCCCAATGATTGGCTCACCCGTAGCATCGACGACTACGCCTTTACATACACTACCCTGCTGGGTTGTCGCATTTACTTTCGTTGCCGAACTATTGCCGGCAAGCGCACTAACGACCCCCCCCGATGATGCCATCAACAGCATCATCACAAATAACGTTTTCCACCGTTTCTGCATAGATAAACATTTAAAATAGGTTTATTAATCCGCTATTATTATTAAGCGATGCAAATTTAGTTAAATTACTGATAAAAGCCAAACTTTTTTGAGAATTATTGCCCAAAACAATCCAATTAGTAAGAAATAAGCACATTTTCACGATAATTCTGCTAAATTTCCGCCATATGGAAGGATCAAAAAGAAAGAGGGTTTATCAAAAATCTGATACCTTCTCATTTCCGTTTGATTGAATCGCGCGACTACTGCTTTGCACTGACCCATGGTCTTCCGTACAGGTTTCTTTTCCTAACCAATTTTATAGTTCACAGAGATTTTTTTTGTGAATAGGTTGACAGGTTGTCAAAACCCAGTGTTTATCGGGCTTGCAACCTGTTTTGAGGTTGTCAAAGGTTGACAGAAGGTTGACAGAAAAACACGTATTTCGCTAAATTTTCTCGAGAATTTAGTAAACCAATTATGCTTTTGCTGTGCAAAACATCCACGATTGGATCAAATTCTCGAGAGAATTTTGCATGATCGCTTCACGTTTCATCTACTGAACTTTATATTTGCTGAAATGAAACGTTTGCGTTAAGCCTGATAGAGATGAGATACACGAAAGCGAACCCATGAAAATGCTGTCCCTGTTTCATGCGAAAAAGAGGATGCACCAGTATGATGATGCACCCTCTTCATGAACGTTAGGAGATTCCCCTTATTCATATAGGTCGTCTTCCTGCTCCACCAGGGCGAAGTCACGGAAGAATTTGGCATACTTATCGACGATCGCAGTCGCAAAACGTTTACCCTTTTCTGCTGTAGACAGTCGTGGGTCGCCCACTCCTGTATCCTCCGGGGAAATCTTTCCCCAGTTCCTGGGCATCCAAACGGAATGGTCTTTGAGTGCTTCGAGCCGGAAACCTTTCCCTTGTCCAGGACCTGCCTCTTGCAAATTGACGAATTCTGGATGATAATACATCATGACTGAGGTCTCGATCTCATCGGCATGGTCACCGGGTTGGTCAAAATACTCTTTGGGATTAGCCAACTTGAACCATTCTCCCGTCGCGATCATGAAATCTGGATAGTCAACGGTCAAGTCGCGAATCATGTTCTTGAAGTTATTCCCTCCATGACCATTGACGATCACCAATTTACGAATGCCCTGATGATTCAGGTTTTCCACCAAGTCGGCAAGGATCGCCCGTTGCGTCTCATAGCGATAATGGACGCAGAAGGGCAGGTCGCGCTGTCCCGGGTTTTGCGATCCCATGGGGACTGGAGGCATCACCATACATCTCTTCCCGTACTCATCAAAGCATTTCACGGCCGCGTCCACAGCAATGTCATGCGAAAGAATGCAGTCGGTGAGGTAAGGCAGATGCAGGTTATGAGGCTCAGTGGCGCCCCAAGGCAGTACGGCCAGGTCATAATGATACTGGCGTGCCACCCCATATGCGGATACTGATAAGTCGAATTCTCGATTCTTTACCATGTTCCTAAGCTCTCCTTAAAATTGATTGCAATGATGGAAGAAATCGATTGCCTCCAACTCCCGCTTCATCTTCTGCTCTTCCTCATCGGTCATATTCTGGAAGGGAACGCGGTTCGGACCTAAGTCGAAGCCGAGGAGTTTCATGATCCGCTTCCCAGCCACGATATTGCCACGGTAATGGCAGATGACGTTGATGACAGCCTGTGCATAGTTCTGTGCCTTCCTCGCATTCTCGATATCGCCTTTATTCCAGTAGTCGATGATCGATACCAAGCAACGACCGTTGTAATTCGTCGTACCTCCGATGCCGCCCTTAGCGCCACCTTGCGCGAGAGAAGGAAGGATTGTCTCATCCTGTCCATGCAACATGTCATATTTATTTTCCTTATAAAGCCTGCACTGATTGTACTCATACAAGCTCTCATAAGTATACTTGATGCCGGCGAAGTTAGGGATACGCCCGTCAACAGCCTTCAACAGATCGAGCATGGGCAGGTAAGCCCCATTGAAAGCTGGGATATGATAATAATAGAAAGGCAGGTTGGGCGCAGCAGCGGCAATCGTCTCACAATATTTCACCAGCTCCTCGATCCTGCCAATATGTGGGAAGGGAGGAGCCATGGAGCCGATTCCCCAAGCCCCGATCTCCTGGGCGTGTTGGGCAAGCCGGGCACTGTCGCGCAGGCAGCAACTGCCCACATGGACGATCACCTTGAAGCCTTCCGGAGCCACTGACATCCAACGCTCAGCCAACTGCATGCGCTCCTCGACGGTAAGCATGTAGCCCTCGCCGGATGATCCGTTGATAAAGACTCCTTTCAAGCCATTCTTGGCCAACATGTTGGCATACTTGCCGATAGGTTCCAAGTTCAGGTCACCATTAGCATGGAATGGCGTGAACGGAGCATCAATAAGTCCTACAATCTTTTCCATAATTTCTTCTATTGTTAAATGAATATATTTTGTTTGAATGATTTATTCCACATTGTCCGTAGTCGGGCGAAGGAAGGCCAACTGCAGGATTACCGCAAGGGCGACAATGACCCCTAACATGGCGAAACCCAGCCCTAAGTTCCCGCCATCGCTCCACTTGCCCAAGACCTGCGTGATCAATGCCCCCGCAAAGACGCCGGTCATGTTCATGATTCCATAAGCTGTGGCACGGTACTTGGCGGAAATGATCTGACAAAGAATGGGCATGTTATTGGCATCGAACATGCCATAGCCCACGCCGAAGCACAAGCCTGCGCCAACCACTGCGACCAAACTATGCCCGAAACCTAAGAATACCAACGCGGGAATTGTCAGGAACAAGCCAATGGCACTGGTATAAACCCTGCCTCGGATATTGCGTTGCACCCAACGATCGGACAGGATTCCTCCGATGATCACTCCGATAAAGGAGGAGAAGGCAATGGTAATCGTAGAGATCGGACCCGCACTCGACATCGGAATGTTCAGGTCTTGCGAGAACAAAGTTGGCAACCAGTTACGAACGGCCCATCCGGGAAGGCTCGGAGCGGTGAAATAGAACAAGATCACCCAGAAGGCCCAAGTGGACAGGACCATGGCGATGCCATGCAGGGCGGGCGCCTTGGTCTTTTCCGAATGGATCATTGCCTTCTTCTCTGCCTCACGTTCTGGATTGTCCTTCAGGAAAAACATCAGGATGAGTGAATAGACAATGCCGATAATGCCGAATCCATGGAATGTCTCTTCCCAGGAGAATGCCGCAGCTACCGTTGCCCCAAAGCCACCGATTGCCTGACCGGTGTACAGTCCTGTCATGTGAATGCCGATGGCAAGAGAACGGGACTTTCCCTCATGCCAGTCGGCGATCAAGGACAAGGCAGAAGGGATATAGAGTGCCTCACTGATCCCCATCAGGGCACGGAGGACATACAATTGACTGAAATTCGTGGCCAGTCCCATGAGGAAGGTTACTGCCGACCAGACGAACAGGCTCGCTACCACCAACCATTTCTTACTGAAGCGGTCGGCAATGACACCGGCAAAAGGACTGACGATACCATAGATCCAAAGGAACACAGCCATCAGTGCGCCAAAGGCCTCTGCCTTGTTCAGTTCCGCGATATCAGCCTTCATCGCCTCCTGCATCGTCGACAGCATCTGGCGGTCCATATAATTCAATAAGGCAACTACCCAAAGTAGTCCCACTACAACCCAAGGATAAATTTTCTTCTTATTCATGATGATTAGTAATTGTTCTTTTGAATGGTCAACCGGTAGATCTCCGGGGTGCGGACCCCTGGCTTCAGTTCACCACCGATGATAAATACGTCCTGATGGTATGCCACCAATGCCGCTCCGGCCCGTGCTGTGACGGGACTCTTCCCTATCCTTTTCCACTTTCCCCGGTCGTAGACAAAGAGATAGGGATTGAAATGGTACCAAGCCGCAGGATGGGTCATATAACCAGGTTGGGGATCATTCAACGCCTGCAGGAAGATGTCTTTGTTGACACCACCTACCACCAAGACCCGATCTCGGTCGAGATTGACGGAGGCACCCCCGCCTAAGAAGACCTCCTCTCCCTGCTCATCTACCGGTGCCTGGACAGGCAGGATGCTCTTCCCGTAACTAAATCCATCGATACTCAATGCGACCTTACTGCCGTTGGACTTAGGAACGAACCCACCCCACACATGGTAACGCCCTTCGCAGAACCCACTCACGGGTTGCATGAGCGTACTGCCAAAGGCCATCCATTTCTCCCATCCCTGGGAGAGATGCCTCAGGTCGAGCGCATAGAGATAACGCCCACCCCTGACCATCAGCTGATGTCCCTGGAGAGCAGCAGTAAGATTATCCAACGCTACCGGAAGGGAAGGCAAGTGCTCGATGACCGCCCTGCCCTGCTTGAGCCGGATCTTGAAAACAGAACGCAGGGAACCCTGTTCGTGGTTCCCTCCGATACAGATCACGCCGTCCTTCGTGGAGACGCTGGCTCCATAGGCAGCACGGACAGGCAAATCGCCTACCTTCTTCCACTGAAGGACATCCCCCGGAACGATCGACGCCACATAGATTCCCTGGTAATAGCGTTTCGCGCCCCCTTCTGCCGCTGGGATGCCTGGGAAATTACAGCCACCCGCCATTAATAAGGTATGACCGATCCTACCGGCGAAACAAGCCGACACGCCCTTTTCTATCCCGGGTTCCTCCGAAGGGAACCCTTGCATGCGCTGAAAGGATACGACGGGACCTTCCGCCATTACCTCCATGGAACACAATATGACCAGGAAGAAGAACACACACTTCTTCCTCAGCGATATGGACTCACGTTCTTTGAGGATATCCGGTTTCATTATATACGATTATTAATTAATTCTTTGCAAATTTATAGTATAAGTTTAATAATTCAAATAGATCCCTAAAAAACCTACGTTAATTATCCTTAAACTAATAATATTTATGCCATAATCAGGATAGATTGCCAAGAATCCTATCCATCTTAATCACCCGCACGACTGCACCAGACCTTATATCTTAAAGGTACTGGCGGGAAGTCCTGCCCCATTCACTAAATTCGCCCGGGTAAAAGGTTGCCAGCCATATCGCACGGTCTTCGGATGGGCAACGGAATGGCATCTGACCAGCACTGCCGTTCCTTGGATCTCTGCGTCTGCTGGATAGAAGACGCCATCCTCGCCTGCCACCTCAAAGCCGATGAGTTGTTTGCCTTGGGCATGCAATCCTTCTGCATGTGAGAAGTTGAGGCGAACGCCATCGCCCTCGAATGTCTTACCTGTGCAGTCAGGCCCTTCTGATTCCAGGGCATGACCATAGGTATGATGAAGTGCTTGCCATGCCAAGCGAATGCCCACAGGTCGCTTGTTAGGATAATGGACATTCAAGGAGTCGCCCAGATCGCTTGTCACGACCATGAAGGTTTGAGGCAGATGAGACGCCAAGCGTCGCTGGCTGTCGCGGAAATAAGGCCAGGATGGACGGTCGAGACTGGAGAGCTGAACCGTATAGAACGGTAGTTGGGGATCGTTGAAATACGTTCTCCAACTCTTTTCCAATAAGTTAAACAGGCTGGCATGGGTCTCCATGTTATGTGCGTTCGACTCTCCCTGATACCAGCAAACGCCTTTCAGGGGATAGTGTTGCAATGGCAAGATGCCCGCCTCGAACATATAGGCTGGCTCAAAGGGGTGTCGAGGGAACTTCGCGCCCGACTGTGAGACATTGTATAAGGCACGTTTCCTGGCCCAGGGCTGACCGAAATCGCCATGATACCAATCAAAGAGGACATTGGGATATTCCCATTCCAAGGTATGACGGTCGACCCACGACTCTGTGGTCGTCCCTCCCACGGCATTGCAGATGATGCCAATGGGGACCTGCAGGCTGTCAGCCAAAACCCTTCCGAAATGATAGGCAACTGCGGAGAAGTCCTGGATGCCTTCTGCCGTGGGGCTCATCCAAGGTCCTTGCCGAAGGAGTTGGAGCCGATCAACGGAATCACAGCCAGCCTTCGACCACTTCTCCTGATAAGTGGCATAGCGCGTAGGCATATTAAATAGGTGTAAGAAGGACTGCGATCCTGCCTCTTTCCCATCCTCCTTCGCACCGGTACAAGCTTTCACTGGCAATTCCATGTTCGACTGTCCCGAACAAAGCCAAACGTCCCCGATCCAGATCTCTCGGATCGTCTTTGACACCTTCCGGGTAGAAAGGGTAGCCACGTAAGGTCCTCCCGCAGGCATCTGAGGGAATTCTACCGACCATTTGCCATCTTCCCCAGCCTTTGCCTGGCGCCGATTGCCCGCGAAGGTCACGGTGACCAACTCTCCCGCATTGGCCATTCCATGGAAAGAGAGGGGACGGTTCCTTTGCATCACCATCCCATCGCCATACAAGGTAGGCAATTGCAAGCCACCGTAGTCGCCCGTCAGGGCAGCATAGATGGTCCTTGCCATGATCATCGCCCCTTCCGCATTGGGATGCACGGCATCATAGAAGAGATCAGGACGATCATAAAGGGGTGTGAAAAGATCGATCAACCCTGTATGCTCACATGCGGCTATTTGCCGGATATGCGCCTGGATCTGCTCATGCCAGTCGCGCGTACCACTTAAGAAACGATGGTGGCGGAAGGTGAGCGGGGTCATCAGGCAGATCCAAACCTTTGCCTTGGGGTTCACTGCCCTCAAAGTGTCGATCAAATGGATATATTCTGGATTGAATTCATCCTGGTAATTGGGCCAGTTACGTGGGTCGGTGTCGTTGACACCCAGATGGATGACCACGATATCCGCCTTGAAATCAAGGGCCGCGCGATATTCCGGCTCAGAAACATAAGGATGATGACCATGCCGGAGCAACGTACAACCGGAGTGCCCGAAGTTGCGCACTTCATATTTGTCGCCCAACAATTGCTGCAAACGCACTGGGTAAGCTTCGTGTTCACGGTCACTCAACCCATATCCATAAGTAATACTATTCCCCACACAAGCCACTTTGACCTTTGGCTTGGCTACCATCACTGATGACAGTATCAGTGAGATACTCAAAATGATAAGCTTCATTATTTGCGATTATTAATTTGATGCCTGCAAATTTACATAATAATTTTAGGAAATCGAATAATTTCAAGCAATGTTCTTGTTAAAAATACTTAAACTAATAACGTTTATTTTATAATCTGTTGCAATTGTAAAATTAATGTTTTATATTTGCAACGGAATAAAAAAAGTATGCAAGAGATAATGAACGTCCTTGTACGATATACCTAATCAGAAAGCTACGAATATATAAATAATGTATAACCAAAAATAATCAAGCTTTTATGAAACATTTCTTAGTTTTATTCTGCAGCTTGTTGACATGCGTTTCCATGATGGCCCAAAAGACGATCACGGGTACAGTTGTCGACGCTGAGAATGGTGAGCCTCTGATTGGAGTTACTATCCAGGAAGTGGGCTCCAAGGGAGGAACCATCACGAACATCGATGGACAGTTCTCACTAAAAGTAGCCAAGGTTCCCACTCAGATCAAAGTAACCTACTTAGGGTACACAGACCGGGTGGTGAATGCCAGTGGAAGTGACCTGCTCATCAAGCTCCATTCTTCTGCACAGGAGTTGTCTGAGACCGTCGTGATTGGATATAGTGGTTCGATCATCCGCTCAAAGTTGACCAACTCCATTTCCAAGGTCAAGAACGAGAGCCTAACCACAGGTATGTTCACCAATCCTTCTCAGGCACTTTCCGGAACAGTATCCGGACTGAGGGTCATCCAGAACTCTGGTAACCCAAATGCTTCTCCTACCATTGTCTTGCGTGGTGGTACCGACTATGACGGTAGTGGTACGCCGTTGATCGTGGTTGACGGTATGATCCGCAGCAGCATGGCAGACATCAACGCCAACGACATCGAGTCAATGGAAGTCATGAAGGACGCAGGAGCTACTGCTATCTACGGTTCCCGCGCCAATAACGGCGTTATATTGATCACCACGAAGAAAGGAAAGGAAGGCTCTGGCAAGATCAACCTCAACGCCAAGCTCTCCTGGAACTACTTCAACAATCCTTATGAGTTCTGCGACGCAGGCGACTACCTCTACTACGAGCGCCTTTCTTATAAGTACGCGTACGACAAGGGAACATCTAACCTGAATTCATTAGCTGGCACCCAGCCTTACGGAACGGGCAACGACTACAATGCTAATGGTAACAAGAGTTCCAAGGGATTGTGGGGCGTTTACCTCTACGACAACCTCGACGCTGCTACCCAGACCAAGCTGTTGGGCGAAGGATGGAAGACGATGACCGATCCTGTCTACGGCAAGACCTTGATCTACTGCAACAACCACATGGAGGACTTCAATATCAAAACCCCTTCTTTCTCTCAGGACTACAACTTGAGTTACAGCGGGGGCAATGACAAGGGTCATTACTATGCTGGCATGGGCTACAACAAGAGCGAAGGTAATGCCATCAATAACTACAACCGCCGTCTCTCTGGCTTGTTGAATGCTGACTATAAGATCAAGAAATGGCTGACTTCTTTCTCTAACTTCAACTTTTCTACCACGAAATACCGTGGCATCTCTCCTTTCACAGGTGAGGCAAACTACTTCTCCCGCAACTTCTCCTATCCTCCAACCTTCCGCGCTTACAATGCAGACGGCGAGTTATTGTTAGGAAAGAACTCTGGAGATGGTAACCAGAAATTCTTGGAGGACGCATGGCAGAATGACTACAGCCGCCAGAAATTCACGTTCTCACAGGACTTCCGCTTCAATATTTACGACGGACTGACCTTGGATGTCAAGGGCGACTGGTTCTATGAGTACTATACCTACGAGTATTTCTACCATACCTACCTAAGTTCTCCGGGCTCTTATAATACGAAGCATAACTCTTACTCCGAGAGTGACAAGCAGCTTACACAGACCTACAACATCCTGTTGAACTACAACAAGACCTTCGGCAAGCATGGGATCAGTGCCCTGCTCGGTTGGGAGTATTTCCACCAGAAGGCACAGGACCTGTCTGCAAGCGGTTACAATCCAGATAACAATTACTTCTGGGATCTCCAGTACACCCTCACAGACGAAGGTGCACGTTCAATTGACACTTCCCATGCGAAGTTCATCACCGAGTCCTACTTCGGTCGTATCAACTACGACTATGACGCCAAGTACCTCGCCAGCTTCACTATCCGCCGCGACGGTATCTCTAAGCTGAGCAAGGATAACCGTTGGGGAACCTTCCCGGGCGCATCCATTGGATGGGTATTCAGCAAGGAAAACTTCATGGAAAAGACCAACAGCTGGCTGAGTTTCGGTAAGCTGCGTGCCTCTTTTGGTAAGAACGGAAACGTGAACTCCAGCTGGGTAGGCAATTATACCATCCAGGGTGCGTATGCACAAACCAACTACAATGGCTCAACAGGTTACTACCTGAACTCCATTCCCAATCCTTACCTGACATGGGAGACCTCCCGTACCTTTGAGTTAGGTCTCGACTTAGGATTCCTGAACAACAAGATCCAGACAAACTTCACTTGGTACGACCGCCGTACATACGACAAGTATGCCAGCATTACGATCCCTGCCTCCTCAGGATTCACCAGCATTACCTCTAACAACGGTACCCTGCAGAACCGCGGTTTCGAATTCGACTTGAACTACCATATTATCAATACGAAGGACTGGAAGGCAGACTTCAACTTCAACATTGCCTATAACACCAACAAGATCATCAAGTTGCCAGAAAATGGCAATGAGAAGAACCGCCAGAACGGATTCTATGTCTACACGGGCAAGGGTACCGACAAGAAGTACGTAGGCGGCTATGCAGAAGGCGAACGCCCGGGCGACCTCTACCTCTTCGTTGCTGAAGGCATCTACAAGAGCTATGACGAGATTCCTGGCAATCTCGTTGACGAGACAACCTCTAACAACGGTGGCTCCAACAAGAAGCTCTATGGTCCACAGGCTTATGCTGAATATGGCAAGGCAAAGGGTGGTCTGGCTATCATGCCGGGTGACGTGAAATGGAAGGATATCAACGGTGACGGTGTCATCGACAACTACGATCGCGTGAAGGTTGGCAACATGATACCTAAGTACACCGGTGGCATGAACCTCTCTGTATCCTGGAAGGACCTGACCCTTTCTGCCCGCATGGACTTCGCCCTCGGGTTCAAGACCTACGACTACCGTACTCCTTGGATCATGGGTAACATGCAGGGAACCTACAATACATTAACTAATGTGAAGGACACCTGGTCTGAAAACAACCCCAATGCCAAGTATCCTATCTACATCTGGGCAGACCAGTTGAACGCCCGTAACTACGACCGGCACAGCACGATGTTCTGCTACGACGGTGACTACCTGTCATTCCGCGAGGTAACCCTTTCATACAACCTGCCCAAGTTCTTAGTGAACAAGGTTGGCATAGAAAACTGTACCCTGTCGGTAACGGGCCAGAACTTAGGCTATATCTGTGACGCGCCTTACGTCTTCTCGCCAGAAGTATCCTCCAACAGCGGTGGTTATCCTCTGCCCCGCATGCTCGTGCTCGGCGTAAACGTAACATTCTAAGGAAGCTTAAGGATTAGACAATATCGTGAATTAAATAAAATAGAAACACAATGAAGAAATTAAATATTATCTTAGGTAGTCTCGCGATGGGAGCCCTAACGCTTTTCACCGGATGCGAATCGCTCGACCAGGCTCCGAAAGACTACTTTGCAAGTGGTAACTTCTGGCAGGACGCTACACAAGTGAGCGGCTATATGACCGGTTTGAACAGTTACCTCCGCTCAACCTATGGTGCTCATTTCAACATGGGTGAAGTTCGAGGCGGTCTGATAGGCGATGGTGACGATGGAACAGGTGTCTCTGTCTTCGGAGAGTCTATGTACAACCAGACCATTATCAAGCAAGACCTGCGCGAGGACAATGCGCAGTTCAACAATTGGGATGGTCTCTATAGCGAGATCGTACGTGTGAATCTTGCCCTCCAGCAGATTCCTAACTGCGATTTCCTCACAGACAAGCAAAAAGCCCTTTACTTGGCAGAAGCCTATGGCATGCGTGCTTACTATTACTTCTTCCTCTACCGTACTTGGGGAAATGTCCCCTTGGTAACCGATGTTGCCATTACAGACGGTCAGGTATCAGCTGAACGCCTTTCCCGCGAGCGTTCCAATGCCTCTGAGATCATGAAGCTGATGAAGTCCGACATCGATGAATCCGAGAAGCAATACACAGCTGCAGGCAGCAATGGCTGGCAAGACCAGTACAACTGGAACCTTTATGCCACGCTCATCTTGAAGGCGAACATCTACGCATGGGCAGCTGAGGTGACGACTGGCGACCAGCAAGCCACTGGCACAGCCGACCTGCAAACAGCCAAGGCAGCTCTGCAGACCATTATCAGCAGTGGCAAGTTCAAGCTGATGCCAGAGTTTTACCAGGCATTCCGCTCCGACTATAAATCTTCAAACACAGAAAACATTTTGGCTGCACCCTTTAACAAGACGGATAAGGTGTACTTCCCAAATATCAGTTACAGCCTTGCACAGGTGAACTTCTTCACCGTGGCATATGACCTGAACAACAATCCGCTGAAGATGGACGCTACCCAGGAGTATGGCACATATACCCTCGTGAACGGTCTCGTTCGTTATCAGTACAAGGAAAGCTTCTGGCGCTCTTTCGATGAGAAAGACAAGCGACGCGACGCGACCTTCTTCGCTGTCAAAGGAGATGCCTCCAAGGAAGCTACAGGCTCAAACTTCGGTGTCTTGGTTCCTAAGTTCGCTGGTACCTATTACCCCAGTGAGGGTGCTCACTACCTGGATGCTGACGGTCCTATCTACCGCTATGCAGAGGTTCTGTTGCTGATGGCAGAGATCGAGAACGACTTAGGCAACGATCCTTCTCCTTACATCAACCAGATCAGGAAACGTGCTTATGGAGACGATTATCCTCAGTATACCAACCAGGGTAAGTACGAGAACACCAAAGCAATCCTCTTCGAAAGCGACAAGGAATTCGTATTCGAGGGCAAGCGTTGGTACGACCTGATCCGTATGAAGGATGCCAGCGGAAAGTCATTGGTATTCGACGCATCCGTGAACTATCCATTCATCCCAGGAGCCATGGGCAGCGAAGGCCCAATCCTCAATCAGTCAGAAGCTTACAAGATCCTGTGGCCGCTGTCTACCTCTACGATGAACAACGACCCTGTCCTGAAGCAGACCGAGGGTTATCAGACAGCTTTTACGCGATAAGACATAACCATCAAGCAGAAGGGAGCCAGCGCTGCGTTGGCTCCTTTTTTTGTTTCCTGCTCCTCCCCTGCCTCCTTCGGTGAGACAGGTCTAAATTAACCCTAATAGCTCCCTTCCCTCCCCCTTTTATAAGAGATAAGCTTTTACGCTGCGTTAGATAACCTTTTGGCTTGTAATAGATAACCTTTTGCAAGGTGGGAGATGACCTTTTGGAAAACGACCTGTAGTTTACTGGATTTAGTTGACAACTTCTGATGTTAATAACTAAATGGGTTGTCACGTTTATTCGCTACGTTCCGGATAAGTTTACAGTCCTTTC
>ONBG01000006.1 GCA_900316015.1 uncultured Prevotella sp. | reverse complement strand
GAAAGGACTGTAAACTTATCCGGAACGTAGCGAATAAACGTGACAACCCATTTAGTTATTAACATCAGAAGTTGTCAACTAAATCCAGTAAACTACACAAGATTTCCATGAGATGGCCTTTTAGCTTGCGATAGGTGATCTTTTACCGTGCAAAAGGTTATCTGCCGTCGTCTAAAAGGTTATCTCCTGCAACGCGAAAGGTCGCTGGGCGCATTTTGGATGCAAGGCTTTCGCGAAGGGAATCGGGAGATTGTTAAAAAATATGTCTTATTATTGAAGGTGGGTGATAGTCTCTTTGACAGATGCGCGTATGACAAAGAGTTGATTATCAGGCTATTCGTAAGATCGTATGATCTTTTGGGATATGTTCCATTTCGACCCGTTCGACGGGCTTTCTCTTCAAATTAAAGATTAAAACATGTTTTTTAACATGTAAAATTATTTGCGCAGTTGTCAAAATCATGTTACCTTTGCATCGTTATCCTGAATACAATCTTTTTACCTTAAAAGAAAAGCTAATACCTATTGAGATTGATGCTCTCCTCTGTGAAGAGGGGAGCATTCTTTTTTTTAAGCCATTGATCATCATCGTTTCCCTTTCCGTGAAGGATCTTCTTTGCCTCTTGTATCATGCCTGGTCGTGTGTGAAAGGAAAAGGGAGCATGGCCATGGCGTTCAGGCAACATCAGATTCCACAAACCTGTCGGTAAGGACAGTTCAGGCAATGGCTCTTGTCATCCGTGGGGGCGAAGGATCGTTGGGGCTCAAAGATGTCGCTAAGGGTTTGTTGGAGCTTGGCTTGATATTCCTCCTTATATCCCAGGACATCAGCAACCTTATCCTTCCCGATGAAAAGGGTAGGGTCGTAATTGTCGCCTTGGGTGTGCTGGATGAAGAGCAGGGCAGGGCTCACAGGATATCCTTTTGGGTCGAAAGCCTTAGAATCCCTCACGTTCAGCGCATAGAGAAAGGTTTGCAGGTAATAGTCGGCATGCCGTTTCTGTCGGTTGTTGATATCGAAGATGTCCTCGACACCATTGGTTTTCATCTGGGGGAGCTTGCCCGTCTTGTAATCAATCACGCGGATGCGCTCTCCCTCTTGGTCCGTGATCCGGTCCAATCGATCGATGAATCCTCCCACGCGGATTGTCCCTGTGCCTTCACTGGTGTTATAGGACAAATCGCTGTCTGCTTTCTGTTCAAGACCGAGGACGGTGAACGACTCTAATTTCCCGTCTATCGTCAAGAGTCTCTCGAGATAGCGGATGATGACATTCTTGTTTATGGTCTGCAACCCATTGTAGCGGGGTTGGTAACTTCTGCCCACAGCGTGGAAAAGTTCTTGTTGGAAAGCGTCGTCGACGACCTTATTCAGTTTCCGCTTATCCTCTAAAAGTGCTTGAATCTGGTCCTTCTTGATTTCTCTCCCTATGTAGGGAGTATACAGGGATTGTGCTGCAGCGTGGAAGATATTGCCGAAGATACGGTTGTCAATCTCGTCTTCATCGTTATCTTCCGGCTCCTTGATTCCCACAACCATATTGTAATAGAATTCCAATGGGCATCTCAAGTACCTGTTGATGGCAGTAGGAGAGAGTTCCTTCATTCCTTGAAGGACCTTCATGATCTCAGGAGACTTTTTCACTTCTTTCGGTTGGAGCAAGATCGTCTTTTGTTCAGCCTTCAGCGTTTGCTGTTGGATGGTGTGGTTGCTTTCCACCATCAGTTGCAGCATGAACCGGCTCATCTCCCCAGTCTTCCCGTCTTCCGTGGCATTGTTGTACAGGATGGTGATGTCTCCAGCCCGTTGCAAGAGGCGGTGGAAATAATAGGCATAGATCGCCACCTTGTTGTCGATGGTGGTCAATTCATACGCCTTGCGGATAGAATAGGGGATGAAGGACGCGTCGTTGACGCCCTTGGGCATGTTCCCTTCATTGCAGGAGAGGACGAGAACATGGTCGAAGTCGAGGTTGCGGGTCTCCAAGATTCCCATGATCTGGATGCCAACGGCGGGCTCTCCGTGGAAAGGGATACTCGTGGTTTGTATCAATTGGTTGATGAGACGTCTGTAAGTGATGGCGTTGACATTGAGGTCACCATTCTCTTGCAGGTCATACACCCGGTTGATCAAGGTATACATCCTGAAGACAGATTCCTCCATGAGCGGGTCAGTCGTATTCTTGGCATTTTGTCCCACACGTTTCAGGACATCCAGGAGATAGAGTGAGAGTTGTGTGAGGAAAGGTTCCCCCTCCTTGATATTCCTGAACAGGAGTTGCAAACCCTCATCGGTAGCGATCTCTGTCCGGTTCGGGTAATAATTCTTCTTGTCGTTGAGAGCCTTAACCAATGTCTGTGCGTCCGGGGAGAGGTATGGGGTATAGGGGTGCCTGAGGACCTGGCTTACCTGATGGAGCCTGTACGTTTCTGTGTTTTTTATCTGCCCATTTGTCTGTAGGTCGATCAAAGAGGAGACGAGGGATGCTACCGGAGATTGCGAGAGTGGATAACCGGTCGTGATGTTCACCTTTTTCACTTGAGGCGGGAGGCAGTGGATAACGGTCTGCAACAATCCTTCATCGCAGAGCACGATGGCGGTTTTCCGACCATCCTCGATGCGATGATGCTCACGCAGCCATTGACTGATATACCTTGCCTGCATATTCTCTGTGGTGGAGGAGATCAATGTAATGTCCTTCTTGTCATTCATATGGTCGTAGATGGCAGGGTCCTGACAGTCGAATTCGTTGGGAAAGAAGGGCAAGTACTGACTGATATAGTGTCCAGCCTCGTTCTCTTTATCCTCCATGTAATACTTGTCGAAATCCCAATAGAATTTTGCCTTCCCTTCTTTCTTCAGCCTTGAGAAGAGCTTCTGCTCCACTTTTTGCAAGACATTGAAGCCGATGAAGACATATGTGTCATATTTGAAGGCGATGGAATCATCGCAAACGACTTTCCTGTAGAGTGCGCCCTCATAGGCAAGGTGCTGTTGTTCGAGATTCTCATTGAACTTATGATAGATATCCCCGAAGTGTTGCCAAAGTTCCAAAAACTTCTTCTTCAGCTCACTGTTGTCTTCCTCTGAGAAATTACTGAAGAACTTTTTCAAGGTTTCCTTTTGTTCGTCGGAGAGGTAGGAGAGATCATCCAATTGATGGATATCCTTGAGATTGGCAAATACCTTGTCTGCATCTGCCATGTTCTTGTCGATGTCATCGAAATCGGTCAAAAGCAATTGTCCCCATCCATAGAATCGGTCGAGGTCTTCTTCGATACCAGTGCAGTGGATGAACACCTTGTGTAGTTCGCAGATCAACATGATCGGATCTCCTACCGTTAAGGAAGAGTGCTGCCGGAACAGGTCGCTGATGGTGATATAGGATGGACTCCAGAGCGGTTTACTCACCTTTCTGGCCAGGTATTCGTTCAAGAAGAGGGATGCTCGCTTGTTCGGGAACACCACGGCGATGTGTGACAAGTCGTTCCCATATTTGTCGATAAGGTCATCGGCTATGTATTCAAGAAATGTTTTCATTTGATGTGAACTTCTTCTATGTTGTTTGTATAAACGTACCAGAGATACCCTTTGACGTTGGGGTATCCCATTTCCCCTAATAAGTGCATATACTCTTGCACCTGAGTCTTGTACTCTTCCCGTGGGCGTCCGAACTTAAAGTCGACGACGATCATTTCTTTGCCATTGGTCATCACCCTGTCGGGCCGGTGCTCTTGCACTTCGTCAGTCTCCTTGTCATATTTCAGGATCGTGCATTCATTGAAGAGTTGCCATTGGTCGGAGAACCAATCCGCTACGGTTGGGTTCTCTAACCGTCCCAGAAGCATCTTGGAGAGTTTTTCCCTTGATAGCCTATCATTGTAGAGAATACCCTCTTCCTCCAATTGCTGTAAAGCATGTGGGATGTCTGCCTTCGTGCGGATGGTGGAAAAGACCTGATGCAAGACATTGCCGGTGTGGATATATTCCTGTTGTTTTTTCTCTTCTTCGTCATCCTCGGTGAATTCCTTGCTTTTGTTGCTTTGCCTGAATTCCACTGGGTTATCAAAGCTCTTGACCTCTATGGAGACAGGGCTTACAATCGGCTCGAAGACATTTTGGCTGGCTTGCTTTCCTTTTTTCTTCTCTGTGTCAAGCTCCCCGTATTCAAAGATGATGCTTTCCTCTTCTCCAGCATCATGAAGCATGCTGCCTGGCAGATTGTCTTTGACGTTCTCCAGGCACTTTTCGATCAGCTCAGAGCGTGTCCCTGTCGCCTTTCTTTTCCCAAGGACAAAGAGATTCTTGCTGGCACGTGTGAATGCGACATAGAGCAAGTTGAGATTGTCGACGCAGTTTTGGAGGCTTTCCGTTCGGTAGTCTTGCTCATAGATTGTACCTTTTATTTGGTTTGCATAGCAGTCGATGGGCACTATAGGCAGTCGGCTGAACGGCTTTTCCTTGGGCTCGCACCAGATGAGAGAACCTTGATTCTCTAATTTCCAGTCGCAAAATGGCATGATGACATGGTCAAATTCCAGTCCTTTGCTCTTATGGATCGTCAGTAGTCGGATGCCTTCCACCTCATCACTTTGGATGGTTTTCTGGCACAGGCTATCGTCCCATTCCTTGATAAAGCCATCGATATCCGTGGCATTGTCTTGCAGGAAGCGGTTTAGCTGGTCGAAAAAGGCACACACGTAGGCACTTTGTTCCTTTAGCATATCGAGTTGGAAAATCGAGAAAAGTCGCTCCGTCAGCTCATACAAAGGCAAGGTAAGCAGTTCGTCCCGCTTGCTTGTATAGTCTGTTGGCAGTAGCTTGTCGTAGTCCTTTTTGGCAGCAAGCTGTTCATTGCCTTCCTCTTGGCATCTCAGAATATGGACCTGATAGGCCTTGACCAGTTCCACCTTCGCTAATAGGTTGTCTGGATGCAGGAGCACGCGCATGCCTTCAACGATCATGTTCACGGCGAGTGAGGAGTCTAAGCGGAACGCCTCGTCGGACACAATGGGCATCTCAGGCCATGTTTCCATCATATAATTGGCGATGGCCTGTATCGTTCGGTTCGACCGTACCAAGATCGCAATCTGCTTCGGGCTGGCCCCCTTCTTGATCAGGTCTCCTAAGATGGAAGCCATCCGTTCCATCGTCTGCTTTTGGTAGTCGTCATCCGTTAAGAGCTCGATGTGCACCATTCCCTTGGGCTCTCTTCCTTCCGGGATCTTCTGCTCGACATCTTGATAAGCCTTCTGCAACTGTTCCGCTTCGGTTGGATTATTCTCTTTCTGCCTTTCGAACTCCATGTGGGCTGCTTCCTTGAAGAAAGCATTATTGAAAGCAATGATATGACGGTTGGAGCGGTAATTGGTATCCAATGACTCAAACTGCAATTGCTTTTGGTTGAACTTCTCTTCGATGCTATTCAGCAATCTCCAGTCGCCCGACCTCCATCTGTAGATGCTCTGTTTAACGTCACCAACGATGAGGCTTTCCTGGTTCCTGCTCAGGCATTCCTCAAGCAGGATCTTGAAATTGTCCCACTGTGTGGTACTCGTGTCTTGGAACTCATCGATCATGATATGGTCGAGCTCTGTGCCCATCTTCTCGTAAATGAAAGGGGAATCACTGGCTTGGATCATGCTGTGTAGAAGACTTTGGGTGTCACTCAACAGGAATCTGTTTGCTTCCTGATTCATCTCCCTTACTTTCTGCTCGATTCTGTTCAGCAACCTGAGTTGGTAAAGGTGGCGCAATGTCAGTTTTGCCGACATGAAATATTTCACGAGCCCAGGGCGTTGCCGCTCTGATTCTTTGAGCAAGGGCGTCAGCTTATTTTCTGCGGCGATCATGATGGGATCGTTAGGTCGCTGATGTGCTTTTGAAACCCATTGGCAAGGATCATCTTGGGCTTTCTTTACCCTTTCCGTCAGGAGCTTCTTGTCTTCAAAGATGCCTTCTCCCAACTTCTTGAAATAGCCACATGCCCCCTTCTCTCCGAACGCGAAGTCATTCACCGACAAGCCCTCTTCCTTCAGGATCTCGTTGAATTTATTCGCGAAAGCCTTGAGCTGATTTTCCTTTTGTGCTTTTAACTTCTTGAGATCTTGAGTGTATTGGCTGAAAAAATCCTTCTTGGAAAGTACAGCTTCTAAGTCTTTACTGTTTTTCTTATAATAATCCTTGAAGATATTTTCCCCAAACCGCTTGATCTGCCCGATGATGTTCCAGCCTTTATCATCAGAGATGTTCTCTGAGATATACTCTTCTATCCAATGCAGGGCTTCATCGTTGTCATCTAAATCCTCGATGAGCGTGTCCACGGCTTGTTGCTCTATCTGCCTGTCGTTGAGCTCCACTCTTAGGTTAGCGGTCAGACTGAGTTCCCGTGCCAGGTTTCTGAGAACGCTTTGGAAGAACGTGTCGATGGTCTCCACCCTGAAATAGTTATAATGATGCAAGAGATTGCGAAGGGCTTTCCCTGCATTTTGGGAAACGGTCTCTGGTTTCATATCCAATTCCTGGGAGATCTTGCACATGTAATCCTTCGAGCCAGGGAGTCCCTTCGAGATCCCATACAACTGACTCAGGATTCTCATCTTCATCTCTTCCGTCGCCTTATTGGTAAAGGTTACCGCAAGGATTCTACGGTAACAGTATGGATCTTGAATGACCAGTTTCATGTATTCCTTGGCAAGCGTGAACGTCTTCCCACTTCCTGCCGAGGCTTTATAAACGGTCAAAGGTTTATGTTGTCTTACTGCCATTGTGCTTTTAGATTTTTGATGGTCAAATGAATGTTGTTAGAAGATGGCATCTGTTTACCAGTGTCGGAAGAGTTCGAATCCCACTTTACACCCGAACCCGTCGAATTTCCATTTCTTGTTCGCGACGAATAGTCCCAAAGAGAACAGTCGGGTGGTAAAGCCATAGCCAAACTCTGCATAGGGACACAGGTGCTTCACGCTCAAGGCACTGACATAGAGCCGTTCTGTCTCCATAAAATGCCCGATCCCTGGTATCCAGCTTGCTAGCAGCATGGGTGTCTCGTAGGTAACATTGGTCCTGACGTAGTAATTTGAATTGTTGTACCAATAAGAACTCAGCAATTCAAATTCACCGCTCCATTCATCGTTCCATCCTCCTGGGATGTTGTTCTCCCTGAAGTTGGTGAAGTCGAGGAAATAAGAATCCTTATTCTTGTTGGTATACACTCCTGATCCCAAACGCATGGAAACCGTCTGTAACCGCTTCAGGTGGAGCAGGTACTGCCCATCTAATTCCCATCGCTCATACTGGATATTGGATGCGCGGATATTGGCAATACTCCTTTCATAGTCGAGTGCGATAATAGGTCCTTTCCATCCCATTGGGCGATATTCCAATTCGAACAAGGGAGCCAAGGTGCGATAGGTGATGGAATTCCCTGATTTCTCATAGGGCTCCCTGTTCACTGGCATACGTTTATGGGTGATGACACCCACTTGGAGGCTCCACTTGTCAGATAGGTCGTTGTTGTTGACGATCTTGAGATATTTATCGTCAAAGACATCTACGTTCTTCGCATCCCAGTTGGCGGTGTAGGGTCCTGTTGTCCGTAATATGTCAACGACGAGGGTATTTCGGATCTTATTTCCATTTCCGCTTTCCACTAAGATGTATCCGTTCCGTTTCTTGTTGTAGTAGTACATCAATGGGAATTGATAATAGAAATAATGTTGATTGAGCGAATATCCAGCCTTGACACGCAGGGATAGCTCCTGTTCGGCAGAGAAGTTATAGGACATCCTGACGTCAAACTTATAGGTTAGGCCCCGCAGATGGCTATATTCCAAGTACAGTGGGTTCAATAGCGGGTTGATACGAAGGTACCCCTGGTTATTCGTCCCGAAATTTCTTTTAATGCGGTTCACCAAATGGTCGCCGACGAAATCCCACATGATAGTCTTGAAAGCATCCTTTTTCTTCTCTTGTTTTGATTCGATACTATCCTTCCTTCTTTTCTCTTCAAAATATCGGTCGTAAATCTTGTTCTCCCAAGGCAGGAGTGTATCTGGCCTGACTCGCTCGATGAGCGGATAGTCATTGCTATTATTTAAGGAGTCGTTGAGCAATTGTGGCATGAGGTAATATGCCTTATAATGGGCGGAAGTGTTGTTCCCCAGGAACTTGAACGTGGCATTTAGGTCGCAGTCGACTGGCAACAGGGATTTGTATCCCCCTTTATTCATGTTCATTAGCAATTCGAACCTCACCATGTCATACTCTCCCTGTAGCTTGCAGGTCCTGATTCTACCTGTCTCATAGTCAACCAGTGCGTATCCTCTGAGGAGTTGTGTATTGTCGGTCTTGGGACGGAACTCGATCCTTGCCGTCCCATTGAAAAGGAAAGACACCTTATATCTATAATAGATCTTATTGTTCCTGTTGAAGGGGGACAGCATGGAATTCTCTATCATGGTCTCGTCGTAGATCCTTAGCGTGAGGTATTTCAGCAGGTTTGGTAATGTTCGACGCTTGTGGGGGATCGTCGTGAACCTGACGAGTGTCTTTGAGTTGGCAACATTAGGCTCATCGAAGGTTACCTTGTTATAATCCTCTGTGATATATTCCCGGTTACCTCCATGGGCAACCGCGTACATCGAGGGGACGGCCAACAAGATGATATTCCGTTTATTGATCTTAAAGGTTGACCGTTGGTAAGTATAGGTGATTTGAGGTTCAAAGGCATGGGTGGTGACAAACCGTTCTTTGTAGCTGAAAACACGTTTCAGCATGAGGGTATCTGGTCGTACCCTTGCTGCTATCCTACTGTGAGACAAGAGCCCGACCAACAGTAGGATGACCATGCACCGTATCTTCGCTTTCTCCATATCAGCAAAGGTACAAAAAAAATCCCTACCTCCATCAAAAAGGCAGGGATTTTATATGTATTGAAATCATGTCTTCATGTTTCAGAAATGCCCGTTGGGCTATCCCAAATATTTCATCAGGATCTTGGCATTGCCACTGTCACGGAGCTTGGCGATACTTTTCTCACGGATCTGGCGCACACGCTCACGTGTGAGACCCAACTGGTCGCCGATCTCTTCAAGCCCTTTTTCATGGCAACCGATGCCGAAGCACTCACGGATAATGGTGATCTCTCTGTCTTTCAGTACTTTATTGAGCACGGAGTTTAATTCCTGCGCCATGCTCTCATGGTCCACCTGTCGGTCGGTCCTGCTGTCATCACCACTTGGCATGACATCCAGCATGCAGTTATCTTCGCCATCTTGGAAAGGAGCATCAATGCTGACATGATGACCGTCAGCCATCAGGCTTTGACCGATTTTCTCCTCATCAAGATGAGTAGCGTCTGAGAGTTCCGATACAGAAGGGTGCCGTTGGTTTTCCTGCTCGAACTTATTGATTTCATGATTGATCTTGTTCAAGGAACCCACTTGATTCAGCGGGAGACGCACGATACGGCTCTGTTCAGCGATGGCTTGCAGGATACTCTGACGAATCCACCATACCGCGTAAGAGATAAACTTAAATCCTCGTGTCTCATCAAATTTCTGGGCAGCTTTGATCAGACCGATATTACCTTCGTCGATCAAATCGGTGAGCGTAAGCCCTTGGTGCTGGTATTGCTTGGCTACGGATACGACAAATCGCAAGTTGGCAGTCACCAATTTGTCCTTAGCCCTTTCTCCTTCCTTTCCACCTTTCTTGATTTTCTGAGCTAGTTCGATTTCTTCATCAATGGAAATTAGTGGCGCACGTCCAATCTCTACGAGATACTTATCCAATGCCTCACTCGAACGATTGGTGATGCTTTTCTGAATTTTTAATTGTCTCATCTTTCAACCTTAATCTTCTAACTGTTTGATCTTCAAGCTAATAACAAATATTATACCTAAAACAGTGCAAAATTACAAAAAAACTATGCACGTTGTTCTCAAAACGCGTTAATTAAACTTAATTAGATGAGATTGGGCATTACCTGTTTCCGTACATGTTCTCGTAATATTTTTGATAGTCGCCTGAAGTGACGTTATCCATCCAGTCTTGATGGTCAAGATACCATAGCACTGTCTTTTCGATTCCCTCCTCAAATTGGAGGCTAGGCTCCCATCCAAGTTCCCGTTGGAGTTTACGAGAGTCGATGGCATAGCGAAGGTCATGTCCCTTCCTGTCGGTCACATGAGTGATCAGCGACAAGTCTTCGTTTTCTTTTCTTCCTAACAGACGGTCGGTAGTCTTGATGAGTAATTTGACAATGTCGATGTTCTTCCACTCGTTAAAGCCCCCGATATTATACGTATTGGCAATTTGCCCCTGATGGAAGATCAGGTCAATGGCGCGGGCATGGTCTTCAACATATAACCAGTCGCGTACGTTGAGCCCTTCTCCATAGACAGGCAGTGGCTTGTGGTGGCGTATGTTATTGATGAAAAGGGGGATGAGCTTTTCTGGGAATTGGTAGGGACCATAGTTGTTTGAGCAATTGGTCACGATCGTCGGCAGTCCATAAGTGTCGTGGAAGGCGCGTACGAAATGGTCGGAAGAAGCCTTAGATGCGGAGTAGGGACTATGGGGCTGGTATTTGGTTTCTTCTGTAAAGAACTGGGTCCCGTAAGCATGGTGGTGCTCAGAAGAAGCCTTTGTCGTGAACGGTGACTCGATCCCTTCTGGATGAGTGATGTCAAGGGCACCATACACTTCATCCGTGGAGATATGGTAGAAGCGTTTTCCCTCATATCCTTCGGGTAAGGATTCCCAGTAGAGCTTGCAAGCTTGCAGGAGAGTCAGCGTTCCCATGACATTGGTATGTGCAAAGGTAAAGGGATCCTTGATGGAACGGTCGACATGGCTTTCGGCAGCCAAGTGGATGATTCCATCCACATGATATTCTGGCAGCAGGCGGTTAATCAGGGGAAAGTCACAGATATCCCCTTTGACGAAAGTATAATTGGGCTTGTCCTCAATGTCCTTGAGGTTGGCAAGATTACCGGCGTAGGTTAATTTGTCCAAATTGATGATATGGTAATCCGGATATTTGTTGACGAACAGTCTAACGACATGGGAACCGATGAATCCAGCTCCGCCAGTGATGATAATGCTTCTTTTATAGTTCATGGTTGTCTGTCTTTTCGAAATGGGACAATGGATCATATTGATTTCTCTTTGATCTCACCCATGTTTTGCATGCAGGTGATGAGTGCGTCCTCCCAATAGGGAATCTGGATGCCGAAGGTCTTCTTGATCTTCGTCTTGTCGAGGACGGAATAAGCAGGACGGGTGACAGGTGATGGAAACTCATCACTGTGGCAAGGTTGTATGTCGCATTGATGATGCCCTGCCAAGGATGCAATCTTCTTGGCAAAGTCATACCATGAGCAAACTCCTTCGTTGGAGAAATGAAAGATACCCTCATTCCCGTCGTATTTCCTATGCTCGATGATGTAGAAGATGGTCTTTGCAAGATCCCCCGCATAGGTAGGAGTGCCGCATTGGTCGAAGACTACTTTCAGTTGCGTATGGGTAGACGTGAGGTTGAGCATGGTCTTCAGGAAGTTATGCCCGTATTCTGAGTACAACCATGACGTCCTGATGATCAGGTGCTTGACCCCTGAGGCAATGATCTTCTGTTCTCCATGCAGTTTCGTCAGGCCATAGACACCGGTAGGAGTCCCCTTTTGGTCCTCCTTGCAGGGCGTATTGTAAGCGACGCCTCCGAAGACATAGTCTGTGCTGATATGGACTAACAAGCCATTGACCTCTCTCATGGCAATGGCAAGGTGTTCCGGTGCGTCAGCGTTCAAGGTCTCGACAAGCTCAGGGCAACTTTCTGCCTTGTCGACATTGGTCCATGCCGCACAATTGATGATGCATCTCACATTCTCTTCCTTTACCAGCATACAGATATCTTGCAGGTTCGTGATATCAAGATGGCGATAACCTTCACAGACATCCGTGAAGATATAATGGTCGTTGCTGTTCTTGGAAGCCCTTTGGATTTCGTTGCCAAGTTGTCCATTGGCACCTGTCACTAATATATTCATGAATTGATATTTTATAAACTATCTGATGGATGATCCTTTCTTTATAACCGATAATAGTCCTTTCCGTAATCGAAAAGGTAATCAGAGTCTTTCAGCGGAGGGTGATGAGAATCTTTGGGCGACAAGATTACTTTCTCTGACGGAATTTTCCAGTCGATATGTAGGGCAGGGTCATCCCATGCAATGGCTCCCTCGCTTTCCGGACAGTAGAACTCATCGCATTTATATTGGAACACAGCCGTTTCGCTGAGGACAGAGAATCCATGTGCAAATCCTTTCGGGATGAAGAATTGTCTCTGGTTCTCGGATGACAATTCTACAGCCACATGTTGTCCGAAAGTAGGGGACCCTTGTCGGATGTCAACGGCAACATCGAGAACCCGGCCTTCCACAACCCTCACGAGCTTGCTTTGGGAATGCTCGTCTTTCTGGAAATGAAGGCCACGGAGCACTCCATATGTTGACTTGCTCTGGTTGTCTTGTACGAAGCGTACGGGTCGTATCTTCTCGTCGAATTCTTGCTGGTTGTAAGACTCGTAGAAATATCCCCGTTCATCAAGGAAGATACGAGGCTCAATAATGACTACGCCTTCGATGTTTGTTTTGATTACGTTCATAATTGACGTTTTCCTTATATCCTGTTGGTTATGAATGCAAAAGTAAGAAAAATATATGAGACCATCAATTGTTTTCCTGCTTTTTTGATTGAATGAGATGAGATGTGCAAAACTTCTAAATCTTCTTTTGTCAACCTCGTGTCAACCTTTGTCAACCTCAAATCAGGTTGCAAGCCCGATAAACACTGGGGTTTGACAACCTGTCAACCTATTTGCAAAAAAATCAATGAAATAAACATTGGTCCAGTAATGCCCCCGTCTTACCATCGCCTCGGAAAACGTGAACCCGAACTTCACAGTCCGGGTATAACTACTTTTACGCAAAAAATAATTAATAGTATTAACATAATAGGGAACTGTTACTACAAAGCGTTTGTCTTTATGACATTTACATTGCTACACCTATTCTTGATCAATGTTTCATCTTCTTCATGCTTCTTGAATGTGATCTCCCGTTGATGATAGGAACCTATCAGAAACCATCATCGCAATGGACGATGAGAGAATGATGTACAAGAAGTTACGCTCCTTGAGGAAGGAAGAATCATCCTCATTAGTCTCTTCTGAAGATATCACGCGTATATACCTTTTCCTTGACATCATCCAGGCATGGATCATACCGGTTGGCGATGATGGCATGGCACTGTTTCTTGAAAGTTTCGAGGTCGTTAACGACCTTACTGCCAAAGAAGGTGTCTCCGTCTTTTAAGGTGGGCTCATAGACAATAACGGTAGCACCTTTCGCCTTGATCCTTTTCATGACGCCTTGTATGCTGCTTTGCCTGAAATTGTCTGAATTGCTTTTCATCGTTAGCCGATATACGCCTATGGTGCATGGATGTTCCATTTTCTCATTCCACCTGCCATTGGCCGTGTAATACCCCGCTTTCTCCAATACTCGATTTGCAATGAAATCCTTCCTGGTTCGGTTGCTCTCTACTATGGCCTGGATGAGGTTTTCTGGGACATCAGCATAATTGGCAAGCAACTGCTTGGTGTCTTTAGGTAGGCAATATCCTCCGTATCCAAAGGAAGGGTTATTGTAGAAGGTACCAATGCGCGGATCTAATCCCACGCCATCTATGATTTCTTTGGTATTAAGTCCTTTGATCTCTGCATAGGTATCCAGCTCATTGAAATAACTGACGCGCAGTGCTAAATAAGTGTTGGCAAAAAGCTTGACAGCCTCTGCCTCGGTCAGTCCCATGAATAGTGTCGGTATGTCTTCTTTCAGGGCTCCCTCTTGCAGGAGATCGGCAAAGGTATGAGCTGCCTCGTCCAAGCGCTTGTCTCCTTCTGGTCGACCCACGATGATACGACTTGGATAAAGGTTATCGTACAAAGCCTTGCTTTCGCGCAGGAATTCCGGTGCGAAGATGATGTTGTCACATTGGTATCGCTTGCGGATGCTAACCGTGTATCCAACGGGGATCGTCGACTTGATAACCATGATGGCGTTTGGGTTGACCTTCCTGACCAGTTCTATCACCTCTTCTACATGACTGGTGTCGAAGTAGTTCTTCACTGGATCGTAGTTGGTAGGGGTGGCTATGACAACAAAGTCAGCATCCCGATAGGCAGAAACTCCGTCGAGTGTTGCTTCAAGATTGAGGTCTTTCTCTGAGAGATATTTCTCAATGTATTCGTCCTGGATCGGAGACCGATGGTGATTGATCAAATCTACTTTTTCAGGGATGACATCAACAGCTTTTACCTGATGATGTTGGCTGAGCAGGGTTGCAATGCTTAATCCTACGTAGCCTGTCCCTGCCACTGCTATTTTTATGCCGTGATTTATCATATCGTAAACCTTTATATATTCATTTTTATGAGAGCGGGTTCAGGGGGCTCATGTACCATTCCACCAGTTTTTGGATGCCTTCATGCAGCTCAACTTGTGGTTTATACCCAAAAGCCTTCTCCAGTTTTGAAGTGTCTGCATAGGTTTGATAGACATCTCCTTGCTGCATAGGCATAAATTCCTTTTGGGCTTTTTTTCCACATGCATGTTCTATTTCGTGAATGAAATCCATGAGGGAAACGGGATGGGAGCACCCGATATTATAGATTTGGGCAGGGACTTGGTGGGGGCATTCGCTTGCCACGGGCTGCTTGTCTATCACTTTGACGGTGCCCTCTACGATGTCGTCTATGTAGGTGAAGTCACGACTCAGGTTGCCGTGGTTAAATACTTGGATGGGCTGCCCGTTAAGGATGAGCTTGGTAAACTTGAACGGTGCCATGTCTGGACGTCCCCAAGGACCATAGACCGTGAAATATCTCAATCCCGTGGTGGCGAAACCGTAGAGCTTAGAATAGGCATGTGCCATCAGTTCGTCACTTTTCTTGCTGGCTGCATAGAGACTCACAGGACTGACGACCACGTCTTCCTCATTGAATGGGACTTTTGTGTTCATTCCATAAACACTGCTTGAAGAAGCGTATACAAGGTACCCTACTTGATGGTGTCGGCAAGCTTCCAGGATATTGAGGAATCCATGTATGTTGCTCTCCAAGTAAGCATAAGGATTGACAATGGAATAGCGCACTCCGGCTTGTGCAGCCAAGTTCATCACCTTGTCGAACCGTTCCTCGTCGAAAAGGCGGTCGATAGCTTCCTTATCTGCGATATCCATGCGGATAAAGCGCCAGCCATTGCCGAAGAATTTCAGTCTTGCCTCTTTCAGTCGGACATCATAGTAATCATTGAGGTTATCGATCCCGACAACCTCGTCTCCACGTTGGGTGAGCTTGTATGCTAATTTTGAGCCAATAAAGCCTGCTGCTCCAGTAATCAGTATCTTCATCTTCTTTGGGTCATTCTAAACCTCATTCGACTGCAAAAGTAAGGAAAAATTATGATAACATCAAAAGTTTACGTTGTTATTTAGAAAAAATGGCGTTAAATATTTGGTGCTTCTAAAAAAAACAATTACCTTTGCATCCGCATTTGCACAAGTAAGTGCCGATATGGCTCAGTTGGTAGAGCAATTCATTCGTAATGAATAGGTCCTCGGTTCGAGTCCGAGTATCGGCTCTATATTTTCCTAAAATAGCGATTGCGGTAATAGCTCAGTTGGTAGAGCGTTGGCTTCCCAAGCCGAAGGTCGCGGGTCCGAGTCCCGTTTACCGCTCCAAGTCTCACTTAGAACAAATCATGAAAAAACTGCTGATTCTCATTGTCTTGCTTTTGCTTGGCTTAGAGGCCCCTGCCCAAGAAGGTCTGGATAAAGTGTTGAGCGCAAAAGGCTATTATACGCGCGTCTATCAGGACCGATCTTTGAATAAGAAAGCAGCAAAATGGCTGAAGAGAGGGGAGTGGCGTAATGGATACCATGGGGCTGACCCTGATCCCAGCGTCAATGCAACGGAGTTCTATTTACAATATCAGAAGAACCCAGAGCAATGGAAAGCATTGTTTCAATGGCTGGCAAAGACCGACTTGTTGGCTCTGCCCAAGGGGAGGCATCCTATCGAGGGGTCTTCTCTAGTGGCAAGCGTGGAGGATGATGTGAATGGGCCCTTAGAGAAACGGGGCAGCGAGAGCCATTATCATCACATCGACTTTCAGTATGTCGTGAAGGGCGTGGAACGCTTTGGGATCCTGGATCACTTGACAAGTAAGCCGAACTGTAGTTACCGTCCGGATGCGATTCATTATGACTATGATGTCAAAAGGACGAAGTTCTTGGATAGCGACCCCAAGCATTTCTTTATCTTCTTCCCTGGTGACTGGCATATAGCCAAGGTCAACTCACCGAAGACAAATGACCAACACATTCGTGTCGTTGTCGTGAAGGTAGACTATAAGGACTAAGTTAACGACCCTCTTTCTGTGGTTCTTGGTCTCTAAAAGAGCTGAGCCAGGCATCAATTAATTTCCGAGCGATGCTGAGCTTCTCTGGAATGGTGGGCAGGTGCTTACGATGATACCATCCTCCATCTCTAAGCTCACTTCTCTGGATGGTGATTTCCCCACTCACATAATCTGCGAAGAACCCCACCATCAGTCCACTGGGATAAGGCCAAGGCTGGCTTCCGAAGTATTTGAGGTTGGCAATTGTTAGTCCTGTTTCCTCACGGACTTCACGATAGACGGCTTCTTCCAGTGTCTCTCCTGTCTCAACGAATCCTGCAACGAGTCCGTAAAAGTTGCTGCGGAAGTTTTTCGCATGAACCAAGAGAACCTCTTCTCCTTTTTGAATCAGCACGATCACGGCAGTGGCAAGGGATGGGAATATTTCCTTTCCACAGTTCGGGCATTTCTTGGAGATGTCCGAGTTCATCTTCATTGGAGTCCCACAAACCCCGCAGTATTTGGTGTTGTGGTCCCAATAGAGAATCTCCAGGCATTTGCCTGCCTTCAGGTAGAGCTCGAGCGGTAACTTATAGTAGGAGGAGCGTAATCCGCACATCTCATATTGTGGGTTATTGGTGACAGGCTGGTCTATGTTGAACGTCATGACTTCCGTCCCATCCTCGAAAGGAGTGATTCGATGGAAGTTGGTCCAAGGCTTGGTTTCAATGGGAGGTTCTTCCCCGAAAGGGATGGTGTATCCACTACCGTCCGTTCTCTTTTCCAACATCACGTCTCCTTTGCAGAATACAAACCAATATTTCTTTTCCATTGCTTTTATTTTTCCATTGCTTTCTGACTAAAGATTAATGCTCGGTCTCGCGCGAGTGCTGGGCGTGCCCACTCTTCGGGTACAAAGCGCCAGTTGTTATTGGGTTGCGGATTGATTGTCCCGGCTTTTTCTATTTCCTCCATGAGATAGTAACGCTGGTCATGCTTGCTTTCGAAGATGATGCGTTTCTGAATCTCATCATGTGGGATTCCTGCTCCTTTCGTCAGTAATTCTCCCCCGCCATTGCCCCGATAACTATTCATGGCTACCCGATACCACGCCTTTTCGTCAAAAGGCTTCCCGTTGCTCATTTTTAGGATCTTGACTTTCTCGCCATTTGGCTTCGTGACATCCACTACATAATCAATGCCTGCTGCACTGTCGAAATTGAATGTTAGGTTTTTAAAGCCATACCGTTGCATGTCTCCTTTCGTTTCCTCATTCAAGAGCATGATAGGGTCGTCTGGACTCTTCATAGTGTTTACCCACAGGTCATAGCTCATTTCTAAATATTGGCGGATTTCCTTGCCTGTCATGCGAAGCATGTATACTTGGTTCTCATATTTGTACAGGTTGAAAAGGTCGCTTACGTGCACGTCCCCTTGCCGGATACTTGCGTCGAAGGACAAAGGGGCATTGAAGGAGATGTCAGCCCCTGTGAGTTTCAACTGCATGTTATGGATGAAGTCGGTGAAGGCAGAACTGCCGAAGAAGCAATCACGGGTCGTAATCGTATGCTCGAAAGTTCCAATCTTGCGGTTGACGAAGGCGTTCACACTATCGATATTGGACTGGAAATGTTGGATGAAATCCTTGTCAACCTCTAAGCCCGTTACATCAACGATCGATCCCTTGACATCCTTGTGAACCACCTTTCCATCTTGAATTTGTAGCGTGATGGTGGCATCACTGACATGATAGGCATTGTTCGCAGGGTCGAGGCATACGACATCCTTCCCCCATTTGTTTTTGATGACGTCCTGATGGCAGGTATGGTCGTGTCCATAGAAAATAAGATCAAAGCCCGGTACCTCTTTGGCAACGTTCATCGACTCGTTTTCCTCATATCCATCTGTCTTGATCCCTCCTTCCTTACCAGAATGAAAAAGTCCGATGATCACATCAGGGTGCTCGTTTTCCTGAAGGTAACCGACCCAATAGGAAGCGGATTTGACGATGTCGTCAAACCTAAGTCCTTCCCATAGGCTTTCATTGAGCCAGTTAGGGATAGCAGGTGTGATCATCCCCAAGATGGCGATCTTTACTCCATCCCGCATGAGAAGGGTATAAGGCTTGACGTAGGGTTGTCCAGTCTTGACATCCACGATATTGGCACCGATCATGGGGCATTTTACCTCCTTGAACCATTTGTCATATACGGCATGCCCGGTTTCAATGTCATGGTTGCCCACGGCTTCCGCGTCATATCGCATGTAATTGATGATGGAGGCAGCAAGATTGGGTTGGTCGGTCCTCACATAATTGTAATAATAGCATACGGGTTGTCCTTGCAGGATATCTCCATTGTCTACTAAAATCAGGTTCTTGCCGTAAGTCTGGCGGAGACCTTTGACATAAGTGACCACTCTTGCTAAGCTCCCTTTCTTCGGCTTTCGGTTGATGAAATCATAAGGGAAGAAACTACTGTGCACGTCACTGGTCTCTACGAACCTCAGCGTAACCGTCTTTGTCTTTGCCATTGCAGGAATATTCATACAGAGCGCTGCGAGGAGCGCAACCATGATTCTTTTCATCTTGATAATTATTTGCTGCAAAGGTACAAAAAAATGTTGTCCGGCATACTTTTTGCTTATTCTTTTCTAAAAAATAGGAGGTAAAAATATGGCATTTATAGATTATTACAAGATTTTAGGTGTCGATAAGAATATCCCTCAAAAGGATGTTCGGAAGGCTTACCTGAAGCGTGCCAAGCAGTTCCATCCGGACCTTCATCCTGATGATCCTAAGGCGAAGGCAAAATTCCAGGCGTTGAACGAGGCTTTTGATGTCATCAATGACCCCGAGAAACGTAAGAAATATGACCAATACGGTGAGAAGTGGAAGGAAGCTGAGGCTTTTGAACAGGCAGGGGGAAGTGCCGGTGGACCAGGAGGGACTACCTATCATTGGAGTTCGTCGGGTGGAGGATCTCCTTTTGACGGGTTCGACTTTAGCAGTTTTGGAAATGGGGGAAGTGGATTCTCTGACTTCTTTGAGAATCTGTTCGGAACAGGTTCAGGCTTCCATTCTTCAAGAACGTCAGGGCATCGTTCCACGATGCGCCATAGTGGGGAGATGAATGCAAATGTCAATATCGACCTGTATACGGCTTTGCTGGGTGGCGATATTATCATTCAACTGAGCAATGGCCAGAAATTGAAATTGAAGATCAAGCCTGAGACGCAAAATGGGACGAAGGTTCGTCTGCGGGGCAAAGGGTATGACCGTGGAGATGGTACCTTTGGCGATCTCATTATTACCTATGTCGTCAAGTTGCCGACGCATCTTACCGACCACCAGCGGCAATTGCTGATGGAGATGAAAGCAGAATCGGCATCATGAGGACGTGGTTCGGGTAAAAATAAAGGGGATTGTAGTTGTTGCTTACAATCCCCATTGTTTTGTTGATACCTGTCTGATGGCAAGTACTACTGGATGATCTTGATCATATTAAAAGAAGTAATTTGTCCGTCAGGACCGACTTTCGCATTGATTTTATACTTAGCCTGCTTCTCTTTTGTCGGGTCGGTGCGTTCTATATTCTGTATGGCGGAGAAGTTAACAGTATATTCATATTCATCCTCGCCTATTTCTTTCTTGTCAATTTTCATGTCATTATTGAGATGCCAATTCATGTTGGTGATGTCATCTTTGTAGATCTTTTCCATAAAGGTGATCACATCAGCCCTTGTGGCATCACTTTTTCCCAAGAAGGAAGTCATGAAATTGCTGACCGTTGCTGTCAGCTTGTTCTCATCCTTTGCGTTAATGGCTTGGAAGAAACGGCGGAAGATGGCGGTGATGGCACTCTTTTCCTCGGGTTGGACGGTCTTGGCATTCAACGCCTTGACAGCATCGTTGGCTTCATCCACATGGCTTCCGTTTTCGTGCTCACTCAGGTAGAGCTTGTAGGCATCTAAGGTGTTCTCTTGCGAGGCCTGGGCCCAGTCGAGGGAATCTATTTTATTTTGGGCCTCAGCCTTATGTGGACTGTCCGGATGCTTGGCTAAATAATCTTCCAAGGCAGCTTTCGAACCGCTGACAACAGCATTGGTCCAGTCTTGGTCAATTTGCTTGAGCATGGCAATATGTGCCTCGATGGAATCGCGGTGTTCTTCCGGGGCATCTGTATAAGTATCGAGATAACTCTGTAGCACGGCAGGGTCGCTACTGTTCATCGCGTATTCGTAGGCTTCCCGCTCTTTGTCATTTTTGGCATTGCTATAAAAATAGAAGCAAACGCCACAGACGATCAATGCCAAGACAAAAGCGACGATGAGAGCCGTATGGCTTTTCTTTTTGGGTTGCTGCGATCCTTGATTCTGTTGGGTTGCTGTGGGGATGGGAGGGACCGGTGGCATCTCCGACCGATGGGTCTCACGGCTCGTTGGCTCATAGCCCTGTTGGGGCTTTGCTGAAGCTTGGGATGAGGGCTGTGGATGAATAGGGCGGGGGGAGAAGGACTGTTGCTGTGCCTGTGAGGCTGTGCTTGTGGCGTGATGGCAGTTTGGGCACATCTCCTGGTCTTTGAAATATACCTCACCGCATTGTGGGCATCTGATCACCTTACCGGCGATTTCAACCCCACATGAGGGACAAACAGGTGCTTTGTCACTGATCTGATGACCGCACTCGGGACATTTAATAATTGCCATAATTGATAACTTATATATTTCTTGTTTCGTTCTTTATCTGTTTCTCGCTTCGATGGGCAGGACTTTTCGAGGAGGGTGAGCTTGTCACGAGGACAGTCTATGCATGCCCCTTCCTTGCTATCGGTGCCGGAATCTAATCTCTCTTAGTTTATGCTTTCCCATAAACCTGCTCTTGTCTACAAACCCGTTGATGCCATTGAGATGACCTTTTCCGGTGTATTGCCACATGGTAATGTCACGGTCATCTGCCAAGATGGGCTCCTGCTTCGTGTATTGGGCAATCATTAGATGGTAATTGTCAATCTTTCCTAACAGGTAATGGTCGTAGAAATTCGCGAAGGTATAGAGCAAAGGCTTCTGTTTGTATGCCTTTTCGATGAGCTTCAGGAATTTGAAAAGCGAGTCGCAGAACTCTTCTGTTGAGAGCCCGCTCTTTGTCTCTATATCCACCATAGGAATCAAGTCCTGGTCTCCGGGACGGCATTGTGCCATGAAGTTTGCCAATTGCTTCGCTTGCTCAATCTTGGGACGATAGAAATGGTAACTGCCCACCTTCAATCCGTATCTGTGAGCCAAGTCTATATTGGTCTCGTATTTGTCATCAATGCGATCCCCACCTTCCGTCGCCTTCAGATAGACATACGCCATTTTCGAGTTATCCCCCACTGTCTCCCAGAAGACATTGCCTTGATAATGGCTCAAGTCAATGCCATGGATATGCTGACAAGTATCCTCGCATTGGACTTGGTATCTTTGGGCATTGGCAGCCATGAAGGAAAATATACTTAATAGTATGATTACAATTCGATTCATAGATGCAAAGATAATAAAAAAGGTGCGATGGGAAACCGATTTTTACAAATATTTATACTATTCTTCTATTTCCGAGAGGCTCTTTGTGAAGTTGTGTATGAAATTGCTGATGGTCTCCAAGGGGGCATACCCGATGTACCTCATGCTTCTCCTGAGGTTCTTGCGGAGGACGGTGGTATTGTTATGCACGAATCCTGATCGACTTTGCCGGAAGTGCCATTCCTCTGCTGTATCTTCTGCTGTATGGTTGAGAGACCTTTCCAAGAGCTTTTCCGCAGCAGGCTCTTTCTCGTTAACGAAGGGTATCTCGTTCTTTTCAAAAACAAATTTCTCGATGAGGATGCTTCCTTCTAATTGTGCCATGCGCTGTAGATGAAGTGACTTCAGCCATTTCTCGAGCTTGATAAAGTCGACCTTATCCCCTTGATTGCGTAGGAAAGACCCCATTTTGATGATCCCTCTGAGCGGGAATCCTCGGTTGAGCATTCCTCTGACATTGCTGACGATGATGTTCAGCAAGTAGAGGGTGTCCATGGATGCATCGATGGCATGACGCTCGTTCTCTTGGATGTTCTTCAGTCGCCTGCCCAAGAAAAAGTTAGTCAAGGCTGGTGGCTCAGCGTTGTCTTGCTCTTGTTCAGCGCATTTTGTGAGCTTGTCGATAAATTCCGTGGGGATTTTCACCATGGGATCGTACTGGTATCCCTTGGCTCCTTTCAGAGCGTAAGAGGCAACGTTCTGTTCTTTTATGATTTGGAGTAACCTGTTCCATTTATAGAGAGACATGGGATCAATAGAGCCTGTCTTACGGCAGAAGGCTCCTGTCAGGAGTAGTGCAAAGAAGTTATTCTGGATGATATTCATAATCGTTTCCTCCCAATGGCTATCAATGATGGTAACAGGTCAGCTCAACAATACCGTTTGGGATATCGTGCTAAGATGGAGATCAGGGTAGCAATGCCGATACAGAGCGGATAGTAAAGGTAAGGGAGAATCTGGATGGGGTTCAGTTTTGCCAATCCTGCTGCCATCAGCAATTGGGCCCCATAGGGGATGAGACCTTGGAAACAGCACGAGACGGTATCCAGGATGCTGGCGCATTTCCGGTTGTCCACTCCATAACGGTCACCGATTTGCTTGGCGATTCCTCCGACGGTGATAATGGCAACCGTATTGTTGGCGGTACAGATATCGATCAGTCCGACAAGAATGCCAATGGTCAGCTCTGCACCTCGTTTCCCGTTAATATGTACAATCATCTTTTGGATGATATAATCAATGCCGCCATTCTCCCGGATAATCTCCAAGAGTCCTCCTGCCATCATGGTGATAATGATCAGTTCTCCCATCGAAAGAATCCCATCTCCCATCGCACCAAACCAACTGTAAATGTCATAGGATCCGTCTACGATGCCAATGATGCCGGTCAGTGCCAATCCTATGGTGAGCACAGCCATGACGTTCATGCCGAAAACGGCTGTGATCAATACGATGATATAAGGGATGACCTTGACCCAATTGACGGGAGGGATGTTCGTAGGAGAGGGGATATCTGCTCCTAAGAAAATATAAACGACGAGGATTACGGCAGCAGCGGGCATGACAATGAATGAATTGACGCGGAACTTATCGCTCATCTTGCAGCCTTGCGTGGTCGTTGCCGCCACGGTCGTATCGGAGATGAAAGACAGGTTGTCGCCAAAGAATGACCCTCCCACGACTACTGCTGTCATCAATGCGACGTCAGATCCCGTAGAATGGGCTAAGCCTGCGGCAATAGGAGCCAGTGCGACGATTGTCCCAACACTGGTTCCTATGGATAAGGAAATGAAACAAGCTGCCAAAAACAGGCCAGCCAACAGCATGTTGCCAGGTAAAATGCTCAGCGTGGCATTGACGGTGGCATCAATGCTGCCCATTTGCTTGGCTGAGTTGGCAAAGGCACCGGCTAACACGAAGATCCATAGCATCAGCATCATATTGTCCGTGCTCGCGCCCCTACTATAGGTGGTGATGCGCTTGGCCAAGGGAAGACCACCGGATATCGCGATCGCATAGATGCTCGAGATCATGAACGCCACGGTGATGGGGACTTTGTAGAAGTCGCCTGCGATGATCGAGGTGACCAAGTAAAGCACGATAAACAATATCAGTGGGCTTAAAGCCAATAGACCTTTCTTGTTGCCAATCTTTTCCAAATCTTCTTCCTCTTGATGATATAGTCGGTTAGAGAGTCACCCCATTCTTGAAAATGGAGATCTCCCGATAACCATTGATTTCATTTTTCGTCTTTTCTCCGCTCGCGATGGCAACGATGCGATCCGTCAGTCTTTTGACAAGGTCTCCCATCTGGATGCCATCCAATAACTGTCCTGCATTGAAGTCGACCCAATTGGGCTTCCGCTGGGAAAGCCCATCATTCGTGGAGATCTTCATCGTAGGGACAAACGTGCCAAAGGGGGTGCCCCGACCCGTCGTGAAAAGGATGATCTGGCATCCTGCAGCTGCCAGTGCCGTTGATGCCACGAGATCGTTGCCCGGCGCAGAAAGCAAGTTCAGTCCATGTTTCTTGATCCTATCCCCATATCCCAAGACACCGCATACGGGGGAACGACCACATTTCTGCGTGCATCCTAAGGCTTTGTCCTCAAGGGTAGAGATCCCTCCTGCCTTGTTGCCAGGCGAAGGATTCTCCCCAACCGGTTCCCCATGGGAAAGGAAATATTCCTTAAAGTCGTTGATCAATTGCACGGTTTCATGAAAGAGCTCTGGGGTCTTGCAACGGTTCATGAGAATGGTCTCTGCCCCAAACATTTCCGGTACCTCAGTGAGCACAGACGTTCCTCCTTGTGCTACTAAATAATCCGAAAACTCGCCTACCAATGGATTGGCCGTTATCCCACTGAACCCGTCAGACCCTCCGCATTTCAGTCCGATGCGCAGCTGGCTTAACGGAAGCTCTGTCCGCCGGTCGTTCTTGGCAATCGCATAGAGTTCGCGAAGAATCTTCATGCCTTCTTCCAGTTCATCTCCTTCGACATGCTGGGTGACTAAAAGCTTGATCCTGTCTTTGTCATAATCCCCCAAGAGTTGCATGAACTGGTTGGGCTGGTTGTTTTCACATCCTAAGGAAAGGACAAGCACTGCACCTGCATTGGGATGGAGTACAATGTCTCTCAATACTTTTCGGGTATTCTCGTGGTCTCCGCTCAGCTGGGAGCAGCCATAGTTGTGGTGCCAGGCGAAGATCGCGTCAACGCCCTCTCCGTGGGTTTCCGCCTTCAGTCTTTCCACGAGTTTCTCGGCAATGCCGTTGACGCACCCGACAGTGGGGACGATCCAAATTTCATTGCGGGTCCCTGCTTCTCCGTTGGCGCGTTGGTAGCCCATGAATGTCCTCTTTCCTAAGGGGATGTCCAATGTCTCGTGGACTGGCTGATACGTATACTCCAAGGTCCCTGACAGGTTCGTTTTCAGGTTGTTCTCGTTCACCCAATCTCCTGCCTTTAGGTCGGTACTTGCATGGCCGATCGGGTACCCGTACTTGATGATGTTTTCATCCTGTTTTGTGTCCTTGATGAGCAGTTTGTGCCCAGCCGGGATGTCCTGTCTCACTCCGATGGCCTTGCCATCCACTTCTACGATCTCCCCCTTGCGCATGGGTCGCAGGCATACGACCACCGTGTCTTTGGGATTGATCTTGATCATTGATTGTGTCATTTGCAGATTAGTTTATATTTGAGTTCGTCTATAAAAGTCTACGTTCTCCTTCATCAGGAGTTCTATGGGCATGTAGTTGACGGGCTTGATTTCCGTCTTGAGGACGATCGCGCGGAACAAGGCATCCACGCAATAGTATCCCTGCATATAGGCATGTTGGGCGATGAGGAAAGAAATACTCCCTTGCCTCAGGCATTCCACGTTTTTCCCCACCATGTCATAGCCCATGATCTGTACGTCCCTTCGATTGGAACGCAGCAAGAAGTCACCCACCAGATGGGCCCTTGAATTCAACGTGATGCATTGATGCACAAGAGGGTGCTTCGTGAAAAAGTCTTCCAAGATAAGGTCGTATTCTTCCCTGGTCTTGTCAAGGGGCAAGTTGACTTCCAAGATCTTGACCTTTGGGAAATGGTCCTTCATGTAATGCCGGAAGCCCACCTCCCGGTTGGCCTGTTGCTTGCTCACTACTTTTCCGTTTTTCATCTGTTTCATGAGCATGATCTCTTTCTCCTTATATGCGATCATCATCAGGACTTTTGCCGCAAAATATCCGCTGCAGAAGGAGTCCTGACCGTAAAAGGTCAATGGCCTTAAATCTGGCATGTAAGAGTCGAGCATGACAAACGGGATATTTCGCTCGTGGAGCTTGTCCGTGAACTTGCGTGTGATTTCCAACTCGTAAGGGACGATGACAACGCCGTCTGGGTCCGCGTTCAGGCACCCCATATACGTGTCGATGTATGATTTCTCGTTAAACCTTTCATAGAAGAGAATCTTGACATGGATATGGAAGTCCCTCCTATAGTCTTCTGCTTTCTTGGCTCCTTCCTCGATCTCTTCCCAGTAAGCTTCTGAGTCGTGTTGGGGAAGGATCATATAAAAAGTGTAGGATTTGTTGTAAGCAAGCGCACTCGCATACATGTTGGGCCTGTAGTTGATCTCTTGGAGAACCTTCTCTACTTTTGCCAAGGCACTCTTTGATACGTTCGGGCGTTTATGCAGAACCCTGTCGACTGTTCCCACTGACACACCGGCTTTTTCTGCGATGTCTTTGATTCTGATCTTGTCTGTCATACCTCGTTGTATATTTGGTGCAAACTTACATAAAATTTTTGAATTTTGTGCCTGTCTGATCAAAAATCTTGAGTCCACCTTGCAATTCCTTTGCACTCAGTCATGCTTGACGGGCTGATCACCAGCTGAAGGAGGCACCGTGGTCTCTTTACTTTTCAGGACCGTCCTTTGCGGACGAGGGAGGAGAGATACCGCGACGGTCCCAACCCGTGGTGGTTGTTTCCCATCCGCGAGCGGGTGAAAGGAGCACCTCGGCGAAGGCGATGGGAACGAAAAAAAGAAGTGATTGGGAAATGAATCCGAATGCGTTCAACATTGAATCAGAATTCATTCCTCATTGAATTGGAATGCGTTCAACATGGAATCATCATTCATTCCTCATTGCGTCTAAATTGAATGCAAAATCAATATTCGTGCGCGTACCTTATATACTCGCGCGTATTAATAAAAATAAAGATAAAGATAGAGAAAAAAAGTCGACGTCGTCGACTAAAAAAAGAGTCGCCGTCGCCGCCGTCGAAGTTTTTTAATTTTTTGTTTTTGCTTGTCTTCGCAAGTGCATGGATCCACCGTGAGGTCACCCCTGTCATCATCTGAAATATCGAAAGGTTGTTGGTGGCAAGCTCAATGTTGTCTCCTGTCTTGCGAAAGCTTATCTCCTGTCTCGTGAAAGCTTATCTCCTGTCTTGCAAAAGATGGTCTTTCAGGTCGTGAAAGGTGGTCTCTTGTCTTTCCAAGGTGAGGATGGCAGTAAAGGCGGCTCATCGGTAAGGAATCCATAGCAGGGCATGATTCTCATGGCAAATGAAATTTTTTATGCCCATTTCTTTCGTACAATGGAAAAAAATGCTTATTTTTGTAGTTGCAAACAATGATTAATCTATAAACAAACATTAAAATTAGAAAATGGCAAAGATTGTAACATTAGGTGAGATCATGCTCCGTCTTTCTCCAGAGGGGAATGACAGGTTCATTCAAAGCGATTCCTTCCGCATCATTCCGGGCGGGGGAGAGGCCAATGTAGCCGTGAGTCTGGCGAACTATGGTCATGAGGCGTATTTCGTCAGCAAGCTTCCCAAGCATGAGATTGGGCAGATTGCCTTGAATGGGCTCCGTCGCTATGGTGTCAAGACGGATTACATTGCGCGCGGAGGCGATCGCGTGGGTCTCTATTATGCGGAAACAGGTGCTTCCATGCGTCCGTCTAAGGTGATTTATGACCGTGCGCACAGTGCAATAGCAGAGGCAAGTCCCGAGGATTTCGACTTCGATCATATCATGGAAGGTGCACAGTGGTTCCACTGGTCAGGCATTACTCCTGCGATCAGCGACCAGGCAGCAGAGATGACAAGGCTCGCCTGTGAGGCTGCCAAGCGCCATGGCGTGACCGTCTCTGTTGATCTCAACTTCCGCAAAAAGCTATGGACTTCGGAAAAGGCGATATCCGTGATGCGCCCTTTGATGAAATACGTGGATGTATGTATTGGCAACGAGGAAGACGCACAGCTCTGCCTGGGCTTTAAGCCGGATGCAGATGTTGAAGGCGGAAAGACCGATGCGGAGGGCTATTATGGTATTTTCAAGGGGATGATGGAAACCTTTGGTTTCAAGTATGTTGTCTCTACGTTGCGGGAAAGCCTGTCAGCTTCGCACAATGGATGGAAGGCCTTGATCTATGATGGCAAGGAATTCTATCAAAGCAAGCACTATGATATCATGCCGATTATTGACCGAGTAGGTGGCGGGGATTCTTTCTCAGGTGGGCTCATCCATGGCTTGCTGACCATGCAGACACAGGGCGAGGCCTTGGAGTTCGCCGTTGCAGCATCAGCCTTGAAGCATACGATACCGGGTGACTTTAACTTAGTGTCGGCAGAGGAAGTCGCAAGCTTGGCTGGAGGAAATGCCAGCGGGCGCGTTCAGAGATAATGTATAACGAAAAAAATGGAAAATGGCAAGGTTTAATAAGATACAAGTGATCACAGCCATGAAGGAAACGGGAATGGTTCCTGTTTTCTATAACAGTGATTTGAATATTTGCAAGCATGTGATTAAGGCTTGTTATGAGGGAGGAGTACGCGTGTTTGAGTTTACGAACCGTGGTGATTTCGCACATGAGCTATTTGGGGAGCTGGTCAAATGGGCCGCCCAGGAATGCCCCGACCTTATCCTCGGGGCTGGCACCGTCATTGATGCCCCAACGGCAGCCCTCTACCTTCAATTAGGGGCCAACTTTATTGTCGGTCCTAACTTTGTACCGGAGATTGCTCCGATCTGTAACCGCCGGTTGGTTCCTTATTCTCCAGGATGTGGGAGCGTGACGGAGGTGAGCAATGCCCAAGCTATGGGATGTGATGTGACCAAGGTCTTCCCAGCCGGAAATGTGGGCGGTCCTTCCTTTGTGAAGAATATCTTAGGACCGTTGCGTTGGAGCAATATCATGGTGACAGGGGCGGTGTCTCCCGATGAACAAAACCTGACGGAATGGATCAAGGCAGGTGTCCTTTGCGTAGGCATGGGCTCGAAGCTCTTCCCCAAGGATGTCATCGCGGCAGCCAACTGGAAGGCAATCACGGATAAATGCGTTGAAGCTTTAGGATATATTGCTAAGGCTCGCGGATAAATATCGTCCTATCAAAGGTCTGGCATGGCTCCTGTCCATCATGGGCCTTTTCTTCCTTTCAGCTTGTTCACCGAAACACCAGGATGAGGTGGACAGGCTGAATCAAGTTTCCTATTCATACCATTACCGAAACCTCGATTCCGCAAAGGTTTATGCAGAAAGGGCGTTGCGCCTTGCGTCGGATTATCCTGCCGGACAGGCTGAAGCCTATAATAACCTGGCATTTGTGAGCATCGCGAAGATGAATTATCCCCAGGCCCACCAACTGCTGGAGAGGATCAGCCATCTTACGGATAACCAAGTGGAACTGTTGATCGGCGATATCCAATTGATGCGCCTGTGTCAGCGTGAGTCCAAGAACAAGGACTTTTATGATTTTAAGGAGCGGGCAGCCCGTAGGCGTCATCGGATCGAGGAAGAGCAAAGCGCGCTCTCCGACCATCAACGCCGGAGGATGATCTATGCCGTTACAGAATTCGATATTGTCACTTCCACTTACTTTTATTACGTGGGTTTGAAGGGCCAGTCAATCAAGGCTTTGGCCGATATCGACCCGATGGGGGCTGTGCAGCAGGACACTGCGCAATATCTGAATTACCTTTACAACGTGGGTTCAGGAGGGATCATCACGGCAGGCACGCAAGAGGAGATCAACCAGACAGAGTTTGACTATTTGATGCGTTGTTATATCGGGGCTGTGCAAGCCCATTATCCGTATTGGGAAGCAAACTCCATGGAAGCCTTGAGCGAGCACCTGCAGTCTGACCATGCCCGCAAGATCCTCATCAGGGATAATCATCCTTCGATCTATTTCCTCAATGTGGACAACATGCCTGATTCTTTGCTGGCGGGAAACCTTGCACAACGTGCCTTGGATATCTTCCTTCGTTTTGGGGATGTCTACCAGACGGCAGGTGCTTACCGAACCTTGGCAGAATGTTATTGGGATATCAAGGACTACCAGTCGGCCTTGATCTGCCTTCAGGATGCCTTGAACAGAGATACCGTCATCAACCGGGCTCCCGATTTGGTGGCATCCATCCGGGAACAGTTGTGCTTGGTCTATTCGGCAGTGGATGATAAGCCTCATAGTGATTATAACCGTAATATCTACCTCGACCTTCAAGAACAGACTCGGCAAGATCGTCAGCTGGAAGCCCGGGCAGGGCAGTTGGATCAGTCGTCTAACCAATTGAACTGGATGATCGCAGCTGTGATCCTTGCGATTCTCCTCGTGGTCTTCTTGCTCTTCGTCTTCGACCACATGCGAAGGAAGAGTGACCGAAAATACTCCTTGGAGACATTCCTGCAGCCGTTGGAGGAGTGGAAACAAAGGAACGAGCAACAGCTCAAGGAACAATCGGAACAATATGAGGAGGTATTGGATGAGCTTTCTGTGGCAAGGCTCCATGTGGAGAACGGAAAGAAGAGGAACTTAGAGCAGCGTGCCAAGATATCGCTGGTAAACAGTATCATGCCTTTCATAGATCGCATCATCCACGAAGTCCATAAGTTAAACGACCCTCATGAACCGTCAGAAGTCAGGAAAGAGCGGTATGAATACGTGGCTGAGTTGACGGACAAGATCAATGATTACAATAGCGTGCTGACAGAATGGATCCAACTCAGGCAGGGAGAGCTGAGCCTGCACATTGAGAGCTTTGACGTACAGTCGCTGTTCGACATCGTCAAGAAGGGCAGGTTAGGATTTTCCTTGAAGGGAGTGGATTTGGTCGTTGAGCCTACCAAGGCCGTGGTCAAGGCTGACAAGACCTTGACCTTGTTCATGATCAACACGCTGGCTGATAATGCCCGGAAATTCACGAATGCGGGTGGGAAGGTCCTTATCCGTGCCCAAGAAAGCGCTGATGATGTGGAGATCAGCATCCAGGATACGGGGCAGGGAATGACGGAAGAGCAGGTCGCCCATCTCTTTGACCATAAGCCGATTATCGACAGTGACAGCGGCATGGCCCAGAAAAGTCATGGCTTTGGGCTGATGAACTGCAAGGGTATTATTGATAAATACAAGAAACTCAGCAAGATCTTTGATGTTTGTTCCATCTCTGCATCCAGTGTCGTCGGTCAAGGCAGTCGTTTCAGTATACACTTGCCGAAGGGTGTGGCAAGGATCTTCCTGATTTTGCTGCTGAACATTGGGTTCCTGGGAGGGATGGGGGCTCGGCCCTTGTCATCAAAGGTCGTGCAGAAGCATATTATCAAGCCAGTTTCGAATGCCTATTTAAACCATGCTGCGATGTTTGCGGATTCTGCATACTTCTCGAATATCAATGGGCATTACGAGCGTACCTTACAATATGCTGATTCTGTCCGCATTTATCTGAATAGGTTTTATCTGACTGTCCACCCGAAAGGAAAGGACCTGATGGTGGGCATCACACGCAATGCGGGCGTGCCGGCAGAAATCAAATGGTTCAGGGACACCTTGCCAGTCAACTATCAAGTGATATTGGACATGAGAAATGAGAGCGCGGTCGCTGCCTTAGCCTTGCATAGATGGTCGCTATATTCGTATAACAATAAGGTGTACACGCAACTTTTTCGCGAGAGTTCTGCGGACAACACGCTATCCGATTATGTGAGGGTCATGCAAAAATCTGAGAATAGCAAGACTGTATCCGTGATCCTGTTGGTCATCTTGTTGATCATGATCATACCGGCTTACTATTTCCTATATTACAGGCACCGGTTGTACTATCGGATTTGCATTGATCGTATCAACAAGATCAATGGCATCTTGTTGTCTCGGCAGTCGCATCAGGAAAAGCTCCATCATATCCATGCGATTTGGGATTCAAGGGATCCATCGTTGGAAGCCCAGTTCCCCGTCTTGAATGATGTCGTCAGGCAAATCGAGGAGGCCCTCCGGTCGAGTATCCAGGCTGAGAATGCCCAAACCATGAGCATGGAGCTGGCCAAGGATGAATGCAAGCGGATGCAATTGGAAGACGCTAAGCTGCATGTCAGCAACAGCGTCCTTGACAATTGCTTGAGCACGCTTAAGCATGAGACGATGTATTATCCTTCGCGAATCAGGCAATTGATCGATGGGACGGATGACCATTTAGAGGCGATGAACGAGGTGGTGGTCTATTACAAGGAATTGTATTCCTTGCTGAGCGCACAGGCCCAAAGACAGGTTGAATCGGTGAAGTTGACCTGTGCTCCCGTAGAACTTTCTGCCGTCCTTCCCAAGTCGTTCTCCCTGAGGTCACCTTCCGTGACTGTGATGGGAGATGGAGAGATGCTTCGATATCTGTTTGAGTTGCTGCAAAAGCTCTCCGGGGAAAGAAATCCGGTAGTCGATATATCAGAAAAAGGGTCACGATACGTTATGGTGAAAGTAACGCTCCCGTCATTGGCATTGACAGAGGAGCAATGCGTGGAGCTGTTCACTCCTTCCACCTTGGATATACATTACTTGCTTTGCAGGCAGATGATCCGTGATATGGGTGAAGCAACGAATGCCCGTGGATGCGGTATTGGTGCCAAACAAGTCGCAACGGGTGGCACAGAAATAGATATCGTGATGGCTCATAAAATAGAAAGTAATAACGATCATGGACAAGTTTAAAGTAATCATCGTAGAGGACGTGCCGTTGGAACTGAAAGGCACAGAAGGGATTTTCAGGAATGAGATCCCCGAGGCAGAGATCATTGGGACAGCAGAAAATGAACCTTCCTATTGGAAGTTGATCAAACAACAATTGCCCGACTTGGTCTTGCTCGACTTAGGATTAGGTGGATCTACTACTGTAGGCGTGGAAATTTGCCGCCAGACCAAGGAAACCTATCCGAAGGTTAAGGTCTTGATCTTCACGGGAGAGATCCTGAACGAAAAGCTATGGGTGGATGTATTGGATGCAGGCTGTGATGGGATTATCTTGAAGAGCGGGGAACTGCTCACCAGAGGTGATGTTGCCAGTGTCATGAATGGTAAGAGAATGGTCTTCAACCAACCTATCTTAGAGAAGATCGTGGACCGTTTCAAGAAAAGCGTTAGCAAGGAATTATCCCACCAGGAGGCGATGATCAACTATGAGATAGATGAGTATGACGAGCGCTTCCTCCGTCATCTGGCCTTAGGCTATACCAAGGAGCAAATCACGAATCTCCGTGGAATGCCCTTTGGCGTCAAGAGCTTGGAGAAACGCCAGAATGAGTTGGTGCAGAAACTATTCCCGGAGGGGAACGGTGGAGTGGGCGTGAACGCGACACGCTTGGTGGTCCGTGCTCTGGAAGTTCACATCCTTGACCTTGACAATTTGCAACCAGACGAAGAATAGGATATGAGAAAAAGCAAGGTGCTTGCCATGGTAGCCCTAGGCTTAGCCATTGCCGAGGTGTTGCTGGTCTTAGCGTCGTGGCTCTTGACAGCTGCGATACCAGAGGCTTCCATGCGTTCATTGCTGAGCAGTGAAGGCATCAGGTGGTTCTTCGGAAGTTTCTCTGACAACTTGGCTACGCCTGTCCTCGTTTGGCTCCTCTTGATCAGCATTGCTGTTGGGACCTTGAGGTCGACAGGACTTTTAAGGGTAGTTACCGACCTGACCCGCAAATTGCTCTGGAAGAAAGAGCCAGTAAAGAGCTTCGACTTCCGGCAGCGCTTTGCCGTCCGCTTGGTTGTCGTGGAACTGATTTCTATCCTGGTCTTGGTAGTCTTGCTGACAGCAGTCCCACATGCGGTCCTGTTGAGCGTAACGGGTGACTTGTTTCCCAGCAGCTTCTCAAGGAGCCTAATCCCATTGATTTGCTTTTCTTGTTGTGTCTTTTCTATTAGTTATGCCATGATGAGCGGACGGATGAAACGACTGAGTGAGGTCCTTCATAGCCTTACCGTTGGGTTGACGGATGCTGCTCCGTGGTTTTTGGTTTATATCTTAGGTGCACAGTTATACTTTTCCATTCGTTTTGTCTTTATGTTAGGGTAGCACCCTGCAACCGTTAACCTTAAAAAATATCAATTAGTCAAGTCCTTTTATCAAAAATTGTAGTTCGTCATCCCTAATAATCGCTACATTTGCACCCGAAATACGAACAAGCTACATACCACGAATACGGGTATCCGTAAGACCGTAGTGAGCTACTAAGACAATAAAGAGCGCTATGTCCAGTGCGTCAAATACGTTATTGCATATATAGACCTAATTATATCAAACAAACGAGAAAAGCTTATGAAGAGTAAGATTCTAAGGGCGGTAGTTCTAACCACAGCCCTCACGTTGAATCCTTTCGTTAGTGCTATGCCATCAGCTGCCTCACCTCAGGATGTTCAGCAGGCCTCTCAGGTGAGCGGTACCGTCGTCGATGACCAGGGAGAGCCCATTATTGGTGCTACCGTCCTCGTCGTAGGAGCAAGCACGTCACAAGGAACAGTTACCGACTTCGACGGGAACTTCCGTGTTCACGTGAAGCCGGGTGCACAATTGAAGATCTCCTATGTGGGTTATGTCACGCAGACCCTTGTTGCCAAGAATGGCATGAAGGTTATCCTCAAGTCAGATGCTGTCAATTTGGGCGCAGTTGAGGTCGTCGCCTATGGCGTTCAGAAAAAGGTAACCGTCACAGGTGCCCTTTCCTCGATTAAGGGAGAGGACTTGGTACGCACTCCTGTGTCTTCGGTGAACAATGTCTTGGGTGGGCAACTTTCTGGTGTTACGACCGTACAGTATTCTGGAGAACCGGGATCAGATGCTGCCAGTGTTTTCGTCCGGGGGCAGGCTACCTTCAATGGATCCAGTCCGCTCATTCAGGTCGATGGCGTTGAACGCGACATGTATGACATTGATCCAGAGGAAATCGAGAGCATTACCGTCTTGAAAGATGCTTCTGCAACGGCTGTGTTTGGCGTCAGGGGAGCGAATGGTGTTGTCTTAATCACGACAAAGCGAGGCGCAGAGGGGAAAGCTAAAATTGATGTGAGCACCTCTTGGTCGGTATTGGCACCTACAAAGATGGTAGAACAGGCAAGCAGCTATGACTACGCGATGTACTACAACCAAATGGATGATAACGATGGATTGCCCCATCAGTTCTCGGATGCTGTCCTGCAAAAGTTCAAGGACGGCAGTGACCCCATCCGTTTCCCCAGTACGAAATGGGATGAATATATCATGAAGGATGCCACCTTGCAAACAAAGCATAATGTCAATATCAGTGGAGGAACGAAAAGCGTGCGCTATTTCCTGAATATCGGCTACTATACACAAGGCGGTCTGTTCAAGGAATTCGGGCAGGACTATAAGTTTGGCTATGAGTATAACCGCTTTAACTATCGTGCCAACATCGATATGGACGTGACAAAGACCACAACGATCTCCTTTAATCTCGCAGGTAATGTGTCGAATGCCAACAAACCCTATACAGGGCAAGGTTCTTCAGGTATGGTCAAGGCCCTCTACCAGGCCACCCCGTTCTCCAGTCCCGGTATCATTGACGGGAAGTACATTTCAACGGCAACGGATTATGACGATATCCAACTGCCTTTTGTCGGGGGAAGTGGCATTACCTATTTCGGAAATTCAAGTGTTACGGGTGGCTTCATGCAAACCAATATCAACAAGACGCAGATGGATCTCCAGCTCAACCAGAAGTTGGACATGATTACTAAGGGCCTGTCGTTTAAAATCAAAGGTTCTTATAATAGCTCATATACCATTTATAAGAACGGAGCAGTCACCAAGGCTACATACACCCCGGTCTTGCAGGGCGATGGAACCATCGCTTATCGGAAATATGGAGACGAAGGTCCTATCTCTTATTCCGAGTCATATGGCAAGGCGCGAAACTGGTATTTCGAGTCTTCCCTGAACTATCATCGCGCCTTTGGCAAGCATACGGTAGGAGGGCTGTTGCTCTATAACCAAAGCAAGGAGTATTATCCAGGTACTTATTCTGATATCCCACACGGTTATGTCGGCTTGGTGGGGCGTGCTACGTACGACTATGATAACAAATACATGCTTGAGTTCAATGTGGGATACAATGGATCTGAGAACTTTGCGCCAGGCAAGCGATATGGAACGTTCCCTGCCGTGTCTGTAGGATGGGTTGTCAGTGAGGAGAAGTTCTGGGAACCGTTGAAGAATGTGGTCAACTTCCTGAAGCTCCGCGCCAGCTATGGTCTTGTCGGCAATGACGTGATAGGAGGCAGCCGCTTTATGTATACTGCCGACCCATACGTGATCGATTCCAATGGCTTGATCTCCCGCGGCTATCGGGGTTATAGCTTTGGAAACAGCACGACTTCTGCAGCACTCTGGAAAGGAGCTTACGAGAGTGCCCGCAACAATCCCGACCTGACATGGGAACATGCCTACAAGCAGGACTATGGTTTTGATGCCAACTTCCTCAACGATCGTCTGCGTACGACTTTCGATTATTATTATGAGCATCGTACTGATATCTTGTTGACGGATTATACAGCTCCAGATTATATTGGTTACACATTGCCATTGGTCAATGCAGGTATCGTCAACAGCCATGGTTGGGAACTCTCCCTGAAATGGAATGACAAGATCGGGAAAAACATGCGTTATTGGATTGAGACCAATCTTTCCTATAACCAAAATAAGGTGATTGAGCGCAAGGAAGCTCCCGTGAAGAATTCCTATATGGCATCCAAAGGACACCGCTTGGGATCTCGCTCCTTGTATAAGCTCTTTGGTTTCTATAGCGAGAAGACCAATGAGGAATATCGGGCCAAATATGGCGTGGACATGCCTATCCAATTGGCAGGCGATAACCTGAAATATGGCGATTGCGTTTATGTAGACCTGGATGGGGATGGCAAGATCGATTCTAATGATATGAGTCGTGAACTGGGTTATACGGATGATCCGGAATATATGGCGGGTATCAATATAGGCTTCAAATGGAAGAACCTGAGCGTGAATACCCAGTGGACGGCAGCGTGGAATGTATCGCGCTTGATTGAGGATGTGTTCCGCCAGCCCTTCGTGAGTGCTTCCTCCACCACACAAGGTGGGCTCTTACAGTATCTGGTCGACCACACTTGGACGGCAGACAATCCTGATTTCAAAGCCAAGTATCCCCGTGCCACATGGGCGAATGCCAATAACAACTATGCATCTTCTACTCTCTATGACCAGGACTCGAAGTACCTGCGCCTAAAAACATTGCAAATCGCTTATGATATGCATTTCCCTTGGATGAAAGCAATTGGAGCAAAGAACATCCAAGTGGCACTAAGTGGCTACAACCTCTTGACTTTCACCCCGTATTTGTGGGGAGATCCAGAGGTAAGGGCATCATCCAGTCCTACTTATCCGTTGCAACGTACATATACAATCTCCCTGAAGGTGGGATTCTAATCAAAAGGATATCATTATGAAAATAGATAATAAGACATTATTAGGAGCCCTTTTGGGAACAGCCTTGTTAATGGGGTTGGGTTCTTGTACCGACCAAATCAAGTTCGGCGATTCTTTCCTTGAGAAAGCTCCGGGCGGAACGGTTACTTCCGACACTGTGTTCAATTCCTCAGAATATGCCCTTCAGTTCCTGACGGGTTGCTATTCCTTGCAATATTATGGATTGCCTTATTTCAGTGGGAGTAACTCCTCTGGTCCCCAATGGGCATCAGGTAACCAAAGCTATTGGACAGGAAACTGCGAGGCAGCTACGGACTGCTGGCAGTTGATCTTTGCCAAGTCGGTCATGTATAAGTCTATTTATGGGGGATCCTTGACTTCCAATGATGCCTCCAACATCTTTTCTTATGAGAAGAACAACACCTGGGACCTGATCCATGACTGCTGGACTTATATTGAGAATGTCAATCGGGTGCCTGACATGTCGGCTGATATCAAGGGTCGTACGGTAGCTGAAGCAAAGTGCTTGATCGCATCGGCCTATTTCCAGATGTTCCGCGCTTATGGAGGACTACCGATCGTCGACCATAATATCTCTGTCAACGAGGACTTGTCCACACGTACACGGTCGTCAGTGGCTACGACGGTCGATTTCATCGTGGGTCTGTTGGATGATGCCATTAACACTTCTTCCTTCCCTTGGCAGTATAATGATGATGACTTATCTACCCTGACTGGGCGTTGGACCAAGGCTGCAGCCATGGCCTTAAAATGTAAGGTCCTGCAATATGCGGCATCTCCACTCTTCAATAGTGAGAAACCTTATTATAGTGGGACTTATACCATGGATCAAGACTCCTTGGTGTGGTATGGAAATTATAGTAAGGATCGTTGGACTCGTTGCCGTAAGGCGTGTGACGATTTCTTCAATGCTCTTGCGACGAATGGCAAGTACGCCCTTGTGCAGCCTACTGCCTCCACGCAAGATGCCTATCGCTATGCTTTCCGATGTGGATATTTCAATCGTAACAGTAGTGAGCTGTTACTCTCCGTACGTGTCTTGGGTTCCAAGGATTCCAAGAACTTCTGGCAAAGTCAATGTACTGGTGAACGCCAAGGCTATGATGCGACGCAGGAGTACGTGGAGATGTTCCCTTGGGCAGATGGTACTCCCTTCAAATGGGAGGAGAGCGCAGCCTTGAAACCTACCGCAGACAAGAGTCTGCAGCACATGTTTATCAAGGGTGATACGGTAGCATCCAAACAGCAACTCCAAAACAGAACCTACACCCGTGACCCCAGGCTCTATGAAACCGTAGAAGTGAACGGTGACCTTTATGGTGCCAATATCTCCAATGGAAAGATGAGTGGTGCCAATTGCGAGATGTGGATCGGAGGATCTCTCGCCGGGACAGGACCTAAGACACAAAGCGGGGCGTACGGCACCAGTTACTGCCATATCAAGTTCGTGGTTGACAAAGGCTTCTCTGCTTACTTGAGACAATACTATCAGTGGGGACTGATCAGGTTGTCAGACCTCTACCTAACCTACGCAGAAGCTTTGCTACAATCAGACCAGAACTTCACGAAGGCATTGGAATATGTAGACGCTGTCCGTGCCCGTGTTGGATTGAAAGGACTGGCAGCATGCAATCCGACCGAGAACTTGACGTCCAATAAGGATCAACTCTTGAATGAAATCCTTCGCGAACGTGCTTGTGAATTGGGCTTCGAGGATTCCCGCTATTGGGATCTGGTTCGCTATAAGCGATCGGATATCTTCTCCAAGAAGCTTCACATGCTGAAGATCTATCGCTTGGTAAAGGGAGAGAATGGAGCATGGACACGTTCGGAGACCAAATGGTATGACAGCGATCGGAAGACGGCCAAGAAAGGAACCCCTGCTTATTATGAGCCTTCTTATTTCGACTTCGAGAAAGCAGAGATCACGTCGGGTGCACGCGACTGGTGGAATGGCTATGATGTGAAGTGGTTCCTCATGCCTTTCCCACAAGCAGAGGTGAACAAAGGCTATATCACTCAGAACCCGGGCTGGTAATCATTGATCTTGAACAGTTGACAATTGATAATTAATTAAGATTCACATTATGAAGAAATATAATATATTCGTACCGATGCTTGCTGCGTCTTTGTGGATGCCAGCTGCGTCATACGCACAATCAGACTCGACTGCCTATGCCCAGCAACCCATTGATGTGGGAGCGAATGTGACGTTCTCTCGGGAGCAGTCTACGGCATCTGCCTCTTTGATCACGAAGGAAACCCTGAACAGGAGAAGTTCCATCAACCTGAGCAATTCCATTTTAGGGCAGGGGCTGGGTCTTGTTTCCTTGCAGAATACGAGTGCTTATCAAACTCTTGCCAATCCAACCTTCTATGTACGTGGACTGCAGAGTCTTTCAGGCAGCTCGCCTCTTATCCTCGTGGATGGCATAGAGCGTTCCATCAACTCCCTTTCCCCTGAGGAAGTGGAAAGCGTTACGATCTTGAAGGATGCGCCTGCTGTTGCCTTGTATGGGTATAAAGGCGCGAACGGAGCCATTCTCGTAACGACCAAGAGGGGAAAGGCCCATCGTCAGGAAATGAAGTTTACCTTCGATCATAGTATCAATACCTTGGCCAACAAGCCTAAGTTTGCGGATGCCTATACCTATGCGTCGGCGTTGAATGAGGCACGGGTCAACGATGGGCTCTCTGCACGTTATTCCGACCTTGAGCTTCAGGCTTTCAAGGACCAGAGCCTACCCATGTATTATCCAAATGTAGATTGGCTGAATGAGACGTTCCGCAACCATAGCGTTACCAGCAATCTGACAGGAGAGTTCAGTGGAGGTGGCGATAAGTTCCGTTATTACACGATGTTGAACCTTTTCTATAACAACGGGTTCATCAAGGAACCCAATACGAATGATGGTTATTCCACCAATCAGAAGTATGTCAAGGGGAACATGCGTATCAACATGGATATCAATATGACCCCGACTACCTTGCTGAAGGTGAACCTGTTGGGCTATTTGTCTGAGCAAAACCTGCCGGGTGCAGCCGTTGACTTGTGGGATATGGTTTATTCATTGCCTTCCGCAGCCTATCCTGCCGTAACGGGAGCAACGACCTTTGGAGGAAATGCGACATGGCCGGGTACAGTGAATCCCGTCGGAGAAAGCCGTGGGGCTGGCTACTATAAGAACCATACCCGTGGACTGTTCTCGGATGTCACGCTCCGCCAGGACCTGAAGGCTTGGCTGCCAGGACTGTTCGCACAGGCTCGCATAGGGTATGACAATATCAACAATATCTATGAGAATCATAGCAAGACCTTCATCTACACCAGCAAGAGCTTAGACCTGACCAAGTGGGAGGGAGGCGACGTTGAGGATGCCATGGTCTTGAGCTATCAGGGAGGTGCAGAGTCATCACTGGGCTCGGGTGCCAATACCAATACGTTCTCCCGCCGACTGCATTTCGATGCCAGTGCTGACTATACAGGAAACTGGGGGGCTCATTCTCTGTTTGCCCAGCTGAAATGGGACTATGAGTTCCAAGATGAGACGGGTATCAATACGACAGTCTATCGACAAGACTTCAGTCTCTATGGGCATTATGGTTATCAGCAGCGCTATTTCGCCGATCTTGCCTTGGTAGAGTCGGGGAGCAGTCGCCTGGCACCTGGCAGTAAGTGGAATTTCTCGCCTACCTTGTCTGCCGCATGGGTGATCTCAAAAGAGAATTTCATGCAAAATGTCAGTTGGGTTAACTTCATGAAGCTCCGCGCCAGTGCAGGTCTGATCAACGCGGATTATATTCCCAACAATACTTGGACTTACTATGTGCAGCAATATGCTACCTCTGGGGGAACTTATCCGTTCTCCAGTGGCTGGTCGTCTGATTTCGGACGGACTTACCTCGACCGGATGGCATCGCAGACCTTAGGGCACGAGAAGGCTTATAAATACAATGTCGGCTTGGATGCCACATTGTTAGGTGGGTTGGATGTAACCGTTGAGGGTTATCTCCAACGCCGTTCTGGCATCTGGGTGAATACCGCAGGGAAGTACACGGCCATGATCGGGCAGGACACTCCTTATGAGCCAGATGGCAAGGTGAAGAGCTGGGGCATGGAACTGGGACTGGATTACCATCATACAGCAGGTGACTGGAAATACACGATCGGTGGCAACTTGGATTATCATCGCAACAAGATCTTGGAACAGGATGAGGAACCTCGTCTCTATGGTAATCTTGTCCAGACAGGCAACTCACTTAGTCAGCTCTATGGCTACAAGGCAATAGGCTTCTTCAAGGATGAGGCTGATATCGCCTCCAGTCCTACCCAGACTTTCTCTACGGTCAAGCCAGGAGACATCAAGTATGAGGATGTGAATGGCGATGGGGTCATTGATGCCAATGATCTCGTTAAGATCGGATATTCTACAGTGTGCCCGCAGATTTATTACAACTTGCATCTCGGCTTGGAATACAAGGGCTTTGGGTTCTATGCCCTCTTCCAGGGAACAGGTCGTTACAGTGCCATGCTGAATACAAAGAGCATGTTTGCGCCCTTAGTGGGCAATACCACGATCTCCAACTATTACTATGAGAACCGTTGGACCAGCAGCCATACGGATGCCAAGTTCCCGCGTCTCAGCTCTGAGAGCAATAGCAATAACTACCGTAACAACACGGTATTCCTTTGCGATCGCTCGTTCTTTAAGTTGCGGAACCTCGAGCTCTATTACACCCTTCCTCAGAAACTCTTCGCCAACAGCAAGAGTATAAAGGGTGCTAAGGTATACATCCGTGGCGTCGATCTCTTCAGTATCGACCATTTCGATGTCCTTGACCCAGAGGCTTATGGTGCCAGCAGTCCTCTAACGCGCAATGTCAGTGCTGGCGTGTCGGTAACATTCTAAACCCATAAATACGGAAAGATATGAAAATCAATCAAGCAATTCTCTATGGCTCCCTTGTCTTAGCTGCTTGCGCATCCTGCTCAGACAAGATGAACTATAACGAGTATAATATTTACGATAAGGCCTATATCACGCGGACTTTCGAGAAGGTGGGTGGCTTTATGACGGATATCTATAATCATGCAGATTATGATTTCGGGCAAAACTACAGTGGCGCGATCTTGGGATCAGCCTCCGATGAGAGTGAGTATGCTTATAGTGGCAACTCCATCGAGGACTTTTACAACGGAAGTTGGAGCCCGTCCAATGCTAAGAGTGCCATGTGGTCGTCGATGTATGAGGGCATTAATATCTGCAACCATGTGCTGAGCGAGATGCAAGGGCTCACCTTTGACGACCTGAAGCTGAACTCTGATTACGAGGCGCAGCTCTACCGGTATAAGAACTATAAGTACGAATGCAAGTTCTGGCGTGCTTATTTCTATTTTAACCTCGTGCGCCAATATGGTGGCGTGCCTTTGATCAAGCAGACTACGGCTGCGGCAGAGATCAACAAGATGGGTCGTTCTACTTCTGATGAGGTGTTCCAATATATCATGGATGAGTGCAATGCCGTCAAGGACAGCATCATCAAGGATTATTCAAACGAAGGCAATTATCAGATTACCCCAGCAGAGACTGGACGCGTGAACAACTTGGGCGTGCTCGCTTTGAGGGCACGTGCCGCCCTCTATTGGGCAAGTCCTTTGTTCAATACGTCCAATGACATGAACCGATATAAGACCGCGGCTCTCTATACTAAGGAACTCATCGATGCCTGTGAGGCAAGGGGGATGGGGCTTACTGCTAAATATGAGAACCTATGGTCGGTGAATAACTGGTCGGATGAGTCGATCACGAAGGAGATCATCTTCGGTCGACGCATCTATGGATCAGGTACCAATGGTGCTTCCGCTGTCTTCGAGAATTACAATTATCCCGTTGGCATCGAAGGAGGGAAGGGCGGAAACTGTCCTACCCAGAACTTAGTGGATGCCTATGACATGAAAGCCACGGGCTTGGGTATCCATGAGGCTGGCAGCGGTTATGACGAGAACAACCCTTATGCTGGTAGGGATCCCCGATTCGAGGCAACGATTGCAAGAAATGGTGATGTTTGGCCTACCTCTTATAAGACTGTTCTTGAGACCTATGAGGGAGGAACCCACGGTGAGCCTATCGCCGGAGGTACGCCGACGGGCTATTATGTCAAGAAATATTGCCATGGGGCGATCGACTTAAGGTCAACCAGCAAGTACACTGCAGATGACCATACTTGGATCACATTCCGGTTGGGTGAGTTCTACCTGAACTATGCAGAGGCGGTATTTAAGTTCTTAGGATCGGCTGACGCTACCAGTTCAGAGTTTCCGATGTCTGCCCGAGAAGCAGCCAGCAAGACACGCGTGAGGGCAGGGATGCCTGCTTTCCCGATGGGACTGAGCAACGCTGACTTCTGGACGAAGTATAAGAAAGAGCGAATGGTGGAATTGGCTTTCGAGGGACATCGCTTTTGGGACGTGCGTCGTTGGAAAGAGGCGGATGCTTACTTCAAGAGTATTACAGAGATGAAGATCACTCTACAGGGTGACGGTACCCTACAGTACACTCGCAATACAGTGAGTCGCCAGTGGGATGATAAGATGTACCTCTTCCCCATCCCTCAGACAGAACTGCTGAAGGACGAGAACTTGACGCAAAACCCTGGCTGGGATCAATAAAAGATAGGTTTATATATAACGTTTCCTCGCAGGTGTCCGACTCTACGGGTCGTGCACCTGCTTCTTCTTTTCGATGCAATTCATGAATAAATCATTATTTCTTTCTATCCTGTTGGCATTTTCTTGCTTGATCCTTCATGGCAAGACCATTTATGTGGCTCCTCAGGGAAGGGACAGCAATGCCGGAACGATCAACAGTCCGTTGGCTACCTTGGCGGCAGCCCAGAACGCGATCAGCCCGGGAGATACGGTCTACTTCCGGGGCGGGACATACCGAATCGGACCAAATCAGATTGCCAGTTATGAGGAACGTGGACTCTATGCCTGCGTCTTCCACCTCACGAAAGGTGGCACAGCCCAACATCGTACCGTTTTCGCTGGCTATCCTGGGGAGAGACCTGTCTTCGACTTATCCGAGGTAAAGCCAGTCGGCAAGCGGGTAGCCGTTTTCTATATCCATGCGGACTATTTGCATCTCAAGAATTTTGATATCATTGGGACGCAAGTCACCATCACCACCCATACCCAATCGGAATGCGTGACCATACGGCGGGGCAATTCCTATAACATCATAGAGGATGTCGCCGTTCATGATGGCATGGGCATTGGATTCTGTATATGGAGAGGAAGCCACAACCTTTTCCTCAATTGCGATGCTTATAACAATTACGACAGCGTGAGCGAGCAAGGTGCAGGAGGAAATACTGACGGATTCGGCTGCCATGCAAAGGCAAGAGACGAAGGAAATGTCTTTCGTGGATGCCGTGCCTGGAATAATAGTGACGATGGTTTCGACTTGATTCGTAACCTGGCTTCTGTTACCATCGATCACTGCTGGTCGTTCTATAATGGGTACAAGCCTTATTCCACGACGGAGAAAGCTGGCGATGGGAACGGCTTCAAAGCAGGTGGGTATGGATTGAAGGTACAAGCCGACAGTGTGAAAGCTCCCAGGAATGTCATCAAGAACTGCATTGCTTACCACAATCGTGCCAACGGTTTTTATTCTAACCATCACCTGGGGGGAAACGATTGGATCCATAATACCTCATACGACAACCAAGGCTATAATTATGATATGCGCAATCAACAGTCGTGGGATGTGGCCAGGGATGTACCGGGCTATGGGCACGTCCTGAAGAATAATCTCTCAGTTGGCACTTCCCATGCCTATAGAATGCTTAAACCTACTTTGTGCATATGCTTCAATAACAGTTTCCTGCCTGTTTCGACTGCGACCTCCTTGACGGACCAAGATTTCGAAGACCTTACCTCCCCGGAACAGTTGTCGGCAAAACGACAACCGGATGGCTCCCTTCCCGAATTGACTTTCTTGAAGCTACGTCCTTCCAGTAAGGCTTGTCAGAAGCATCAAGGATACCCCTTTGAAAAGGATTGGATAGAATAACGTAATTGCTTGATTACAAGAGAATTACTTCCTTTTTGATGTCATTGCAGTGCGTGCTTTCTAAAAGGTTATCTCCCGTCTCGTAATAGATGACCTTTTAACGAGCAGGAGATGACCTTTAGGCATGTAAAAGGTCATCTCCTGTTTTTTTAAGATGATCAAGGCAAGCCAACTTGATCATGATCTACTTCCAAGCTTGTCCAAGCTTCCTATTTTACATCTACTTCTACGAAGTCGGGACGCTCGTCAGGCTCTTCCGTCTTCACCGTGATATCCTTGAACTTGACGTTTTTAGCGTGACGCACGAAGAAGCCTTTGGCAGGCAGGGGTCCCCACATAGAAGCCTCGGGATAGTTCTTTTCCTTTTCATCTTGTGGGACAGGAATTTTTTTCTGCCCTCCTTTTTGTTCCATGGAGATATTGCTCAGCGTGATGTCTTCTACAGGATGACCGGGCAGGCCCGTAATGGAGCAACCATAAGGACCGGCTTCTCGGATGATGATATTCGACAGATGGACATCCTTGATGGAGCCGACATGGTCGATGACTTGCCCGTCATAATAACCTCTGGCACGATTCCCCAAGCGGATGAAGATGGGCGACCGGGTGCCAGTGATGTTAATATCGCTGATGATGACATTTTCCATTTTCCCTCCATCAACGATTTCCAAGGAGATGCCACTTGACCCAATCGGCTGGTGGACTAATTGAAACTCTTGATTATAGCTGGGTTTTACGACGATGCCCCGGATATTGATGTTCTTGAATCCGCCGTTTGTTTCTGTCCCTAACTTGATGGCATTGCAATGACTGCTGATGATGCAATTGCTGACCGTGATGTTCTCGCATAAGCGCGGTGATGTGCTCTTCAAGGTAATCCCGTCATCCTCACTGTCTGAGATGAGGTCGGACACTACGACTTCGTGGCAACCGTCCAAGTCGAGGGCATCGTTGTTATGGTTGTTGCGGTTGTAGATGCGCAGCCCACGGATTTTTACTCTGTCGCAAGCCAGGTAATGCTGCATCCAACATCCGGAGTTTCGCAAGGTGATGCCCTCAACGGTGATGTCCTGGCTTTGAATGAATCGCAGCAGGTGCGGTCGAGTGATACCCTCATCGTTCATGGTCAGTTTAGGAAACCATTGCCCTCGTCCATCGATGGTCCCGCTTCCGCTGATTTCCACGTCCTTGACCTTATCCCCATAGATCAGCTGTAGTGTTTCCCCTTGTGTCCGGAAAGAAACATAGTCGGATTTTAGTTTCCGGTAATCTTTTAGGTGGGTGCTCCCGAACAACGTAGCCCCAAGTTCCAGGTGTAAGTTGACATGGCTTTTCAAGACCAGTGTACCTATTTTATAATTACCTGCTGGAATGTTCACCACGCCACCGCCGCTCCTGCTGCATTCATCAATGGCCGATTGGATGGCTGCCGTGCTCAAGACTGTCGTGTCGGGTACTGCACCGTAGGTAGTCACGTCATAAACCTTAGCCTGTAGGCTAACTGCACTCAAGAAAGTCCCTAATAATAATGCTATTTTTCTCATGTTATGATTGATAGTTTTAATAGATTGTTGTCCAAAAATAGGAAAAAAACAGCAAAGTCCGTATGTCTGGATGGGAAAATATGCGTGGAAACAGGCTTTTTGCATCGATTTTGAACGTTTGGATATTGTTTTCGTACAATCGTACATGCATAAAAAACGTGATTTTGAACTATATTTGCAACGTTGATAATTACTAATCTCTAAAATCAATTAACATGAAAATGATTAAACCTAAGAACCGATTACTTAATTTTAATGATCTGCTGAGAGTAATCATGTTAGTGTGCTTCATGCAAGTGTCCGGTTTCGTTCTGGCCCAAAGTAAGGTATCAGGACAGATTAAGGATACAAGTGGCGAACCTATTATCGGGGCGAGTGTCCTTATAAAAGGTACATCCCAAGGTACGGTGTCCGATATTGATGGAAACTACACGATTCCTAACGTTCCATCCTCGGCAACACTTGTCATTTCTTATGTGGGATATGTCACACAGAATATCTCAGTCAACGGTCGCTCTACGATCAACATCACCTTATTAGAAGACAAGAAGACCTTAGAGGAGGTCGTGGTTGTTGGCTATGGCGTGCAGAAAAAGAGCGACGTTACGGGTGCCATGATCTCGGTCAACCAGGAGAAGTTGAACGAGCGCCCTACCTCGAATGTGTATGATGCCTTACAGGGGCATGCCGCCGGTGTTGACATTCGCACCAGTGATCGTCCAGGAGAGATGGGAGATGTCTATATACGAGGTATCCGATCCCTTTCCGCTTCCAGTTCCCCATTATATGTCGTTGATGGCGTTCCCTTGAATACGACGATGGGTACGACGTATGAGGAGAACTTGGATAGCAAGGCTGGGCGCGGAGGTGCCTTGGAATCCTTGAATCCGGAGGATATCGAGTCCGTGGAGATTCTGAAGGATGCTTCTTCTACCGCCATCTATGGCTCCCGCGGTGCCAACGGCGTTGTCTTGATCACGACCAAGAAAGGAAAAGAAGGGAAGTTCACCTTGAATTATAGTGGCTCCATTACGATCGACCATCAGGTGGATCGTACCAAGTGGATGTCGGCAAGTGATTACCTGACATGGCGTCGTTGGGCCTATTATTATAAGGATCCTGTCAATTATCCTCGTGGCGACCAACCGACCATCGAAAATGATAAGGTTATCTTCAACGCGGACAGCGATCCCTACGCATGGGCAAATATCGCCAAGGGATGGACTTCTGGAACGTGGGATGGATCTAAGGTGTCCACTACCGACTGGGGGGATTATGTGCTGCGTGATGGTTTTACGACCGAGCATACGGTCAGTGGCTCTGGAGGTAACGCCAAATCGCATAGCTACGTCTCCTTTGGATGGTTGGATAACAAGGGCGTTATCATTGGTCAAGACTATACAAGGTATACTGCGAAAGTAAGCAACGATATCCAAGTAACCCCATGGCTGACCCTCAGTGCCAGCATCAATGGTACCTACAGCCTGCAAAATTACGGTATGTCCAACGATGGTGGAACCACGAGTGGTGACAGGAGCGCTTACAGTGCAGCGCGCCGTATGCTGGTCTATGCCGTTCCTTATGATGACAATGGCAACCGCATCGATTACCCTGGTGGTGATAACAAGATCAAGACTATTGTTGATGAGGACAAATACTCGAAGGATGAGCGTAAGGTTTTCCGTGCTTTGGGTAGTTTCTATGCCCTGTTCAACTTGGGCAAAATATGGAGTCCTCTGAAGGGCTTGACCTACAAGATCAACTTCGGTCCTGATTTCCGCTACTTTAGGAATGGTGTCTTCAATGATGCAAAGTCTGTGAACCGAGAGGGTGTCAACTATGTGAAATTGGTCAAGAACACTGATTTCTCATGGACGCTCGACAACCAGGTCAATTACAACCGCACCTTTGGTCAGCATGCTATCGGCATTACCTTGTTGCAGACAGCCACTGATTACAATTTCGAGACCAATGCCATGAGTGCAGAAGGTATTCCTTTGCCAGAGTCTCTGTGGAATGCGTTGACGACGACAAACGTCAGTGCCCTGAAGAGTTGGAACTCCAATAAGATTGATAAGTCATTGGAGTCATACATGGCACGTGTCAACTATACCTTGATGGATCGTTATATGCTCACTGCATCCGTTCGTACGGATGGTGCTTCGCAGTTGGCTGAAGGTCACAAATGGGCTACTTTCCCCTCCTTTGCCTTAGGTTGGCGCATGGAGCAGGAAAACTTCATGAAAGACTTGAAGTGGATAGATCAGTTGAAACTCCGCTTGGGTTATGGTGTCACCGGTAACTCCGCAATCGAGCCTTATGCCACGAAAGGACGTATCGCCAGTATGTTCTATCCCTACGGAACGGCATTGACGTCAGGCTATCTGCCCTATACCAGCTTGTTAGGTAATAACGGGAAAGAGCTGATGGCCAACTCTAATTTGAGTTGGGAGAAGACCAAGCAATGGAATGTCGGCATCGACTTTAGTTTCCTGAATGGTCGCATTGGAGGTGTCTTTGATATCTATACTTCGCGTACCACAGACTTGCTCATGAAGCAGAGCATCCCTTCTGTTGATGGATTCTTGGCTACTTATAATAATGTAGGTGAAACGAAGAACTTCGGTTATGATATTACCTTGAACCTTGTTCCTGTCCGCCTGAAGGATTTCGAATGGACGGTAGATGTCAATGCGGCTTATTCGAGAAACGAGATTGTCAAGCTCTCCAATGGCAAGGAAGATGATATCTCCAACCTCTGGTTCATTGGCGAGTCAACAGGAGTCATCTATGGCTATAAGAGCCTGGGCCTGTGGCATGAGGGCGATGAGGCTGAGATGGCTAAGTTCAACGCAAACGGTTGTGGTTTCCAGATTGGCATGACCCGTCCTGCTGACCTGAATGGCGATTACAAGATAGATGCCACTAACGACCGTGCCGTCATTGGCCATACAGACCCACGCTGGACCCTTGGACTGAGTTCCAATTGGAGGTATAAAGGCTGGGAATTAGGCATCCAGCTTTATGGGCGTATGGACTTTACTTACCCAACAGGAGGAGTCTGGGTAGGCGGTCGTTACAATGTGCGCTCTTACGACTATTATAATGAGAATAATAAAGATGCCCAGTACCAGAAGCCTATCTTCGATGAAGGAGGTAAGGATGCTTACTATTATATCTTAGGCTATAAGAGCGGGGCTTACCTGAAGATCCGTGATATCTCATTAGGCTATCGATTCCCCAAGAAGCTGATCTCCAGTCTGGGACTTACCAACTTAAAAGTATACGCACAAGTGAAGAATCCTGGCTATGTGTTTAGCAAGATCGACTTCCTTGATATGGATACTTATCAGAGTACCTATAACAGAGGATTTACCTTTGGTCTGAATGTATCTTTCTAATGTTTAATATTTAAAGGACAACAGTTATGAAACGTAAGAATAAATCATATATATTGGCAGGAGTCATGGCAGGAGCGTTGGTAATGCCGATTGTCACGGCATGCAGTAGCAGTTTCCTGGATGAAAAACTGACAACTGAGCGGAATATGGATTATTTCAATACCGACGAAGGAGTTCAGGCATTGGCCACAGGACTATATTATGACCTACGGTGGCATTTCGCTTTTGAGTGGGGCTATACCATGCAAAACTATGGTACCGATGAGTTTACCGTTGGTGCGGATGGAAGTAATGGCATGTGGAATGACTATATCACGAACCTGGGTGCTGATATCACCACTGTGAATATCAATACGACGCATGCTTATGACCTTTGGGATGCAATGTATACGGATATCAACGCCGCCAACTTGCTCCTGGAGAAGCTCGAGGCATATCAAGGATCGGATAAGTCACAGTTGACAGGCGTAGCCCATTTTATTCGTGCTTTTGATTATTTTAAGCTGGTTACTCAATATGGTGGGGTACCTTTGAAATTGACGGCAACGACAGAGAAGATAGAAAAGGAGTTCACCCGGAGTACTGCACAGGAAGTCATTAACCAAGTACTTTCTGATTTAGAGTCTGCCTATACAGAAATCACGGATGACAGCAGTAACGATGGACATATCACAAAGTCTGCTGTTGCTCACTTCTTGGCAAAGGCTTATTTGTGGCGCGCTTCTGAGATCAACGATAGTTGGAATGCTTCGACAAAGTCGGCTGACTTGGACAAGGTCATTCAATATGCGACCGTGGTAATCAATAAGCACCCTCTGGCTGCTAATTTTGCTGACCTTTGGAATTACACCAAGCCTGATGGTGACAATGAGAACCTTCCTGAGATCGTCCTTTCTGCCCAGTTCACGACGACAGAAGCCTCAAAGCCGAATTATGGCAATAGCATGCACTTGTATTTCACGAGCCAGTATAAGGACCTTCCCGGTATGCAGCGAGATATCCCTGGTGAGCGTGAGTATAACCGTCTGCGTTCAACCTATTATGCTTATAATGTCTTCGATCATGTCAACGACTCACGTATGTGGAAATCTTTCCGTACCAAGCTTCGCCAGAACAATACATTGGCAGGACATGACTTAGGCGATGTTGCCGTGATGTTCATCCTTAACAAGCCAGGCGATAGCCGTTTCAGTGCAGTCAGGAACAATGAGGTTGGCGTAGATGCAGAATCCGGCAAGAAGGTGCCTACAACCTTTGTGGAGTATCCTTCCGGCACAACGAGTGCTGACAAGCCTTTGGAAGATGATGCTTATATTAAGTACTTCGCGCCTTGCAGCAAGTGGGTCGACGGTTCCCGCTCTACCATCAATGAGGAAAAGGGCAACCGTGATGGAATCCTTGCACGGTCGGCAGAAGACTATTTCTTCATTGCCGAGGCATACATCCGTAAAGGCGATTATGCGTCAGCTACCAAATATCTGAACATCATCCGTGAAAGAGCACAATGGAAAGTAGGAGAGAATCGTGAGGAACATGTAAACGGCGGAGCTGCTTGGAATGAAAGCGCACTGGGCTGGAATGTGTTCATCAAACAGCAAGGTATTGGCTCATATATCAACCGGAGTACTTACTACGAATCGAACAACCTGCCATTAGGCAGTCTCGACAAACAGTCTTCCCATCTGGATGTGTCAGATATCAGTCAGGTAGACAAGTTGCCTGCTGAAGACCAAGCCATCGTGAAAAAATTGGGACTGTCCAGTCAGTATGACGTGGCCATGTGCTTCCTGCTCAATGAGAAGACACGTGAGATGTTTGGAGAACTTGTCCGCTGGGTGGACTTGGCTCGCACGAAAACGTTAGTATCCCGTGCCAAGGCATTCAACAAGGATGCTGCTCCCAACATAGACGAGCATCATTTGTTGCGACCGATTCCTCAAACCTATTTGGATGCGATCCAAAAAGATGGGAAAGCCTTGACTTCTGAAGAAAAGGCAGCTCAGCAGAATCCTGGATATTAGGTTTATATCATGCAATAAGCGTTATTAGTTCATTGGATGCCCTTTAGAATCATCATGTGTATACGGGTTCTTCGGCAAGAGCCGGAACTAATAATAAGGAAGGGAAGTGTTCGTGAGAATGCTTCTCTTTTCCTTTTTTTCATTTGGATAATTTGAGGGGAATGCTTACCTTTGCATGAAATTAAAACAAATGAAGCATAGTGTCATCATATTCACACTGATATTACTCTTTTTCTTCCATGGTTATGCCGAGGGATCTTACTATCTAAGTAGGAGAATCTCGGCTCAAGACGGTTTGCTGAGCAGCGATGTCTATTGCATCCTGCAAGATGACGATGGCTTTATATGGATAGGGACTCGGGGTGGCTTGTGCCGTTTTGATGGCTATAATTTCTATCATTTCACCCAGACAGGAAAGCAATCTGGACTTCCGAAGGTAGAGGGGATTGGTGCCATGCGCCTGAGCAAGGACCATCATCAACTATTATTGCGTACCATTACGCATCATCAAGTGATATATGACCTTCGGTCTTCACGGTTTGTCCACTATGACATGAAAGAACTGCCACGGGAGAAACAAACAGGCAGAAGACTGGTAGCAATGTATCCGGATTATCGTTTTGAGACCGATCAAGAGGGCCATTTGTTTGTGATTGGCCACAAAGGGAAAACGAAAACATTGCAATTGGTAAGGAACACAGGGCTGTCCAGTACGCGCTTTAACAAATATAGCATTTCAAGAAATTCAAAAGGGCTTTTTTTTATTGCTACCTACGGAAATGGACTCTTCAGCTATGATCCTGTCAAGGGTGATCTTCTCCATTATCTGGCAGAAGATAAGAATCCCTTTTTCTATTCTAATTTCCTCACTTGTATTTTTGTTGACCATAGTGATAACATTTGGCTTGGAAATGAAGATGCAGGGATTACGTTGGCGTCCGACATGTCACGGTTTACTGTCCAGTATATTTATCCAGAGAGCAGCGCAAAGTTAGAGTCTTCTCTTTATGTCCGCGCCGTTTACGAGGCGAAAAATGGCCATATCCTGATTGGGGTCATGAATGGCAATCTTTTTGATTATGATCCTGTGTCAGAGCACTGTACATTGCTGAATAGAACGGGTTCCTTGATCTATAATATCCTGCAAGACGCAAGCCATACGTATATTGCAACGATTTCTGGGCTATTCATTGATGGCGTATATTATGGGACGAAGAGCAAAGACCATTATATTCCTTTTGACTGGTTTACGGACATCCAAATAGACAGGTACGGGCGTATTTGGGCAGCTACCTTTAATGGGGGACTGATGCTATTTACATGGGATAAAGGAAGGTTGACTTCCCGGCAATTCCTGAATAAGAGCATTAATATAGCCCGGATGCATAATCTGCAGATGTCAGAGAACAGATGGCTATGGATGGCTACAAATGATGGGATCTTTTGCGTGGATACTTGGAATAAGCATGTTACTGAAAGTCATTTCAAACGTTATGGTACAGAAAACAGTAACCTTCCAGGCAACGAGATTATCACAATCTATTATTCCCATACAGGTAAGTTATATGCAGGAGTCGTAGGTAAGGGTCTATGCGTGATGGATTGCAAAGGAGACCGCGTGAGTATAGAACGACTTATCAATACTACGAATGGACTATCTGTCAATACGATACGGTCTATTAATGAGGACCGGTATGGCAATCTTTGGGTGGCGCAAGAAAGCGGTATCGTGCGCATCAACCAGAAGAGAGATATCGTAGCAAACTATGACTTTTCTCAGACAACCTTGGGCAATATGTTTACTGAAAATGCTTCTTGTAAAGGACCCAAGGGTGAATTGTATTTCGGGACGATGAAGGGGCTTTTGAAAATTAGTGGTGATGTTACAGACGTCAATCATAAAAAGATATTGATTACGGATATTTTGGTAGGCGGTCAGTCTGTTTATGACAAATTAAATACCATTTCAGGGCAAAAGCAGAGGGTAGAGTTGCCTTATGACCAGAATTCTATCACGATGTCTTTTTCCGATTTTGACTATGCAAGGATTTCTTCTTGCTTATATCAGTATTATATGGAAGGAGTTGACAGAGACTGGCATGATGGAACCATTCTGAATAAGGCAGAATATAATAACTTGTCACCTGGTCATTACATCTTCCATGTCCGTAAGATGGGTGATCAGAAAAATGAAACCCTCTTTGAGATCGTGATCTGTAAGCCCTGGTTCTTATCGGGTTGGGCGTGGTTCTTTTATATCCTGTTGATGGGAAGCTTAACTTATTGGATGACAAAGAATGCAAGGGAGAAATTCCAACTTCATCAACAGTTGCAATTTGACCGGCAACTGAACGAGTTTCGGTTGAATTTCTTTACTCATATCGCTCATGAATTCCGAACGCCCCTGTCAATTATCCAGACTTCAATTGGCAAGATGAAAGAAGATCCCTCGGAGAAACCACGGAAGAAATTGGTCCTTACGGCAGCACACGGCGTGCAAAGGTTATCAAAACTAATCAATCAATTGATGGAGTTCCGTAAAGTAAGTACGGGCAACGAGCATTTGGTCGTGTCTTATGGCGATATCATCGCTTTCGCGAAAAACATATATGTATAATCTACTTTCCAATGCCTTGAAATATACGCCACAGAGAGGATCCGTCACCGTACAACTGACGAAGGACCATGATCAGCTTTTATTATCGGTCTCAGATAGTGGTCCAGGGATAGAGGAGGAAAAACTTCTGCATCTCTACCAGCCGTTCATGCATGGTTATGTATCCCAGGGCGGGATGGGGATAGGACTCTATATGGCACAGCAGATGGCAATCTTGCACCATGGCTCCTTAGTCTATGAGCGCAAGGATCATGAAACCGTGTTCAAGGTAATGCTGCCTGTTGATGATGCTGCTTATAAAGACGACGAAGTAACTGGTCGTCAAGTCTTCTGCCAATCCAAAGAGACCCTGGCAACGGAGGAACTTTCATGCTTGGACACAGTGTGCGGAGATCCCATTAATATGTTACATGTAGCTATCATCGAAGATGATACAGACATGATGGGACAAATGAAAGAAGAGATAAGTACCTATTTTAGGGTCGATCGCTATATGGATGGACAGGAGGGCGTTGAGGGCATCCTCGCAAATCCGCCTTCATTGATCCTTTGCGATGTGATGTTGCCAAAGCTGGATGGTTATCAGGTTGTCAGGCAGATCAGAAGCAATCCCCAATTAACGAACATCCCTGTCATCATGTTAACGGCACTTGATGACGAGGGGCATCAGATCAAGGCGTATCAGGCTGGGGCTGATGACTATGTGGTAAAGCCCTGCAATTTCAAGGTCCTGATTGCCAGAATGGCACAACTTATTCGTTGGAAAAGGGATCAGAAGGCAAGCCAAGAAAGGGCAATCCCCCAAAAGCAAGAATTGGAAGAGCCGAAAATATTGACGTCTGTAGCTGACCATCACTTTTTGGAGAATGCCATAGAGATCATGAATGGGCATCTAAAAGACCCTGAATTTACCATTGATAATTTGGCTGTCAGCCTGCATGTCGGGAGGACGATGGTTTATGGGAAAATCAAGAAATTGACAGGACTTTCTCCTAATAAATATATAATGAAACTCAGGATGGAAAAAGCTGCCCGCCTGTTGTCAGAAGGGAACTTGAACGTGAGTGAAGTTTGCTATGAGGTTGGGATCCAAGAACAGTCCTATTTCTACCGTTCCTTTAAATCGTTCTATGGGGTAAGCCCGAGTGAATATAAGAAAAAAGGTGGGAAGATAGAGGGGACGAAAAGTTGCTGATGAAAGTTGGGGCAATTCTGTTGCCATGCAAAATAAAATGAGTACTTTTGCAGCAGGAATCAATGAAATATCTGTATGAGGAAAATTCTTTTTATGGGGATGGCAGTCTGGCTCGTTCTCGTCGTAAATATAGTCAAAGCTCAGTCATTTAAGGATTGGGCACCCACACCTCCCATGGGTTGGAACAGCTGGGACTGTTATGGTCCCACGGTTACAGAATCAGAAGTGAAAGCCGCAGCAGATTATATGGCGAAGAACCTGAAGCCTTATGGATGGCAGTATATTGTCGTCGATATCCGGTGGTTTGTCGCTAACACGAAGGCTGGCGGATATAATGAGAAGGACCCTATCTATTGCCTGGATGAGTTTGGACGCTATATCCCTGCAGAAAATAGGTTCCCATCCTCGAAAGGCGGAAGGGGATTTAAGGAGTTGGCTGACTATGTCCACCGGCTTGGGTTGAAGTTCGGGATACATATCATGCGAGGAATCCCGAAGCAGGCAGTGTTGCGCCATCAGTTAGTGAAGGGTACCCAAGGGATAACAGCTGATCAGATCGCTACCCAAGAAGGACAATGTACTTGGCTACATGATAACTATACGGTCCTTGCAGATAAGCCTGGGGCACAGGAATATTATAATTCCATTATGGATCTCTATGCCAGTTGGGGCGTCGATTTTATCAAGGTTGATGATCTTTCTGCTCCTGTCTACCATGAAGATGAGATCAATATGATTAGGAAAGCCATTGATCAGACCGGGCGACCTATCATCTTGAGTACTTCTCCTGGAGAAACACCCATAGCGGCTGCCGCCCATGTTTCTTCTCACGCAAACCAATGGAGAATGGTAAATGATGTTTGGGATGTGTGGGGCGACCTGACTCATTTGATGAAAGTAGCGGAGCAGTGGTATCCTTATATTCAAAAAGGTACGTGGCCAGACTGTGACATGATCCCGTTGGGGCACCTTTCTATTCGTGGAGAAAGGGGAGGGGATAGGATGACACGACTGACTCGCGATGAGCAATATTCCCTCATGACATTCTTCTCCATCTTCAAGTCGCCCCTCTTTTTTGGTGGCGACCTGCCTACCTTGGATGATTTCACCCGCTCACTCCTTACCAATCAAGAAGTATTGAGAATGCATGCGGAGGCAGAACAGGTCCATCAGGTTTACCGTGACGATTCTCGCTTGATCGTTGCGTCTAAGCATCCGAAGACAGGCGAGGTTTATGTTGCTTTCTTTAATGTAAGTGACAGTCAGGAATTGAACATAAGGACCTCATTAAGCGCATTGGGCTTGAGAGGAAAGTTTAAGATTGTCGATATGTGGCGAAACAAGTTTTTAGGCATAGCCTCGTCTAAGGTTAGCGTACAATTAGAACCCCATGCATGTGCCCTTTATCGGCTCTCATGCCTGTAAATCCATGATTATTCATTCTTATTTCAATATAACTATGGCAAAATTAATAGTCAATTCGTATGAAGAGTTTGCCTCACACTTGGGTGAGGAGTTGGGATGCTCAGAGTGGTTGCAGATAACGCAGGACCGAATCAACGGTTTTGCAGATGCTACTTCCGACCATCAGTGGATCCATGTAGACGTGGAACGCGCGAAGAAGGAGAGTCCGTATAAGAGCACTATTGCCCATGGATACCTTACTCTTTCCTTGCTCCCCTATTTATGGAGCCAGATCATCGAGGTCAACAATATCAAGATGTTGGTGAATTATGGCATGGACAAAATGCGTTTCGGTCAGCCAGTCTTAGTAGGTAGCCGTGTTCGTTTGGTAACAAAGCTTCATGGTATTGCCAATCTCCATGGCATTTGCAAGACAGAAATTGATTTCCGCATCGAGATAGAGGGACAGCGTAAGCCTGCCTTGCAGGGGATTGCTACTTTCCTATATTACTTCAAGTAGGAGACTGCATCGTGGAAGATAGTACGTTTAAAACGTTTTTAAGGAAGCAAAGTGTTAGGGAAATGGGTTAAATTTTGTCAAATTCAAAGAAAAAACATGCTTTTTCGAAATTTTCTTCTTAAAAAACTTGCACCATTCAAAATAACTTTGTATCTTTGCACGTGAAAGGTATATATAGTGAATGTATTCCCGCGAAAGCGGTTCAAAAGAATTTTTTTTAGTGGTTAATTTAGTTTTGTAAGGAAATGCCGTTGTCCGTGAGGATAGTGGCATTTTTTATTGTAAGCCCAGAAACTTTCCCCCTGACCAATAAATGGCGTCTTGATTGAAAGAATCTTTGACCATTTCTCTATCATGTTCCCATCTATATCACTACGGGTTGAAGGAACCGTGACCCCAAAGATGTCAAGGAACGCTCTCGTAGAGCCCCTTTCTATTAATAATGTAAGAGCAATAGATGCTGACTTCCTGGCAGGCTTTATCATGACAGGGATGAAGGATGATGCATCAAGAGACATTTTCTTGAGCGATGTCCATCTCCAGTAAAGAGAAATTGGGACAAAAAAGCAGGCTAAGCTGGAATACCGGGTACAAAGTACTAAAAGATGTGAGCGGATATGAAAGAAAATAAATCAGCAAGAATGCTTTGAATATCTCGTATTTTTATTACCTTTGCACTCGAAATGAAAGGTGGGACAAATTGTGTTCTTAGGATAAAGGGAAAATACCAGATTAAAATGATGGACTGTAGCGTTCAGAATAACTCTAAGCAGGTCTTGTGCAGGAAGTTGGACTTGTTGCTCCGCACCGGACAGTTGTTAATGGAAAGTTCAGCAGATACCAGCCGCATATTAAGGAACATGAAGCGTGCGGCCGCTTATTTGGGTCTGCCGGAAGAGAACTTGCATATAGGGATTGACTACTATATGCTCACCGTGAACCTGAGTGATGAGGAGCATTCCTTTACGAAGATGCAGCGTTGTGACAAGCATGTCATCAACATGACGATCATCCAAGATGTCAGTAAGTTGACATGGACAGCGATCCGTGAGGATTACTCTCTTGACAAATTCAGCGAAGAATTGGAGCGGATTGCCACGAAGCCACGTGTTTATAACGAGTGGATGGTAGCCATTTGCGCGGGCTTTGCCTGTGGCGGGTTCTGCATCCAGTTCGGATGTGACTGGCCGGCATTCTTCTATGCCTCCATCTCAGCTATTCTTGGTAACCGGTTGAGGATGTACTTGAACCATTTGGGCTCTAACCTTTACGCCAACTTTGCCGTAGCAGCCTTTGTCTCAACTCTGTTGGCATGGGCTTCCGCCTTAATCTCCACACCACAGGTGATGTCATATGTTCCTGTAGCTCTCCAGCCTTTGTTGTACTCAGAAACGCCTTGGCATCCTTTGATGGCATGCGCACTCTTTATCGTGCCGGGCGTTCCGTTGATCAATTTCGTCAATGATATGTTGGATAACCATATTGAGACCGGTCTGGTCAGGGCTACGAATACGATGTTGATGATCGTCGCCATGTCCTTTGGCATTGCCTTGGCCATCAAGGTATGTGGAATCGATAATTTTGTCAAGGACCTGAGCATGACCCCACACCATACTTTTGGAGAGTATGCCTTAGCAGCAGGGATCTCGGCCATGGGATTCGCTACCATCTACAATACTCCGAAGCGTCTGATGCCTTGGATTGGCATTGGCGGGATCATCGCTGTTTGTTCGCGTAATTTCATTAACTTAGGTCCGAGCAACGGGAATATAGGCTTAGACTTAGGACCGATCATTGGTACCCTGTGTGGGTCAGCCATGATCAGTATCATTAATATCAAAGTTGTGCATGTTCTCCATACGCCCCATCAGTGTATTTCCATCCCAGCAGTCATTCCCATGGTGCCAGGAGTCTTGATGTATCGTGCCTTGTACGGTATCATCGACATGCAAGGTATCGTAGGGGAGGTGACCTTTGCCACCCATAACGCGATCAACGGTTCCTTATTGATCATTATGATTGCCTTAGGCGTGGCCATCCCGAATATCTTTGCCCGTAAATGGATCGCACCCAATCGGCGTAGGAAATTACAGACATTGATTGCAGAGCGGAAGGCGCGCGGCAAGTTCGTCGACTTGGGAGAGTTGCCCCAATAGGATTGTAGATCTAAGGAGAGAAAACTGACAGAAGTGTCAGTCACGTCGTGCCAAAATTGTCATCTGACAGTTTTGGCACGATTTTCGTTATGTCTCCCGTGAAGTTAGACGAAGGGAGGCTCTTTAGTCACGTTCGTCTTGACAATTGGAATTAATAAATAATTAAATAGTAGCATTATGAAAATTAAACCATTAGCAGACAGAGTGCTGGTACTTCCTGCACCAGCTGAAGAAAAAGTAGGTGGAATCATTATTCCTGATACAGCAAAAGAGAAACCACAGCGTGGTAAGGTTGTTGCTGTCGGTCATGGTACGAAGGATGACCCTATGGTTCTGAAAGAAGGAGACACCGTTCTCTATGGCAAATATGCAGGTACAGAGCTTGAGAATGAAGGTGAGAAATACCTGATGATGCGTCAGAGTGACGTTCTTGCTGTTGTTGAGGATTAATCTTTCATCTATTTGTTTCATTTAAAATCAATTTGAATTATGGCTAAAGAAATTAAATATAATGTTGAGGCTCGCGACCTTCTTAAGAAGGGCGTTGATCAGTTGGCTAATGCAGTCAAGGTAACCTTAGGTCCTAAGGGACGTAATGTAGTGATCGAGAAAAAGTTCGGCGCTCCACAGATTACCAAGGATGGTGTCACCGTTGCTAAGGAAGTAGAACTGGAAGATAAGTTCGAGAACACAGGTGCTCAGCTTGTGAAGAGCGTTGCCAGCAAGACGGGTGATGATGCAGGTGATGGTACGACGACAGCTACGATCCTGACACAGGCTATTGCCAACGAAGGATTAAAGAATGTGACAGCTGGTGCTAATCCCATGGACTTGAAACGTGGTATCGACAAGGCAGTTAAGGCTGTTGTTGACTATATCAAGGAGAATGCAGAGCAAGTGAACGACAATTATGACAAGATTGAGCAGGTTGCCGCAGTTTCTGCTAACAACGATCCTGAAATCGGTAAGTTGCTGGCTGATGCTTTCCGCAAGGTGAGCAAGGATGGTGTAATTACCATCGAGGAGAGCAAGAGCCGTGATACCCATATTGGTGTCGTTGAAGGTATGCAGTTCGACCGCGGTTATCTCTCTGGCTACTTCGTTACGGATACAGAGAAGATGGAATGCGTGATGGAGAATCCTTATATCCTGATCTATGACAAGAAGATTTCTAACTTGAAGGATTTCTTGCCTATCCTGCAGCCCGCAGCCGAAAGTGGTCGCCCATTATTGGTGATTGCCGAAGATGTAGATTCTGAAGCACTGACCACATTGGTTGTAAACCGTCTGCGTGGTAGCTTGAAGATCTGTGCAGTGAAGGCTCCGGGCTTTGGCGACCGTCGTAAGGCAATGCTTGAGGATATCGCAGTGCTTACAGGTGGTGTTGTCATCAGTGAGGACAAGGGTCTGAAACTGGAACAGGCTACCTTGGAAATGTTAGGTTCTGCCGAGAAGGTTACCGTTACGAAGGACAACACAACCATTGTGAATGGCGGTGGAGCTAAGGAAAATATTAAGGATCGTGTCAACCAGATTAAGAACGAGATTGCCAATACCAAGAGTTCTTATGACAAGGAGAAACTCCAAGAGCGTCTGGCCAAACTTGCGGGTGGTGTTGCCGTACTCTATGTCGGTGCCAACTCAGAGGTTGAGATGAAGGAGAAGAAAGACCGTGTGGACGATGCATTGTGTGCAACACGTGCTGCCCTTGAAGAAGGTGTTGTTGCCGGTGGTGGTACAACCTACATCCGTGCTCAGGAAGCTTTGGAGAATGTCAAGGGTGACAATGCAGATGAGCAGACAGGTATCAACATCGTGAAACGTGCCATCGAGGAACCGCTTCGGCAGATTGTTATCAATGCTGGCGGTGAGGGTGCCGTTGTAGTTCAGAAAGTCCGCGAGGGCAAGGGAGACTATGGTTACAATGCTCATAGTGACGTTTACGAAGACCTGCGTAAGGCTGGTGTCATCGATCCTGCGAAGGTAGCACGTGTCGCTCTTGAGAATGCTGCATCCATTGCAGGTATGTTCCTCACAACAGAATGCTTGATCTGCGATAAGCCAGAGCCAAAGGCTGCTCCGGTAGCACCTCAGCCAGGAATGGGCGGAATGATGTAATTTTGCAAACTATAGATAACAAAAGGGGGGATGATGCTTCGGGCATCATCTCCCTTTTATGTTTTTTTTAGAAAAAGAGCTGAATTTTTCCAAGAAAAGTTTTGTGTGCAAAGAATAAGTTATTAATTTTGCAATTGGAGAAATAAGAAAGTATCGGATTTAATCCGACGAACATATTTTTTTGATTTGTTTTAGTAGATTAGTTTTTAAGTAGTTTGTTTTTTGGAAATCGGTTGTCGTGATGACATCCGATTTTTTTTGCGCCTTAAAATAAAGGGAGAATTATTTTGCTTTCTTCTGGCTTTGCTGTATCTTTGTACCATGAAACAAAAAATTGACTGGAAGATGTTCTTCCTTTTCTTGGTTGTCTGTGGCGGTCTATACATCCTGACCCACTCCTTTTTCATGTCTTTAGGCATTTTGTTGTTGCTGTTTGTAGGGGAGAACTTCTACAACGAATATCGTGATCGTCATCGTCGGAAGGACAAATGATGGTTCAAGTTGTATCAGACACATAGATCGTTGACGCAGAATGAAACAGTTAGTAGAACTTTACCAGTCTTGGAGCGGCCAGGAACCAGTCCAAGTAGAGAAACTTCCGGGTGCAGGCAGTAATCGTCAATACTTCCGTATGTGGGGCGTAGATGGCAAGACGGTGATTGGGGTAATAGGAACCAGTAGGGACGAGGACCATGCTTTTGTCTATCTTGCCCGGCATTTCTCGCAGAATCAGTTGCCCGTTCCCCGTATCCTTGCTGTTAGTAAGGATGAGTTACGGTATCTACAGACTGATTTGGGCCATACCTCGCTGTTTGATGCCATCAAAGGGGGGAGAGAAGCCGGTGGAAGGTATAACCAGTATGAGAAGACACTCCTTTCAAAGACGATCAGGGAATTGCCTAAAATCCAGATCCTTGGAGCAAGGGGCGTGGATTGGAGCAATTGTTATCCCCAACCCGTATTTGATGTAGACAGTGTCTTGTTCGACCTGAACTATTTCAAGTATTGCTTCTTGAAGGCTACGGAACTGGATTTCCATGAGCTTAAGTTGGAAGCGAACTTTAGATTGTTTGCCAAGGATCTTACTGCTGAGTCGATGGACTGTTTCCTATATCGTGATTTTCAGGCGCGCAATATAATGTTGGATGCGGAGGGGAAACCGTATTTTATTGACTTCCAAGGTGGCAGGAAAGGACCATTCTATTATGATCTTGCCTCGTTCCTATGGCAAGCATCTGCAAAATATCCTTTTAAGTTGCGCCGTGAACTTGTTTATGAATACTATCATTCGCTTAAGAACTACACGGAAGTGCCTAATGTCCGCCATTTTGTGGAACGGCTCAGTCAATTTGTCCTGTTCCGTACACTCCAGGTCTTAGGGGCTTATGGATTCCGGGGCTACTTTGAGCATAAACAACATTTTCTTGATAGTATTCCTCCCGCCATGGATAATCTGCGGGAGCTGCTGAAATTGCGGAAACTGTTTCCGTATCCCTATTTGATGGATCTGTTGACAAGGTTAACGGAACTTCCACAGTTTGCCCCTCAGAAACAACCCTTGGCACCTCGATCGGATGGCTATCGGACGACAGAGACTACTGTTTACAAGTCTAATCCCTTGGATGGTCCTGCTACTTTCTCAAAGTATGATGGTACTGGTCCTTTGGTTGTTCGCGTCTATAGTTTTTCTTATCGTAAGGGAATTCCAGAGGATCCAACAGGGAATGGGGGAGGCTATGTCTTTGATTGTAGGAGTACCCATAATCCTGGCCGATATGAGCCGTACAAAAAGTTGACAGGATTGGATGAGCCTGTCATTCGCTTCTTAGAGGATGATGGGGAGATTCTAACCTTCCTTGAGAGTGTATACCGTTTGGCAGATCACCATGTTAGGCGATATGTCCAGCGTGGATTTACCAGTCTGATGTTCTCTTTCGGATGTACTGGCGGACAACACAGAAGCGTCTATTGTGCCCAACATTTGGCAGAACATATTCATGACAAATTTGGCGTTGAAGTGCATGTGTGCCATCGTGAACAGAATATCAATTGTGTATTATCTGCCAAGAAGTGATCAATTTCTTGGCAGACTCACTGAAAATGATTATCTTTGCAGGATAAAAACGATTTCAAGGATCCATGATATGGAACAAGCGATGATTTTTGCTGCAGGGTTGGGTACTCGGTTGAAACCTCTGACTGATCATAAACCTAAAGCCCTGGTGGAAGTGGGCGGAGAACCGTTGCTCAAGCGCGTTATCTTCCGGTTGAAGGACGCAGGCTTTCACCGCATCGTGGTTAACGTGCATCATTTCGCAAGTCAGATTGTAGACTATTTGAAAGAAAACGATCATTTCGGACTTGATATTCGGATCAGTGACGAAAGTGAATGTCTGTTAGATACAGGCGGCGGTATCAAGAAAGCATATCCATTTTTTGACCCCATGTCGCCCATTCTGATCCATAATGTCGATATCCTCAGCAATGTTGACTTGAAAGCTTTTTATACATTTTCTGCTCATTGCGTTGAAGGACAGCAGTTGTATGATGCAGTCTTATTGGTCAGTGACCGTAAGACAAAACGCTATCTGCTCTTTTCTCCCGATAACCGGATGGTAGGCTGGGTGAATGTTGAAACGGGAGAAATAAGGACCCCATACGATTGGGTTCCATCGGAGGCAAGGAAGCTACTCGCCGATCCCTCTTCTTCTAACTTACACAAGGCCGCCTTTGCAGGCATACATGTTGTGTCGCCAACAGTGTTCCAGGTGATGGAGCCTTATCCAGACAAGTTCAGTATTATGGACTTCTATATCCAGAATTGCAACCGTCTCTGCATTCACGGTTATTTGAGTGATGGATTGAAGCTCATGGATGTGGGTAAGCAGGAAACCTTAAAGGATGCAGTGTCATTCCTAAAGGAATTGAAACAATGAATCTTACGCTTAATTATATATTATGATGCAACAGAAGATAATTATTTTGGATTTTGGATCACAGACCACTCAGTTGATTGGTCGTCGTGTTCGTGAGCTTGACACCTTCTGCGAAATTATCCCTTACAACAAGTTCCCTAAGGATGACCCTTCCGTGATTGGTGTTATTCTCAGTGGATCCCCTTATTCTGTCCATGACCCAGAGGCCTTTCGGGTTGACCTGAGTCAGTTTGTCGGTAAGGTTCCAGTGTTGGGTATCTGCTATGGTGCCCAATATATAGCTTATACTTGTGGCGGTAAGGTTGAGAAGACTAACACGCGTGAGTATGGTCGTGCCAATCTTCAGCAGTTTGATGTTGACAATCCTCTTTTTAAAGGATTCTCAGAAAATTCCCAAGTATGGATGAGCCATGGAGATACGATCACGGCGATTCCTGACGATTGCCATGTCATCGCATCAACAGGCGATGTGCGATTCGCTGCGTATGCGAGTACCAAGAATCCCCTGTGGGCAGTACAGTTCCATCCTGAAGTATACCATACGGTTCAGGGCAAGCAATTGCTTAAGAATTTCGTCGTCGATATTTGTGGGAGTCGTCAGGAGTGGAGTGCGGCTTCTTTTGTAGAGACGACCGTACAGGAGTTGAAGAACCAGTTAGGGAATGACCGCGTGATCCTCGGGCTAAGTGGTGGCGTCGATTCCAGTGTTTGCGCTACTTTATTACATCGTGCCATAGGGAATAACCTTACTTGCATATTCGTCGATCATGGGATGCTGCGGAAGAATGAGTTCCAAAAAGTCATGGATGCTTACCAAGGCTTAGGATTGAATGTGATCGGCATAGATGCCAGTGACAAATTTTTCAAAGACTTAGAGGGAGTTACAGATCCTGAGAAAAAACGTAAGATCATCGGGCGTGACTTTGTGGAGGTGTTCAATGCTGAGGCAAAGAAGATCACGGATGCAAAGTGGTTGGCACAAGGTACGATCTATCCCGACCGTATTGAGAGCCTGAGCATCACGGGAATGACGATCAAGAGTCACCATAATGTAGGTGGGCTTCCCAAGGATATGAAGCTGCAGTTGTGTGAGCCACTGAAATGGCTTTTCAAGGATGAGGTGAGAAGGGTAGGCTATCAGTTGGAGATGCCTGAGCGTTTGATCAAGCGCCATCCATTTCCCGGTCCTGGTCTGGCCGTTCGTATTCTAGGTGATATTACTCGTGAGAAAGTGCGGATCTTGCAGGATGCGGATGATATCTATATAGAGAACATGCATCAGTATACAATGCCTGATGGCACATCCTTATATGATCATGTTTGGCAGGCAGGTACAATCCTGTTGAGTACGATCCGAAGCGTTGGTGTCATGGGCGATGAGCGTACTTATGAACATCCGGTAGCTTTGAGAGCGGTAACCAGTCAGGATGCCATGACAGCCGATTGGGCACACCTGCCTTATGATTTCATGGCGAAGGTTTCTAATGAAATCATCAATAAGGTAAAGGGGGTTAACAGAGTATGCTATGATATCTCCTCCAAGCCACCTTCGACTATTGAATGGGAATAGGATATCCCATAGAAATGCTTACTTCCCGTGCCCATGGCAGGGACATCTTTGTGACAAGTCTTTCCTGTGGGCACGAGGCAAAAAGATGACAGGTCGTAACCTATATCATCCAAGAGGGTGCATCAAAACGTATTCTGATGCATCCTCTTTTTTGGTAATACTGCACTTTTTTTCGCAAATAGGTTGACAGGTTGTCAAACCCGTCAAACCCCAGTGTTTATCGGGCTTGCAACCTGTTTTGAGGTTGTCAAAGGTTGACAAGAGGTTGACAAGAAAAGCACATCTTTTGCTAAATTCTCTCGAGAATTTATGGTGCCACTTATGCTTTTGCTGTGCAAAACATCCACGAATGGATCAAATTCTCTCGAGAATTTTGCATGATAGCTCACGTTTAACATCCTGATCGCTATGTTTACTGAAATCCAACGCTTTCGTTCAGCCAAATGAGCAGAGCTAAGCTTGATAGAGCTCTGCCATGGCGAGAAAAGTTGCGCGTAAGCGAACAAGGATAAGGCTATCCTTAGGGTCTGTTCTCCTACTTGTTCTTCAGTAAGTCTCGGATCTCCCCTAACAGCTTTTCTTCATTGGAAGGTTCTGGTACGCTGGGAACTTCCGGCTCAGGTTTTTTCTTTCCCGCAAGTTTGTTTATTCCCTTCACGAGCAAGAACACACAAAAGGCAATGATGATAAAGTCGATCAGATTCTGGACAAAGGATCCGATGTTAATTGTGGCAGCCTGCATTTGGATGCCGTCAGCGATCTTCTCTGCTGGCAACTTGATTTTGAGATCAGTGAAATTAACGCCTCCAATCAGCCAGCCGATAGGTGGCATGATCAAATCATCAACGATTGACGACACAATTTTTCCAAAGGCTCCACCGATGATAACGCCGACTGCCATGTCAACGGCATTTCCCTTTACTGCGAATTCCTTGAATTCTTGGATAAACTTTCCCATAACTTTTATCTGCTTAATATAATTAATAATGTAATTTGCTACATCGACTTGCCACAATGGCGAGGAAAGAATAATATCTGTCAAAACTTATTCCCGCCGAAGATGGTTTTTGTATATTTTAATACTCTAATTGCATGCAAATATAGAAAATATTTTGTATCTTTGCGTGCGAAAAGGGGAAAAAGATTATTTAATATAGTGTTATCTTTAATAAAAACAAAAGTAAAATGGTAAAAGTAGCTATTAATGGTTTCGGTCGTATCGGCCGTCTCGCTTTCCGCCAGATGTTTGCAGCTCCTGGCTATGACGTTGTTGCTATCAACGACCTGACAAGCCCGAAGATGCTTGCCCAGCTTCTGAAGTATGATACCACACACGGTGGCTATCAGGGCATCATCGGTGGTGAGAAAAAGCACACTGTAGAGTACAAGGACGCTCAGTACGCTGAGGACGGTCGCACAGTTACGGTTCCTGGTTCTATCACTGTAGACGGCAAGGAAATCACTATCTATGCTAAGCCAAACGCAGCTGAATTACCTTGGGGCGAGCTCGATGTAGACGTAGTTCTCGAGTGCACAGGCTTCTATACTTCTAAGGCTAAGTCAGAGGCTCACCTGAAGGCTGGTGCAAAGAAGGTCGTTATCTCTGCGCCTGCTGGCAATGACTTGAAGACTATCGTATTCAATGTTAATCATAAGACTTTGACTGCAGATGATAAGATCATCAGCGCAGCATCTTGTACAACAAACTGCTTGGCTCCTATGGCACAAGCTCTGAATAATGTATATCCAATCCAGACTGGTATCATGCAGACCATCCACGCTTATACAGGCGACCAGATGATCCTCGACGGTCCACAGCGCAAGGGTAACCTTCGTCGTAGCCGTGCAGGTGCTTGCAACATCACTCCTGCTTCTTCAGGTGCAGCTAAGGCTATTGGCCTTGTTCTCCCTGAACTGAATGGCAAGCTGATCGGTGCTGCTCAGCGTGTACCTGTTCCAGATGGTTCTACTACATTGCTTTACGCTGTCGTAAAGGGCAAGGACGTTACCGTTGAGAAGATCAACGAGGCAATGAAGGCTGCCGCTAACGAGAGCTTTGGCTACAATGACGAAGAGATCGTATCTTCTGATATTCTTGGTATGCGTTATGGTTCTCTCTTCGATGCTACTCAGACAATGGTAGTGAAGATTGACGACGATACCTATGAAGTACAGGTTGTTTCTTGGTATGACAACGAGAACTCTTATACTTCTCAGATGGTACGTACAATCAAATACTTCGCAGAAATGAAATAACTGTGAAGTTTTCATTAATGATTTTTCCATTCTCCCTTCGGGGAGAATGGTTTTTTTTTGTTTCCAATTTGCCGGAATGTCATTTTTTGCTTATTTTTGCAACCATGAAGATGATAACGATACTTGGTCCTACAGCTTGTGGCAAGACTGCCCTTGCAGTAGAGTTGGCAGATCGGCTGAATGGAGAGATTATCAGTGCCGACTCCAGGCAGGTGTACCGTGGCATGGATATAGGGACCGGGAAGGACTTGGAGGATTATACGATCCATGGGAAGCATATACCTTATCACTTGATAGACATCGTAGAGCCAGGGACTAAATATAATCTTTTCCAGTACCAGCAAGATTTCATGGTTGCCTACCAGGAGATAGTAGGCAGAGGCATTCAACCTATCCTGTGTGGTGGGTCTGGTCTTTATATTGAAGCGGTGCTAAAAGGATATGCCCTCTCTCCTGTCCCTCAGAATCCTGAGCTTCGGAAACGCCTAAGTTGTTATTCTCTGGTGGAACTAACCAAGATCCTTATCGGTTTAAAGGCAAAGAACCATTCTAACATGCATAATACCACTGATGTGGATACAGCGCAAAGGGCTATTCGCGCTATAGAGATTGAAACTTATAATCTTGAGCATCCTTTGCCGGAGAGGGAAATGCCTGCAGTGGCTTCCTTGATCATTGGTATTGACATCTCAAGGGAAGAAAGAAGGAAGAGAATCACCCAAAGGCTTAGAAAGCGACTTGAAAATGGGTTGGTGGAGGAAATTCAGGGACTTCTCCAGCAAGGAATTCCTGCTGATGATCTCATCTATTATGGATTGGAGTATAAGTATGTGACAGAATATGTGATAGGTAAGATCACTTACGACCAGATGTTTTCCGAACTGGAGATTGCTATCCATCAGTTTGCTAAACGGCAAATGACATGGTTCCGTGGCATGGAGCGGAGAGGGATGGAAATCCATTGGATCAATTGGGTCGATCCTGCTGGGAGATCTTTGCAGGAGAGAGCATGGGACGTTATAAATGAAAATATATGATAAACGATTCACGATGGGGCATCCTCTATTGCCCTAAGAATTCTTTTCGTCCTCGCAAGCGCTGGGCAAAGATAGAAAAGTGCCTTCGTGAGAACAAGATCGATTATGATTTCGTTCAGAGCGAGGCAAGTGGCAGTGTTGAACGATTGGTGAAGATGCTGATTAATAATGGGTATAAGACCATCGTCATTGTTGGGGGTGATTCTGCCCTCAATGATGCGGTTAACTGCCTGATGCAGACTGATCGGAAAGTCCGGGAGTCGGTTTCCTTAGGGGTCATTCCCAACGGGCTGATGAATGATTTCGCCCATTTCTGGGGATTCAGGGAAGGAGAGACCGACCAGACAGTCAAGTGGCTCAAACAACATCGCGTGCGAAAGATCGACTTGGGTAGGATCAACTACAACAACAAGAACCATGAGGCTTGTCATCGCTATTTCCTCAATTGCGTGAATATAGGACTCGTGGCTGCAATCATGAATTTACGGAGGCAAACTCGCCATTATTTTGGAGGATCAAGGACCTTGTCTTTCTTGTTCTCATTTCTCTTGATGGTTTTCCAGCGGCTGGATTATAAGATGAATATCAAGATCAACACTGATGTGATTAAAAGGAGAGTGATGACTGTGTGCATAGGTAATGCTACAGGCTACGGTCAAACCCCTAATGCAGTTCCTTATAATGGACTCTTAGATGTCTCCGTTGTTTACCATCCAGAAATGACCCAATTGTTTGAGGGCATCTATTTGTTCATAAAGGGAAAATTCTTGAATCATAAAAGTGTCCATCCCTATCGGACAAGAGAAGTAAATATCTTAGCTGCGGAGCATGCTTTGGTCGGATTGGATGGACGGTTGATGAATACTCCCGTTGGTCCTTTCTCTATTAAGGTGGAGCAGGAAGTCATTAATTTCCTGATTCCAGATTAGCCTAATTCAGAGATTCTTTGTAGTTCTTGTTCGTTCATGAGCTTAATCTTCCGTCCGTCAATGGCTATCAGCTTTTCATTGGCAAAGGCAGAAAGTGTCCGGATGGCATTGCTTGTTGTCATGTTCGACAAGTTTGCCAAATCCTCCCTGCTGAGATAAATGCTGAGTGTGGAGCCATCCTCTTCCAGTCCATAGCTATCGCGCAGGAAGATCAAGGCTTCAGCAAGCCGACCACGAATGTGTTTTTGGGTGAGGTTGACGGTCCTGTCGTCAGAAGCTCCTAATTCTTTAGACAAGTGCCTAATAAAGTAAATGCTGAGATTGTAGTTTTTTTTGAGAATACTCACTACTGTCGTCATTGGTATCAGTGCCACCATACACGATTCTAAGGCAGAGCCTGCTGTCTTGTAGTCCTCGTTTGCGAAGAAAGCACGGTAGGCAAAGCACTCAGAAGGCTTGATAACACGGAGAATCTGGTTCCTTCCCCCGATGCCATCCTTGTAAATCTTTACCTTTCCGAAGATGAGAAACATCAACTCATTGGGACTCTCAGAATCCTTATAGAGAATTTCATTCTTCTTGTATTTGTGCAGAGTCATAGAGGATGCTAACAACTTTTGTTGCTCTTCATTCAGGGGTCCCCACAATCTGTCCAATTCCTGTATGACCTCTCCTTTGCTCACTTCTCTTTGCGCAGCCATAATCCTTACAACCTTTTTAACTTGTTGCAAAATTAGTAATTATTTCTTGAATAAGGATTTTATTTGACGAAAATTATATTATAGAACATAAAAAAAAACTTTTTATGACTTTTTGGGAGCATTTATTTGTTGGTTTGCTTTATTTTTACTAATTTTGAAAACAGTGTATGATGGCCTGATGTCTTATCATGATAAAGCCTGCCAGACACAAATGTATAGTGATCAACATTAATTACCTTAATAGAGAACTATGAGTTATCTACGATTTGAAAAGTCTCTGATGACTAACCTGGAGGAATCTTTACCGAAAGAATTGCTACGTACAAATCGTTCGGGAGCGTACTCCTGCTCCACCATCGTAGACTGTAACACGCGGAGATACCATGGCTTGTTGGTCGTCCCTGTTCCGGAACTGGACGATGAGAGCCATGTCTTGCTTTCTTCCTTGGACGTTACGGTCATCCAGCATGGAGCAGAGTTCAATCTGGGTCTCCATAAATATCAGGGCAACAATTACAGTCCAAATGGTCACAAGTATATCCGGGAATTTAATTGTGACAAGGTTCCTACTACGCTCTACCGCGTCGGTGGCGTCTTATTGAAAAAGGAAGTTGTCTTTCAGCATTATGAAGATCGTATCCTGATTCGCTACACTTTGGTTGACGCACATTCTGCGACGACATTGCGCTTCCGTCCATTCTTGGCTTTTAGGAGTGTGCGTCAATTTACCCATGAGAATTCAACTGCTAATCGTGATTATTCCTTAGTTGATAATGGAATCAAGACATGCATGTATGCAGGCTATCCTGATCTTTATATGCAGTTCAGCAAGAAAAATGAGTTCGTTTTCCAACCAGACTGGTACAGAGGGATAGAATACCCAAAAGAGCAAGAACGTGGGTATGCCTCCAATGAAGACTTATATGTGCCAGGTTATTTTGAGATGAATATCAGGAAAGGGGAGAGCATCGTCTTTTCGGGCTCTACGTCTGAGATCAAGACAAGTTCCTTGAAAAATCTGTTTGACAAGGAAGTCGACGAACGTAGTCCACGGGATAACTTCTTTCATTGCTTGGTCAACGCAGCCCATCAGTTCCATATTCGTAAGAAAAACGATGACCGTTATCTCCTCGCAGGATATCCGTGGTTTAAGTGCCGCGCCCGTGATATGTTCATTTCCCTTCCAGGACTGACCCTGTCCATTGATGAACAGGATTATTTCGAGTTGGTGATGAAAACCGCAGAGAGAGGACTCCGAGAGTTCATGGAAAAGAAACCGCTTTCTGTACAAATCTATGAGATTGACAAGCCGGATGTTCCCCTTTGGTGTATTTGGGCTATCCAGCAGTATGCCAAGGAGTTGGGCAAGGAGAAGTGCCTTCAGATGTATGGGAAATTAGTGCAAGATATGGTTGATTTCATCCTTGCCAATCAGCATCCTAACCTTATCTTAGATGATAATGGGCTGGTGAAGATCGATGGCAAGCAGGTGGCCATGACATGGATGAACTCAACTGCCAATGGTCGCCCTGTTGTCCCACGTACAGGTTATTGTGTGGAGATTAACGCTCTTTGGTATAATGCATTGAAGTTTGCAGCCTCCTTAGCAATGCTTGATGGGAAGGAAGAAAAGGGCGGTGAACTGGAAGCGCGTGCAGATGTGTGCAAGCAGTCGTTCTTGGATACCTTCCTGAACGACTATGGCTATCTTTATGACTATGTGGATGGCAAGATGGTAGACTGGAGCGTCCGTCCGAACATGATCTTCCCTGTGGCCTTTGACTATTCTCCATTAAATCAGGAGCAGAAACGGAAAATCTTGGATATCTGTACGAAGGAGTTGTTGACCCCTAAGGGATTGCGCTCATTGTCTCCTAAGAGTGGAGGATATAACCCTATCTATGTTGGACCACAGACGCAACGTGACTATGCTTACCATCAGGGAACGGCTTGGCCTTGGTTAGGCGGCTTCTATATGGAGGCAAGTTTGAAACTCTATAAGCGTACCCGTCTGAGCTTCATTGAGCGACAGATGGTGGGATATGAGGATGAGATGTCATACCATTGCTTGGGGACGATCTCTGAACTGTTTGATGGGAACCCACCTTTCCGTGGGCGTGGAGCCATGTCTTTTGCCATGAATGTGGCAGAGATCCTGCGTGCTTTGGAAATGCTGGAAAAGTATCAATTTAAATAGGAGGAAGCCTTATGAAAGTTTTAATGTTTGGATGGGAGTATCCTCCTCATGTTTATGGTGGCCTTGCCACAGCAAACTTTGGCATCTCTCAAGGACTGCATGCACAGGGAGGAGTGGAGATCACCCTTTGTCTTCCCAAGCCTTTTGGGGATGAGGACCGTAGTGCCTGCAATATTGTAGCTATGAACAGCGTGCCCATCGCTTATCGTGACGTGGACAGGAACTACGTGCAGAGCCGTGTGGGGAATATCATGGACCCAGATCTGTATTTCAGGTTTCGTGACCATATTTATGCAGATTTCAATTATATGAATGTCAATGATCTCGGATGCATGGAGTTTGCCGGTGGATATCCGGGAAATCTGCATGAAGAGATCAACAACTATTCTATTATAGCCGGTGTGGTGGCCCGTACCCTTGATTTCGATATCATCCATGCGCATGACTGGTTGACCTTCCCTGCTGGCATCCACGCTAAGAAGGTGAGTGGCAAGCCCTTGTGTATCCACGTGCATGCGACGGATTTCGACAGGTCCCGTGGCCATGTCAATCCTACCGTTTATGGCATAGAGAAGGATGGAATGGACAACGCGGATTGCATCATGTGCGTTTCGGAGCTAACCCGTCAGACTGTTATCAACCAATATCATCAGGACCCGCGGAAGGTCTACACCGTGCATAATGCTGTCTATCCTCTGAAACCAGAATTAGAGTCGATTCCTCGTCCCGACCACAGGGGCAAAGAGAAGATTGTTACCTTCCTTGGGAGGATTACCATGCAGAAAGGTCCTGAATATTTTGTCGAGGCAGCCAACATGGTGTTGCACCGGACCCGGAATATCCGTTTCTGCTTCGCAGGAAGTGGAGACATGATGGAGCAAATGATCTACTTAGCTGCAGAGAGAGGCATAGCCGACCGCCTTCATTTTCCTGGATTTATGCGGGGGAAGCAGGTTTATGAATGCTTGAAAGACTCTGATGTCTATGTGATGCCTTCTGTCAGCGAGCCATTTGGCATCTCACCTTTGGAAGCCATGCAGTGTGGGACCCCAACCATCATCTCTAAGCAAAGTGGATGTGCGGAGATCCTTCATAACTGTATCAAGGTTGACTACTGGGATATACATGCTTTAGCAGATGCCATGTATTCTATCTGTAACAATGAAAGCCTCTTCAAGTATCTACAGGAAGAAGGCAAGAAGGAAGTGGACCAGATTACATGGGCAAAAGTTGGTGCATGGATCAAGGAACTATATGAAAGGACGCTCGGTTGGAGATAACCGACTATAACAATAACCATAAAACTTAAAACGATGAAAACAATCTGTCTATATTTCGAAATACATCAGATCATCCATCTGAAACGATATCGTTTTTTCGATATCGGAACCGATCATTATTATTATGATGATTATGAGAACGAGCGTTCCATCACAGACATAGCAGAACGTTCTTATATGCCTGCCTTGAATACGTTGGGAGAGATGATCAAGGACCATGGTGACTATTTCAAGGTTGCCTTCTCCTTGTCTGGGGTTGGCATGGAGCAGTTGGAACTACATGCCCCACAGGTGTTGGAGAAGTTGCAAGAGCTAAACCAGTCAGGGTGCGTAGAATTCCTTGCGGAGCCTTATTCCCATGGATTAGCATCTCTGGCCAATCCTGAGAGCTTCTCAAAGGAGGTCAAACGGCAGTGCGAGAAGATTAAGGAGTACTTTGGACAGTCGCCTAAGGTGTTGCGTAACTCTTCTCTCATTTACAGTGACGAGATAGGGCAGCAGGCTTTTGATATGGGATTCAAGGGAATGCTTACCGAAGGTGCAAAGCATGTACTTGGATGGAAGTCGCCACATTATGTTTATAACTGTGCATTAGCCCCGGATTTAAAATTGTTGTTGCGCGACGTTAAACTGAGTGATGACATTTCCCTGCGCTTCAATAATAGCGATTGGGATGAGTATCCTCTCTTTGCCGATAATTACATCAATGAAATAGCTTCTTTCCCAGAGGAGGAGCAAGTCATCAATATCTTTATGGAATTGTCTGCCTTAGGTATCGCTCAGCCTTTGTCAAGTAATATCCTGGAGTTTATCAAGGCACTTCCTGTTTGCGCGAAGCAAAAGGGGATCATTTTCTCTACGCCATCCGAGATTTGCATGAAGATGAAGAGTGTTGGGAACTTAGATGTTCCGGATACCTTGTCATGGGTAGATGAAGAGCGCGACGTGAGCTGCTGGTTGGGCAACCCCATGCAGCGTGAGGCTTTTAATAAGCTATACAGTGTAGCTGATCGTGTGCGCATTGCTGATGATCCTCGTATCAATGTAGACTGGGATTACCTTCAGGCAAGTAACAACTTCCGCTTCATGACCACCAAACCTTCTAATGTCGGACTTGACCGTGGTATTTATAGTAGTCCGTTTGACGCCTTCACAAACTATATGAACATATTGGGCGACTTCCTGAACAGGGTCAACAGCCTATATCCAGAAGAGATTGGTAACGAAGAGTTGAATGGCTTATTGACGACCATCCGTAACCAAGGGGATGAAATTGACATGAAAGAGAAGGAGATCACCCGCTTGCAAACAAAATTAGAGAAGATGGAGTCGACAGAGGAAAAGCTAAAGGCAAAGATTGATAAGTTGGAAGGGAAGAAAGAAGCTGCGCCCAAGAAGGCTCCGGCTAAAAGGAGCCAGGCACGGAAGTCTTCTGCCAAGGCAGTGGCTACAAAGTCTTCTGCTCAGGAATAAACGATCTCCATTGACGGATTAGTAAGGGGAATTGCTTTTTGCAGTTCCTCTTTTTTGATTTCTGAATGTGACCTTCATAGATAAAAAGAGCTCCCTGGCATCTCACCAGGAAGCTCTCCAATCAGAATGTTTATCTAGTTATATCCTATGAAGGACTCTTATTTTATCCATCTGGGATCACCCCCCGTCACCTCATCGTTGATCAGGGTAAAGTCGGCATGGACTGCATCCTTGAAAGGATTACTGTTGAGGGTTGTCCCGTTGGTATCATAGCAAGTTATGGTTGTCTCCGTATTGCCCTCAGCCAAACTTTGCAGGTTCTTGCAATCGTAATAGAAGTTATTCTTGAAATCCGGGATGGCTGTCGTCTTCTGATTGGCAAATCCTCGCTTGTTATTGAATCCAACCACGATATTATTCGTGAAGTTGATGGTATTGCCGGTGAAGCGTACGTAGAAGAAACGGTAACTGGCATCTCCATCCCCCACATGATAGAAGGTATTATGGTCGAAGGTGATGGCAGGGGTTGCCGATACCTTTGAGGAGGCGTTGTCCATACGTACCACATCACGGCTGTTCGCTGAGTTGTACATCGTGTTACCGATGAAGTTGAACGTGTTATAACCGCCCTTCCGTGAGTCGAAACAATCACCGCCAGCGCATTCGATATTGTAGATCATACAGTTCTCGATGTCGATGGTGTTGATCAGGGCCGCCACGTTGATGTAGAAGAATCCCTTGGTGAAATCATGGATCTCACTGTTGGTGATCGTCAGTTCATTGAATTTCCCTGCTTCAGCGTAGGTAATGGCATGGTCGGTCGTCTCATTCTGACTGCCGTCGAGATTGACTTGATCCAAGGCAAGTGAAGCCCCGTCGGTGAGCGCGAAGCGTCCTTGGATTACGGGATGGTCGGAGGTGCGCAATCCTTTCAATGTAATATTCTTGTTGATGGTGATAGCACCCGCTTTTCCCTCTGTGTCGCTGCTGATCCTATACGTTCCAGGCTTGATGACCAGACGGTATCCAGCAGGTGCGTTCTCGATCTTTGTCCGGATGTCATCTCCAGGGCTTACCAAGATATCCGTATCGGCAAGGTCGATGCCCGTCGTAAAGGTAAGCGTGCCTCTTGTCTTGCCATTGTTCCTTTTCATCACGGCTGTATACTCAGTCTCAGGGGTAAGTCCTTGAATGGTAGCAGTCCCATGGGCAATGTCATCTGCCGTGATGGAATAGGTGATGGCTGTTCCTCCATCGGAAGGGGTCAGCGTGATGGTTGCAGCTTCATAAGTAGCTGGCCATGATAAAGTCACCCACTTCGCGCCGACTTTGGATTCCTCTAAAGGATAGAAGATCTGCTCTGCATCAGTCTTGCAGACTGCTCCCGTCCATTTCGAGTCGCGGGATGCATCTGTTGATGTAATGGCTTGGATGCGGAAAGAGTATTGGGTCTCACCGTCCAATCCTGTAATCATATAAGGACTGGAACTTGCCGTTAAGCCCTCAATGGTCTGCACTAAGTTGGACGCATTGAATTCCAGACTGTCGCCAGCATATACCTCTATCTTATAACTATCTGCATCAGATGATCCGTCCCATGTCAATTGCACGTTGGTCTTGTTCTTTACTTTGGCTGTGAAATTGGTAGGGGAGAAGTTCCTGCCTGTGATCAGCGAGGTAATCTCATCCATCGGGTCACTGCAACTTGCCAGTGCTAAGGCTGCGCAAAGAACCAGCAAATAGGTTGATAACTTATTGAACATGTTCATGATTTTTATTGTTAAGATATCCTTATGTTAATACCCCAGCCAACTGTTGTCAAGCATTCCATTGCTGGAATCGATAAAGGTTTGCCAGATTGGCCAGTACTGGTATTTGTCTGGGTTGTTATAGTAAAGGGCATTGATATATTTATCCTCCAACTTGGTCGGACTGATCCATGCCGCTTTCTCATAGCCTTCATTGGCAACGAGCTTGGCACCTTCCTCATCTGTATCTCCATGATTCAATCCGTAGATGACTAAGGTCACCCCATCGCTCGCCAGTTTTGTGTAGAGATTGGCGGGAAGGTCGGCGTAGTCGCCACTGAGATTCCTGAGTTGGTCGAGCTTCTCTTTCTCTGCAGCTAAGCTTGTAGAGAGCATATTCCAACGGATCAGATCCTCTTTCCTCAGTTGTTCACCAGCAAATTCGAACGCGCGTTGTTCTACGATTCCTTTCTGGAAAGCATCTTTATTGGCTGTGTATTTCGCCAAGAGCATACTGACTTTCGCTGCGGGAAGGGCTCGCTCAAGAATGGGACGCATATAAGGTGCTGCTGCTGTAGGTCCGTTAAGGTAGTTCTCTGCCTCTGCTGCCATCAGGTAGACATCAGCTAACCGCATGTATTGGAAGTTGATGCCATCGTCGTTGGTAGAGGTCACGTAGCGATTCATCCATTCATAGCGTAGCTTGCCGAAACACCATTTATAGATGCTACGCAATTGTTGGTGCGTCTTCTTCACTTTATAGGTGATATTGTTACTTGTGATCGTCGTGTCGGTGCCTGTTGAACTCCAGTCGTAGGGCACGCAGGTAATGTCGCGGCGTACGTCCTCCACGTCATAATCGTAGAAGAGGGTAGGGAGTGGTCCGTTTACGCCACCTTTTGCCTGGAAGGTGTATTGGTCCTTGGTGTTATGTTGTATGCCCCAAGTGTAGAGGACACGTCCTCGTCCGTCGGAGAAGGGAATCTCATAGATAGACTCGCCGCCGGCAGTTACGTTGTCTTGGCAAAGCTTCCGGAAGTTTTCCTCGAAGGTGCCAAGCTTGTTACAACCTTGCTTGATAATGTCTTCGCATTCGTCCTTGGCGATGGCATACATATTGGCAGGTGAGAGTGCAGAGAGGTTGCTGAGGCGAATGGTACCGTCTGCGCGCTGGCTGTAGCCTCCTGCGCAAAGGGCGATACGTGCCCGAAGAGCCTTGACGAAAGCCTTGCTTACACGTTCTGTTGTGGAAGTCGTTGAGGAGGCATTCGGCCATGCCACATAATCCTCTGCTTCTTTCAGGTCGTCCAACAGGTGGACATAGATGGAATCACGGTCCGTGCGACCTTGGTACATGGTCTGGGTTGAGATGGGCTCCCACCGTGCTGGTACATCTCCCCAGCCCTTGATCAGGTCGAAGTATAAGATCGTGCGCAAGGTAATGGCCTCTCCCAATAGGGATGCCATGTCCGTATTGCTTTCTATGTTCCCATATTGCCTCAGTCCTTTGATCGCCATGTTTGCGCGCTCAATCCCCTCATAGAACTTTGCATACGCATTGGTCGTATTATTCATCTGCGTATTGGTAGGGGTGGGATTATAAGCGCAAAGGTCGTATTTGTCTCCATCGGGGATCTTGGTGGCATCTCCGCCATTGATCCATTCCACATCTGTGTTCATTCCATAATAAGGAATGAAGCGTCCGCGGTAGGAGTTGGTCTCTCCAAAAGACTGGAGGATGCCTAATACAGCATTCTCTGCCAGTGAGTATTGGGCAAAGATCGAGGATGAGTCGAGCGAGGACTTTGTTTCTGAGTCCATGTCACAGGATGTCATCACGATCGTGCAGAACGCTAATGCTATGATCGAAAGTTTTTGGATATACTTTTTCATGTTTTTTTCCTTTCCCATTGATTAGAAGTTCAAGTTAAGACCAACGACGAACTGGCGACTCTTGGGGTATGCGGAATAGTCCACTCCAGGTGTCAGGTTGGTCCTGCGCACACAGTCCACCTCAGGATCGTAGCCTGAATAGCCCGTGATGCAGAAGACATTGTAGCCGGTCACATAAAAACGGAGGCTGTTGATGCCGTAGCGCTTGGTGATCGTGGATGGAAGGGTATAGCCCAATGACAGGGTGTTCAGGCGTAGGAAGGAGGCATCCTCAACGGCCCAATCACTGAAGATCATCTTGTTGGCAGAGTAAGGCGTCCACATGGTGGTGTTGGCATTCAGCGTTGCCAATGTCGCCAAGTCGGTCACGAGGTTACCGTTGGCATCGATGTTCGTCCAGCGCTTGCCGTCAGCCATGATGTCTATCATGTTGCGATACTGGTAGTTACCGGTTGATGTGAACTCAATCTTGTTGGCATTATAGACATCGTTGCCGACACTGAAATTGAATTGTGCGTTGAGGTCGAAGCCATAAGCACGGGCAGTGATGCCGAACCCGCCGGTGAAGTCGGGGTTGGAATTGCCAATAATCTCACGGTCGGCTGTCGTTACCTTACCATCACCGTTGAGGTCTTTCAGCTTCATGCTTCCAGGACGTACGGAGAGACCGAGGACGGAGGAGTCATCTGCGACCCCACTCTTGAGCTGGTACTTCTTGGTGGTCGCATTGTAGCTCTCGAAATCACTGGTTTCGTAGCGTCCATCCAAGCGGTAGCCATACATCTGGCCTACTGATCCGCCTACGGATACCCAATAGTCATATCCAATTTGTGATGAAGCCCAGTAGGTTTCTGACCCGAAGTCTTCCATTTGACCTAAGCTTTTGATCTTGCTCTTGTTGAAACCAATGTTGGCATTGAAGGTCAGTCCATAGTCTTTCTTATTGATCGCATTGTAGGTAAGGGTAGCTTCAAAGCCTTTGTTCTCTGTCTTACCCATGTTCCGGTACTGTGATTCGTATCCGCTTCCAGAGACAGGGAAGAGGATCAGCAGGTCTTTGGTCGTGTTCAGGTATCCTTCGAGGGTACCATTGATTGCCCCATGAAAAAGGGTGAAGTCAAGTCCGAGGTTACGGGTGATTGTGGTTTCCCACTTCAAGTCGGGATTTGCCATGATCTTCGAGGGGATGGAGATCGCAGATGTCGGGTTCAGCCAAGAGGTTGCCGTGGCATTATATTCTTGTACTAACTGTCCGGTAGGAATGTTATTGTTTCCTGCCGTACCGTAGGAGAGACGGAGTTTCAAGTCGTCGAGCCATTTCTCTGCATGTTTCATGAAAGGCTCTGAGGAGATACGCCAGGCAATGGCTGCAGAGGGGAAGTATCCCCAACGGTTGTCCTTGCTGAACTTGGAGGAGGCATCTGCACGGAAGGTTGCACTCAACAGGTATTTGTCATCGTAGTTATAGTTGACTCGTCCAAAGTAGGAAAGCAACTTATCGTCAGGATAATAGTAATCATCGATGGAATAAGGAGTTCCTTGTGAGGTCCGTGTCCATGCATCCTTTGCCTCGAAAGTGTTAGGGAATCCATGTGTCACGTCGGTGTTGATTCTCTTCTTGGTGATGACGTACTCATGTCCGATCATGGCATCTAAGTGGTTTTTGTCGCTATTCTTGAACAGTGTCTTGTCGAACTGATAGCTCAGGGTATTGGTATTCCGGAAAGAGTGACGTTGTGTTTGGGCCAACTGGATGGCTGGCAGTCCTTGGTTCTCTGAGGCAGGCACGTTCCTGACATAATAGGTAGTCGTGCCCCAGAATCTCTTGTCGTAATTGTCGTAATCGTCATATCCGAACTCAGTCTTTGCCTTGAAATGCTTAAAGATCTCCCAGCCGAAGGCTGCGTTCACATTCAGCGTCTTGCGATCCTGCTTGCGATCGTTGTCATAAACGGAGGTGACAGGGTTATAGAGGTTGCCAAGGTCATCACCGGAGTTGCCTGCCTCAGAGGTCAGGTCCTTGAGGGGGAACGGTGTATAGATCACGGAATATTTCAAGCGCTTGTCCGTATCGTAGGTACTGGAGGCATCTTGCGCGCCACCACCACGGATATCGGTGTTGGCGTAACGTGCTTGGAAGTCGAGCGTTGTGTTCTTGGTGGGCTTCGTGTTCAGTTTCAAGCTGAAGTTATCACGCTTAAAGTCAGACCCTAACATGATCGCCTTGTTGTTCATGTGCGCATAACTGAAGGCGTAGCGTATGTTTTCCGAACCTCCATTGATGTTAATGTTGTGGTTGAACGTATGTCCTGTGCGACCGAAGGTGATGTCCTGCCAGTCATTGGGTTCTACGTTATCATAGAGATCAATGTCTTGGTAGTTGCCGAAATACTGTGTGTAAGCACTGAGGTCGCCATGCATCATAGCCAGTTCATATTGCCATTGGGCGTAGTCCTTGGGGCTGATGACATTGAGCTTCTTGGCGATCTTCGCCCAACTATAGTATGCATTATAGCTGACGCTTACCTTACCCGCCTTACCACTCTTCGTGGTAACCATGATCACGCCATTGGCACCCCGACTACCATAGATGGCGGTAGAGGAAGCGTCCTTCAGGACGGTGATGTCCTCAATGTCCGTCGCAGGGATATCGCTGATGCTCTCTACGGGGAAGCCATCAACGATAAATAGAGGATCGTTGCTCTGGGTGATGGACCCACCGCCACGTACCCTGATCTTCATGGTGGCATCTGGCGAGCCTTCAGTCGTGGTGATCTGCACGCCTGCCATCTTACCGGTCAGGGCTTCGGTGGCATTGGCTACGGGGACAGCTGCCAAGGCTTCGCTGTTCACGGTTGCAACTGACCCTGTCAAGTCCTTGCGTTTCACGCTACCGTAACCGATCACTACCACCTCGTTCAAGCTGGTGTTCTCATCGATGAGCTTCACGTTCACCGTACTCTTTCCATCAACGCTGATCACTTGCGTTTTCATGCCGACGAATGAGACCATGATTTTGTTGCTCTTGCCTTTTAACTTCAAGGAAAAGTTTCCGTCCAAATCGGTTACCACCCCATTGCCGCTGACACCCTGCTCCATGACAGTCGCGCCGATAATGGGTTCACCTGTATTGTCCGTCACATTACCTTTGACAGTCTGCGCCGAGAGGCTTCCTACCATGAGGAAGAGGATTCCTATAAGCGCCATTCGAATGTTGTTCAAATAACTAGACATACATTTTTATTTTATTAGATTAGTAAAATTCACTGATGCAAATGTAATAAAAGTAACGTAAAGTAGGTATAGATAAATTGACAAATATATATGAATAATTATCAAATGACTGATTGATAGCTACTTGTACAGGATGATCAAGATGATGGCATAGCATAAAAAAGCGGACCCATCATGGATCCGCTTCGATGCAATAGGATAGGAACGTCCTTATTTATTAAAGTACTTCTTTCCTTTCTTAATCACGATTCCCTTATAACTCTTGTCTACGCGCTGGCCTGCGAGGTTATATACCGGCGCATTCTCGTCGGAGACAGGATTCTCGTTCACGTGGTTGATACCAGTCGTTCCCTTCTCATTATATTCATACAGGTAGATAAGTTCTGTACCTGTTTTGGCTTCATTGTACAAACCGATAGAGGTATATATACCATCACCGAATTGTGCATAATATCCATCTGAATATGAAATCTTATAGGTGCCATCACCTTGAGCCTCGAAAGTCCAAGCGTCAGTGGCATCTTCCTTTACGCTGAAAGTATGGTATGTGCCGTCATGGTACAGATATCTATTGCTTGGATCTTGAATAGTGTATCCCGTTCCTGATGTCTTGATCGTGAATGCGTCATTGTAATTGCTCTGAACCTTGATTTCATCAGTTTTGGATTCAATCTTTTTCGTTTGTAAGTATCCATATTTGCTTGTAGCAGAAAGCGGCATTGCATAATATGTGCTATCAACTCGTTGTGCAACCAGCAAGTATTGGTTGCCACTTGTTATCTTAGTAGCCTTTGTATAGATATTGTAATGGAACACAGTGATCTTGCAGGTAGCGGTTCCAGCTAAGTACTTGTCGTTTTCCTGGGATGTCGCCGTGATTGTTGCCGTCCCTTCCTCACCTCCTAAGCTGATGGTTCCGCTTGCGTCAACTGTTGCCACGTTTTCGTTATCTGAACTGAATGAAACCTCTGCAGTTGTTTCTTTGCTGAATGCAGGAGACGTGAAGTTTGTCCCTTTCTCCACACTTACGGAAGTCTTGTCCCAGGATAAACCAGCCCCAGCTTTGGTAGATACAGTCCCGCTGGTTGTAATTGTTGCCTCATCAATATCAAATTGACCGGTTTTACCAGTTTCTGTTCCATAAGTAGCAGTCTCTCCAACTGTAAATGTAACCTCTGTTGTTGCTTCTCCTTCCCACGTTACAGTCCATTTGTCCTTGTCCACCGTGCAGGAACCAGCCGATGCTTGTATATCAGTGAGGCGCTTCTGTCCTGCTGAAGAGATGTTGAATACGATCTTTGTCATAGACGTCCCAGTAGCGGCAACGGTCAATGTTCCTTTGGCATAGATTCTTAGGCCCTTTGCTTTCGAGTTCTGTGTCGGTTTTGTCTTTCCTGTAGACTGCTTTGCGTTGAAAGTAAAGGGACTTGCTTCTAAGGTAAATCCATTATCTGTTGCTGTGATAGAATTCTTGGTAAAGTCTATATTCGTGTCCGAAGCATAGAGATTTCCAAAAACTACTGATAAGATTGTAATCAGCGTTAAGCGTAAAAATTTGTTCATAAGCTTTTGATTTTAATGAATTATTAAAGTTTGTTGTTAAAGTTTCATGCTGCAAATATAGCCAAATTATGGGAGAGCTCCAAGTGTCATGTGCATAATTTTCTATGAAGAAATGATGAAAATTCAGGTTCTATTCATTTCCTGATCAAATGGCAGGAACGATTACTTGGAGTAGCTGGCTATCAGGTTCGCATTTGCATGGATACAGGGTGAAATGCAGGAGATGGTCTTTTACGAGCCAGGAGATGACCTTTTACGTGACGAAAGATGATCTTATGCAAGGCGGGAGATGACCTTTTGAACTGCAAAAGACCATCTCCTTGAAAACGCCGAGGGTCTTGTTAGTGTTAAAAAATTAAAAAGGGAATCTGTTCCATGTCTGTTTTAACTCAATTCCTACCATTTGGTAACCAGATAACAAGGGAGAAACCTCTTGTGGGAATGGGTAATTCTTCGTACCTTTGTAGCGTCGCAACAAAAGCGATAACGCTTACGAAGCGATTAAATAGTATCAACAATTAAAAGAAAACGAGAGATGAACATTCAGAAAGATTTCCTTCGGAATGCAGATTTAGGACTCTTGGTCCTCCGCGTAGCCTTAGGTGGGCTCATGCTTTTTCATGGTATTCATAAGTTGATTTATGGTGTTGGCTTCATTGGTGGCATGCTTGCCTCCATGGGATTGCCTTCCTTTATTGCATACGGTTGCTTGTTAGGTGAGGTCGTAGCTGCCCTCATGCTTGTTATCGGTCTCTGGACGCGGGCTGCTGCCCTGGTGTTTGCAGGCAATATGGCCGTGGCGATCCTGATGGCACACCTCGGTACCTTCTTTGCCGTTGACCCAATGACAGGCGGATGGACGGTTGAGCTGCCGATGCTTTACCTCTTGGGAGCCGTTTCCCTCTTCTTTACCGGTGGAGGCAAATACGCACTGACCAAGAACAGTGTAGTGGATTAAGTGGCGAGGACGCATTTTTGGATGCGTCCTCTGTGCTTCGTAGTATGTTCCATTGAATCCTGAACCATGATCTTTTATCTTGGGGAGCGTATATCCTTTGAAGATTGGGAGAGCGGGAGATGCTGTTGCTCCATTTCTAAGGATGCCCAGATGAAAGGTCCCACTCCTTTCGCGTCATTGTCGCGAACCGGTTCGCTGATGTAATATTCGAAGCTTCCATCCCTCCGATAGTTGACTTTATTGGCTGGTACATAAGGTCCGGGTCCGGGACCCAGCCCTGAAACAGCGCAACAATGGGTCAGGGATATGGTCTTGTCTGGGTTTACACGGATGAAATGCTTGAGGATTCCTTGGTAAGCCTTGATGCCAGCCTTTTGGTATTCCTTGCTGAGATATCCTAATCTATATCCTTTGAGCAACACGTAAGCAAACATCGATGATGCGGTGGATTCCAGATAGTTGCGTGGGTCCTTGACATCTAACACATCATACCATACGCCACTTTCTGGATCCTGGTATTTAACAACCGATCTCATGACCCTGTTGAGCATGTCGATCAGTTGCGTCCGTCCTGCTTGCTCCTGGGGGAGGGCATCCAAGATCTCGATGATCGCCATGGCAAACCATCCCTGTGCCCTTGCCCATGTATGCTGGCTGAGACCGGTCTCCTTGTTGGCCCAAAACTGGGTGTGGGTCTCATCCCAAGCATGTTTCCATAATTGTGTGGCAGGGTCGTAAGTGCGCTGGTCGGTCTTGGTAATCTGCATCAGCGCATCCTCTTCATATTTCCGGGCTTTCCTTTCTCCTTTGATGGATGGTGCCGCCATGACATAGAATGGCAACCCCATGTAGATGCCGTCCAACCATACCTGATTGGCGTAGATAGCCTTATGCCACCATACTCCCTCTCGAGTGCGAGGCTGATGCTCCAGTTGGCGGAACAAGGTCTTCAGTGCCTTGACTTGATTGGAGGCAGGAAAGAGTTGGTTCATGCGGAAGATAAACCTGGCTGTGCGTACGTTGTCCAAATTGAAGTCATGATAGGCATAGCCGGTGATCTTACCTTTGCGGTCAATCATCTTGGCAGGATATTCTTTCAAGTAGTCGATGACCTTCTTGTCCTTGTATCGCAGGTAAGTGTCTAACATGGCTTCCATTTCGATGCCCATGACATAGCTCCATTTTGGCTTTTGGGAGAAGTCGAGCAGATAAGGATGGGCTACCCGAGCCATCTCCGAGGCAGTCATCCATTCGCTGTAATGTGCATACGGCTTGTCAAGGAGCACGAGTGACCCGTTCACGAACACGTTGTCGAGGTAGATTCCATGGCTGCGACCGGTGCGTACCACCTCCTGCTGATTAACGCCATTCCACTGACAGTCTTGTACATGGATGTCGTAGATATGGTCGGCATCCTCCAACCCATTGATTAACATGCCGTATTTGCTTTTCTGGCAACTAACATTTGACATATATATATGGCGAACTGTGGGGTTAAAGCCCCGTTCTGCCACTTCCTCCGGTTCATAGTTCAGGTTGATTCTCAAGACAGCCTCCTTGCATTGGCCGACTTTGACGTTGCGCATGTAGATGTTTTCCGTGATCCCACCTCTGCAGGAATTGGTCTTGATGCGCAATACCCGTTCCAAGTTCGGTGAGTCCATCTCACAGTTTTCCACGAACACGTTCCTGCATCCCCCAGATATCTCACTGCCGATGACCACGCCACCATGCCCGTCTTCCATCTTACAGTTCCTGATGATGATGTTTTGGCTGGGTACGTTCCATTTCCGTCCGTCCGCATTCCTGCCACTCTTAATGGCGATGCAGTCGTCACCGGTGTGGAAGGTGCATCCTTCGATCAGGACATCCTCGCACGATTCTGGGTCGCAGCCATCTCCGTTCGGACCTTCGTTCCATATTTTCACATGCTGAATCGTGACGTTCTTGCAGAGAAGGGGATGGATCACCCAGAAGGGAGAGCGCAGGAGGGTAACCCCTTGGACTAGGATTCTCTCGCATTGATAGAACTGGATGAGTTGTGGGCGCATCCCTTTGCCCTTGAGGTTGCGTTGTTCGACAGGCACGTTTCCTTCTGACATCTGGAACAACAACGGTCTCCCCACCTTCTGTGACTCCTTCACCTCCGGTGTCCAACCAAAGGCATCCTTGCCACACATCTTCCACCAGGTCTCATTGCTGCCGTTCCCATCGATCGTTCCTTCCCCTGTTATGGCGATGTCCTTGGCTTGGTAGGCATAGATACAAGGTTGGTAGTTCATACAGTCCATCCCTTCCCACCTCGTCTTGACGATGGGATAGAGCTTCGTATCAAAGGCAAAGAGTAGGGTAGCCCCTTTTTCCACGACGATGTTGACATGGCTTTTCAAGGTGATGGCACCCGTCTTCCACGTTCCTTCCGGTATGATCACCTTCCCGCCTCCGGCTTCAGAGCAAGCAGTGATGGCCTTGTTGATGGCCCTTTGGTTCTGGGCAGCCGTAGCCTGGATAGAAGCTCCATAGCGCGTAATGACGAAAGAGCGGTTTCCAAAGGTAGGGATGGAGATTCTTTTTTCGATTTGTCGGTAGGCAGTAGAATCCCATCCTTGTGCATGAATGCCCAAAGGGAAGAGGAAAGCGAAAAGAAGGATCTTTAAAAATTTCATGATAAAGAGTTTGTTTTTTAATGAAGGGGAGACGGGGTTGTCCCGATTCCGTATTGATGCAAAGATAAATAGAAATGCCAAGAATCAGGTATGATAAATCGTTTAAAAGATAGGATTTTTTGTCAATGTATTGATTGATAAAGGGTTATGTTCTATCCTTTCATTCTATCCCATGGAAGATGAAATGTTAAAAAAAGAATTTTCCCCTCGTATTATTTGCTTTTATCAAATATAAGTTCTATATTTGCGACGTAAGATTATTAGATTTCGTATTTTTTTGAAATCATCCCTCGAGGTTGGTAGCATCCTGCGCCAACCTCTTTTTTTTATATTTATGCTGAGAAGGATATTCATTTTTCAAGTGAATTATTTGTGAGAATGAAAGAAACTTTATATCTTTGCAACGGTTAATAACAACAAATCGTATTGCCTATAGTAAATTTCTACCTAAGGATTAAAAGCAAAAAAGGATGGGAAATCTAAGTAAGATGACTGACGAAGAGTTGGCCTTATCCTATGTCGAAGGTAATAATAGGGCATTCGATTTATTGTTGTCACGCAATCAATCGAAGCTTTATACTTATATTCTGTTTGTTGTCCGTGATCGCGAGACGGCAGATGATATCTTCCAAGAGACTTTTGTGAAGGTCATTACCAAGTTGCAAGAAGGCAAATACACCAATAGTGGGAAATTTAGTGCATGGCTGATGCGTATTGCCCATAATGTGATCATGGACCTGTATCGCAGTCAGAAAGCAGACAAGGTCATAGAACCGACTCCCGACAACGATCTCTCGAACGTGAATTTCAGTGGGATCTTGGATAGCAATATTGAGAGCCAGTATGTGAATGCCCAGGTGTTAGAGGATGTGAAGAAGCTGATGAACATGCTTCCTGCCACTCAACGGGAGGTGGTGTTCATGCGTTTTTATCAAGAGTTATCTTTTAAGGAGATCGCTGAGCTGACAAACGTCAGCATTAACACCGCCTTAGGCAGAATGCGCTATGCCATCCTCAACCTCAGGAGAATGGTTCAGTCGCACCATATTACCCTTCAGCTGGATTAAAGTTGCCTTAATTGCTTAAGGGAATGTATCACTCCGATCGGGTCTGTAGACCTAAAGACGTAGCTTCCGCTTACCAATACGTTCACGCCAGCCTTGACGAGACGGGGTGCTGTCTCTGCTTGAACGCCACCATCGACCTCGATGAGCGCATGACTGCCGGATTCTTGGATCAGTCGGCGTAACCTTCCTACTTTTGCAATTGTGTTTTCGATGAACTTCTGACCACCGAATCCAGGGTTGACGCTCATCAACAGCACCATGTCCACGTCGCAGATGATATCTTCTAACATACAGATGGGCGTTGAGGGGTTTAAGGTAACACCCGCTTTCATTCCTGTGGCATGGATTTCCTGTATGGTCCGGTGAAGGTGCGTGCAAGCTTCTACATGCACGTTCATCATCATGGCTCCTACCTGGGCTACCTGTTGGATATAGCGTTCTGGCTTGACGATCATCAAGTGGACATCAAGTGGCTTCTTGCACTGCTTGGCAACAGCCTCTATGACGGGAAACCCGAAAGAGATATTAGGGACAAAGACACCATCCATGATGTCTAAGTGAAGCCAATCTGCCTCGCTCTTGTTGATCATCTCAATCTCATCTTCCAGTTTTAGGAAGTTAGCTGATAAAAGAGAAGGCGATATAAGTGTTTCCATTGCAATTGTTTTAAATTGAGTTTAGTTGAGGCAATACGCTTCATTTTTGCCATTTACCTGAATCACCCGGTAGGTGTAGGCTATCTGCCGGATCAAGTTTAAAGTCTTCTGGGAAGGTTGTGACTCTTCAAGTGTAAAAAGCTTCATAGGCGATTCCTTTTTTATGATTCTGTTATTCATAAAACGACGGGGCTTTTCGTTTATTGCATTTTCCCTTCATAAAATTGTAAACTCATTCTGATCCTTTATACCTTATTATAATAGGATACGTAAAAATGAAAGGTTTTGGCTAAAAAAGTGATCAAAAAGTTTGTTGTTTCAGATAAATGAAGTATATTTGCAAACGAAAATAAAGAAATAAGAAAAGATGAATATGGTATTATCTACAGCATGGTGGTGGCGTCGCTCAAGATCTCAAAAGTCGTGAGTTACGAAGCCGTGTAGATAAACGAGATATCAAAAAGGCCTGCCGTTCTTACGACAGGTCTTTTTTCGTAAAGGGAAACATCAACTTTTAAAAAGATATGACTATGGCAATGAAAGATTATTTGGACAGGATGTTAAATCACGAGGAACTGTCTCGTGAGGATACGAAGAACATTCTGATTGGCATTACGAAGAATGAGTATAACGATTGTGAGATCACTGCATTGCTGACAGGTATCCAAATGCGGGGAATCACCGTAGATGAGCTGTTGGGATTCAGGGATGGCATCTTGGAGACTGGCGTGCCCGTGTGTCTGCACAACGACCGTTTTATTGATGTAGTAGGGACGGGAGGCGACCGCAAGAATACGTTTAATATCTCAACCACATCCTGTTTTGTCATTGCCGGCGCAGGTTATAAGGTAGCCAAGCATGGTAACTTCGCTGCTACTTCAGTAAGTGGGGCTTCGAATGTGATCCGGGAGCATGGCGTGAAATTCACGGATGACATCGATAAGCTCAACCGATGTTTAGACGAGGTTGGGATCGTTTACCTGCATGCACAGTTGTTTGCCAAGGCCATGAAATTCGTGGGACCGATCCGGAAGGCCCTGCCTTTCCCTACATTCTTCAACCTCTTGGGCCCGATCGTCAATCCTTCCCAGCCTCCATGCCAGCTGTTAGGTGTCGCTAATCTCGACCAGATGCGCTTATATAATAATGTATATCAGAAATTAGGGATGGATTATGGGATCGTGAATAGCATTGATGGCTATGACGAGATCTCCTTGACCGGTGATTTTAAGGTGACAACCAATGACTATGAGAAGGTCTTTAAGCCAGCAGACCTTGGCTTCCCACTCTGCAAGCCAGAGGAACTCTTGGCTGGTGCTACCGAGGAGGAGGCCGCACAGATCTTCGATAACGTGCTCGCCAACCGTGCTCTTCCAGGTCAGAAGAACGTTGTCCTTGCCAATGCAGCCTTTGGCATCCAAGTATTGGAGAAAGGAAAGAAAGATATCCATGAGTGTATCGAGATCGCTCGTGATTCTATTGAGAGTGGAAAGGCTTTGGCAACATTCCAGAAATTTGTGGCATTCAATTCATGATGAAAGACATTTTAGAGGAGATCGTGGCCCATAAGCGGGTTGAAGTGGAGGAATTCAAGCAGGTATTGCCCAGTCACCGCCTCTACCAGATGGTTAGCCGGAAGATTGACGAGCAGGGCTGCTTGCAGGTAGGGGGCTCCATGAGGGCAGCCCTATTGACATCTGATACTGGTATCATCTCGGAGTTCAAGAGAAAGAGCCCATCGAAAGGGTGGATTAAGAAAGAAGGGAAAGCCTCGGTGATCCCCCTTTCCTACCAACAGAGTGGAGCCTCGGCCTTGAGTATCCTTACTGATACTACATACTTCGGCGGGTACGACGATTTTATCCTAACAGCAAGGGAGTCGGGGGTTACCATTCCCATCTTATATAAGAACTTTGTCGTGGATGAATATCAGCTGTTTCAGGCTCGCTACGTGGGCGCATCTGCAGTCCTGTTGATTGCTGCCGACTTGTCCATGGAGGAATGCCGGTCCTTGCTCCATACTGCTCATGAAATCGGATTGGAGGTATTGCTGGAAATGCACAGTGAGCATGATCTGGACTATGCAGCGTTAGAGCCGGATATGTATGGCATCAATAACCGCAACTTAGGTACCTTTATCACGGATGTAGACAACTCTTTCCGTTTAGCGGGGCGTCTTCCTGAGCATGTTTGTACCGTCAGTGAGAGTGGGATCAGCCATCCCGAGACAGTAAGGAAGTTGAGGCAGGCTGGATTCAACGGCTTCCTCATCGGTGAGAACTTTATGAAGACCGATGATCCAGGGAAGGCTTTGTCCGACTTTATCTCCGCGTTGAGACAATGACATGATGACTTTCATATAATACTATTTTGACGATATGATTATTAAGGTTTGTGGGATGCGCAATCCCGAGAATATGAGTGCTGTCGCTGCCTTAGGCATCGACTTGCTGGGGCTGATCTTCTACCCAGAAAGTCCACGCTATGTCCAGGAGTATATCCCGTCCTATGCAGGGATCCTCCCTGACGGAATACCCTCCTCCATGAAAGAAGTGACACGTGGGATGGTACCGAAGCGGGTGGGGGTGTTCGTGGATGAGATGCCCCAGACCATTATCACGAAGGTATATAATTATGAGCTCGACTATATCCAGTTGCATGGTCATGAGCCAAGGACGACATGTGAGAACCTCCGTCGCACCCTTGATCCCGACATCCGGAAAGGGGTCAAGATGATCAAGGCCATTAGCATTCGGCAACCTCAGGATGTCGATCTTTACAAGGAATATGAAGGAGCCGTAGACATGTTTCTCTTCGATACGAAATGTAAGACGGTTGGCGGTAGCGGGGAGCAGTTTGACTGGTCCGTGTTAGATCGCTATAATGGGACAACCCCCTTTCTCTTGAGTGGGGGGATAGGCCCAAACGATGCTGCAAGGGTGAAGGAATTTCGACATCCTCAGTTTGCAGGAATCGACCTAAACAGTAGGTTTGAGGTGTCGCCGGCCATGAAAGACGTTGAGAAATTGAGGAAATTTATAAGAGAGATAAGAGATGAATAAAATTAATCAATTGTTTTCAGAGAACAAAGACCGTAAGTTGCTGTCGTTGTATTTCTGTGCTGGGTGCCCGACATTGGAGGGTACTGGCAACGTGATCAAGACATTGGAGCAAGGCGGTATTGATATGATCGAAGTAGGTTTTCCCTTCAGCGATCCGTTGGCAGATGGTCCTGTCATACAAAGTGCCGCAACGGTTGCGTTACATAATGGGATGACGCTCAGCCTGCTGTTCAGCCAGTTGAAAGCTATTCGCGAGGAAGTACATATCCCTCTTGTGCTGATGGGCTATCTTAATGTGGTCATGCACTATGGCATTGAGAACTTCTTCCGGGACTGTTCAGCGAGTGGGGTATCAGGAGCCATCATTGCTGACCTTCCATTCAAGGATTATATGGAGGTGATCAAGCCCATTGCAGACAAATATGACATCCGTATGATCATGATGATCACCCCTGAGACATCAGAAGAGCGTATTCGTTTTATTGATGACAACACAGATGGTTTCGTCTATATGGTCAGTTCAGCCAGCGTGACTGGCGCACAAAGCCAGTTTGGAGATGCCAAACTCGACTATTTCCGCCGCGTGAATGCCATGCACCTTCGCAATCCCCGTATGATCGGCTTCGGCATTTCCAACAAGCAAACCTTGGAGAGTGCACAGCAAAACGCAGCAGGTGCCATTATTGGAAGTAAGTTCGTGACCTTGCTCAATGAGACCAAGGATCCCCAGAAGGCACTCGATGAATTATATGACGCATTAAAACATTGAAAGGCTATGAAATATCAAGTTGACGAGAACGGATTTTTTGGAAAGTTCGGTGGTGCTTATATACCGGAGATTCTCTATAAATGTGTGACCGACCTCCAGCAGGCCTATCAGCCGATTCTTGAGAGCGAGGAGTTCAAGGCAGAGTATCGCTCCCTCTTGAAAGATTATGTCGGGCGCCCATCTCCTCTTTATTTCGCCCGTCGAATGAGTGAAAAGTACGGCTGCCAGCTGTATCTGAAGCGAGAAGACTTGAACCATACAGGCGCGCATAAGATCAACAATACCATTGGCCAGATCCTGATGGCAAAGAAAATGGGTAAGAAACGGATCATCGCTGAGACCGGGGCAGGACAGCATGGCGTTGCAACAGCTACTGTCTGCGCGCTGATGGACATGCCTTGTGAGATCTTCATGGGTGCGACAGACGTGGAGCGCCAGCACACCAATGTGGAAAGGATGAAAATGTTAGGGGCTACTGTCACTCCGGTCCGTACTGGGAATATGACTTTGAGTGACGCATGTTCACAGGCTATCCGTGATTGGTGCTGTCATCCAGAGGACACTTTCTACATCGTGGGGTCAACCATGGGACCGCATCCTTATCCAGACATCGTTGCAAAAATGCAGAGTATTATCTCGGAAGAGATCAAATGGCAGCTGCAGGAGAAGATAGGGCGCGATTATCCTGATTACCTGATCGCTTGTGTTGGAGGAGGCAGCAATGCCGCAGGCACAATCTATCATTATATTGATGACGAACGGGTGAAAATTGTATTAGCAGAGGCTGGTGGCCATGGCATAGACACAGATCATACGGCAGCAACCATTCACTGTGGCACAGAGGGTATCATCCATGGTGCCCGGACGCTTGTCATGCAGACCGATGATGGTCAGATCAAGGAGGCTTTCACCATTTCTGCGGGACTGGACTATCCTGGTATTGGTCCCATGCATGCCGACTTGGCAGATAAGGGACGGGAGCAGGTGCTTGCTATTAACGATGATGAGGCCATCTATGCAGGGTATGAGCTGACACGACTGGAAGGTATTATCCCAGCGATCGAGAGTGCCCATGCCATTGCAGCCCTGAAGAAAATGGCCTTCAAGCCAGAGGATGTTGTCGTACTGACTGTCAGTGGGCGAGGCGACAAGGATGTCGAGACTTATTTGAAGAACAAATCAATGGCAAAGGAATATGGCAATTTTTAAGTATCAGACGAAAACGCATACGATCCTTGCCGACCTCTATACTCCAGTAGGTGTGTATATGCGGCTGAGAGATCTGTATCCCCAGAGTGCGTTAATGGAGAGTTCTGATTATCATGGCAATGATAACAGTCGTAGCTTTATAGGGATCCATCCCATTGGGAGCATTGCCGTGGGGCATGGCATCATCATATGTACTTATCCAGATGGGAAGGTGGAGAGCCATCCCGTCCTCGCGAAGGGACAGGAGGCAAAAGGAGAGACGGCAAAGTTAGCAGTTTCCGATGCCATCAACCATTTTATCGGTAGCTTTCAAGTAGAGGGTGAAGGGAGTAACTACTGTGGTCTTTATGGCTATACAGCATTCAATGCAGTCAGGTATTTTGAGAACATCGATGTCAAAGACACGACCATGAGCAAGAATGACGCTCCGGATATTCTCTATATTCTCTATCAGGACATTATCGTCTTTGACCATTTTAATAACAAGATGACGTTTATCACCTTGGGTGATACCTCAGAACTCGCACGCTTGGAGAAGGCTGCCAATAAGTCAAACGTTAAGCCTTATGACTTCCATCCTGTGGGTGATAGTACGTCTACGCTGACAGATGAGGAACATAAGGCCAACATCCGGCGTTGTGTCAAGCACTGCCTGAGGGGCGATGTCTTCCAGATCGTTATCTCCCGTCGCTTTGTGCAAAGATATGAAGGTGATGATTTTAAGCTCTATCGTGCCCTGAGGAGTATCAATCCTTCTCCTTATTTGTTTTATTTTGATTTCGGCGGTTTTCGTATCTTCGGTTCTTCTCCTGAGACCCATTGCCGAATAGAGGGTGATACCGCCTTCATAGATCCGATCGCCGGGACGACCAAACGCACAGGGAATGCAGAACAGGACAGAAGGAATGCAGAATTCCTCCGAAACGATCCTAAGGAGAATGCTGAGCATGTTATGTTGGTCGACCTTGCCCGTAACGACCTGAGTAGAAACTGTCATGGAGTACATGTCGATTTCTATAAGGACATGCAGTTTTACAGCCATGTCATCCATCTTGTCAGTCGGGTTAGTGGTACTTTGGATCAAGGATCAGATAAGATCAAGGCGTTTATTGATACCTTTCCAGCGGGAACCTTGAGTGGTGCTCCTAAGGTGCGTGCCATGCAGATCATTAGTGAACTGGAACCCCATAACCGTGGAGCTTATGGAGGATGTATTGGTTACATTGGGCTGAATGGCAACCTAAACCAGGCCATCGTGATCCGTACGTTTATCAGTAGGAACGGTGAACTTTGGTTCCAAGCCGGAAGTGGTGTCGTTGCCAAAAGCAACGACTGCTACGAACTGGAAGAAAGCAATAATAAATTAGGTGCCTTGGTGAAAGCAATTAAAATGGCAGAAAATATGTAAGATCATGAAAATAGTAATCATTGATAACTATGATTCCTTTACTTATAATCTCGCGCATTTAGTAAAGGAGTTAGGAGCTGATGTTACCGTATATCGCAACGATCAGTTCACATTGAACCAATTGGAGCCCTTTGATAAGATCATCTTAAGTCCCGGACCTGGCATTCCTTCCGAAGCAGGATTGTTGTTGAATGTTATCAAGACTTATGCAGGCAGAAAGCCCATGTTAGGGGTCTGCTTGGGACATCAAGCAATCGGGGAGGTGTTTGGCGCGAAACTGACGAACCTCGAATCAGTCTATCACGGCGTAGCGACAGAGGGAACTCAGTTTGGCAATGATCCCATCTTCAGAGGCTTACCTAAGCGCATTGTCATGGGTAGGTACCATAGTTGGGTCGTCGACCGGTCTGGTTTTCCCGACTGCTTGGAGGTAACGGCTGTCAGTGACGACGGTCAGATCATGGGACTGAAGCATAAGAATTATAATATCCATGGCATCCAGTTCCATCCGGAGAGCGTGCTGACTCCAATGGGAAAGGAGATTGTAGCCAATTGGATGAATCTTTAAGGCATCTATGGCTTGATCACTTTTTGATGGTTGATAATATATATTCCTTTTGGCAGGGCATCCCATGGCATGTTCATCGGGGTGCCCTGTATATGATAGATGGGAGCATTTGAGTTCTCTGTGACTTTAGGGAATGTTATTCCAGTCGCATCTCTCTTCTCGATTATGCAGATGCTCTTTGCCTGATTGGCTCCACCAGGGATTGTCATATACCAATGATAAGGCTTCACCGGCATGCTCTTTACCTTTCGGCAGCAACGGAGTATGTCTTGATAAAGAATAAAAGCGTCAGATTGTCCCATATCTTTCTTCTCATAGATGCCATGGATGATAACAGGTCCAATGGTCTTGGTGATCTCATTCTTGCCCATGTCATCAAGAACAGGAATGGTCGTAATATAGTTTCCAGAGAAAAAGTGACCTCGTATTAAATAAGGTGTGTGCGCCTTTAATGTCAAATCAGTGTTCTTCTCCTCATAATAGAGCGCTGTTGCATTTGCCTCAACCAGTTCATAGGCAGTCGTATTCCAACCGAAGGTAACTTTGTAGTTGGGAACATCAAAAGGCAAGATAAGGGTATTGAACACAGATTCCTCAAACTTGCGGGTTAGGGTAGCGGTAGTGCAGGTATTGGAGGGCATCCTCAAGTCTTGGTCTTCATCAGCAACCATGCCACAGTTCGTTACTTGATAGAGGTTGAGGCTGTTGATCTGATAATCTGTTTTTGTGCTCAGTTTGACCCAATTTGATTCGATTGTAACAACATTGTTATCGAACATCACGACACAAGGATTATTCTTTTTAACCCCGAAACGTACAATGCAGTCCTTATCTGGTGTCTCAGATTCGATGAACCAACAGCCTTCATGACTGATAAACAAATTGCTCTTAGCGTCCACCATATACCAGTTATTCTTGATCTTTAAGAATTTGAATAGAAAGTTGTGCTGAATGATATCATCCATCTTTGTCGTTTTTCCGTATTTTATTTCCAATCTATATTTATATTCTTTTCCTTCTGCGGTGCAATTTTCCCTTTCAAAGTACCACTGATCTGCCGTCGTAGGATGGTAGAACATATAAGTTCCTCCATCTACGATCTGGGATGGGTTTGTGATGGGTTCGCACTGAGAGACTTCTTGACAGCAGCCAGGATAGACTGTCGCCCATAACATGACGATGGTGAAAAACACTTTCAATTTAGTTTTCATAAGAATTCCTTTTAGGTTTTAGTTTATGGCGCAAATATAGGAATTCTTATTCAATCCTGCAAACAATATGCAGGAAATATTCAAAATATCCCTTAAAATCACTAAGGATAAGGTTATTCTGCAGAATAATCGGCAACCATCTTTCGATAAACAGTGTACATTCTTGTGCGGTTTATGAAACCAATCAGGTGATTGTTGACATCGATGACAGGAAGATCTACCGCATTGGTGCGGTCAAACTTCTGCATGACTTCTTCCATGGGGTCGTTGACACCTAAGATTGCCTTGTTGGGTACCATCAATTGCTTAACGGTAAAACGGTGATAGAGTTCTGTCCTGAACATGATGTGCCGTATCTTGGTAATGTCAATCTCGCCTAATAAAGTACCAGCATGATCGAGGACAGGGATAAAGGTAGAATGGCTCTGGCTGATGACATGTACGAGCTTTCCCAATTCCATATCAGGATCAACGGGAATGAACTCCTTGTCGATCATACTCTCCAAGTTCATGAGTGTCAGAACGGATTTATCCGTATGATGGGTAATCAATTTTCCTTGCCGTGCCAATCGCATTCCATAGATGCTGTGTGGTTCGAAGATGTTCATGACTAAGTAAGAGCAGATGCATACGATCATCAAAGGCATGAACAGTTGATAGCCTCCCGTGATTTCGGCAATCAAGAAGATACCCGTCAAAGGAGCATGCATGACTCCAGCGATGACCCCAGCCATTCCCAAAAGGGTGAAATTAGTCTCTGGCGTGTAGATTCCCACTTGCTCAGTGTTCCATAGGCGGGCAAAGAGAAATCCACCGAACCCACCTACAAACAGTGAGGGCATAAAGGTTCCTCCACATCCTCCTCCACCATTGGTAGCTGCGGTGGCGAATGTCTTCAGCAACAAGACTAAGAGTACATATAGGATTAATAAATTGCCGTGTCCATAAAATAGCGAGTTGTTCAACAACGTTTCCCAATCAGCTTCTGTCTGACCAGACAGTAAGATGTCCATAGCGTTAGTTCCTTCACCATAAAGGGCCGGGAAAAAGAATATCAGCGTGCTCAGCGACAGTCCTCCTAATGCCAATTTTGCATACGGATGCCTTTTGAGCTTGGCATATACTTCCTCACAAGCAGTCATGGTGCGAATAAAGTATAGGCTGACTAATCCACAGAAAAGTCCTAATAAAATATAGGTAGGTACGCGCTCCAGCTTCCATGCATCATCTAAATGGAAGGAAAAGATAGATCCTCCTCCAATGAAAATATTCGAAAAGACTGTAGCTGTGACACAGGATATCAAGATGGGTAGCAAAGATGCCATGGATAAGTCGACCATCAGGATCTCAAGCGTAAACACCAATCCTGCAATGGGGGCATTGAAGATTCCTGCTATGGCGGCAGATGCACCACATCCGACCAACAACATCAAGGTTTTATTATTCAGTTTGAATAATTGCCCTAAATTGCTCCCAATGGCAGCACCAGTCAAAACAATCGGAGCTTCGGCTCCGACAGATCCTCCGAATCCAATGGTAATGGCGGATGCTATCACTGAACTCCAACAGTTATGTGCCTTCAGTCGGCTCCTTTTGGTAGAGATCGCATATAATACCCGTGTGATACCATGAGAAATATTGTCTTTTACGATATACCTAACGAACAAAGATGTCAGGTAAATACCAATCACAGGGAAAACAAAATATAGCCAGTTGTAGGAGTTGATGTGGAATCCTGCCGTTAATAGCAATTGGATCTGCTTGATGATCCAATGAAGCACAAATGCAGCTACAGAAGCAAAGAACCCTACGACAAACGACAAAACCAACATGAATTGCCGAGTACTGACATGAGATTCCCGCCAGCTGTTCAAACGCTCTATGATCGGTCGTTGTTCGCTCATTTCCGAATGATCTTCACCTCCCCGTTGGATGATAGCTTAATAATGGAACTGGGTGTATGGGGCTTATGTTCTTGCCGGCGTGACCAGCAGACATAATCGACGGCATCAAGGATTTCTTGAGATATATCTCTGTAGTTGGCAGCAGCTGGTTGACCGCTGATATTCGCGCTTGTACTTACCAAGGCTTTCTGAAACCGATAGCACAGTTCCTTGGAGAAAGGCTCCTTGGTAACCCGTAATGCGATAGATCCATCGTCGGCAATCAGATTCGGCGCTAAATTTACGGCACCATCGAGGATGATTGTCGTCGGCTTGATAGCTACATCGATCAGATCCCAAGCCACATTCGGTACATTGCGTACATATTGTTGCAGGCGTGCATCTGAATCAACAAGGCAAATCAAAGCCTTGGAATCATCACGGTGTTTGATTTGGTAAACACGTGCTACTGCATCAGGATTCGTGGCATCACAGCCTATTCCCCAAACTGTATCCGTAGGGTATAAGATCACTCCCCCTTTCCTGAGTACTTCTACTGCGTTCTTGATGTCTTCTGATTGATTCATTTCTCCTTATTTTGTCTTTTTGTGACGCAAATATAATCAAATTTATATAGAAAGCAAAAAGGGAAGTGTTAAATTACTCCATTCTTGCTGTTTCTATGTCGTGAGACCCATTCAGGAAATCACGGGCAACCATACGCTTTTTGCCAGCCAACTGTACCTCGATAAGCTCTAAAAGTTGATCTGCTGTCTTGATATACAGGTGATTATGGTCTATGATAATAGCACCTGTGGGATCGTTAGTGCTTTGGTCGGTCTTAGCCGCTTTGTAGATTTTCAGCACGGTTTCATGCTCCTGGTTGCCTTTTCTGTCTTTTAGGATGGTCCATGCTCCCGGCGCAGGACTGAGTCCCCTGATGAAATCATAAATCCGTTTACAGGGTTGGTTCCAGTTAATCTTGCAGGTTTCTTTGAAGATCTTTGGCGCAGGCTTCAAGACTCCAACTTCCATTTGTGGCATAGAGGTGACCTTCCCATCCCTCTCAAGGACCAAGTTAACGGTCTCAAGGCATATTTCGGCACCTAATTTCATGAGTCCATCATAGACATATTCCACGTTGGCATCATCTGGGATAGCAAATTTCTTCTGTAGGATAATCCTCCCTGTATCAATCTGCTGGTCAAGGAAGAAAGTCGTAACGCCCGTCTCCTTTTCTCCATTGATCACAGCCCAATTAATCGGGGCTGCTCCCCGGTATTGGGGTAGAAGGGCTGCGTGGACATTGAAGGTGCCGAATCGTGGCATCGCCCATACTACTTCGGGCAACATTCTGAATGCCACGACTACCTGAAGATCTGCCTGGTAGGATCGTAATGTGTCCAGGAAGGTCTCGTCTTTCATCTTGATGGGTTGTAAGACTGGTATCTGGTGAGCCAAGGCGTATTCTTTTACTGCTGATGGTCGGAGAATAGAGCCATGGCGTCCTACCGGTTTATCGGGTTGCGTGATAGCTGCCACGACGTTATATCCTCCTTCTACTAAAGCTTGAAGGGATCCAACGGCAAACTCTGGGGTCCCCATAAAGACAATTCTTAGATCTTTTTTATTCATTGTTTCTTTTTTGTGTGCATACAAAATTAGGCAAAATTAGAGATTGCGCAAAATAAATGAGGAAGAAATCATCAAAAACGGCAGACACATGACGGTCTGCCGTTCCTAAAATACTAGATAAACACGTTTGGGCTACTTGTGGATACCCTATTCATAAAATTTAAAATAGTTACGGGCATTGTTGTAGCTAATATCTTCAACCATACGGGCGAGCGTCTCATGATCGTTGGGAAGCAATCCTTTTTCCACGTCATTCCCCAGTAGGTTGCAAAGTAAGCGACGGAAATACTCGTGGCGCGGATAGCTCAGGAAAGACCGGGAGTCGGTGAGCATGCCCACGAACCGGCTTAACAGTCCTAATACGGACAGGGCATTCATCTGTTTGGTCATGCCATCAAGCTGATCGTTGAACCACCATCCAGAGCCAAATTGTATTTTCCCTGGGCAAGACCCATCTTGGAAATTACCGAGCATGGTGGCAATCACTTCATTGGCACATGGATTCAGGCAGTACAAAATCGTTCGGGTGAGTTTGTGTTCCGTATTCAGATGGTTCAGGAAATGGCTCATGGCCCGTGCTGTATTGAATTCTCCGATGGAGTCAAACCCTGTATCTGGACCAAGTTGGTTGTACATCAGCGTATTGTTGTCGCGTATGGCTCCATAGTGATACTGTTGCGTCCAATCAGATTCGTAGTCCATCTCCGCCATTTTTGTTAGGATGCAGTTCTTGTATTGGCGAACTTCCTCTTCGGATAGTTGCATCCTACGCATGGCTTTGCTGAAGATGGTTTCAATTTGTGATTCCGTGTATTCGTCATCATAAAATTCCTCAATGCCATGGTCGCTAAGCTTACAACCATTGGCAGCAAAGAAGTCGTGCCGTTTCTGTAGAGCATCCATCATGTCTTGGAAAGTAGTGATGGTGACACCCGCAGTCTCACCTAAAAGGTTGACATAATCGGCAAAGTCTTTTTTCTCGATGTTCATGGCCTTGTCTGGTCTCCAAGCTGGGATCATCTTGATTTCAAAGCCACTTTCCCGAGTTTGCCGATGGTATTTGAGATCATCAATGGGGTCGTCTGTTGTGCAGACGTATTCCACGTGATAGCGTCGCATGAGCCCACGTGCACTATATTCTGGAGATTTAAGCTTCTCATTACATTCGTCATAAATTTCGCGTGCAGTCTTAGGACTTAGCAATTTAGTAATGCCGAATGCAGTCTTGAGCTCTAAATGAGTCCAATGATAAAGAGGATTCCGGAACGTATATGGGACGGTCTCTGCCCATTTTTCGAATTTTTCCCAGTCGGAGGCATCGCCGGTGCAGTATTTTTCATCCACGCCATTGGTTCGCATGGCACGCCATTTATAGTGATCTCCTCCTAACCAAAGTTCAGTGATACTACGGAACTGATGGTCGTTAGCTACCATTTCTGGGATCAAATGACAATGATAATCGATAATCGGCATCTTTGCCGCATGATTATGATATAAATCCTGTGCTGTTTCTGTTTCCAACAGGAAGTCTTCATCCATGAATTGTCTCATCTTCTTTATGTAATTTGTTTTAAAGTAATTATTATAGTACAAAAATACATTTTTAATTTGGGACTAAGCGGAATTTAAGTTATATTTGCACATGTTTATTACGTAAACGATAACGTAGCAATAAAAAGAAGTGAAATGATGAACCGCTCAAATAAAGTTCTTTTGATCTATACCGGTGGTACTATTGGTATGGGGATCAATCCGCGCACAGGTGCTTTGGAACCTTTAGATTTCAATCATTTGGTTTCTAACATTCCTGAGTTTGATTACTTGCAAACAGATGTCAGTGTCTATCAGTTTACGCCTCCGATTGATTCCAGTGATATGAATCCTGTCAGGTGGGCACAGTTGGTACGTATTATCTCAGCCAATTACAACGATTATGATGGTTTTGTCATCCTACATGGTACAGATACGATGGCCTATACGGCTTCGGCTTTGTCGTTCATGCTCGAGAATCTGACGAAACCTGTTATCTTAACAGGGAGCCAATTGCCAATAGGTCAGTTGCGCACGGATGGTAAGGAGAATCTCGTAACCAGCATAGAGTTGGCTTCTGCCAAGCATGAGGATGGGACTGCTATGGTTCCAGAAGTTTGTATTTATTTTAGTGGGCATCTATTAAGAGGGAACCGTGCCACGAAACAGAATGCGGATGGTTTCAATGCCTTCGATACCTTTAACTATCCACATCTGTGTGATGCAGGCGTAAATTTTATCTATCATGAGCATCATATCTTAAAACCGGATTTCAATAAGCCCATGATTCCCCATACGGCATTGAATCCGAATGTCATTGTTTTTTCCTTGTTCCCAGGCATTCAGGAAAAGATCGTCCGTCATGTGATTGATGTCCCTGAGATCCGGAGTATCGTGATGAGAAGTTTTGGCAGTGGCAATGCCCCTAAGAGTCCTTGGATGACCAGGTTGCTGAGGAAGATTTCTGAGAGAGGAGTCGTTGTCGTCAATATCAGTCAATGTGTTGCTGGATTTGTGGAGATGAGCCGATATGATGCTGGCTACCAGTTAAAAGACCTTGGCGTAGTCAGTGGTCGGGACAGTACTGTAGAGGCTGCCGTGACAAAACTCATGTATCTACAAGCCAGATATGCAGATTCCCATGTCATCCGCAATCTGATGTCACGGTCTATAGCTGGTGAGATCACGGTGGATTGATATTCTTTTTCTTTCCCCTTTTCCTTCAAAAAGAAAGGGAAGGCTTACCATTTCCTCAGATTCAGTTGGAGCAAGTGGGAGCGAAGGATGAGACGATTGTCATGACAGGCGACAATGGAGAAATGCTCTCGGGAGGATGTAATTCCATAAGGCAGGAATAGGGTTGAGTCTGTCACGTAGCTATCGTCATGTAGATTGTCCGTTGTAAAGGGCTTAGAGAGGTACAGGCTGTCACCATCATGTTCCTGGAGGAAAAATAAACCCGTCGCAAGATGGTCTTTGTCTTGCAATTCCAGTAATTTGGATTCAAAGGTCCAGTACATGCGTTTTTGTGAAAGGTCGTTCTTTCCTCCCGTATGAAGAGTATCAATGCTTTCCAAATGCCAGAATCCTTGCAGCTCTCCATTGTCGTAATCATGGATCTCACAGGCATTCAATGCCATACATAGAATGATGATACCTATTCCTAATATTTTCTCCATGCCATTATCTATTTAAGAGTCCTGTTTTTGAGATGGTAATCTGAAGGCCATGGTTATTACCTAACGATGAACCATGATCGAGTCCAAATGCGCCCTGTAATGTCCATCCATGATGGAAATGATAGGCGAGTTCAACAAGCAAACTTGTATCGTACTGTTTCTTTAAGAAAGGATCTTCATAGGTACCCCATCCTTTGCGATGAGTAGCCAATAAGCGGTAGTCCATTTGTGGAAGAAGAGATCCGTTTATTCCGAAATGCCATGCAATGAACCGGTTGTCCTCAACTTTCATTTGATGGTCAGCATTATAAATAGGTGAAAAATAGAGAGGGTTACCCATGACTTGTCCCCAATGCTCCCAACCTGGGTAGATCCCATGGTTATAATAATTGTCGGCGCCTCCTACATGGTAGGAAACGAGCGTCCCATGATCGTGATACATGGCACCACTTTGATCCTTTGTCGTGATGTATTCCAACACAGCATGCTTTACCCATATTCCCTTCTTCAACGTTAGTTCAGTTCCTAACATGATGTCTTTCAAGCGGTAATGGATATAATGTCTCTTTTCCTTCTCATTCCAGGCTTCCCCAGAACCATATCCATCGTAATCTAAAAAGAACATTTGAGAATGGTCTTCAAAATAGTGATCACCGTACAAAGACAATTGCCAGGAGGGCTGATCCCAATTAAGACGGAATACCCAACTACCTAAGGCATTTCCCTCTGCGTTGTCGTATGCTCCGTCTGATGGATCTCCCCCCTTTCCCCAGAACACTTTCCAGAAATCAGATGATTTTTTTCCTCCCCTGACGATGGTCCCATCGGGGAAGTAAGTCTTTCCACCGAACTGAGTGGCCATTTCCAGTCCCATTTCGATCGAGAGGGGTAAAGATTCTTCTTTTCCTACTTTCAGATATCCTGATTTGGTATGCAGGAGAATATGCTTAGAATATTTGGCTTCCTGATGGGTAAAATCACTTTCCCAATTGCCATCTGTATAGGACCCGTATGCAATATGTCCTTTTATCTTGAGCCATTGCCGTGTGCCAGATATATTCCAATATTCAGGAAGGGACAATCTGACCTCTGGCGTAGGACGGGCATTGATGCCGAAGGTTTGGGATCCACTACTCAGATGATTGTTTTTGAGTTCCATGGGCTGTTGCTTACTGCCCACCGTCAATACGCCTTTCAACCATCTAAATTCAGCGAATGCCTGTTGTATGATCATATGGCTGGTGTAGTGGCTCGTGGCAACGATATCAATACCGTATCCTATTCCCCATTTTCGGGTCGAGTCATTGGATACTCGCCTTTGTATACTTCCTCGAATATACCCATTGTTTTCCTCTAAGGAACTGATTCCATAATGATTTGCATTCAGCCAAAGAGGAGTGTTACCATGGGAAAAGCTCCCTTGTGATGTCATGTTATATTCCATCCCATCGAGTAGAGAGCGTTGCGCATGGGCAGCATAGGGAAGGGCAAGAAAAGAAAGTGTCAGAACAGTCTCTTTGATCATGATCGTCCGCTATTTATTCCACCAGTGCTTCTTTTTCGGCTTATTCTCCGTAGCCATTCCTTGTTGGCGCGCTTCTCTCATGATGTCTCTGTAAGTCTTGTGCTCACTGATCATCTGGTAAATCAGTCCCCAGTCAGGTAGTCCTCCCAAATTCCGGTCGTCAATAAAAATATCTGCCTTTATTTTCCTGGAGAAATGGTTATTATATTCTACTTTTTCTTCCGGATAGTCTTTGTTCACGGCATAAAACTCAACTCCTCTCTCTTTGCACCAGTTAATGGCATCTTCTAAGAGCTTACCTTCCCGTACACTCCAAAGGATCAATTTATGATGATCCTTGATGAGCATACGAAGGGTTTCTGTTGCAAAGGGGAGTTCCCCGCCTATTTCTGGATATCTGTGCTCGACGATAGTTCCGTCGAAATCTACTGCGATGATCATTGCTTATCTTTTGATGGATGTATCGTTCTTGTCGCCATAGTGACTGCTACTATAATTGCCATAACTTCCGTACGTGCCATAGCTGCCATAGGACTTGTAGCTATGGTAACTTCCATAGTTACCGTAATGCCCATAACGCCCATATTTCCCGTATTTTCCGTATCCATAACGGTATCCGTTCTTCTTTTTGGACATGTCGATACCATTGATGACAATGCTCATATTGGGCAGCTTCTTCTCTTCGTACAGTCCATTGATGAGATTGAAGCTATCTCTTGCCGTATAGTCAGCACGACACATATAAACCGTTGCATTGGCGATTCTTGCTATCTGAAGGGTATCTGTTACCAGTCCTACAGGAGCCGTGTCAATTAATACATAATCATAAGCCTTTTTCAGGACTTCCATAATGTCTTCCAATGATGTGCGAGCCACTAATTCTGAAGGGTTAGGAGGTATAGGACCTGCCATCAGTAAGTCGAGGTTATTATGGATACCCGAGCTGACGATCTGGCTTTTAACCTCAGCTTCTGTAGGATGCTCTTTCATAAGCAGTTGTGTGATCCCATGATGGTGGTCATCAATTTCGAACAATTCGGCCAAGCGTGGCTTGCGGATGTCAAGTCCTACGAGAATGACTTTCTTGCCCAACAAGGCAAAGCTGACAGCTAAGTTCGCAGCATTAAAGGTCTTTCCCTCACCGGATGTCGTAGATGTGAACATGATTACCTTTTCGTTTTCTTTCATGAGGAACTGAAGGTTCGTACGCATGGATCGGAAGATTTCCTCCATTAAGTTGTTTTGGTTTTCATGGACGACAATGTCAGCTTTTGTCTTCGCTGTCTCACTGGCTACGGCAACATCTGCTAAGATGGGCAGATTTGTCAATTTAACTACGTCCTCATGTCCGTCGATCTTATATCTGAAGAACTGGATCAAGAACAGGATGAAGGAGGGGATGGCAATGCCCAAGATCAAGGCAATCAATAAGACAATCGGAGATTTGGGGCTGATCTTTCCCGTGAACTGTGGGTCGTCAATGAGCCTTCCTTTATCTGCTGTAGCTGCTAAGGAGATGGAGTTTTCCTCTCTTTTTTGTAGCAACATAAGATACAAGCCAGATTTTACCTCTTGTTGGCGACCGATTTGTCCCAAGATACGTTGCTCTTCAGGTGACTGAGATGTTTGACTCGTGTATTTGTTATATTGTGAAGCTACGCTACCACGCTGTATTTCCACATTTCTCTTCGCCTGGTCCATAGCCCTGCGGATACTCCCATTCAGTTCATCAAGTTGCGAAGTCAAGGGCGTAACGGTTGGACTGTTCTCAGATGCGCTTTGCAAGAGCCTGTTCCTTTGTAAAGCGATCTCGTTATATTTGGATATAAGATCATTCACGGAAGCATCGGCAATACCGACGTTGACCGGTAAGACTTGATATTCTTTGTTTGCCCTTACAGCTTGGGATAAACTGTTGATCAAAGCTACCTGTGTATTGGCTTCATTCAGCTTTTGGTCATATTCTCCTTGGTTTTGCAGCGCTTGTCCCGCGTTCAATTGTACGTCAACAACGTTATTGGCCCGTTTGTAACTGGAAAGTTGACCTTCTGTATTGCCTAATTCTGCATTGATTTTTTCCAATCTACCATTGATAAATTCTTCTGTACGGCGTGCAATCTCATTCTTATCGTCATTGGCTTGCTCGTTATAGCATATAACCAATTGTTTTAGATAGTCAATAGCTCTCTGAGGGATTTCATCTTTCAACGTCAATTGGGCGATCGTTGTCGTCTTTGATGTTTGGTTGACGGTGAGTGCTGCCATATATTTGTAAGATGCCGTTGTTGGTGAAACGATGGTAACTTTCTCAGCTCTTCCATCTTTTAACGGAGAAGAAGTATTCGCCGTGAAACTGAGCACACCAGCACGTGTTCCGATTGTGGCAGGCATCGTACTAAAACTCTTGTCAATGAAGAAAGGACCTTCTACACTATTCTCGTCTACAGAGACATAATATTGACCGATAACATGGTAGTTGTTGCCTTCTGGGGTAATTGTTAATTGAATAGAGCCAGCAATCTTCTCTAAATGCGAAGGATCGATGTCCACGGTAATGGGTTGGGTCCTGTAAAGAAGATGGTCTTTGACACGACCTTCCAATTTATAGTTTACATAGAGCTTGAGGTCTCTGACGGTCTGTGCTGCTAGGGAATGAGAAGTTAGGATTTCCATTTCATTGTCGATACCATTCGAGTTGGTGATAAATCCTAAGTTGGTAACATTCTGGATGTTGTTCGCGCCTCCTCTTCTGCCACTTGTCTCATCGTCCTTAATCAACAGCTTTTCTGTTGCCTGATAGATCTTGGTAGAATAGCGCAGATAAATAGCAGCCGAGCCCAGGCATATAATCAAGGATAGAAGAAACCACTTCCAGTTGAGTACTAATGTCGTATAGATCGTTTGAAAATCAAATGATGATTTCTCTCCTTGTTCTTGAGAACTTTCCAGTTCTATGTACTTATTGTCTTCCATTTTTTTTCATTAAAATGTATTGTTTCCTGAATTTTTGATTATTCCGATATTTTCATGAGATATCGCCCATAGTTGTTTTTGATCATGGGCAGAGCCAGTTGCCTCACTTGCTTTTTTGTGATCCAGCCTTTATCCAGGGCGATTTCTTCTAAGCATGCCACTTTTAGACCTTGTCGTTTTTCTATGACTTCAATGAACGTACTGGCTTCGCTCAAGCTGTCGTGGGTACCCGTGTCCAACCATGCGAATCCTCTTTGCAAGGTCTCCACTTTCAATTCTTTCTTCTTTAGGTATTCCTGGTTGACACTTGTAATTTCCAGTTCCCCTCTTTTGCTGGGTTTGATATGCTTTGCAATTTCTACGACACTGTTCGGATAAAAATATAACCCAACAACCGCATAATTACTTTTGGGATGTAAAGGCTTCTCTTCGATGCTCAGACAGTTACCCTCTTGATCGAATTCTGCCACGCCATATCGTTCCGGGTCATTGACCGCGTATCCGAAGACAGTTGCTTTGCCATTTGACTCTGCATTGGCAACGCTCCGTTTTAACAAACCTGAGAATCCAGCCCCATAGAAAATGTTGTCTCCTAAGACAAGGCACACACAATCTTTCCCTATGAAACTTTCTCCTATGAGGAAGGCTTGTGCCAAGCCATCAGGACTGGGTTGTTCTGCATACTCAAATCTGACCCCGATATCTTGGCCATCGCCCAGGAGACGTTTGAAACCTGGCAAATCATACGGTGTGGAGATAATCAATATTTCCCGGATACCAGCTAACATGAGTACTGATATCGGATAATAGATCATGGGCTTGTCAAAGATCGGAATCAGTTGCTTGCTAATTCCTTTCGTGATCGGGTAGAGGCGCGTTCCAGAGCCTCCGGCTAAAACAATACCTTTCATATCTTATTCTTTTAATATGCATTTTTATCTGGGATGATCAATGACTTTGCGGTAAGGATGATAATCCGGATGTCGAGAAAGAACGTCCAGTTTTCTATATACCATATATCGCGTCTGATCCTCTCTTCCATCTGCCATAGTTCCTTTGTCTCTCCACGGAAGCCTGTAATTTGCGCATATCCAGTAATACCAGGTTTGCAGAAATGACGTACCATGTATTTATCTATTAATTGACTATAGATCTCAGTATGGTGAAGCATGTGTGGGCGAGGGCCAACGATGCTCATGTCACCTTTCAGGACATTAAAGAATTGAGGGAATTCGTCAATATTCGTTTTCCTCATGAAATTCCCAAATGGAAACTTTCTTGGGTCGTCCTTCGTTGCCTGTAAAGAATCTGCATTCTTGTTAACATACATAGACCGGAATTTCAAACATTGGAACGTCTTTCCATTTAAACCGGTACGGGCTTGGCGGAAAAACACAGGACCCGGGCTTTGAATCTTGATGATGAGTGCGAGTATGGGAATAAATGGGATCAGGAACAAGCAAACTAATCCGCTTACAGCAATATCGAAAATCCTCTTCATAAATTGATTCACAGGATAAGACAGTGGTTCACGGTGATTGGTGAACATGTTGATCTTGCCGAACTGCTCTGGTTTCAGGTTCAGTCTGAAATTACCAAATTGCCTGGGTACATAAAAAAAGTGAATGACATTCTTGTCGCAATACCGCATGATCTTGACAATCTCTTGAGAGGCATCATGTGATAGGCAGCAAAACAAGTCATCAGCACGTGGCAAAGAGTCTTCTATGTTTCTTTGACCTTGATCCAAGGGATCAGTGGCCGTTTCGTTCACGGTCGCATCCATTTCCCGGTCGAGATCATTTAACGATCCTAATCGCTTGAGTTTTGCCGGACAGTCGGCAATCTCTTCGTCGCTAAAATACCCCAAGATACGATATCCTGTTGCGGGATCGGATATTAATTCCTTATAGACCATTAGATTGGCAGGGTCACTCCCTACTAAAACAACACTACGGGTGTTCCTGCCAGAGCGTCGATAATGCTCTAAGACAGCACGCTCGCAACTTCTGGATAAAAGAATGCTAACAAACTCCGTAGTGCCAAAAATGAGCATGAATGTAAAGAACGAACCACTCTCGCTGAGCATCCGAAGACATACAAACATGATCACGACCTGGACGGCACAAAGGCGAAAGACCCTTCCCAGTACCTGCTCAACAGTTACATAACGGTAATGAATAATCGTGCGATAGAAATATTCCGCTATCGCCATGGAGAAATTGGCCACAAGAGCAGTCATCTTTGTCGCCACATCAAAGAATTTTGGTACGATCGAAGGTACCAGTTCAATGTAACCAATCAAGATCATATTCAGGATCAGGAAGTCTCCGAAGATAACTAAAATCTTGATCAGGTCATTTCCGTAAGCATAAAATCTCATTTACACATTAAGAAAACATGACATCTAATACAAACCCAATTATACTCAATCTCCGTGCAAAGGTAATAAAAAATATATTATGAGGCGAACATTTCTTCTAAATTCCTCCAAATTCCATGATATTTTTTTAGGAGAAATAATTTTGCCGTTCAAATAAAATGTATTACTTTTGCAAAAACAGGACAGAAGAAGTCCATATTATGTATAAAATAATTTATAATTAGAATGTCTTTTTTATCAAAAATTTTCGGCAATAAGTCAGAAGAGGGTAAGCCAGGGGGGATGGAAGATTACATGACCTTGGTCAGAGTTTATTTCCAGGCGTCCTTGGCTTCTAATTTGGGAATAACGAATTTGGCGATGTTGCCTGACCTGAGAATGTTCAAGTCTTCCCTGCATATACCTACGGTGAATAACAAATTGGGCGTTGGCGAGAAATCCCACTGTAAGAAGATGCTGAAAGAACTTTATAAGACAGATGATATCTTCTTCAAGGAAATAGATCAGAGCATCAGGAAAAACTGCCATAAAATCCAGGATGTCCAAGTTTATCTTATTCAATTCCAAAACTTCTCTCAGGATTTGATGATGCTGATGGGTAACCTCATGAAGTTTAAGTTGCGTGTGCCATCTATATTCCGGAAGACCATTTATGCAATGACACAGAAGACAGTGGGTGACATTTTCACGAAGAATGATTATACAGATGCCTCTGTCATCAAGGCTGTACTTGCCGTCCGTCAATATAACAAGAAATTGGGATTTTCCCAGCAATGGATTACGGGTTTCGTTTACCAGGTTGTTATGCTTGCGAAGAAAGAGCCAAAGCCTGCTGACGATGACAAGAAGTAAAATAATAAGCTAAAAGTTTGGTCTTCTGAACTTTTTAAATTAAATTTGTAGCCAAATTGTAAATCTATGGATACTGATGAGAGGACTTTGAACCAGTTTGCCACTCGTGTTCGGCAGATGATCCTTCAATATAAGGATATTGAAAAAGAGAACAACGAGCTGTATGCCATGGTGGATGAAAGGGATGCTAAGATCAGGCAGTTGGAAGAAAGGTTGACTCAGGCAGAGAATGATTACAATAGTTTAAAAATGGCTAAGATGGTCGAAATTTCTGATGGTGATATTGAATTATCCAGGAAGAAATTAGCAAAGTTGATCCGTGATGTTGATAAATGCATCACGCTTCTGAGTGAAAAGTAACCAGTACGATGGCTGAAGAAAACAGAGACAAGTTACATATAAGATTGCATGTATACGATAGGGATATCTCCGTGATTGTCCCTCGGGATGAGGAGGAGTACTATCGTAACGCAGCGAAGCTTATCACAGATACGGTGAACACTTATGCACAAGTATATAAAGGCAAGAAAAGTGATCTGGATCTGGTGTATATGGCTTTGATTGATATCTCTCTTAGGTTCGTAAAGGAATCCAAGAGAAATGATACAGCACCCTATTGTGATATTCTCTCAAAATTGACTTCAGAAATCGAGGAGGTTCTTAAAGCATAAAAGAGAATGTTACATAAAATTAGTATATGATAGTTACAATAATTGTTGCCTTGGTAACCCTGGTGTTGGGTGGCTTTATAGGCTATTTGATTTTCCGCTATGTTATAAAAGGAAAATATAATGAGATGATTGATGCAGCAGTGAAAGAAGCTGATGTCATCAAAGAGAAGAAATTGCTTGAGGTGAAGGAAAAGTTCTTGAACAAGAAGAGTGAATTGGAAAAAGAAGTTCAGGTTCGTAACCAGAAAATCCAGCAGAGTGAGAATAAGTTGAAGCAGCGAGAGATTTCTCTGAACCAGCGTCAAGAAGAGATCGGACGTAGAAAGCAGGAGGTGGAACAGGGTCAGCAGCGTATTGACAATGAAAAGAAACTTCTTGCCATCAAGCAGGAAGAATTGGAGAAAATGCAGAACCAGGAGCGGGCGAAGTTAGAAGAACTTTCTGGACTGAGTGCAGAAGAGGCTAAGAAACGCCTGGTGGAAAGCCTGAAGGATGAGGCTAAAATGGATGCTGCAAGTTATGTAAATGAAGTAATGGATGAGGCAAAGCTGAATGCTAACCAGCAAGCTAAGAAAATTGTCATTCAGACGATCCAAAGGGTGGCCACAGAAACTGCTATCGAAAATTCTACAAGTGTCTTTCATATTGACAATGATGAAGTGAAAGGGCGTATTATTGGTCGTGAAGGTCGTAACATTCGGGCGTTGGAAGCAGCTACGGGTGTGGAGATTGTCGTTGACGATACTCCTGAGGCTATCGTGATCTCGGCATTTGACCCGATCCGTCGGGAGGTATGCCGTCTTGCCTTGCATCAGTTGGTGGCTGACGGTAGGATCCATCCAGCCCGCATCGAGGAGGTCGTTGCTAAAGTGAAGAAGCAATTGGATAATGAGATTATTGAAACGGGTAAAAGAACAGCCATAGACTTAGGTATCCACGGATTGCATCCGGAATTGGTCCGAATCATTGGAAAGATGAAATACCGTTCAAGTTATGGGCAGAATCTTTTGCAACATGCCCGTGAGACAGCTAATCTCTGTGCTGTGATGGCAGCAGAGTTAGGTCTGAATCCTAAGAAGGCAAAGCGCGCAGGTTTGCTCCATGATATCGGTAAAGTCCCCGACGAGGAGACGGAATTACCTCATGCTTTGTATGGCGCGAAGATCGCTGAGAAATATAAGGAGAAACCAGATATTGTCAATGCGATAGCCGCCCACCACGATGAAGTAGAGATGCAGACATTGTTGGCACCTATCGTACAGGTATGTGATGCTATCTCTGGTGCACGTCCGGGTGCTCGCCGTGAGATCGTAGAGGCTTATATCAAGCGCTTAAATGACTTGGAGGCAATTGCCATGAGTTATCCTGGCGTTACGAAGACATATGCGATTCAGGCGGGCCGTGAGTTGCGCGTGATCGTGGGTGCGGATAAGATGGATGACGCAGAGTCAGAGAAGTTGAGTACAGAGATCGCGGACAAGATTCAGAGTGAGATGACTTATCCTGGACAGGTGAAGATCACGGTAATCAGAGAGACGCGTTCTGTAGCTTATGCAAAATAATCATCAATTATGATTTCTGTTTAGAGGGTGTATCATCATAAGAAATGATGGTGCATCCTCTATTTTTTTAAGATCCTTACTTTGCTTTCTCATTTTATATATTTTCACTATGTTTTTTTTATACTAAAGGTTGACAGGTTGTCAAACCCCAGTGTTTATCGGGCTTGCAACCTGTTTTGAGGTTGACAAAGGTTGACAGGAAAACACCTATTCTGCTAAATTTTCTCGAGAATTTATGGTAACACCTATGCTCTTGTTGTGCAAGACCTCAACGATTAGCTCAAATTCTCTCGAGAATTTTGATACACTCTTTTTCATTATATCTTGGTATTGTATGTTCCATGCCATATTCTTACCTTTGCAGTCGTTAAGAATTGAATATAATGGTAAGGATTAAGATGCTTCTACTGATAGGATTCTGTTTGTATCAGTACGTGACTTGGGCTGGGGATGAAGATAGTATTCCTACGATTTCGGGATCGGTGTATTCGGAGGTTAATTATGGTCATGCATTTCAGGGCAGCCAAGGAATCCAGTGGGATTTCCCTCACCTCATCATAGATGGGCATGTTGCATGGGGAGAGGGATGGTCTGTTACTGCAGAATTAGAATATGAACGCTTCCGTCAAGATGGGCATTGGGATCATAACTTCCGTCAGTGCTATTCTACAAACCTTTTGTATGTCTGTAAATCAATTCATCCATCCATTCAGGTCAAAGCAGGCATTTTAGATGTACCAGTTGGGATTACCAATCACTATGGTCCTGCACTTACTATCTATGATCCTGAAAGTGAGGCAGAAATACTTCCCATGACATGGCATGAGGCTGGTATTGCTATTTGTGGCTCTTTGGGTAAGAGTAAGCGATGGAACTATACCTTAGAGGTGCTTGCCTATTGTGATGTACCTTTGCGTAATTCTACTTTATTAGGAACCGCCGCCCGTTTGGATTATGTCTTCCCTTCTGCCTTGAGGATAGGAATCAGTAGTTATTGGGGTACTTCTTCCCATGGGATGATTCATGATGGAGGACCAGGCTATTACGGGACAGATGGCATTTTCGTCGGAGATCTGGACTTCGATTATCAGAACCATGGTTGGATAATAGATGGTAGCGCGATATACAGTTCTGACAAAAGCGCGAAATCTGTAGGATGTGAAATAGGATATGACCTCTTTCATGCTTCAGGTAGTTACAGAATTCAATTGATACCCTTTTTCCGTTATGATGGATTTTGGGCACAGGGTTCCCAGCCTTTGTGCCAATATACTTTAGGTACCAATTTTTCTCCACTTCCTCATTTTGTCCTAAAGGCAGAATATGGAATGCGTCATGTTTCCGGGAGTAGGAAGGAATGCCGTATGGATCTCTGTTTTGGCTATACAATAGAATTCTAAAAGTCTGGATATTGTGGATGTATCATCTCTTTTGCGCCCATACATTCCATTTCGATGAGCCATCCCGGTCTGCAAACGGATCATGATGTTACTGTTGAAATCAGTTTACTCGTCATTCTCAATATTTTCATTTAATTATGGTTACATAAATGATAACTCCAATGATTAGCAATACTGTTGATATAATTATAGTTCCATAGCGAATAAACATTGGAGGTTTTTCTCCAATGATACCACGAACTTTCTCACTACGAAGTTCTGATCTCTCTAAATCTTTCATCTTATCCATGACTCTTTCTCTAATTTCCTAATTCCAATTGGTTCTTTACCAGATTATAGTAGGCTCCATGTTTTGCTGTCAATGTGGCGTGGCTACCAATTTCAACAACCTTTCCTTTATCCAAGACAATAATTTGGTCGGCGTTCTTTACGGTACTCAGTCGATGTGCCACAATAACGACAGTTTTTCCTTTGTAGAATTTATCCAAGTTCTCTACAATGGCACGTTCATTGCTTGCGTCCAACGAGTTAGTTGCTTCGTCAAGGAATATGAACTTTGGATTCTTATACACAGCCCGTGCAATCAAGATGCGTTGTTTCTGCCCTTGACTGAGCCCCATGCCATCCCTACCGATATTCGTATTGAACTTTAGAGGCAATCCCATTACAAAGTCTTTTACGTTTGCTATCTCTGCAGCCATTTCCAGCCTCTCCTGGTCTATCTCATCGTCATCAACGGCAATGTTTCTTGCTATAGATTCAGAGAATATGACTCCATCCTGCATAACCACGCCACACTGGCGACGCCACCATTTTAAGTTATATTCGGTAATGTTATGTCTCGCAATGGTTATCTCACCATTCATAACCGGGTAATAACCCAGCATGAGTTTAATCAAGGTTGTTTTCCCACTTCCAGATGCCCCCACGATGGCTGTTATCTTTCCCTCTGGGATGTGAATACTGACATCCTCTATTGTCTTTGATAGCGCATGCGGGTCATATTTGAATTCAATATGAGAAAGCGCAATATCATGATTTTCATCACCAAGCTCTGTCCTTATACGCCCCGCATCCTCTTCGTTATCTTTTTTATGGATTTCGTTGATACGTTCAAGACTTATTTTTACGTCCTGTATAGAGTATATGAAGTGCATAAGCTGCTCGATGGGGCTGTTCAACTGACCGATGATATATTGGACAGCCAGCATCATACCAAGCGTCAGACTGCCATTGATAACGGCAGTAGCTGAAACAACTGTGATGATAATGTTTTTCAACTCATTGATAAAGATACTTCCGGCTTCCTGGGTCTGTTGGAGTTTCAGACTTTTCATCTGTACCTTAAACAAATCAGCCTGCACATCCTCCCATTCCCAGCGGCGACGCCGTTCACAGTCTTGCAACTTGATTTCCTGCATAGAGGTCAGGAACTGATAAGTCTTATTGTTGTTAATAGCCTGTTGTTCGAACAACTCGTAGTCAATCACTTTTCTGCGCTGCAAGAACAAGGTCATCCATCCTCCATAGAGAAGGCTTCCCAATAGAAAGATGACGAAGATAAGTTTGTTATAGAATAGCAGCACACAACAAAACACGACAAAGCTAATTATTGAAAAAGCCACGCTTAGCGTCTGTTGCGTCAGGAAATTGTTTACTCGTGAGTGGTCGCCGATTCGTTGCATTAGATCTCCCATCAGTTTTGTGTCGAAGAAAGACATTGGCAACTGGAGCAACTTGATAAAGAAATCGCTTACTAGCGAAATGTTTATGCGCATGGATATATGCAGCAGAAGCCATCTCCTAATGAAATCAATAGAGGTCCGACTGATGGTAATGACAAGTTGCCCTAACAATATTAACCAAATGAAGCCAATGTCTTTGTTTTTTATGCCAATATCGACAATGTTCTGGGTAAGGAAAGGTAGGGTGAGTTGTAGCAAGCACACTACAAGCATTCCTGATAATATTTGTGCAAAATATCTCTTATATTGTCTTATGTACCCAAACAAATACTTAAAAGGCTTATCTATCTTCGTTTTGTCTTTATTGCTATTTTCATAGAAGGAACGAGTAGGCGCGAGGAACATGGCAATTCCCCTTTCCGAGTTGTCTTGGCTTATTACTACCCAGTGCTTTTTGAAATCTTCTATGGAATAACAAATTAATCCTTTTCCTGGGTCGGCGACATAGAATCTGTCTTTTTTTATGATTTTATACAGTACGACGAAATGGTTTTGATTCCAATGAAGGATAGCTGGGAGACGTGAGTCCTTAAGACCGTTTACTGGCAATATGTAGCTGTTTATTTGAAACCCTATCTTCTTTGCAGCATCTTCTATCCCAGCCACCGAAATGCCTGTTTTCCCAGCAACGCAAAGCTTGGAAATCTCTGAGAAATGCATTTTTCCCTTATAGAATAAACTTATCATAGATAGGCATGCTGCTCCACACTGCATAGAATCTAATTGTTTAACCCAAGGGAATGACTTCATATCAAATTTTATTTTTTATCTATAATTTCTTTATAATCTTGTATTCCATCAACAACATCGACCTTCACTTTCTTGCCTCCAGAGAACTTCCACGTAACAGATAGATTGATATACTGTACAGGAGTGGTATCTTTGGAAGTTATTCTATTTTGCCCAAGCTGACGAGCCATCTTTCGTCGTATAGCATATGGAGAGAAGTCTAATGCAAGCTGTAGCTTGCTCTTCTGAAATGATTTATAGAGTCGTCCAGTTACATTTGAAACGGCATAATAAGTGCGATCATAAGAGTGGTACTTTGGTTCGAGATCGATATTGAGCATAGCTCCCCAGTTGGGCGAGAAATTAAAACTATTGTTGAAATAGAAATACTCTTTGAAATGGGTTTTATCATATCTTACACCAGCTATGGTTGCATTTTCGGGTGTCATTTCCATCCGTCCTGCAAGTTTGAAACGCCACCATCTTGTTGGTGACTCCATCCACTCTGCACCAAATCCCCATAAGTCTTGTCCTGCAAGGTTTATTGGCTTGGTATATATAATATCAGGATTAACGTCGTGTTGGAAAGTCTGCCAATATAATCTATCGTGTGACCGGGCATAGATAGCCGTAAGGTTAATCTTATTCCGGAACAATGACAGTCCTGCCATCAGCATGTCTGTAGAAGGAGCTTTAAGGTGCGGATTACCTACGGTATAATGATAGGCGTCTTTCCATGTAATGACCGAAGATATTGCCGAGTATGGAATATCGTCCAATGTCCGCTTGTAGTTCAGCAACAACACACAATTCCTATTCTTGTTTAAGGGAATCATCAATTTCACAAGCGGATTTATCCCCCATTGTGTGTTATGGCTTTTCACCCCCAACTCCCTGTTCTCGTATTTTATGTGGTTTTGTTGCCAGGTCATCCCCACACCGTACTTCCAAGTGCCAATGATACCAGATAACTCAGCAGAAAGGTTTGGGGTAAATCCAGTTGTGTTAGTAGGCATCGCATTCGAGACAAATCGATCGCTTGCCACCACGTTAGATGGTGTATATGATGAAGAGATATACTGTAAGAATCCATTGAATTTCCATACTTGCTTGTGCCTATTAGGATATTCAATTTCGGCTTTGAACTTCCATAGGTTCAGATTATTCTTTTCGGTGATGGAGCCTACCGATTCCTCTTCGACATAATTTTGCTGGCGGTTTTTATTTGTTCTGTTAAAATAGTCAGCAGTTAATGTCAAGAAGGTCCTTTGCTTGTCCAATGGCATTGAATACAGCAAAGTGCCATCCTGCACAACAGTTCTAATATCTTTGCTGATTGACGACCAGCTATCATTATTATGTGCATACGAATTATATTTAGGATGAGATACTGATAAAAGATAGCTGCCGCCAATCTTAATGTCAGAATTGAATTGTTGAACAAAACTGAACCTATTACGGAAATTGGTATCCTTTGATTGGGTGGTTTCCCTTAGCAACGAATAGGTATCGGTATTTTCCATCCATTGTTCAGCGTTGCTATCTGTTTTACGATGCCGAAGTTCTATATTGTCGTAAAAACTGAAGTTCTTATACCGGTAATAAAATAAAGAGCCCACACTTGCATTTCCAAAGTCCGAAGCACGACTCCATTCTTCTAATGAATTTAAGCTTCCATAATATCCTCCGTCCTGTGGCCTACGTAAAGTCAGGTGGATTGTACCGCCGCTAAGTGCTGCATTCTGTCCTGTTCCAGCTAAGAACTTGACATTTACCTTATCAATCATATCGCCAGGAATATTTCTTAACTCTGAGATATCAGCCAGCTTAACACCGTTTACATACATTTCGCTTATAGGAAGGCCATTGATTTTATAAGTTCCCGCTTCATGTGAAATATTGGGCAAGAAGGAAAGTACCTCAGATGCCATCTTCCCTTTTACAATGTTTGTGCCTTTCAGGTTTGTGGTATAGCCATCAGCGCTATGTATAGTGCGTGAAGCCACAACCGTAACCTCGTCAAGTGGAACGACCTTATCCTGAGCAAATGCCAAGGCGTTACATAGCGGAAATAATAATAGACCTACACAAATTTTTTTATATATTTGATTCTTTTTCCTAATCATACAGTTGTAGTTTGTAAATCAAAAAAATATTCTCTGATATTCATTGCAGCCACATCTGGCGTAATGTGAACAGGACATTTTCCATCTATAGATTCAGATTTCACTTGTGAACAAATCGGACATATTGGCAGTCTTCGGCATGTAAGGCAGTCATGTGTCCACCTATTTCTTGTTCTTTCTAGAGCTCGCTCGTTAAATACGATTTCGCCATCATCCATCAATTTGCCTAACCTGTTCTCCTCGCAGAAGTCTCTGGCTGTGCACTTGAACACGTCTCCATTATAATTAATAACGTAATTATTGGCGAAATCCCCATAACATGGATTAACGCTATCGCCAAAATAAGTATTCATATTTGATGCAAATTTTTTCCCTGCAACTGCTTGTTTCAAATCCGCCATTCCCATTTTTAATTCGGCATTTTCAGGTTCTTGCCATACTTTATGAAAAGAAAATCGCAGATTGGGATATGAATGCAAATCCTCAAACTCATTGACTAAATATTGGAAAGAGCGCACGTTTTCTTTTGTGTAATTGCAGCGGACAGTAACTCTAAATCCTTCCAGAACTGCTTCACGGGCATTATTCTTAGCAATATCGAAAGACCCTTTTCCATTTGGAAATTTCTTGGTTTTATCATGTTCATCCTTACCGCCATCAAAAGAAATCTGAAAACCGGCATCTGTAGTTACTTGCCGTATAGCATCCCTGATCCTTTGGGTAAGGAGTATCCCATTAGTGGTTATCGAAATTGCAAATTCGACATTATGACAGTCGCATATTTCTTTTGTACCGATGAGGAGAGGCTTTACTACATTCTTAAACTGAAGTAATGGTTCGCCACCGAAAAAAGATAGCAAGACGCATTTATAGTCCTGCTTTTTTAATGTGGTCTCAATATAAGATAGTGTAGCTTTGATGGTATTTCGGCTCATTACACTGTCTTTAAGATGAGCTTCATAGCAGTACCAGCATCTTAGATTGCAATCAAGCGTAGGGTTTATTGTAAGTTTCATTACCTTCGAGTCGCTCAGCTTATTCTCAATTTCCGATATGCACTCGGATATTTCGCATTCAGTATTGGGGACTAAAAACTTGTTTTCTACAAGCACTTTATATAACGAAGGATGTATCTTCTCAAGTTTGCTAATATGATTCTTATTTTCAACAAGAACTCTATAGAGTTCTGGAACAAGATCCACCCATTTCTTTGTACGGCAGTTAAACAAAGAATAGCAATCTTGGTTTTGTATAAATTCATTATATCTACTCCAAGTCATAGTTTTGATTTTAGTTGGCGTGGGCGAAATAATACCTTTTCCGCCCACGCGGTAAACAATGTTAAACCATGTAGTAGTTAAGGCTCTTCTTGTATCTCTTCCCTGTCTATTGGGCCATGCTGGTCACATTCGCTACATCTATTACAATTTGTGTTAGTATCAAACCAACCGCCACCTTTACAGTTCCCGTTATCAGCCCAGAACTGAGTTTTCACATCGTGACTAACCTGGAGATTAAAGCCTCCCTGCAATTGGCCTTTCTCATTTTTTGAGAGTTCCAGACCGTTTTCTAAAATCTTTTCCATAATTATTAATTTTTGTTGTTACATAATTCGTGAATTATTTAGGGTCAATTCACGTTGTTGACCGTATCTTTGTGTTTTTTTATAAAACAATATATCCCCGAAAGCGGAAATGACCACACATTATTTGAATGCAATAATCCCCTGAGAGATATGTTGGAAGTAATAGGGTGCTAGATCTTCCAGGTATGGTCACTGAAAATTCGGTATTGCCATTTTCGTTAATAATGGTCAAAATACTGTTATCACACGGAGTTGAGAATATCAGCAAATGATCATCTAAATAGATAGTAGGAATTCTTACGGGGCTTAGTCTGACAGGCTCGTGATCCAATGTCGGGTCTGTAATACTTACCTGAAGAGGAATTGCCTCATACGATGGCACCTTCTGCGTGTCGGCAAAGCTTATACCGACAAACAACAACATACTTAATACAACTGTTATTCTTTTCATATCATTGTTATAATTTTGTTTTGACGCTTTAAAATTACGGCGAATGTGGTTAGGCAATTGATTTTGACCTCATTTTCAATAAGTCAAATGAAGACAAAAATAGAATAATCCCTCTATAAAGCCTATTATATATCAGGTGGTTATACGATTTTTAAGTCAGAATAAATCATTTGATCTTTATCAACTGTAAAAGCCCTGCTTTTAAGGTCTGTGCCCCCTTTTCATTGAAAATTTTTTTATTGGCTCTGGACTTGGCTGTTGTAATGGTTTGAGATATGGAATCTGTCAGATTAACTATTGAGCTATCTTCAAAGTCCAGAATGAGCAGCATACAAACGTGCAGTTCCAAAGGAGATAGTTTTTTGTCTTTGGCAAGGGTCTTATATGCAGATGGCATGTCTTTACTGAATTGTACTTCTAAGGCTCTCCACTCGGCTTTATTGGGAATTGGATTATCAGACCTGAAATCCTTTTTCTTGCGGAATACCTCCACAATTTTACTGAGTTCAAAGTCATCAAGATTGTCAATTGCAGAGGACAAGCCTGTAGCATCGGCAAGTTCTTCTATCGTCTGTTTGAGCTCCTTCCCTTTTTCCTCTTTTTCGGCTATCAGTTTCTTGTAATCTTTATCTTTCAGTCTCTGCAGTTCTTCTTGTATGTCTTGGTATTCTCTCTTTGCAGATTCAAGTTCAATAGCCAATTTCTCTATTTCCTCATGCTTCTTCTTATGATAGTCCTTGTATGCCACATATATCATTATCAGCCCCAAAACAACAGAAACCAGAATGCCAACAATCCACAGATGGGCATTTCTTGCTTTCTGTGCCTCATGTTCAGCTTCTTTTTGACTCCTACTATAATTGTAAAGGGCAGACATCCTGTGCGTGGCATCTATCTGCATCTGATTATGTAATGAATCCTGTGCTTTCTCATATAGAACAGAGAAACGCGTAATTGAATCTGGGATGTTCTTGTGACGATATACATACAAAAGTCCTTTGAAACTATCAGAACGATAGCCTGCTGTGATAGATCTCCGAAAAAGAGATTCTGCTGCGTCATAATTATCAATAGCTAATTCATAAAAGCCTTTTGTAACATAGTAATGTTCCCTTCCTTTCACAATGTTCCCTTTTTCATCAAACAATCCTGATTCTTTTTCGTATATATCCATGATATGCTTTGCTTGGGACAACTCATTGCGCTCAATATATATGTAAATTGATGAGGGTAGCAACCCGACGGCCCTTTTCTTCTCACCAATCTTATTCAGTTCTTTATAAGAAGTGTCTATTATCTGTAGCACAGAATCTTTCTCGCCAAGCAGGTAATATGGTCTAATCAACTGGCTTCTTGCAACTATGTACTCTACTTCATCACCTAATCTCTTTATACAATCACTATAGTGTCGAAAGGCCCAGATTTCATCATGCGGAAGATTTTGCTGATGGAAAAGGCTAGCCATCTGTCCGTATATAGCTGCCAATGTACCGTAATCACATTTAGAATCTAACGTGTCTGATTTTTCTATTGCATCGTAATATGTTTGCAAAGCCTGTGGTGCTTCTCCTATGTTTGCATGAAACCGCCCCAAAAGGTAATAGGCGAGCATTCGCTCATTTGGAGTCCCATTGTCATCGAAATAGGTCACGACATCATTAAGAACTGAATCAGATTTGATTTTCATCCCTGACTTATTCTGTGATTTCATCTTTACGAGTTCAAAATGCATCCTGTCGCCTTTACTCCAGTTATGCTTCTTACTTTCATACTCAGCCAAGGCTAAAAGTGCAGAGTCAGGGTTTGTATCTGCAATCTTACTGATGGCCTCCAATCGGGTCATCATCTTCCTTCCATTGCACCCAGACAATATTGCAATCACAATACCTATATATATTAATGCAAGTCTCTTCAAATTCTGTCAAGCTATTGCAGTACTACATGTCCTACCTGTTTCCATTTTGTTCACAAAGATATGAAAAATATCTGAATTGAACTGCGATTTCACGTTTATTAAACGTTGAAGATAATATCGTAGATGTCAGATTGTGTAGTTTCAAATCTTCGTGACTAGCACACGAAGAATTCTAAAAGTCTGGATATTGTGGATGTATCATCTCTTTTGCGCCCATACATTCCATTTCGATGAGCCATCCCGGTCTGCAAACGGATGCTCCTACGATTAGAAATGGGGTGGAAGGAAATTTCTCTTCGAACATTTGGTAGACTACTTCATAATCAGCAGGGTCTCGTAAGTAAACAGTTATCTCGCTGATATTCTCAAAAGTGCAATTGGCTTCTTGTAGGAGAGACTCCACGTTCTCCCACATTCGTTTTGTTTGCCGGATAATGTCATGTGGGTATAAGATATTACCTTCTTTATCTATACTGGCTGTCCCTGATATGAATATGTGTCGTCTGTCTCCATAATCGATTGTGGTTCCACGTTCAAAACTAACTCCATAGTCACTTGTCCTGTTCAGATGGTCCAGTGCGTAGAGGTAATGAACCTGTTCCGCCTGTAGTCCTGCTACTGCATAGGCGTCCATTTGTACATAAGCCTTTGAGTTCGCTTGCCGCCCTCCAATGCCTGTGCTGGCAATAAAGTGGGTGTCTTGTGTCAGGTTTTGCGTATAGAATACGTCATTCCGTGCTTTGACAACACCTTGATAGTGGTTGTCAATATCATTGACGAAGAACCATGTCCTGATGCAATGGTCGGACAAATTACAACCTTCTTCCGTTAGTTGCATGATATAGCGGTTGAGGAGAAGCCTTGTTTGGTATTCTGCATTGTGTTCTAAGTTATACGCATTGCTCGTCCAGAGATGACGATAAGTCGTATTGTGTGCAACTTCGAAAAGTCCATTAGCCAAAGTTCTCGTCGTAATGGAAGTCATCAGATATGCCCATAGTGCGATCTTTGTCCCATTCAATGGTGGCTGTTGGATTACGGAAAGGGCACAATCTGAATTCTCGGTCTCTGCGCCCAGTACTTCGTCCGACTGATTGGCAGCATCGCTGAGGAAATACCGCTTGAATACAGAGGTCGCATTTAATTGCTTCCTGATTGCAGTATAAGCGTTGATAATTTCTATCAATTGTTCCTGAAAATCCAGATGGGGATTGGTTATCTGCAACATCACATGGTATTCCTTGACATCCGTATGGTTGTCAAAGCAGGAAATCCTGACCATGGCATTCTCGAATTTTTGTGTATGTATAACTGAATTCATCTTACAAAGGTAATATATTTTTTTAGAAACTGTAATCTGTTCGCACTTTTTAAGCATAACTATGCATCCCTCCCAGGAAATAGTTAACCCCGAAATATGTCATGAGTATGCTTAAGAAAGCTATTGCCATATAGATATGAAAGATTAAAGGCTTTCTGAGCGAAGGAACTATGTTTGTATGAACAGGGACAATATATATCATCAGGGTGATTAAAGCCCAGGTTTCTTTTGGATCCCAACTCCAATATTGCCCCCAACTGATGTTTGCCCAAATGGCACCAATAAAGATTCCTGATCCCAAGCATGTAATGGAAGGGTATAGGAATATTTCTGAAAGAGCTTTCATCGCTGCTATTTGCTTGTCAGCAATTACTTTTGGGTTGATAGTTTTTAGAAAGAGAGCGGTAATGCTGCATAGAAAGGTAAGAGACAGAAGAGCATACGCGATCATGATTATACTCACATGAATGCTTAGCAGGGGGGAATTAAGGACTGGCATACGGTGCGTAATCTGTGGATCCATTTGCCCGATGTGAGCAACGAGCAGAAAAAATCCAGAGAGGATAAAGGCAAATGTGAAGAGAATAGGATATTTTCTATTTAAGATGATTGCTGCAAAAAGGATGATCCATGCGATATTAAGCAGTGTCTCGTATCCGTTTCCCATTGGAATAGTACCAGATATAATCCATCGCAAGACTATACAGAGGGATAGCGTCAACCAAGAAAGTCCGAGAATTACCCTTGGGATAGGAGTGGGAAAGAGGAGTTGGGGATAATTCTTCCTGTTTTTTTCTTTGTATGTCAACTGTCGGATGGTTATGAATAGACAAATGAAGCCCATGGTCAGGTTGACCATAAACAAGAGTTTCGCGAATGGGATGGTATTGTATAGATATTCTGCCTTGATCTTATAGGTTGCGGGGATGCTGTTGCCCCCGTTCTTGATTTGATATTTTTGTATTTTCTTCATAAGCTGAATGGCAGCATCATCGTTTCCAGCTAATACATCCTGATAAAGAAACGTGAAAACTTGTTGTATATAGAGACGTTCTCCTTTATCCATTGCCGAAGGCAAAGCATCTGTTGGTGCGAACCAAGTTATTTTCCCCTCTTGAATATGAGGGAATAGCTTGAGCAGTGTTCCTTGTCGCAATTCCATGATGAGATGGATCTTGTCATCCACATCTGCTATTTGCTGATGGAACTTGTCTTGTTGCCCTTCCTGATATTCTTCTAAATAGGGACCAATGGTGTACCCACCCATTTCTTGATTGAAAAATGTATTGACTGTAGCAAAATCTGGTAATTGCAGGGTGTTTTTCATGTTTTCTCCTTTAATTTTGATGATAGGCTCTGCACTCCATTCCTTTCCAAAAAAGATGAACCCTGCTACAACCTGTTCTGGTGTGTATTGATGATAGTGAGTCTTTCCATAAAGTTTCCTCGTAAAGTCAATCGCAAATGTTTGGAGGGGACAGATGCGTCCATTGTAAAGAATCTGAAGGTGCCCAAATTCATCAGCCACATTTTTGCTGACAGTTGTTGTTGCATGTGCTGGAGATGAACATAAAAAAATGCATAGGATCAAAAATCCATTTTTAAGTATAGGGTTCCTCAGTACTTTCCGGTAATTCCCTCGAGGATCGAAGAGCATGAAAATCAGCGAAAAGAAGAGCAGTCCATATCCTGTGTAAGTAACAGAAATCCCATAAGGATCACTGTTGAGGGATAGGATACTTCCTCCTCCGTCTGGATCAAATGAACTTTGATAAAATCGAATATTTCGGTATTTTAAGATGTGATTCATGGAAACGACCGCGGGAATGTTGTTCTTGCCATCTATGATGATGAGATGGGAGTCGTAGTCCTTGGGCGTATTTGTTCCATCGTGATATTTAATATCAAAAGCACTCAACTTGACTAAGAAGGGGAGCTTCTTTTTCTGGGGCCCTTCTTTCCCATTGACGAGATACTCATTGGTAGCCTCGTTTTTCCTCAAGTGCATCATCCCACGAGACGAAGTCGTGTGCGTGAGAAGAGCACCAGCAAGGATAAGAAGAAATGAGAAATGGAGTAGAAGAGAATTGGGACGCTTGAAAAAATGAGAATGTAAGTTATAATAAACGACACCTACAAGTGTAAGGAGCACCCATAATAAACAAAACCACCAGGAACCGTAGATATGCCGCTGGACACTCTCGGTTCCTGATGTTTTCTCGATCAAAGTCGCTACACCCATACAGACAATGGTGATCGAGTAGAGAAAATATAGAATTCTTTTCAACATGATGAATTGCCAATACTGATTTAAATGGACCGCAGGAATTTCACTACGCAATCGCGATCCTTTTTACTGAGGTGATAAAAGTTCAAGGCTGATTTATAAGCCTGTGAGTTCTTGCTATAGGCATGCCACATAATTGCCTCTACTTCATTTCGTGCACGACAATCATGCAAGCGGTCCTCGGCACCAGTATTCTCCTCTGATAATCCACGCCCCCATAATGGCGTTGTACGGCACCAACTGCCATGTATATCGTTTTTCAAACAAAGCTTGTGTTGAATGAAGTCAGAATATGGATAAATTTTCTGATGGGGATACTTGGGTAATTGTTTGCGGTTGATGTTGTTTGGACTCCAATAATTATCGTCCCCAGTTGTCCAAGAAGGTCGGTGACAATATTTGCATCCCATTTGCATAAAGAGTTCTTTTCCGCGTTGGACATCGGGATCATTGAGATTACGTGCCCGTGGAATACTAAGTCCACGATGCCATACCATGAAGGCGTAGAACTGTTCATCGGTTTGCTCTGCTTCGAATTTATGCCAAGGATTGTCAAACTGGTTTGTTGTGGGTCGTAGCAAGTTGTACACCATGTTCTTAATGGAATCAGCACTCCCGTCTCCGTAGTATGGAGAGGTGGGATCACTTTGAATAGCTTTTATCACCGAAGGTGTTTGGCTCATTGCCTTTGCCCAAGGTTCCGTAGAATAAAGAAACTTCCTGTCGGAACGGCTCACATTGGTAATGTTCCATATCGCATTGGCACCGGGACCGTCTTGTAGTGAGGCTCGTGTCAGTGCGTAGGTATACCGCTTTAGTTGCTTGGAAACCTTGCTGCCATCAGCTAATGTGCCCGGTACGGTGAAGGTATACCACGCACCGGCTGCCATGTTGTTGGTACCTTTATCCCAGAATTTTGGGTTTAGTTCTACACCGGCAGCCGCTTCTGCTCTGTATTGGGCGATGATACTATCCTCTGGAATGGCATCAATTAACCCTGTTCCGATGACACCAATTGTAGATTCGAGGCGAACATCGATATTGGAGGGCTGAGGATCGGTACGGAAGGCACTGGTAGGGATCTTAACGATAGGGTATATTAACTCGTATGTTTCTCCATCAGGGAAGTGCATGGGAAGCCCACTTTCCATGGCTGTCACTTTCTCCCATGCAATAGAAATTTTATTTTCATCGAGAGGGGCGATGAATGGAGATGTTGCAACGGTTTGTGGCATACCCGTTACTTCAGAGATATAGCTTCCATCATTGCTACCTTCTGATACAGGATGATAGATGGCTAACAGGTATCCATTACCGAAAATAGACTGATAGGATGTCTGTCGTTTGCCATGGCCATATCCAGGATGGCAATCGATACATGCAGAACGCAGATACGCAGGACCCAGTCCTTTAAAAGGTGCGGAATTGGTTGTGTAGGTACGTTCAAATGATGCTTCACCCAGCTTAAATTCCTTCATGAGCCCTTGATTTTCCACAGCAGGCGTTTCATCCTCATAACAACCTGCAGCTACATTGTCCGTTGTTCCCAATTTTCCTCCAGGATACCATTCATCAGCAGAGAAATTTCCCACAGCCTTGCCCACGTAGTTAGCATCTTCTTCATTTGTATTGCTAAGAGTATTGTCGTCATCGTGGCAGGCCATGAGACTGAGTGCCATGAACGCAGTAAGAAATCGAATTATATTTCTGTTATATTTCATAATAGTTGTCATGATTACATCTTGTTTTAATTTCATAAGGTGTGCCCGAGTATTGATTCTTGGGCATACTTTTATGCATATAGTCTCATTCCCTATTATTGAAGGACGATCCATGCTCCAGCTGCCTCAAGATCGGCATCCAATGCCTGTATGGCTTTTTGGGCAATTCCCACCTTTGCGTCATGGATATTATTGACGAATCCTCCCTTAAGAGTCTTGCAATCCTCAAGAGCTTTAATGGATGCATGAAGATCATTTTCCAATTTAGCCAATCCTTCATAGTTGTTGACCTTCATCAGTTGAATAATACTTTTTGTAGTATCACGGCTATTGTCGTCAGCTCGACCTCCATAGAGACTATTTTGAATGGATTTGATATTGTCTTCAAAGTCGTAGAAGGAGTGCTGGCTGTAGGGTGATTCAATGTAATTTTCGTCTTCGCCAGAATAAGGATTACCTATTTTCGTGTTAGCTACCTCATCACAGATATTCTCGCAACCAGCTATGATAATAGCATTCATCGCAGCCTCCCAGGTGCGGTATGTGCTACCAGCCTGACCGGCTAACAAGAAATTCTGACCGTAGGAATAATCTCCTCCATTTACAGTATAGGGTAGTTCAAGGCTTTCAATGCGACTTTTATGTGCCGCGGGTGCTTTCTCGTTCCAACTGACTTCCATTTGCCAGCAACGGTCACGGAGGTCACCGGCTACAGCAGTAGCATAGATTAGTTCTTCTTTACCTGTGACAACGGCACCGATACTGGTAAAGGCCTTGTCGTTTTCGTTTGCTTGGAGTGCTGCGAGTGTTCGGTTGGCACCATTCCGGAAAAGCACGAATTCAATACCGTGAAATCCCAGACATCCTTGTCCAAGGTTAGATGCAGCCCAAGCGATGCCATCTTCCCCTTTGAGCTTCTCAACCAGCTCGGAATTCTTAAGTGTGGTTGCAAGTGCGTTGACATCCAAAGGCCAAGTGTCAATGTGCGGGTCAATTCCGAAGTCGGTAGCAGCACCAAACAAGAAAGCTTCACTTGACTCATAGTAGGAACGTGCTGTCTTAAAGGTAGAGCAGATCTGATCAATGTCATTCTGCGTTAATGTCCCTGTATCGTATTTTGTGATGGCGGCGTTGAGTTCATCATACAGGTTCCCTGTGTATGTAGCCAGGTACCCATAGGTGTTTTGCACAGTTGAACTGATATATTGTTCGCCAATATTCGCCATAGCGGCTTGCCTTTCACTGGCACTCTGACTATTGTCATCATTATCATTGTCACTGCAGGATGTTATCGTACATGGCAGTGTGATAGCTGCAAAGATGAGCAGCATGAGTTTAAATACTTTTTCCATGTTTATTACCTAATTTAAATTGATGATTTCAGCTGAAGTTGTTATCTCTTTACAAGAAGAATCCTTCATAGGCAATCCCTATATTAATACTGGGCTCGTTGTTGTATTGGCTTTTCAACATGCGATTCTCGTAATCTGCCTTTATGACAATTTGTGGTAGAGGATAATAGTTGATGCCTACAGCAATCACGTTCCTTTTTGTGTATTCATAAGGTTGCTGACCACTTGCGGGAATGTAGGAATTATAATATTCATATCGCCCGAAGAGATAAAGTTTTTGTTGGTCGTTGCGTAGTTTGGCAATCTGGGAGAAGATGTCATACCCAGCTTCTGTCCCGATGGATACAGCGTTTTTGCCAACTGGAGATTTCTCATAAGGCGCATTGTTCGAGGTTCTGTTGTATTTTACGGTACTTATGATTGCAGCATTCTTAAGATAGCCGTAGTCAGCTTGTCCTCGGAAAATCCAGTGATGGGCTTGATAGGTCCAGTCGAAACTGCCGATTATTACATCACCTTTAACTTTTGAGTAGGTCTTTTGTCCCAAATATTCTCCTTGTTGGCTATAGTTGTCTCCTTCCAGGTCATGAGGAAAGGTGTTATGCATGCTGCGTCCGTAATAGCCACTGATACCTATACGTAATCCTTTGATGGTATAATTATCCACACGGGCCGCAAAGCCGTATTTATTTGCTACCTTAAACTCATAGGGGGAATTTGCCCCATCATGTACCCATCTGTCACGTCCAAATTGGAATCCATCCAGTCCTGCGAGCATTTGAATCTCATATTTAAAATCCTTATAGCGCCCCCAGAAGCTGATTCCAGTATCATGCCAAGTTGAGGGAAGAATTGTGTTTTCTCCTTCTGGGCGATAAATCGTGAAGAAGTTCAATGGCTCATGATGTGAATTATTTAGTCCCACAGGTACGACTATATGTCCCAATCGGATATTTGCCCATTTGGCAAAGCGCTTCTGAAGCCAGAATTGCTCTAATTCTACTTCACCACCTTTTTCTGTTTCTGTTTCCCATTCTCCACTTTCCTCGTACTCTATCTCCATCGATGAGCCTGATCCCGTATGTTCGAATTCTATTTCGGATCCCATCGTCCATCCCTTCCCGAAATCATAACCTAAATAAATGACAGCATGGGGAATATCAAATCGCCCATGGCTGGGATCATTCTTATATTGTGAAGCACGCGTATAGCGATAAACATTGTCACTGTAAAAATTGCGAGAATATGCTACTTCTCCATACCCTCCTAAGCTTAGGCGATTTCCTTTCACATGCTCCTGTACGCTGTCAGAAGCGTTTATTTGTGCCGAAGCATTGATAGAACTCGCTATAAGCAGTACGAGTAATTCGATTTTTGATCTTTTCATCTCTATATGTCTATATGTTTTGAATCTTTCTATCTTGATAAAGAAGTGCAGGTTTCTGGTTGTGGTCTCGTCTCCTTTCTCCAGCTGAAAGTGTTAAGAATTGAATTGGTGTTTGCCGGATGGATGACCGGGAGTGACAATCATCACTGCACTTCTTAATTACGGTTGCAAAATTATAAGGATTCCGAATGTTAGGCAATACCCAGAATTCGGTAAACAAAGAAGTCCTCATTTCTAAGTATGTTCTTGGGGTATGTTTTCAGGGGAATTGGCTTCGCCTTTCTTAGAAAATACCTATTATTGATGATTGTAGAAATGATTTTTTTTTCGTTATTTTGCACCTTGGAATATAATAGGTGAGAGAACAAAATGAAAAATCAAAAGATGTATGAGTCCGATGATAGTTTGATTTCCATCATCAGGGATAATTATAATATCCTTCAGAGCCTTGGGTCTTTTGGCATTAGCCTGGGCTTTGGGGATAAGACGGTCAGGGAGGTATGCGAGACACAAGGTGTTGATACCTACACTTTCTTGGCAGTTGTCAACCTTACGATCAATGGATATCGTAATCCTGATGATATCGACAGACTGTCTGTTCAAACCCTTTTGCAGTATTTGAAAGCATCACATGAATATTATTTAGATTTCCAGTTGCCCTTTATACGTAGGGAGTTGGTAGATGCTTTAGATGAAAAGGATAATCTTGCCCGCCTGATACTGAAGCTCTATGACGATTATGCCCATACAATCCGGTCCCACATGCAATACGAGGAAAGGATGGTGTTCCCTTATGTGGAATCTCTGTTGATGAATGAGATTAAAACAGGATATGACATTGATACTTTTTCTAAGCACCATGGGCAAGTGGACCATAAGCTCAAGGAATTAAAGAACATTATCATCAAGTACTTGCCTTCTGATGGTTTACACAACAACCAATTGTCAGCTACCCTATATGATATCTACAATAATGAGGAATGGCTTACCCAGCATGCCTTGGTTGAGGATGAGATCTTTATTCCTGTAGTAAGGCATATGGAAAGTAAGTTAAGAAAGGATGATGTCTCTCTGAAGATCTCGAATATGATCCGGCAGAACTCTTCTTCTGAAGAGTTGAGTGATCGTGAGAAGGATGTTATCATCTCCTTGGTCCAGGGGATGAGTAACAAGGAGATTGCCGATCATCTCTGCATCTCCATTAATACCGTGATTACCCATCGCCGTAATATTGCAAGGAAACTGCAGATCCATTCTCCTGCCGGACTGACCATCTATGCGATTGTCAATAAGTTAGTGGATATCAGTAGCGTAAAGCTTTAAAGCTACTGTTCTCATCTGATGTGTTAAAGATTTGAAAGGGAGCCAATTCATCGTATGAAATGGTGTGATTTGTTGTTTTTTTAAGTTACCTTTGTGGTGCGAAAGTTAGGTAATGATGCCTATTCTCGCTCATATTGTGAGGTAATCTATGTTGAAATACGTTAATACAGCAGTGGTCTTTCAGGAAATTCCGGATGAGGTAACGTTGGCAATCAATATCAGTAATTGTCCTTGTCATTGCCCGGGTTGTCACAGTTCATATCTATGGAAGGACGTTGGCAATGACCTAACCCCTGTGGCTATGGATGGCTTCGTGCGGGAATATGGCAATAATATTACATGCATCTGCCTGATGGGTGGGGACGCAGAACCTGAATATGTGAATGAACTTGCCAAGTATATTCACGCGACCTACCCTCATTTGAAAGTGGGTTGGTACAGTGGGCGTATCCGCATTTCCCCAAAGGTGGACAAGAAGGATTTCGATTACATCAAGATCGGACCGTATATTGCCCATTTAGGTAGCCTGAAAGATAAAACTACCAACCAACGCTTGTACAAGAAGGTATCAGACGATGACTTTACGGATATTACTTTCCGTTTTTGGAAAAAATAAACGATTATCTTAGATCTTGTCAATATCCACGTACCCATGCATCACGGCATAGATTGTAAGTGCTGAGACACTTTTGACTCCGAGCTTTTCCATGATGTTCTTTCTGTGCGATATGACCGTTGTGAGTCCGATATTCAACTTATCCGCAATTTCCTTATTGATACATCCTCTGACAATAAGGCTTAGCACTTCTATCTCGCGGTCGGAGAGTATCTTCTTTTTCAGGATTGAAGGCATAGGGGGAAGGTTCTTGCCATGGGCATGACCATACTGTTCTAAGACGAGCAGGGATTTCACTAACTGTTCCTCGCTGACATTCACGGGGATGCAATGGAAGTCGCTGAGCTGGTTGGTTCGTGAGAGTGTCAGGACGATGGTCTTCTGGCGTCTTTCTAAAAAGAATTGCCGATCGGACAGGACTACGCTTGTCGACACGAAGTAATGGAAAAAACGGTCGGGATGATGATCCTTCAATTCCGTCAGGGAATAAAAGGTCCTGATCTCCATGATGGGCATCACATTCTGTAAGATCTGCTTTAATCCGATAGCTGCTAAGGTGTTGTTGTCCACAATAGCAATGAGAGGTTTATGATTGTCTTTACACATATCGTTATAAAAATGGGGTTAAGAGATGAGCAAACCACCCGATAAACTTTTGCTTGCCGGTGCGGAATTCATTCCAGGTTTCTGGCGTGAGAAGGAAACTGTCCTTTTTGTCACGCTCGAACATATCCGATAATTCTTTTGTTGTCCTGGGGTCGATGATGACAGCATTTTCCTCATAGTCCCACCTGAGGCTTCTGGCATTGAGGTTAGCGCTGCCCACTGTACAGAACTTACCATCAACCATCATCACTTTCGTGTGATGGAAGCCGGGTTTATACATCCATACCTTAACGCCTCTCTTCATCAGCTTGTGTACCACATAGAAGACGCAATCCGGCGTAAGAGGGATATCACTGTGAGTGGACACCATGATCTCCACTTTCACTCCTCTTTCTACGGCTTTTCTCAATGCTTTCTTAAGAGTAGGGTTCAGTGTAAGGTATGGGTTTACAATCTTAATGCTGTCCTGGGCATCGTTGATGGCATCCGTATAGAATTTGCGGATGATCTCATTGGAGGTACGGGGCTCTCGGTTGATAATGCCCACCATCTTGTGCCCTGCCGTGGAGCAAGTATCAGGCTTGAGCCCCACGAAATATTTCGGGGTTGTAAATCCTCGGTAATATGATGCGCCATGTACATCCTGGTGGGTGACTTTCTTCCAGGTACGGAGGAAGATCTTTTGAAGAGTGTTTACCTCATGGCCTTCGATCCTACAGTGCATATCTCTCCAAGAACCCACTTGTTTCGTGCCTTTGATATAATAGTCCGCAACGTTCATTCCTCCAGTATAGGCGATCTTCCCATCGATGATGACGATTTTCCGGTGATCACGGCTGAAAACATGGTTGATCCATGGGAAGCGGATAGGGTCGAACTCATCAATTTGAATGCCTTTTTTCCTTAATTCCCGGAGATGCCTTTTCTTTAACGGGCGGTTATTGGAAGAGTTTCCGAAGGAGTCGAAAAGGGCTCTAACCTCAACGCCTTCTTTTGCTTTTTCAGCAAGGAGGTCAAAGAGAAGTCTGGCAATTGAGTCGTTGCGGAAATTGAAATATTCCAAATGGACACTTTGCCTGGCATCCCGAATGGCTTGGAACATATCATCGAATTTTTGCTGCCCATTCATGAACAGGGTAACGGAATTGTCATTGGAGAATGAAATTCCCGCCTTCCTCATCTGGTTGACAAGGAGGGAGTCACTCATCTGGGCATGTATATTGATGCATGCGAACAACAAAAAGATCAGACTCTCAATTTTTCTCACGTTTCTTATCTTTTCAAATAGGGTTCGATCCCCATAATAGTGGGGATTAAATCATGCAGGAGTAATGGTCAACGACTCCTAACAAATGATTGTCCTTATCGGTTACGAGAACCGTATGGATCTTGTATTTATTCATGACCTTTTGTATTTCAGTGATCTTGGTAGACGGACCAACGGTCTTAGGCGTCCGTGTCATGATGTCACTGACGGTTTTATCGAAGAATTGGGCTTGCCATTTTTCCATAGCCCGTCGAATGTCTCCGTCTGTGATCAGTCCAATCACTTTGCCGTTTTTCAGGGACACGCCCAATCCAAGCTTGCCTTTGCTGACGTGGATAATGGCTTCTCCCAAGTGCATTTCCTGTGGGATAATGGGTAGATCGTCCGATCGCATGACATCTTCTGCAGTCGTGAGCAGTCGCTTGCCTAACTCTCCCCCAGGATGGAATTGCGCGAAGTCCTTAGGCTTGAAGTCCCTGACGTGCATCAGGGCAATGGCAAGTGCATCGCCCATGGCCATGGCGGCTGTCGTGCTACTTGTAGGAGCTAAGTTGAGGGGACAGGCTTCTTTCTTTACCCAGACCTTGATATGCACGTTGCTGTATTTGGCCAGCAATGAGTTCTCGTTTCCCGTCATAGAGATAATGGGGACATGCATGTGAAGAACGATGGGAATAAAGCGCAATAGTTCATCCGTCTGTCCGGAATTGCTTAGTGCCAATACGATATCGTCAGGCGTCATGACGCCTAAGTCGCCATGATAGACGTCCAAAGGGTTGATATAAAAAGCTGGGGTTCCGGTACTGGATAGAGTAGCGGCGATCTTCGCCCCAACATTCCCACTCTTTCCAACGCCTGTCACGATAATCTTGCCATGGCAATTATACATCATCTCAACGGCTTTCTCAAAGTTGTCATCCAATTGGGGTATCAGGTCAAGGATGGCACCGGCTTCGTCTTTGAAGCACCCTGTTGCATATTCCTTTACCTGCCTTAGCCGTTCAATCGCATTATTGTTCATTTCGTTTCTGTTGCTAAATGAGTTGTCTTACTAAATCCTCTAAGTGGTCTAATTCCAGCATGTTTGCTGCATCGCTTAGTCCTTGGTCAGGGTCGGGATGCACTTCAAAGAAGTATCCTGTTGCCCCAAATGCCTTGGCAGCCAATGCCATGGAAGGGACAAAGCGTCGGTCTCCACTGGTCTTCCCATTTCCAGCCCCTGGACGTTGCACACTATGGGTACAATCCATGATGACGGTGTTGACGATTTCTTTCATATCAGGTATGTTCCGGAAGTCAACAACGAGATTGTTGTACCCGAAGCAGTTGCCCCTTTCTGTAAGCCATACTTCCCGAGCACCGCTGTCCAATGCTTTCTCAACGGGATACCTCATATCCCTGCCACTGAGAAACTGTGCCTTTTTTATGTTGATGGTCTTCCCTGTCTTGGCCGCTGCGATCAGCAAGTCGGTTTGCCGGCACAGGAAAGCGGGGATTTGTATCACGTCAACGACTTGCCCTACAGGTCCTGCCTGATAACTCTCATGAATGTCAGTCAGTACCCGCAGCCCATATTTGTCCTTGATGTCTTGTAACATTTGCAATCCTTTCTCCATCCCTGGACCACGGAAGGAATGGATCGAAGTCCTGTTCGCCTTGTCAAAGGATGCCTTGAAGATGATGTCAATCCCCAAGTGGGCATTGATTTCTACAAGCTTTTGTGCTACGGTTTCTAAGAGTCCCGCCGATTCGATGACGCAAGGTCCTGCAATAAATACTGGTTGCATGCTTCTATTGTTTATATCGTACAAAAGTAATCAAAATTAGCAAGAAAGGCAAGCAATTAACAGTTATTCACTTGTCTTTCTCGAAAACGGTACTTCTTTCCCTGTTGGAATCGACTATCCTTTGCGCAATGCGGTCTTTTCCTCTTCCGTGAGCTTCGCGTCGTCAGATAATGGAAGGCTATTGCCTGCCGTGGAAGGATCCGTAGGAATGATATGAAGGTCGCGCTGTGGGAAGGGGATCTCAATGTGGTGGGCGTTCAAGGTATCGTAAATGACTTCCTTGATGTCTCCTTCTGCATAGGCATGTGTCAGGACGGGCACCCATACAAGTACTTTCAAGTCAACGCTGTTATCACCGAAATTGGAGAGAATGACCTTCACTTCCTTCTTCTTGTCGCGGCAGTCTAATTGATTGATGGCATCAATCAGCATTTCTTTTACTTCTTTGATGTTGCTGCCATAGGCAATGCCTACCGGAATGATTGCAAGTTCATAGCCATGGTTGCGGGTCAGGTTCTTGTAGTTCTTCGTGAAAAGCTGACTGTTTTGGAATGCAATCACACTGCCGTCAATGGTGTCAAGCATGGTAGAAGTGTAGGAAATGGAGCTGACACGTCCACGGGTGCCGTCGCATTCTATATAGTCACCTACCTTCACTCGACCCGTCATCAGTGAGATGCCGTAGTAAATATTCTCAAGGATGTCCTTCGATGCAAAACCGACACCTGTGGAAAGACCCCCGGAGATGACAACCAACCAAGTGTTGCTCACATGACAGATGCTCAGGCTGATGATCAACCAGATACCCCATACGATGATTTGTATGACATTCTTTGCCATCGTATTGCGGCTTGCAGCTGTACGCCGGTCTACTTTATCGAAGTGATACTTGACGAATTCCTTGATGGTTTTGTTGAGGTATTGGAAGATGAAATAGAGAATTACCACCTGACATATATTGAAGATGCTCAATTGGAAGTTGTTCGAATTGATGAAACGCTGACGGAATACCATCTTGGTGGTGTCGCTCAAGTTGAAGACATCTGCTGCCCAATAGATGGACAGAAGGATGGAGAGGACTCCTAAGACAGGCAGCATCACGTTTTTAACCAAGTTAAAGAACCATCTTCCTGTAATGGGACGGTCACCTAACTTCCTCTTTTCAGCGAACTGCCGGAGCCATCCACTGACGCAAGTAATGGTCAGGATACAAGTCAGCTGCATGATCCACCAGATCAGGAGCTGCACGCTTAATAGCGTATAGCCGATCCAAGAACAGATCACGGATGCTACGAATACGAAGAGTGACATGTAAGTATAGAAGACATCGCTCTTCGGAATATTGTCTCCGTACCGTTTGATGACTCTCCATTGCCAGATACTGCAGAGCAACAGGATGGGTGGAAAGACCAGGTTCACCAAGTCATTTGGGATCAGGATGATTCGGAATGAGATGACAATGAACCCTACAACCATCAATGGGGAATAGATACGGAAAGCACTCTTGATCTGAGAGGCATCCAACCGGAGCAATAGGGATATCAAGATTACTCCCAACAGCCAAGTGAACTCCATCAGCAGCCCACTTGCCATGATGAAGAAGTTCTGGTTGACCGTGAGACTGAGGGCTCCCAGGATGGCCGCAAAGGTAACGACTGTAGTTGCCATGATGATGCAAGTGCGCTTTGCGAGGAAGGATTCCTCGCGCGACTTGAATCGATCCAGTTTGATTAGCCGAGATACGATGATACGAATGACCAAAAGGTTGAGCAGTACAGCAATGATCCCGTAGACGAGGATACTGCCAAACAAGACCAGGATCATCCTTGAGTCCCATTGTGACATGACTTTTCCTTTGGGCTTGTACTTGCTGGTCACCGTCTCTTCTGTTTGCTGGAGGTTCGACCTCAGTTGCGACAAGATCTTGAAGTAGTTGTCACCGCCATTCCTGAAGATACTGTTCTGGATCTCACTATATCGTTTGTTGGCATAGTCGTTGAGTTCCTTCAGGTGATTGGAAGCCATCCTATAGTAGGTAATATACTCAGCCATCTGCTCGTTGTTCTGCTTGAGCGTGTGGTAAATATTGATGGCAAGCGTGAGGCAAACGTTCCTGTCGATCTGGGCTTTGGCAGGAAGCATCTGGGGAGGCATCATGCTCAGGTTTTGGATCAGGCTGTCATAGCGTGCTAATTCTGTCCGGTTCTTTTGGATATACTCATTGAACGGCATCACCTGACTTTGGAAGCGATGGTATTGTTCTGTAGCCTCATGACAGGCGTACGTCAGGTCGAAGATATAATCCTCTTTCTGCGAGTATAGCATCAGAGAGTTTTGGTTACTCTGGTTCAGTACTTGCATGATATTGGTCCTGACGCGTTCTTGTTGCGCTTGCATCATTCCCGACTGCCGTTCCAGTTCCATATGGTAGTTGGTCAGCTCCGTGCGGAGGATGGATAGCGTACTACTGATATCCTTCTCTTTCAATACAGCGTGAGAAGGAATGGCGCAAAAGACCATCCAGAGGATGATCAGTATAGACTTTCTTTTCATGACTCCCGATTCTTGATGACTGTTCTCTTCCTGTCGTTAGGGGCGACTAACCTCTGTGGATGACACTTCCGTTTGCCTGATGGGTAGCAAGCACGAGCACTTCGGCTATTTGTACATGTGCAGGTGCTTGTGCTGCGTAGAATGCTACGTCACCGATGTCATCCCCAGTAAGGGGCTTGATGCCCTCGTACACTTTTCCAGCACGTTGCTCGTCACCGTGGAAGCGGATGTTCGAGAAGTTCGTCTCCACAAGTCCGGGCTTGATATTCGTTACGCGGATGGCGGTGTGTGCCACGTCGATGCGCAGACCGTCTGTGATCGCTTTTACGGCTGCCTTGGTGGCGCAGTAAACATTCCCACCAGCATAAGCTGCGTCTCCTGCTACGGATCCAATATTAATAATGTGCCCTTGGTTGCGCTCAACCATTCCGGGCACGATCATCCGTGTCATATTCAGCAATCCTTTGATATTGGTGTCGATCATCTGGTCCCAATCGTCAAAGCTGCCTTCATACTCTGGTTCCAGTCCTCTCGCTAACCCAGCATTGTTGATCAGGACGTCAATGTCCTTCCATTCTTTCGGGATTGATGCCACGGCATGGCGGCATGCTTCCCTGTCCCTGACGTCAAAGGCAAGCGTAAGCACTTTCGAACCATAAGATTCCAAATCCGTTTTCATCGCTTGCAGTTTCTGGGCATCCCTTGCCGTAATGATCAGGTCATATCCTCCTTGGGCAAACTTCTTGGCGCATCCAGCCCCAATTCCACTTGTTGCACCCGTTATCAGCGCAATTCTCTTTCTTGTCATGATGATTTCTTCTTTTATTGGTTGCAAATATACAACTTTCTTTCCAAATATGGCGTTTTTCCTGGCGCGTATTGATGTTTGTTAACCCAACGGTGGGCATGGGGAAACACATGACGACGAAAGGTTTCGATGCTTGCGGAGACTTGATTCCGTGCTGCTTGGCAAAAATAATGGTTGGGAAAGTTGGCGGGTTATGGGAAATTCCGTATATTTGTAGACGAGAAAAATGATCACAAAGAATAAGGATTATATGAAGAAAACGTTAGCAATCGTCGCTATCATCATTGTCGTGATGGTGGCATGGGCTGTCTCTGCATACAATGGTTTGGTGGCAGAGCAGCAGAAAGTAGAGTCGTCATGGGCTCAGGTAGAGAATGTCTATCAGCGTCGGGCCGACCTGATCCCGAACTTGGTGGCTACGGTCAAAGGCTATGCCAAGCACGAAAAGGAAACGCTGGAAGGCGTCGTGCAGGCTCGTGCCAATGCCACATCCGTGAAAATTGATGCAAATAACCTTGATGAGGCTTCACTGAAGAAGTTCCAAGATGTACAAGGGGAGCTGGGAAGTGCCTTGAGCAAATTGCTTGCCATCAAGGAATCATACCCTGACTTGAAAGCAAACGAGAACTTCAAGGAACTGCAGGCTCAGTTGGAAGGTACGGAGAACCGTATCACGGTTGAGCGCAGAAACTTCAATGAGGTAGCCCAATCGTATAATACGAAGGTCCGCCAGTTCCCAACGAATATCTTTGCTGGCATCTTTGGATTCTCTACGAAGCCATATTTCCAGTCACAGGCAGGCGCGGACAAAGCTCCAACGGTTAGTTTCGATGAATGAAATGGCACTGACTGATTTCCTTTCTTCCACGGAACAGCACCGCATCGTGGATGCGATCGCACAGGCAGAACGGCATACTTCAGGCGAGATTGTCGTTCATATCACGCCTAAATGCAGTGGCGATCCCTTGAAACGGGCGGTGAACGTGTTTCAAAAGTTGCGTCTCTACCATACGGAACGTCGTAATGCAGTGTTGATTTTCATCGCCTACCAGTCGAGGAAGTTTGCCATTATTGGTGACTTAGGCATCAATCAGTTGGTGCCTATAAATTTCTGGGACCAGGCTAAGGACCTGTTAGGGTCGGCATTCGCATCCGGTAGGCACGCTGACGGACTGTGCGAGGCGATCTCCCTGATCGGCAACAGTCTTTCCCGATATTTTCCTGCCGATCCTTCCGACCGGAATGAACTAAGTAATGAGATCAGTTATGAAGATGCGTAGCCGTTTGTATTTGCTCTTGATGGTTGCCCTCTTGTCCGTAAGGATGATGGCACAAATCCCTGACCGCCCTAATCCACCTCGTCTCGTGAACGACCTGGCGGGTGTGATCAATGACCGTTCTGCCATGGAGGATACCCTTGAGGCGTTTGCAAGGAACACCTCAAACCAAATCGTTGTGGTCACGGTCAGCGACCTTGGGGGGTATGACAAGGCTGACTATGCCCAGCGATTAGGTCAGAAATGGGGCGTGGGCAACAAAAAATATAACAGTGGAGTGGTGATCTTGGTCAAGCCGAAGACGCAAGATAGCAATGGACAGGCATTCATTGCAACGGGATATGGGTTGGAAGGTGCTCTGCCAGACGCGCTTTGCTTTAGGATCGTCAACCAAGAGATGATCCCTTATTTCAAGAAGGGTGATTATAGTGGTGGTATATGGGCCGCGTTGCATGTCCTCATGCCCCTTGCCAAGGGGGATATCGATGTGGAAACTTATATGGATGACGGTGATGATGAGATCGGGACAGCAATCGGTCTGTTGGCTTTCGTGCTCTTTATCGGATTCTTGATCTATACCGTCAACCGCAATCAGAATGGTGGAGGAAGTGGGAAAATCCGCAATGACCAAAGTACCCGTACCTTTGGACCGATCTTCTTCGGACCGGGATGGGGCGGTGGTCGAGGCTTTGGAGGCAGTACTGGCGGCGGTTTCGGTGGCGGCTTCGGTGGCTTTGGTGGCGGAAGCTTTGGTGGCGGAGGTGCTGGTGGTTCTTGGTAGGTCCCATCTGCATCATCGATTGAGATCGAAAGACTATAGGTCATCTAAGGTAACTGCCTTCTCGATGGGAGTGACAGTTACTGTTTTGTTTCCCCATCGGATGGCTTTCTGCCGTGATCGAGCTGACAGATGGCCATTGAGGTATTGCTCGATGATCAACGAAGCGATGGGCGCGGCCAAGTCAGCGCCAAACCCTCCATTCTCGATGTATACGCTGACGGCAATGCGGGGATGGTCCATGGGCGCGAATCCCATGAAGATGGAATGGTCCTTACCATGGTTTTCTGCCGTTCCCGTCTTCCCACAGATCTGATAAGCCGGGGTGTTAATACTGGCACAGGTGCCTTCCGTGACAGCTGCCCGCATGCCTTTGATGACGATAGGGTAGGCATCAGGTGATACTAAAGAAAGATGTTTCTCTGTATATTTCTTGTCCAAGGGCATCTCTTTTGTCCCAGCATGGATGTGTGGGATGATATAATACCCGCGGTTGGCGATGATCGCAGCGAGATTGCATAGCTGGATGGGGGTTGTGGTCACCTCTCCTTGCCCCATGCCGACCCACATGATCGTCGTCCCATTCCACGAACCGCGATGGAGCCGTTGTAAGGATGCTGAGTCGGGGATACTGCCACTTGCCTCTCCTTCCAGGTCTACGCCAAGGGGCTTGCCGAGTCCCAGGCTCTCCATATAGGCATTCCATCTGTTAATGGCCCGGAATTTCGTTGGATAGACGATCCGATTGTCAATGTCTTCCTGGAAAGCCTTGCAGAAATATGAGTTGCAGGACTGACCGATGGCTTGGACAAGGTTCAAGGGGGTGCGATGGACATGACAGCCAATGTGGATCTTCCCTTGCCAGAATCCCTTGTTGCAGGGATAGGTCTGCTCGGGAGTTAAGGTCCCTTCAGATAATAGGACCAAGGCTTGCGCAGTCTTGAACGTGGAGCCTGGGGCATATTCCATGGAGATGGCACGGTTGGCATCATCAAAGACACGGTCGTGGTTGACAAGAGCAAGGATCTTGCCCGTTGAGGGCTCGATGGCGATGATGCTACCTTGCTTGTTATTCAACAGTTGCTCTCCTAAGCGCTGAAGGGTCGTGTCAATGGTGAGAGGACCGTCTGTCGGTAACCGACGACCCTGAACAGGATAGACCAACAGCATCAGGAGCATGGCACATGCGAACCGAAAGGATCTCAATCGAAATTTCTTGAATATAATCATGCGTGCAAAGGTACGAAATATTCCGCTCATAGGGAAATTTATCTGTTGCATTTTGTTTTTCACGATCTTTTGCATGATCGGTGGGTAGATTACCGGAAAATAGTTGTAACTTTGCGGAAAGAAGAGAAGAAAATAAACTATGGAGAAAAAGAATATATTTGAATCATACCTAAAAGAGATCGCTGGACAGCAGCAACTCTCCGATCAGGAAGAGCGTGAGTTAGGCAGGCGTATCCAACAGGGTGATGCCAGGGCTGTAGATCGGTTGGTGAGTGCCAACCTGAAGTTCGTGATCGCCCTTGCCCGGCAGTATCGGAACCGAGGCGTTGACTTTGAGGACTTAGTGGCGAAAGGAAATATGGGCATGCTCAAGGCTGCTCAGAAATATGACGGAGAGCATCCTATCCGCTTCGTTAACTTCGCTGCTACCTACATTCGCAGTGCGATGGAAGAGGCGATCGCCCGTCAGCAGGGGATGGTTCCTAAGCTCCGCGTCGACCGGAACGGGGAACATGGAGAGACGGCCGTGAAGTCTATCGATGCTCCGATCCCAGAAGGAAGCCAGAACAATATCAGCCTGTTGCATGTCTTGAAAGACCCGGACGCGCCACAGACCGACGCACAGTTGAACACAGACCTGGAACTGAGTCGCGTGAAAGCTCTTTTGGGCATGTTGCCTGACCGTGAGCAGGATGTGCTTCGCCTGGTCTTAGGCATTGGTTGCGAAAAACAGACCATGGAAGAGGCTGGTCACGAATTAGGATTGAAGCGTGAACGTGTACGGCAGATCCGCGATCGTGCCCTGCGACGGATCCGACAGTATTCCCATCGATAGCCTCTATCGTTTCTTGGGTACGATCATGGCGGTCGGCTATTTCTTTCAATTTGATAATGAAGATACAATCAAGAATGGAAATCATGGACAATCAAAATAACAATACATGGCCCGGTCCAAAAGGGATGATACCGGTGACAAGCGGTCGGGCAGATGATGCGAATGTGCATACACGGCAATATCTCGACCATATCTTAGTGGAAATGCGGACAATCGATGCGGTTATGCCTGATCTTCGGACGGAAATCTTCGGGCATCACTTTGCCAGTCCGTTGATGATGCCTGCCTTTTCTCATTTGAATAAGGTGATGAAAGACGGCCGTAAGCCGATGCAGGAGTATGCAGAGGCGGCTCGGCAGCTCAACCTATTGAACTTCGTGGGGATGGAACCTGACGAGGAATATGCGGATATCGCGGCTGTGGGCGCTGCAACAGTGAGGATTATCAAGCCTTTTGCCGACCATGACAGAATCTTGGAGCAGATCGAATTTGCCGAAAAGCATGGGGCTGTTGCCGTGGGCATTGATATCGACCATGTGCCTGGTAAGGATGGGCAGTATGATTCCCCAGATGGCTTTGCTTTGGGTCCCATCTTGTTGGATGACCTTCGGCGGTATGTGGCTGCAGCCCATGTCCCCTTTGTGGCAAAAGGGGTACTGTCTGTTCAGGATGCCTTGAAATGCCAGGAAGCGGGATGTAGTGCCGTCCTCGTCTCCCACCATCATGGGCGCATACCATTTGGCATGCCACCGGTAGCGATGCTTCCCAGCATCAAGGGTGCCTTGAAAGGAAGTGGAATGGCAGTCTTCTGCGATTGCCATATCGATTCTGGCTATGATGCCTATAAAGCCTTGGCAATGGGCGCGGATGCCGTGGCTCCCGGTCGCTCGATCCTGAAACCTCTCTTGCAGGAAGGCCAGGACGGAGTGGTGAAGAAGATCACGGAGATGCACCATCAGCTCACGGAACTGATGCTCTATACTTGCGTGAAAGACACCCGGTCCTTTGATCCGTCCGTGCTTCATGTCGGACAGATCTGATCACGAGACCTGATCTCGCGAGGACAAGGATGAGCCCCTCTTTTCAAAGGGTTATTTCCTCTTTTTCAAAGGGTTACATCCTTTTTTCAAAAGGTCATCTCCCGCCTTGCAAAAGGTTATCTATCGTCGCCTGAAAGGTTCTCTTTTGCAAGGCGAAAGGTTATCTCCTGCAACGTCGCTCCTGAAGCCCTGTTATTCGTTGTAGACCGTATTCAACTGCCGCAAGTATTCACGCGTTTTTCGACCATACGGCTTGATGACATCCTCTTGCCATCCCCCTCGGGATGAAGCCCTGGGGAGTAACATGGAACAGGATTCATTCTTGTCGGAGATCGACCACATGATCCAACTGATTCGGTTGGCTTCCTCCATGTCGATCCATTTCTGCCATTCGGAGTAATCAATCTTCCCGTCACCCGATGCTTCGGTTGCCCCACTCTCAGAAATGAACACTGGGATGCCCTGATGGATGGCATCCACCACCTTGTTGCGCAGTTCGTCCTTATGCGTGGCGGCATAAAAATGCACGGTGTACATGATATTCTTGAATCCTTTCAGCGGACTCTTGGCTACGAGGTCGATATCCTGGTCCCAATGCGGGCATCCCACGAGGACGATATTCTTCTTGTCATACTTGCGGATTTCCTTGATCACCTGTGTAGCATATGCCTTCAGGGATTCCCATGAGTCGTTTACGGGTTCGTTGTAGATTTCATAGATGATGTTGGGATGCTTGCCATATTGGTGCGCCATGGCTCCAAAGAACTCCACAGCTTGTGGCGTGCACAACTTATGGGAATGCCAGTCGATGATGACATAGATGCCGTTAGAGATGGCAGATTCGATAACAGGCTTCATGCATTTGAGGGCAAACTGGGGGTTGTCAAGATAGTTGTCCTCAATCAGAATGCCCATGGCAGCGCGGACCACAGTGGCGTTCCAATCGTTCTTCAACCATGAAACAACCTGCCGATTATAAAAACGTGGCCAGAGGTTGTGCCATCCCAAGCTTACGCCGCGCAACACTACGGGACTGCCATTCTCACTACAGAGCTGGTTGCCAATGACCTGCAACTGCCCCCATTTCTTAACGGGATCCATTGCATTGGCCGGAAGGAACAATGCGATCCATGCCAAAATAACTAAGATTCTCTTCATAACGTAATTCTTATATTTATCATGATACCTGATCAGGACAAGACACATCCGACCCCTGATGTGGTCTGTGCTTATTGCCTAAGCCAGATTTTGCAAAGATACATCAAATCATAAGAAGTACAAAATAAAACATGTATTAATTTTACGTCCGAGCTATCGCATAGCCTATGGGAAGATACAGCAAACCGTATAGCAAGGTTGGAAGTAACGTTATTCCATGAAATAACCCAAGATAAATTTGCTTATCGGCTATGGATTTATTATTTTTGCATCGTCATTTTAACGAGTTCAATCAATCAACGGTTTAAGGTCAATGACGGATCCTTTGCTTATAGGAATAAAGAATGGCGAGATGAAGGCGTTCAACAGCCTTTATCAAAAATATTATAAGCCCTTATGCTATATAGCCATACACCTTTTGGGAAACATCGAGTTAGCCGAAGAGGTGACGGATGATGTCATGATTTATATTTGGCATCACCGGCAAGACATTGAGACGGACTCACTGAAGAAATACCTCGCGGTTGCTGTGCATCGCCGTAGCCTGAATGTCTTACGCTCTACAAGCTATCGGAACGGTCAACATTCCGTTTCGATCACGGCAGAAAATATCGGTTGGTATTTCTCTTCACTCTTTGACAGCACGCATCCCTTAGAACAATTGATGGTCCAAGAGATGGAACAGAGAGTCAGTGATACTGTTGACAGCATGCCCGAGCTGACCAAGAAGATCTTTCTGTTGAGTCGCCATGAGAATAAAAAGTATGATGAGATCGCACAAGAATGTGGAGTGTCAGTGCCGACCGTCAAATATCATATGAAAAAAGCCTTGCAAATATTGTCGGATACCTTGGGAGAGTTAGTCATCTTGCTGTTGTTCACCCAAGGGATCAGTTGATTTTTGATAGCTTACATCAAAAAATCGAGATTTTTTTATACCTTCTTTTATAAAATGTGTTGTTATCTATGAGTATGGACAAAGATATTCATGACATAGACAGTTGGATTGTCGCCATGTTGGATGGAAATATCACGGAAAGCGATTTAACCGCGTTGAGGCATTGGACGGATGCTTCAGAAGCGAACCGTGATGATGTTTACAATCGTGTTCGGTCGCTGTTTGCCATGGAAATGGAGGTAAACCCTCATCATGTTGATGTCGATGATGCATTTCAACGCTTCCTTCATCGCATAGGGGATGAAGAAACAGAGTCAGGGAAGGACCAGGTGGAAGAGTCTTCATCACGTTCAATACCCCTGTGGATGAAGGTTGTGGTTGCTGCGGCAATCTTCCTCGTGATCCTCATTCCTTGGATTAGTTATCACGTGATTACCACCCATGTGGAGTCGAAATTCTCTGCGATTGCCATGGAAGCACCCGATGGTTCACAGTTAAACCTTATCTTGCCGGACAGTACGGAAGTCAAGTTGAATAGTGGTTCAATCCTTCGTTATTCCCAAGGCTATGGGATCACGGACAGGAACGTCTTCTTACAAGGTGAAGGATACTTCAAGGTGAAGCACCAGAAGGAAATGCCGTTCAAGGTATACACACCCGAATTAGTTGTCAGCGATTTAGGGACGGAATTCGACGTGTGTAGTTATCAGGACGATGATGTGGCGCGTGTCGACCTATTCGCTGGGAAGGCAGGGCTGGATAATCGTCTCTCTCGTCAAGGAGGGTATATTCTTCAATCAGGTGATCGCATGACGATGGATAAGAGAACTGGTGAAATGAAGTTCTATCGCAATGTTCTTGGCGCAGAAGACAGGACAGAAATGAACGACCTTTACTTTGAGGACATGAGTATACCGGAAATTGCGAAGATACTCTCACGGAGCTATGGGGTTAGGATTGAGGTAAGCCAACGCCTCAACCACGTTCGCTTCTACGGCTTTTTCAACCGCAAGGAAGACACGTTAGGCAAGATCCTCCAGTCGATGTCGAATACAGGGCAGATCAAATATAAATATGTCAAAGGCAAATATGTCATGTATTGAGAACACAGATCAGTTCAATGATTATTAACTTAAACCTGAAGAAATGAAGAAAAAGAAACCGCCAGATCAATAAAAAAGAGGAAGATACCCCCATATCTTCCCCTTGACACAATTCAAAGAATCCCTAACAGGTCTTTTGAATAGGACGTACAAATTTATGAAAAATACGCCCTTAATAACCTAATTCAATTCGTTATTTACAAATTAACAACTTATGATGAGTCAATTTAACATAAAATCCATTGTGTTGGCCACTTGTCTGTTCGCTTTCTGCTTCTCAGCCATGGCGCAGGTCAGGCGAGTGACGATGACAGCCAAAAATATAACAGTCAAGTTGGCCATGGCCCAGCTGAAGAAACAAACGGGATATTCCTTCGTTTTCGATGCTAATACCATTAAGAACCTAAAACGTCGTGTCAATATATCTGCTCATAATGCCCCAGTTTCAGATGTAGTTGCACAGATTTTACAAGGTGAGGACGTGGAATATGTCATTAGCGGTACCACGATCGCTGTCAAGAAGAAAACAGCCCAGCGTCCCACTACCCAACAAAAGTCAAATTCTTCTGTTACAGGTAACAAGGTGAAAATCACCGGAAGAGTAGTCGATGAAAAAGGCGAGCCTATCATTGGGGCGACGGTTAAGAATTCTTCTAATACAGGAACCGTAACAGATATAGACGGATATTTTACTCTTAGCGTGACTGAAAATAGTAATATTTCGGTTTCTTATATTGGCTACAAGGATATTGATATTAAGTCTGCTAATAATATGAATATTGTTTTAAAAAGTGATACGGAAGACCTTGATGAAGTTGTAGTGGTAGGATTTGGTGTCCAAAAGAAAGCAGATTTAACAGGTGCTGTATCTTCTGTAAAGATGAAAGACATTTTGGGCGATCGTTCTGTTGCTACAACAGGAGCTTTATTAGAAGGCGTAATTCCCGGGTTGCAAGTAACATCATCGTCAGGTGAACCTGGAGTTGGCTTTAACTATAATATTCGTGGAACTACAAGTATCAATGGTGGCTCACCTCTTATCTTAGTTGATAATGTTCCCTTCTCTGGCCCGTTAAATCTAATTAATCCAGATGATATAGAGTCGGTAACCGTATTGAAGGATGCTGCATCCGCGTCTATTTATGGAGCTCGTTCTGCTTTCGGTGTTATTTTGATAACGACGAAAGGGGCAAATAAAGAACAAAAGATGACCTTGACCTATAGTAATAATTTCACTTTTTCGATCCCTTCTAGTCTTCCTCAAAAAGCGTCACCTTTAGAAACTGTTCAAGCATATTCAGATGCAGGCTATGTTACGTATTATTCTGGGCAGACAGTTGATACATGGCTAGCTTTATTAAACAATTATCAGATGCATCCATCAGAATATCCAGATGGATTTTCTTTTGATAATGGAGTTAGATACCAATTGGCAAGAACTAATGTTATAAAGGATTTTCTTTCTGAAACTGGTTTTCAGCAAAATCATAATGCGGCTATTAGTGGTGGTTCGAAGAAATCTTCATACAGAATATCTTTGGGCTATACTGGCTCTGATGGTATTATGACAACGAACATGGATAGTTATAAGCGCTATAATGCAAAGGGGTTTATTAATGCCGAAATAACAAAATGGCTTACTGTTCAGATGGACTTAAGTTTTTATAAATCAGATAAGGGCATGCCTAGTAATGCAAATTACTCAAACGCCGTTTGGGCTCCTTCATATACTCCTTTGGGAATGATTGACGTAAATGGTGAAAAGCTATATTCTGGTACGGTTGGAAATCTTACGCGATTAGGAGGGCAGAATAAGGTAGGTATTACTGATACTAGACTTTTTACGAAATTCATGTCATCTCCAATTAAGGGACTTTTATTAAATTTCGAGTTTACACATGACAATTTAAACCAAACTATAACAAATTATTCAAAGCGTGTTCTGTATGCCAATTCATCAAAGTTTACAGAAGAATATAATCTTGATGCTTCTGTTTATTCCCAAGCGCGTTCCACCACTAATTATACGGCAATAAATACTTATGGTTCTTATTCTAAGAATTTTATAAACCATCACCTAAAGTTAATGTTAGGTTATAACCAGGAATCAAGTCATTACGATTATCTGAGTGCGACAACTTCGCATATGATAAATGATGATATGCCTTCTATTTCTCAGTCTACAGGTGAGCAAAAAGCTTATGATGGAGTTACAGAATATACAGTTCAAGGTTTCTTTGGTAGGTTTAATTATGATTATGCTGATAAATATCTTTTTGAAGCTAATGGTAGATATGATGCTTCTTCTAAATTCCCGAAACATCATAGATGGGGATTTTTTCCTTCTTTCTCTATTGGCTGGAGAGTTTCAGAAGAATCTTTTATGAAATCAATGCAAAACACAATTAGTAATCTGAAATTGAGGGCTTCCATTGGTTCTGTAGGTAATCAAAATATTAGTCCATATCAATTCGTGCCAGGAATGTCGTCTTATAAATCAACTTGGCTTAATAATAATACTCAGCCTATCACATTAAATCGTCCTGGTTTGGTAAGTGGAAATTTTACTTGGGAGACAGTTGATACGTATAATGTTGGCATTGATTTGGGCTTGTTAAATAACCGGTTAAACCTGAACGTAGATTGGTATACACGGTATACCAGAGATATGCTGACAAGTGGCTCACAATTGCCGGCAACCTTGGGAACTTCTGCACCGTTGCAAAATGTTGCAGATTTGAAATCTTATGGATTCGAATTAGAGTTGGGTTGGCAAGATCGGATAGGAAAAGTGAGATACAATATAGGCTTTAATCTTTATGATTATAAAGCTAAAATCATTAAATTCAAAAATAATGTAGCTGGCGTTATTCGAACTTCGTCTAACAATACTTATGTAGAAGGTCAGAGGATAGGAGAGATTTGGGGATATGTGACTGATCGATTTTATACTATTGACGATTTTGTGGAAGGTTCATTAGATTCAAATTATAAAAATGGAATTCTTAAAGAAAGAATACCTCATGTCGAAGGAGTTAACCCAAACCCAGGTGATATCCTGTATAAAGATTTAGACGGTAATGGAATCATTAATTCTGGTAATGAGACAATTAATGACCCTGGAGATCGTAAGGTTATTGGAAATAATTCTCTAAGATTCCAATATGGAATAAGGGGTGGTCTGTCCTGGAACAATATTAGTTTTTCTTTCTTAATCAATGGAGTGGGAAAGTGTGACAAATGGCTTGCAAATGATTTGATTTTTCCGTATTATTATGAGTTTGGCACAATTTATTCACATCAATTAAATTATTGGACAACTGACAGAATGAATGCAAAATATCCTCGCCTTTATGAAACAGGATATCGCAACAATAATTATGCGGCGAATATTCGTTGCCAAACAAAATATTTGACTAATGGTGCGTATATGAGGATTAAAAACCTGACGCTGTCATATTCTTTACCACATAAATTCTTAGGCAATTTAGGTGTGGAAGATTTGAGAATCTATGTTTCGGCTGAGAATCCTTTTACGTTCGATCATATGCCAAAAGGTTTAGATCCTACTGTAACGAATACCTCTAGTGGACTTGGTTATCCGGTTATGTCATCCTGCTCTTTTGGCTTTAACTTAACTTTATAAACTAAAAATTGGGAAAAATGAAAAATAGTGTCAAAATATTGCTGGTTTATGTCTTTTCATTCTTGTTTGTAAGTTGTTCTAATGATTTCTTAGATAAATATCCACTTGATGAACAGACAGAGGTGTCTGCATTTAAGACCAATGAAAATTTTGAAACGTATTCATGGGGACTTTATGAGTATTTTGATGGATTTCCTGTTGATGGTGGATATACTCCCGTAAACATCTCTTCAGAGTATAATACTGATAATTTAATATATGCTAAGCCAGGAGGGCAATCCGAATATGCATATCAATTGAAAAAGGTTCCTGCTACAAGTAGTATGTGGAATTTCTCCTATATTAGAAGGGTAAATGTAATGCTCCAGAACATTGATAAATCTTTAATGAATCAATCTGATAAGGATCATTGGAGGAGTGTCGGCTATTTTTTTCGTGCTTTAAGATATTTTGATTTAATGGCAGCATACGGCAGTGTTCCATGGATAGAATCTGTCTTGAGTGATACAGACAACGACTCATTATATAGTGAAAGAACTCCGAGAGATATAGTTGCTAAAAATATTTTAAATGATTTGCTTTGGGCCGAGTCACATATTAAACCGGAAGGTAATGGAACAAACACGATTAATGTTCATGTCATTAGAGCCCTTATCTCGCGCTTTGGATTATTTGAAGGAACATGGAGAAAATATCATGGCTTAAATGATAGTGAGCTATATTTAAAAGCTTGTGTAGATGCTTCATCTAAATTACTGCAAAGGTATCCAAATATTATGCCTAACTATGATGATATCTATAATTCAGAAGACCTTGTGGGAAAGCCTGGAGTAATCCTTGCTAAACAGTATGCGACAGATTTAGTTACTCATAGTATAACACGAGTTATCCGAACATCAGCCTGGTATGTGGATGTTACGAAAGATGCTATAGATAGCTATCTATGTTCCGATGGAAGACCTATATCAACGAGTAAAGTATATCTAGGTGATAAAGATGTTTATGCCCAATTTAGAAATAGAGACCGGCGTTTGTATTTTACCGTTCTCCCACCTTATAAGGTGCTACTTACAGGACCAAAAGGAACTTCATATGGCTGGAAATATACTGATAACATTAAAGATCGGGAATATATAGACACTTTGGCATTAATAGGGGGATCTACAACTGGTAAAGCTCTTCCTGTCTCTAATTTTGTTGGATATCAAGTTTCATGTTTTCCTCATTTTAGAAATTTTCCGAATGGGCAAGGGTTCATGACTTCATATCTTGGATTTTATTTCTGGAAATATTATAATCGCCATGCTGATAATATGGCATTAAGAACATCAACTGTTGATTATTTGTTGTTTGGAATCGAGGAAGCTATGCTAAATTATGCTGAAGCTATGTTTGAGTTAGGTAAATTTAATCAAGAAGTAGCAGATAAAACAATAAATAAACTTCGCTTGAGAGCTGGTATTCCATCAATGAAAGTGTCTGAAATAGATGAAGATTTTGATTTGAATCGCGATAAATCCGTAGATCCTGTTTTGTGGGAGATTAGGCGAGAAAGAAGAGTTGAGCTTTTGGGCGACGGATTTAGATTTAATGATTTGAAACGCTGGAGAAAAGGTTCTTATGTTAATAAACAACCTCTTGGGCTTTGGGTAAATAATGCAAATTATGGAAACAAATTGACGATTCTGAATGGAACTTCTGAAGGATATGCGGTGCTATATGATACACCAGCAGGATGGCTTGATAAATATTATTTAGAGCCTATTCCTTCACAAGAAATCGCTTTGAATCCAAAATTAACCCAAAATCCTGGGTGGGAAAGTAAATAAAGCTTATTTTTGACTCCATATGTTTTCTTATGTTCACAAAATGGATAAGATGATATTTATTTATCTGTATATGTTTAATACAAGTTAATATGATTAGTATGTAAGTTTTTTAGATCGTTGACGTAAATCCTTAATAGATTTATTTGAGGTCTCCAATGTGATTAAGGGGGTTATTATCCTTGTTGGTGTTTTGGATTTCGTCATGGTCAAAATAATTTTTGATTCTGCGTTATGGGTGATCATCAATCACTTATTAGTGGTATTTGCTACACATTTGTCGTGTGGCAAATACCATACGAAAAGCATTTTAATGTGTAAGAGGATATTGTATATGAAGCTATTACGGAACATCATCTTAGAGATGGCAATGATCTCTGGGCAGATGATCAGCGCGAAAATTGTGGAAATAACCTCTCCAAATGGGAATCATCTGTTTTCTGTCAGTGATGAGGGAGGCGTGCTTCGATATCACTTCCAGTGGCAAGGAGAGAATGTCATCCAATCTTCCCTGTTAGGTATTAAGGCAAATACAGATTGGCAATCAGGATTGTCTATCCAGGATGCAGTCAGTAGGCGATACCATCAATCATGGCATCCCGTGTATGGGGAGATGAGTATGGCGAAGGATAATTATGTGGAATGGAAACTCATCATCAAGAAAAAACAAGTGGCGAAGGAACTGAAGTTCTTTGATGACTTATACACGACATGGGATGACACAAAGGTTCTTGAAGGTGCCCCAGGGCAGTATATAAGAATGGCGCGTCGTCATGGAAGGAATGGTTCGTCGGGGCCATTACCAATAATGATCGTCGTGAGATTACCATCAGTTTTGATTTCCTGGATGGCAATATGCCATATTTAGCAGAAATATATACTGACGGCGGGAAGGCAGTCAAGACACGTACTCAGGTCCTTGTGGAAAAGAAAAAGGTCAATAAGAAGAACAAGTTGCGTTTCAAGCTTCCTGCTTCAGGAGGCGTTGCCATTCATCTTATGCCTCTGAATTAATCATAGTAATCATCACAACTTTTTAGAAAAGATTACGTTATTAAGAATAAGGCATATCGCCTCATCGACTTTACTCATACCAATCGACATGAAAAAAATATTACTACTGTTCCTGTCTCTATTTGTTTGCATGGCAGGCTTCTCAAATGAATTGCCAGAAGGGGCTGTTACCCTTGACTCTCAAAGGAAGATGGAAAAGAATCTGTCGTCCTTGCCGGTCTTTGATGGTCTGGTCTCTACCAGGACCAATTATGACTGGTTGGTGCATCCGGAACGGGGATACCTTCTTCCACAATGGATCGACTGTATGCGACCCATCCCTGGGTCATTCGTGTTGGATGACTTCGAGATGAGAGATATGCAGCCTTCTGTGTCTTGGCATCCCATGAGATGGGCATTGGATACAGAGCAGGCTTCTGGCAAGGAAGTGATGTTTACGCTTCGTGCGTACTGAAAGTATAAGGGAGGATCTTATCATACTGAAGACAAAAGAATAATTAATGATCATAAAATGAAGCGAAGAGATTTCTTGAAAGACCTTGCCGTGACTGGGATTGGATTGGCAAACATTCCCTTGGTGAATGCGGCTGAGAATGTAAAAAGGACTGCTACTGCCAGCAAACAGGAGCCCATCAAGCCGGCTCCCCTGACCCGTCAGCCCCATATAATCCTGATCATGAGTGACCAGCATCGTGGGGATGCTTTGGGTTGTATGGGTAACAAGGTGATAAAAACACCGCATATCGACAGCCTTGCCCATGATGGGACGCTGTTTGTCAGTGGATATACCGCCTCGCCGAGCAGTACGCCTGCCCGGGCAGGACTGTTGACGGGCTTGTCGCCTTGGCATCATGGAATGTTAGGTTATGGAAGGATGGCAAGGAAATATAAGTATGAAGGACCGCAGATGTTGCGTGACTTGGGCTATTTCACCTACGCTATTGGCAAGAACCATTGGTATCCGCAGAAATCCCTCCATGGTTATGTGGGTACTTTGGTGGATGAGAGTGGACGCGTGGAGGAACCTGACTTTATCAGCGACTACCATGCGTGGTTCCAATTGCATGCCCCGGGCAAGGATCCGGATGCCACTGGCATTGGCTGGAATGACCATGCAGCAGGTATCTACCATTGGAAGGAACAATTGCATCCTACTTGGTGGACAGGGCAGACGGCATGCGAACTGATCCGGAACTACGACGCGGAGCAGCCTTTGTTCCTGAAGGTATCCTTTGCCCGCCCTCATAGTCCTTATGATCCTCCCCAGCGTTTCTATGATATGTATAAAAACGTGGATGTCCCGGCTCCGTGGAAAGGTGACTGGGATGGGAAATATGCGGCGTTGAAACAACCGGATCAAGTGGCAAAGGATGCTGCCTTCGCGAACTTAGGCGATGAATATGCCAAGAATTCCCGTAGGCATTATTATGCGAACATTTCTTTTATCGACGAGCAGGTGGGCGAGATCATCAAGCTTTTGAAGGAAAAAGGGATGTATGACAATGCTTTGATCTGTTATACAGCCGACCATGGGGATATGTTAGGCGACCATTACCACTGGCGCAAGACGTATGCGTACGAAGGATCAGCGAAGATTCCGTTCATTGTCAAATGGCCTTCGTCGATGGGAATCCCGAAGGGAACGACCATCGAAAACCCGGTTGAACTGAGGGATCTGCTGCCTACCTTCTTGGAGATGGCCGGAGGTAAGGTACCGGAAGATATGGACGGGAAGTCGCTCGTCCGTCTTGCCGCAGGCGACAGCCAGGGTTGGAGGAAGTACATTGACATGGAACATGCGGTTTGTTATTCCCCCGACAATTATTGGTGTGCCCTTACCGACGGGAAGATCAAGTATATATGGTTCTTCCATACGGGTAAGGAACAACTGTTCGACTTGGTCAAGGACCCTGGTGAGACCCAGGAACTGAGCCAGTCGAGGAAATACCGGAAGAAGTTGCTGGAGATGCGGTCGGCTATGGTTGCACATCTCAGTGAAAGAGGAGAGGGATTTGTCAAGGACGGGAAGCTCGTGGTGAGGGAGAAAAACTTGTTGTATAGTCCTCACTATCCGGGTTCTCGATCATGATAGGATACTACTCATTGTTTTTTGAATCTTTTTACAAAGGATCTTGGCTGGTGCTCGTGGGAGTACCAGCCAAGTGCTAATGGATAGGGGCTATCTTATGCCCCATGGAACATATATTCCTGTTGGATATCGTAAGTGAGCCGCGTAAAGAGCTCATTTACCAAGTCGTCTGCTACTTCCAACGCATGGTTGAGGATGGAATCGGAGAAGTCCTGCAACAGGTCGAGTGCTTTCATCGGCTCTTTCTTGTATAGTTTCAGGTATGCTTCTTCCATCTCTTTCTGGCGTTGGTCATTCTCGGCTTCCAGCTTGTCGTATGCTTCCTTGATGATCGGCGCATATTTGTTGTAGTTGACCATTCCCAAGGTCATCACCTTCCGGAATCTCCAGTAGGCTGATTTGTCATCTGCGTGACCGTTTCCCTTGCTGTATGCCTTGGGGAAACTCCTCACGCCCTGGTAGAGGGGGAGAAATACGCCAAGGTCGGCCATGCCAAGGGCGACGTAGGTGATCTCTCCGATCTCCTTGGGAAGGTCGGGACGAACCTGCATGATGTGCGTTTGGGTGGTGCGGAAGATGGAGACCGGACGGTAGGGCTCCTTACCGTTTTGATGCAGGTAGGGATCATGTTCCGTCCCATTATAATGGAAGCGGAAGGCTGTGCGGAGCTTGGGAATCGTGAACTTCTCGTCAGCCTTGGCAAATACAGGGAAGGTATTCTTGGTCACGTCATTAGGAATGGAGGGCGAGAACAATGCCTGTAATCCCCATACCCGTGGGTAGTTGTAGGTGGTATCATCACGCTCCTCATCCTTCCCATCATGAGAATATGCTTCATGGAAATCAAACTCTCCCTGCGCAGGATCATAAAGCCCATGCTCGATGGCAAACTCGATCAGTCCTTTTGACGCGAGATAGTTCTCCTTGTCCTCTGGGTCATAACGGCGATAGCGACTCTGGTTGCCCGTCACAAAATAGTGACCGCGCGGAATGCGGGTAGCCAACCAATGGTGACCGCAGGCATTCTCCAGGTACCAAACTTCCTTGTCATCGATGAAACCGATGCCAAATCCCTCAGCGGAGCCGTATTTGTCAATCAGGCTACCTAATCGCTCCACGCCTTCCCGAGCCGTGTGGATATAGGGAAGCACAATATTATAGGTGCAGTTCTCTGCCAGTCCGTCGGGAACATAAGGATCAAACTGCAATGCTTTGGCACTGCTGAAGATGGTTTCTGTGGAGCTTTCGCCGACACCGGCACTGTTAAAGCCAGCACTTCCCCATTCCCCGGGGAACTGAAAGTCGGGCAATCCTGTGTATCCAAGGGCTTTTTCTGGCAATGGACAGCGGAATGCACTGTCCTTGGCGATAAACTCTTTCGGACCGAAATCCGTATCCTTGTGAACTTCAAAGTTGATGGCCATCATCGCATCGAAATCACTCGACCGAGCGAGGATGCGGCTACCGTCGGCTGTTTGCTTGTCACCGACAATGATAGTCGTGCATTCTGATGGAAGCTTACTTGTCTTCTTTTCTTTTCTCATCTTATTGTCAAATTAAAGTTTACAAGCGCAAAAGTAAGGATTTTCATTGAAAAACCGTCGTTTGATTCGTTGAATCCTGTTTCAGCACTAAAAAATTATCCTTCTTTTACTTTCCTCGTGTATTTGGTATCGGTTTTCGTTGTATTGTACTGAATAAGTTGACACTTCATTAAAAAGAAGTAAAAGGAAAAAAAGTAATGAATCAGTACACTGAAGAAGAAAAACTTCTGTTATTAA
>ONBG01000011.1 GCA_900316015.1 uncultured Prevotella sp. | reverse complement strand
TGGTTTGTTGCGTAGGAATGACGAAAACAGTGGAATGTTATGTGCTTCTTTATACCAGCAGCTTCTATCCACTTCTTCACTGGTCTGTTAATCCATGAAGGATCTTGTAATCCTTCAAAAACCAACCTATCGGGTTCGGCGGGTTCACCACAAATCAGATAGGCTTGCTCAGATATAGGCATGTACTCCACACCTCCTGTTTTCCGTTGAGTGAAGTTTATGCGGTAGTGGTTACCTTCTACGGATAGTTCTTTCCAAGTCATCTTTCGTATATCGGAATGACGAAGTCCTGTCAATGCACTAAAGAAGGCAGCCTTCTTCAACATGGGGTATTCGCAAGGTGTTGCTGCGAGTTTGTTCAGTTCCTCGATAGTTAGATACTCGCGACGGCTCTCCACTCCAGAGATGCCCTTCACCTTAGCGGCAATGTCTACGTCGAAATAACTGTCAATGAACGCTTGATGTAATGCTGCTTTGAAAAGAGTGAAGTAAGTGGAAGCCGTATTCTGGGAGATGGTTCCAGATTTATTGCCTCCTCGCGGAGCTTTCAGTAAGAAGTCTCTGAAACTCTCTATCAAGTGCATGTCAATCTGGGCAAACGGCAATGGTTTGTCTTTTGTGAAAATCTTCAGTAAGTCATGGGCTCTGTTCCAATTTACGCCGATGGACTTGGAATCATTCTTGTGACGTTTAGCAGCCTGTTTTCCGAAATATTCAATGAAGTCAGCCTGTCCTCTGGCTTTCTTCTCCACCATAGCTTGTTCGGTGTCAGAATAAAGTTCCGTATTATCATATTCCCTCTGGCGAAGGATTCGCACATTGTCTGCAAAGATACACGTCTCACGATCCGCCTTTGAACGGCAAATGATGATACCGTTCATATCCCGTTTGGGCTTATAGGTTTGTACACCATAGTCATTCAATCGGGCTGGGCGCGTCTTGTCCCATATGGGAGTAGTGATGATACGATTCAGATACTCACGTTCACGGCATGGCTTATCATGCCCAGGCTTGAACACGGGATAGGCTTCAAGGTATAAATACCATTCGTTTCGCAACTCCGATTTTCGGAGTTTGACAGACACTTTCGTGTGGAGCATTGCTTTCTTCATTTTGCTTCAGATTTATAGAGGTTATCGATTTCTTTCTTGGGGACATATACATAGTTTCCTATTTGTCTTGTCGGAATTGAGTATTTTCTAATCTGCATATATGCTGTACTATCATTCATATGATATTTCTTGCACATCTCATTGATAGTATAACAGTTCTTGGGCTCCAATGAATAAAGTTTGGGTTCTGGCTTTTCCTTTTTCAAAGGATGCTTACGCAGAGGGTACATCTTCATCAACTCTGACTTACTAACTCTAATCATTTTTTTACCTGCGTTCACATAAGGAATCTTTCCCTTTCTGATAAGTCGATAAAGAGTGTCTTTACTGATTCCGAACAGAGCATAGGCTTCTGACACTTTTACGTACTCCTGAGACTTGGGTATCTTCCTTACTATTACGTCCAGTTTTGAATGACGGATTTCTTCATCCCTCCGACGCTTATATGCTATTTTTGAGCATCGGGGAGAGCAGTACCATGACTCGATGGTCTTGGCCATGAATGGTTCTCCACAAACCATACATTTTCTTCTGATTTCAAATTTTGCAATTCCCATTTTACGACATTTTTAATTCATTATTTTCACTCAAATATTTTTGTTGCACTTTATCGACTTTTTTGTTGCGGTACAAATAAGGAACATATATGAGATAGGAAACGATAGAAATCGATAACGAAGACCAAACCCCTTAAAACGGCAAATCCGTGTAACTCGGTGAGCTACACGGATTTGGTTTCCGATTGTTATTGTTTGTTATCTTTGAACTAGTGGACCTCCTCGAAGTCAGCGTCCTGGATATTGTCGTCGCTCTTCGAGTCGCTCTGCTGACCGGCACCTGCGCCTGCGCCAGCACCGGCACCACCCTGGAAGCCTGCGCCACCTCCCGGTTGAGCACCGGCACCTTGGTACATCTGGGCAGAAGCAGCCTGAACGGCAGTGTTCAGAGCAGCCATGGCAGAGTCGATGGCAGCCACATCAGCAGCCTTGTGAGCATCTTTCAGCTTGTTGAGAGCATCCTCGATGGCCGGCTTCTTGTCAGCCGGGATCTTGTCGGCATTGTCCTTGAGGAAGTTCTCGGTGGTGAAGATCATAGAATCAGCTTGGTTCAACTTATCTATTTTCTCACGCTCTTTCTTATCGTTCTCGGCATTCTGCTCAGCCTCTGCCTTCATTCGATCTATCTCTTCTTTGCTCAAGCCACTTGAAGCCTCAATACGGATGCTCTGCTCCTTACCTGTTGCCTTATCCTTGGCGCTTACATTCAAGATACCATTGGCATCAATATCAAAGGTGACCTCGATCTGCGGAACGCCACGACGTGCCGGTGCAATGCCTGTAAGGTTAAACTGACCGATACTCTTATTCTGAGCCGCCATTGGACGTTCACCTTGCAATACATGAATTGTCACCTCGGTCTGGTTATCAGCTGCTGTTGAGAAGACCTCACTCTTCTTACATGGGATTGTCGTATTGGCATCAATCAGCTTTGTCATCACGCCACCCATGGTCTCTATACCCAATGTCAATGGAGTGACATCCAAAAGGACGATATCGCCTACTCCACCTTCCTTATTCAGGATAGCTCCTTGGATACTTGCCCCAACTGCTACTACCTCATCGGGGTTCACGCCCTTGGATGGTTCCTTGCCAAAATAATTCTTAACAAGTTCCTGAACAGCTGGTATACGGCTGGAACCTCCTACCAGGATAACCTCATCGATATCAGATGTAGACAACTTAGCATCACTAATAGCCTTCTGACATGGAGCCAGACAAGCTTGGATCAAATCATGGCAGAGTTGCTCAAATTGAGCACGTGTCAAAGTCTTTACCAAGTGCTTTGGAACGCCGCCCTCTGCAGAGATATATGGCAAGTTAATCTCTGTTGATGTCGTGCTGGACAATTCAATCTTTGCCTTTTCCGCAGCTTCCTTCAGGCGTTGCATAGCCATAGGATCCTTGCTCAGGTCAATGCCCTCGTCTTGTTTGAACCCATCAACCAACCAGTCAATGATCTTCTGGTCGAAGTCATCACCGCCTAAGTGGGTATCACCATTGGTAGAGAGGACTTCAAAGACGCCACCGCCAAACTCCAAAATAGAGATATCGAACGTACCACCGCCAAGGTCAAACACTGCGATCTTCATATCTTTGTTTGCCTTGTCAACGCCATAAGCCAATGCTGCAGCTGTAGGTTCATTGACGATACGACGAACATTCAGTCCTGCAATTTGACCAGCTTCCTTGGTAGCCTGGCGCTGTGAATCTGAGAAGTATGCAGGTACAGTAATAACAGCATCCGTAACCTCTTGACCCAAGTAATCCTCTGCGGTCTTCTTCATCTTCTGAAGAATCATAGCAGAAATCTCTTGAGGTGTATATTTGCGCCCGTCAATGTCAACTCGAGGATATCCTCCTTCATTAACAACCGAGAACGGAACTCGTTCTGCTTCCTTCCTGCTCTGCTCATAGGTTTCACCCATGAAACGCTTGATGGAGTAAACGGTATTCTTCGGATTGGTAATAGCCTGACGCTTTGCAGGATCACCAATTTTACGCTCACCGTCTTTCACGAAGCCTACTACAGAAGGAGTAGTACGCTTGCCTTCGCTATTCGCGATCACTACAGGTTCGTTGCCCTCAAATACAGCAACGCAACTATTTGTAGTTCCTAAGTCGATTCCAATAATCTTTCCCATAATTGTATATTTTTTATTTGTTATTATCTAATGAATTGTGGACTTAACCATGCCGGAGGTGATCCTCGAGCATGTTGTCCGCCTAATTGATAACAAATCATGTGCCAAGGGAAAATGATTACTGTCACGGATGACATTTTGTCACAAATAAAAGAGGGACGCACAGAACGACGTCCCTTCTTGATATTTTATTCCTTATGGTCGGAAATTGCCTGTTTGATAAGTCCTTCTACTTCTTCACATAGTTCTGGGTTATCTTTCAACAAGGCTTTTGTCGCATCACGACCTTGTGCCAGCTTGGCACCATTATAAGAGAACCAACTGCCGCTCTTCTGAATGATGCCATATTCTACGCCAAGATCAATAATTTCGCCTACTTTTGAGATACCTTCGCCGAAGGTGATCTCAAATTCTGCCTTTCGGAATGGTGGTGCTACCTTATTCTTGACGACCTTGACACGTACTTGATTGCCAATTACCTGATCGCCATCCTTGATACTGGAGACGCGCCTGATATCCAAACGGACACTGGCATAAAACTTCAAGGCATTACCACCGGTAGTAGTCTCTGGATTCCCAAACATCACACCGATCTTCTCTCGCAATTGATTAATGAAAATACAGGTTGTATTGGTCTTGCTAATAGTTGCTGTCAACTTTCGAAGGGCCTGACTCATCAGTCGTGCCTGAAGACCAACCTTATTGTCCCCCATATCACCTTCTATTTCTGCCTTGGGAGTTAAAGCAGCAACGGAGTCTACAACCAAAATGTCAATAGCCGAAGAACGAATCAGCTGATCCGCGATCTCTAATGCTTGCTCTCCATTATCTGGTTGTGAGATCCAAAGATTATCTACATCAACGCCAAGTTTAGAAGCATAAAAACGATCAAAAGCATGTTCTGCATCAATAAAGGCAGCAATGCCACCTCTCTTTTGTGCCTCTGCAATTGCATGGATAGCCAATGTTGTCTTACCCGAACTTTCTGGACCAAAGATCTCAATAATACGACCGCGAGGGTAACCACCTACCCCTAAGGCTGCATCCAACCCGATACTACCAGTAGGGATGACATCTACTTGTTCTATTTTCTCGTCACCAAGTTTCATGATAGAGCCCTTGCCAAAATCTTTTTCTATTTTAGACATGGCAGCCTGAAGAGCCTTCAGTTTACCTTCCTGGGCATTTTCCAATGCCTCTTCGTTTCCTTCTTTTTTTGCCATAGTTTTGAATGTATAAAGGGGTTAGTAATAGTTTTGCTTACAGCTCAAGATCCCCATCAAACACTTCATTCCAAGGTAGACCTTGTTTATTCAGTTGTTCCATGAAAGGATCCGGATCAAAATCCTCAACGTTCCAGACTCCCGGCTTACGCCAAATGCCTTTGCAGAACATCATGGCTCCTATCATAGCCGGAACGCCAGTAGTATAGCTGACACCTTGCATGCCTGTTTCTTGGTAAGCATCCTGATGCTTGCAATTATTGTAAATATAATAGGTATGCTCTTTCCCATCTTTGATTCCACGAATACGGCAGCCGATAGAAGTCTCCCCATCATAGTGCTCTCCAAGATCCTGTGGATTGGGGAGTACGGCTTTCAGGAATTGTAACGGAACGATATTCACCTTCACCATTTTACCAGATCCATCTGCCAATGGAGCCTCATAGGTAACCTCATCAATGCGAGCCATGCCTATGTTCTGAATGCAATCCAAATAAGTAAGATATTGTTGACCGAAAGTCATCCAGAAGCGGGCTTCCTTGATCGTCGGATAATTCTTGACCAAGCTCTCAAGCTCTTCATGATGCATCAGATAACTTTCACGAGGACCGATGTTCGGATACGTGAGGGATTTATGAATCTCCAAAGGAGCTGTCTCAATCCACTTCCCATCCTTATAATAGAGACCTTTCTGGGTGATCTCACGAATATTGATCTCTGGATTAAAATTTGTGGCAAAAGCCTTATGATGGTTGCCTGCATTACAGTCAACAATGTCAAGCTGCGTAATCTCGTCAAAAACATGTTTAGCTGCATAGGCTGTAAAGATTCCACTAACTCCTGGATCAAACCCACAACCGAGGATTGCTGTCAATCCTGCTTTCTCGAATCTGTCTTTATAGGCCCATTGCCATGAATATTCGAAATGGGCTTCATCCTTAGGCTCGTAATTGGCTGTATCCATATAGTTGACGCCACATGCGAGGCATGCGTCCATGATGGTCAAATCCTGATAGGGAAGAGCCAGATTAAGAACCAGTTCAGGCTTAAAGCTGTTGAATAATGCCTTCAACTGCTCTACATCATCAGCATCCACTTCTGCAGTTTGGATATTCATCTGATAGCCTTTGTCATGGATACTCTTCACCAGCCTATCACATTTTTCCTTATGATGACTGGCTATCATGAACTCAGTAAATACATCCGTGTTCTGCGCAATTTTAAAAGCCGCAACCGTAGCAACGCCACCGGCACCAATCATTAAAACTCTACTCATTATTCTAATGCTTAAACGTTATTATTATTTGATTTCATCAGCTTTAATGCCAAGGGCACTCATCAAGGAATATCCCAAAATCTCCTGACGGAAATTGCCACCTTGCATCGGCTGCATAGAAAATACCGTGATCCGTTTTGTATCATCCTCCAGATAATGTAAGGCATCACGGATCTGATCATAGATTTCTTCTTTGTCCGCATTGGGGATTACCATCACACGGCGTACATCTTTCTGGGAGACAACTGTATTCAGTATGTCTATGATGTAGTCGTCTTTGCTGATAACATTCTCAACAGGGTAAGAAGAGATGATAAATTCTCCAAGATTGTCCCTGAAGGCTTTTCCACTTAGCTCTTCTTCATACTTTGCTGGCTGGAAGTTTTCCAACTTAAGATTCTCCTTCTGGTGGATCAGTGCGACCTGAGTCTCATGATCCCCTTCCCGGATCCCCCCGTCAAGGGCAATGCAATCTATCCAATGAGCCATGTCTGCCTGAGGTATTTTCCTCCCTATCATCCTTTCAAAGTTTACGATAAGGTCAAAAGCCACATGATCAAGATAGTCGGCATCGACTATGATCACATTTTCGCTCCAATGGATATCATTTGTATTTTGTGCATTCATGTGGACAAAGATACATTAATTTATTCAATTATCAAAAGTTTTAGATTAAAAATCAATTCTTTATGTACCCAATGTCAGATTATGTTGTATCTTTGCAACATCAAAGGAACTATTAACAAGAAAGAAAATGAAAAGTATTTTGGAAGATCGCCCCGCCTTAAAGAAGGAAATTGAGAAAATAGCAGAGGTAGCCGGATATCTTTGGCAAAATGGATGGGCAGAACGTAATGGTGGTAATATTACCGTTAATATAACTGATCTCATAGATGATGAAATCAAGTCTTTGCCTGCTATCAGTGAGGTTAAGCATATTGGGGTCACGTTACCTTGCTTGAAGGGTTGCTATTTCTATTGCAAGGGAACTGGAAAGCGCATGCGCGACTTAGCCCGTTGGCCAATGGATAATGGATCTATCATCCGCATTCTTGACGATTGTGAAAGCTATGTGATGATTGCTGATCATCCTGTAAACCCGACCAGTGAACTTCCAAGCCATCTCTCTGTGCATAACCGTCTAATAGAGAAGGGATCAGCCTACAAAGCTACAGTTCATACGCATCCTATAGAACTAATTGCAATGAGCCATAACAAGAAATTTATGGAGAAGGATGTCTTGACTAAGATCCTGTGGAGCATGATACCAGAGACAAAGGCTTTCTGCCCACTGGGACTCGGCATCGTGCCCTATGCTCTTCCTGGGAGCGTAACACTGGCTGATACAACTTTACAAGAGTTAGAGGATTACGATGTGGTCTTGTGGGAGAAACATGGTGTCTTTGCCAAAGGACTGGACGTCATGGATGCTTTCGACCAAATTGACGTATTGTCAAAGAGTGCCAAAATCTATATGGATGCAAAATGCATGGGATTTGAGCCAGATGGCATGACGGACGAACAGTTAAAGGAAATGTCTGTAGCTTTCCACCTTCCCAAATAATAAGCACTGCTGACAACTACTCAATAAAGGGATGCCATTTCCATTCACAATGGCATCCCTTTTTATTTTAGTTGAATTTTCACACTAATTGTGGAAGGAAACAGGAAATGACCAAGATGACAATTCCAATGATCAATACTGAAATGGTCTTCTTTGAACAGCCTTTCCATTCTTTCAGAATGATACCCCAGACATTTGAAAACACCACATTGAGTGCCATAAGAATGCAAAACGACAACGTCATCAAGGTCGGCGAAGATGTAAGGAAGCCTTTCCCTAATGAAAGACCAAAGAATTGACTATACCAAAGAGCACCTGCAAGCAGGCAAAAGAAAGCATTATTCAACCAAACGGTACCTTTCGTGTAATCGCCCCAAGTCTTGTTCTTTTGATTCTGAAAAAGACAATAAAGTGCATTCGTGAAAAATCCACCTATGGTAACCAATAGAGTTGCGGGTAAGGTCTTGAACATTGGATTGGTGAGATCTCCGAAATTGATATCCTTGCCAAACTCAAGCCCGACATTGAAGCATCCACTCATAAACCCTGCCAACAAGGCAATCGCAATACCTTTAGGGAAGTTAAAATCTTTGACAGCAGCTTTCTTCTCATCCTCTGAGAGAGATGCTGATTTCATCGAACCTGCCAAACCAATAACAGCAATACCCACTAAAGTAACAATCACGCCCAAAATCACAGCAAAAGTTAAAGAACCCAATGCATTCATTTCTGGGAAGAAGATATTCAATAGTACAGGTCCCATGATTGTCCCCAGTCCTGCACAAGTGCCCAAGGCAATAGACTGTCCGAGAGCTACTCCCAAGTAGCGCATAGAAAGTCCAAATGTCAGACCGCCCACTCCCCATAATACGCCGAACAATATAGTCATCCAAAAATTAAACGAAGGAGTTTGGGCGAAGAGCTCCAATAAGGAATGACCAGCCGGGACAGCAAGCAAAGCACCAAGGAAGGGCAGAACCAACCAAGCGAACACTCCTTGTATAATCCAATAAGTCTCCCAACTCCAGTTCTTGATCTTGTTTATAGGAACATAACAGCTTGACTGGCAGAAAGCACCTATAGCGATGATGAGTAATCCTATAATTATTTCCATATTCTAAAAGATAAAATCCCCTCCTATTCGATAAGAGGGGATAAATACTGTTCCTATTTAATTTCTCTTGGAGAGGACATCTTTCTCATACTGCTCAACAGCCGGGATAAACTCCTCGCCTACTGGAATATTGTTTTTATAGTTATAAAAGTCATAAACAGCACCGAAGGGCAATGTTTTCTCCTCTTCAAGAAGTGCCAAACGTTCGAAGAACTTGCCCTCATCCTCATATTTACGCAATTGACCTAAAGGCTCAAGGAATGCAGAAAGCAGTGACTTTTGTGCAGCACGCACACCAACAATATATGCCCCAATACGATTGATGGATGCGTCAAAATAATCGAGTCCAATATGGGCTCTTTCCAAGCAATTAGCACGTACTAACTCCAAGAACAAATTCCGTGTGTTGTCATCAAACAGGGTAACATGGTCGGAATCCCAGTGCATAGGACGACTAACATGTAGCATGAGCTCTGGAACGAAAAGAAGCAAGGAACTAACTGCATCAGATACATTCTCTGTGGGTTCATAATGCCCTGTATCCAAGGTATAGATGACATTATTCTTAGCACAATAGCCAGCATAGAAATCATGTGATCCTACGGTATAGGCCTCAAGTCCAATTCCAAATAATTTTGCTTCAAGGCAGGTTTTCATATTTGGAAGATTCTCAGTCAAAATATCGTCAAGGCTATCTTTCAAGATCTGGCGGTAACGCATTTTTTCTACCGTGAGATCTTTGCTGCCATCATGGATCCAAATATTCATCATACAGGGATTACCTTGTGCCCGTCCCATGGCATCTGCAATCCGACGACACCGCTTGGTATGCTCGATCCAAAATTCCCGAATTTCCGGGTCTGGATTGGAGAGGGTCATATAACCACTCTTAGGATGGGAGAAGGATGTAGAATTAAAGTCTAGGCTGAGCCCTTGTTGTTTAGCCCAATCCATCCATCCTTGGAAATGCTTTACTTCCACTTGATCCCGATCGACAAATTCCCCACCAAACTCGCCATACGTCTCATGAAGATTCAGGCGAAATTTTCCACCTAACAAAGACACTACTTCTTCGATATCCTGACGCAGTTCATCTACATTGCGTGCCTTGCCCGGATAATTGCCCGTAGTTTGTATTCCTCCTGATGCAGCCTCACCTCGTTCAAAGCCGACAACATCATCAGCCTGCCAACAATGCAGGGAAATCGGAGTATTCTGTAATGTTTCGATGGCACGGTCAGTGTCCACGCCAATTTGAGCATAACGCTCCTTTGCTACTTGATAAGCCTTTTCGATTAATTCTGATTTCATTTTGTTTGTAATTTGTTATTTTGTTATTGTCAAATATTTCTGATAAGCCTTGTCCCAGATCTCTGGATCTTGAGGTTCGAATCTTTTGGGTTCTATGCTATTGGCAATGATTTTTCTCATTTCCCAGATATCTTTAACAAGTCCTGCAGCCTTTGCCTGCAGCATGATATTACCGATAGCCGTTCCTTCCTGAGGTCCAGCAAGGACTGTGACGTTACAGGAATTCGCCGTGAACTGATCCAAGAAATAATTTTTGGAGCCACCTCCTACGATATGGAGTACATTGATATCAAAAGGCGCGAATTCTCTTAAATATCCCATTACCTGCCGATAGCGCAATGCCAGGGAGTCGAAGATGCAACGACAAATTTCAGCGACACTCTGTGGGACAGGCTGATGAGTATTTCTGCAATAAGTTTGTATGGCATCTATCATAGAGGAAGGATTAGCAAACGTAGGATCATCTGGATTAATGAGGCTCTTGAATCCTTCCACCTTCATGGAATCTTCCTGCAATTGCAGATGAGTTTTAGCGCGCACATCATCCGGCCATTCCTTCCGACAACGTTCATAAAGCCACATCCCACATATATTCTTTAAGAAGCGAGTCTTGCCTTCGACACCACCTTCATTGGTGAAGTTTAAAGCATAGCTCTTTTCATTAATGATCGCTTCCTGACTCTCAATCCCCATCAGGCTCCAAGTTCCAGAACTCAGATAAGCAAACTTCTCATCTTGGGCTGGAACGGCTGCAACTGCGCTCCCAGTATCGTGACCAGCCACAGCTACGACTGGGACAGAACCTAAGCCCGTAATCTTCTGGACTTCCTCTGTCAACGACCCAATTACCGTGGCAGGGAAGACCATCTTTCCAAAATGATCCCGTGTCAATCCGACGCTTGCCAAAAGCTTTTCATCTAATTTTTTCGTGCGGGGATCCAACATTTCACTGGTAGAAGCAATCGTATATTCGCATACTTCCTTACCCGTAAGCATATAGCCGAGGGCATCTGGAAGGAACAAGATCCTCTTTGCGTTTTCCAATGCGCTGTTATGATTCTTGCGCATCGTATATAATTGGAAGATAGAGTTGAAGTTGATAAACTGAATGCCAGTAATATCATACACGTCCTTTTTACTCATTTCTTCTTCAAAATACTTTTCCATCATTCCAAAGGTGTGTGGGTCTCGATAAGACAACGGATTGCGCAAGATAGCACCATCTTTACCTACACAGACAAAGTCAACTCCCCAGGTATCAATACCAATAGAGGTAAGAGAGATTCCTCTTCTTGACACTTCCTTTAACCCTTTCAGAATCTCATCATACAGGGCAAAGATATCCCAATAGAAATGCCCCCCTGTTTGAATCAAGCTGTTGTCAAAACGAGTTATCTCTTCCAATTCGAACTTTCCATTATTTAATATGCCGATGATGGTTCGGCCGCTTGTAGCACCTAAGTCTACTGCAAAAAAATGCTTCCTATTTTCCATTTTAGGGTAGATTGTGATAAATTCTGATGCAAAGATAGGATTATTCTTCCATTATCAACCCTGTTATTTGATTTTTAATCCCAAAGTTTTGATTATTTCTCCAGAATGCAATACTATTTAAGAATAAATTTACTACCTTTGCGCCCAAAATACATTTAATCTTAAATTTCAAATGAACTAAAATGTCACAATTAACGATTTGCATTATTGTTGTTTTTATCCTGGGCTATCTATTCATAGCTTTGGAGAGTGTTACAAAGGTAAATAAGGCTGCTATTGCTTTGCTGATGTTCGTTGCTTGCTGGACGCTCTTTATGCTGGATCCCGGCAGTTATGTATCCGGTGCCGTAGGCGACCATGTGGCCTCTGCAGTAAGCGATGTCATCGAGAAGCATTTAGGCAGTACTTCTACCACTTTATTTTTCTTGATGGGGGCGATGACGATTGTTGAGATTGTCGACCAGAACGGTGGTTTCAACTTCGTCAGGGACGTGATGAAGACGAAAAACAAACGGGGGCTGTTATGGCGCATTGCGTTCATGACTTTCTTCCTGTCTGCCATCTTGGACAATTTGACAACGAGTATTGTCATGATCATGATTTTACGGAAATTGGTTCAAGACCATAAGGATAGGATTATTTACGCATCCCTTGTGATCATTGCAGCCAACTCGGGTGGCGCGTTCTCCCCTATCGGAGATGTCACGACAATCATGCTTTGGAATAAGAATACGATCACGGCCTTGGGCGTAATCAAAGAAGTATTACTTCCTTCCATTATCTCTATGGCGATCCCCGCTTTTGTCTTACAGTACTCGCTGAAAGGCGAATTGGTAGTCCCAGCATCTAATGAGGCTACTGCAACTGTTTCTCAGGATTTCACGAACGGTCAACGAAAAGCAATATTCTTCCTCGGTGTGGGCGGCTTGATGCTGGTTCCTGTTTTCAAGTCAATTACGCATCTTCCTCCTTTCACGGGCATTCTCTTGGTATTGGGAATCCTATGGACGACAACGGAAGTCTTCTACCGAGGGGTTCATCGCAAGAGCGACGGGATGTCAAAACGTGTATCCAACCTGCTTAGTAGAATCGACATGAGCACGATTCTCTTCTTCTTAGGTATCCTCATGGCCGTTGCCTGTTTGGAAACCATCGGGGTTCTCGCTGCCCTTGGAAAGGGACTGAATATTGCTTTCAATGGAAACCATTATATGGTAACAGGTATTATCGGTGTCCTTTCAAGTATTGTAGACAATGTTCCTTTGGTAGCAGGATGTATGGGCATGTACCCACTGTCGCCTACTGGCGACATGGCTATTGATGGTATTTTCTGGCAACTATTAGCATATTGCGCAGGTGTTGGAGGCTCTATGCTCATTATCGGATCTGCTGCTGGTGTTGTAGTCATGGGGTTGGAGAAGATCACCTTCGGATGGTACATGAAACATATCTCATGGATAGCTTTCGTTGGATATATTGCAGGCATTATTTGCTACTGGATATTGAAGACCTTCGTGTATTAATCCTAAGGGGAACCGTAAGAAAGAGTGGAAAGGAGCAGCATGAACGCTGCAACCTTTCCACTTTTTCGTCTATCTGATCACATTCCTGAAATCACTGGGCTTGATGCCTGTCTTAACCTTAAACTTAGAGGAGAAATAATCTGGAGACTCAAAATTCAGACGATAGGCAATTTCCTTAATGCTGAGTTCCGTGGTGGATAACAGTTCTTTTGCTCTCTGCAGCCGGAGGTCTTGTTGGTAGGTAGAAGGAGATATCCCGGTATATTCCTTGAAGAGCTTCCTAAAATTAGAATAGCTGACACCCAACTCTTCCGCGATTTCCTGAATGGTAATAGTCCCTTCCAAAGACTCCCTGATCCTCATCCTGGCATGATTGATCATATTTACATGGTTTTGGTCTTTGTTCAAGATGATATTCCTTTCCAGTGAGTACATCAACCCGATCATGTGATTGACGATACCCGCTAAGGTTTGCTGTGAAAAGGCAGCCTCCTCTATCGCTGTATCGTAAGCCTCATCATATAAATGGATAATGGCATCACTGAATCCAATATGATAGATGGGTTTCTCTGGAGACAGAAATCCTGCTTTAACACGGTCATCAACATTCTTCCCCTTAAAGCCAATCCAGTAGCTTTTCCAACCCTTTTCTGGAATGGGATGATACGTATGCCATTCACCAGGAAAGAGCAGGAAAATATCCCCAGCATGAATAGATGCATCCTTTAGATGGGCAGAATGGAAAATACCTTCTCCCTCTGGTTGATAGAGAAGTTGGTACTCATTCAAGACCCTACCCCTATCTATATCGAAATAATATCCCTCTGCATGTCCCTTGGTTGGATAAGGTTCACCAGGCGCGATAGTTTCCTTTCCTACCGTACTTACGGTTAAGCCCCATTGGGCATCGCGGTCCGTCGCAACAAGATATTTACTGGTCTGCATATCCGTCTTGATAACTTTCTTAAGAAAATGCTCAGAAAACCACCTGTAGGTGTTTCATGGGATGTCCTCCCCATTGATTCTTACCTACGAATTTAAATCCCATTGCCGTATAGAGCTTCTCTGCCTGTGGGTTTCCTGTATCAACCAGCAAACCAACAGCTGGCAGTTGTAGTGCCTTTCCCTTTTCAAGGGTTGCCTTTAGCAAGGCGGTGGCAATGCCTCTTTTCCTAAATGGTTCATCGACAGCAAGACTATCTATGTACAACTCTCCTTTTTCTGTTTCATCAGAGATCCCAGTAAAGTCTTGCCCAAAGGCTTCCTTTGCTCCAGAAATAAATGCCTTGCGCAATTCATGTAGCCTTGCACCATCATAAGATACACATATTCCCATGACGATATTTTCTGCTCCTAATGCCACCAATGTGTTTTTGTAACTGTATTGGCTCTCTTCTGCCTCGACAAGTTTTATCATCAATTGCTCAAATTCTTCGAGCGTGTGGTTTTCACCAGCGAAAAACTGGCAACAATCATAGTTCATCGCTTGCATAATCAGTCGCGCGATGGCTTTCGCTTGACTTTTATCTGCTGAAGTAATGGTCATCGTAGATACTCTTTATGTTATTATTCAAGTGGCAAATTTAGGTATATTTATTGATAAAAGCAAATATTCAAGACAAAATTCATTTCTTCAGGAAGAAGGTGAAGCAGAGCCCTCCATGAGGATTATTGCTAACGGAGATCTTACCACCATGGAGCAGCACGGCATTTTTTACGATGGCAAGTCCCAATCCTGTACCTCCCATCTTCCTACTACGACCTTTGTCAACACGATAAAAACGTTCGAAAAGTCGTGCCAGATGCTCTTCTGGAACCCCGACACCATTATCTTTGAACACAAAGTTCCACCGATCTCGCCCTTCTTGCGCCCATAAGGTTATAGTGGTTCCTTCTCCTGCGTATGCAATTGCATTGTCAGTTAAATTACGGAATACGCTATAAAGCAATGAACGGTTGCCACGAATCGTGACATTTTCTGGCAATTGATTGTCGAAAGTCATGTGTCTTTCGCTTAATTGCAATGCAATTTCCTTGACCATGCCATCAACCATACTCGAAATATCTATGGTTTGGAATTCCATCAAGCCTGGTGCATCATCCATTCTATTCAAGCATGAAATATCCCTTAGCAAGGATGTAAGTCGCTCACTCTGGGCATAACAACGCTGCAAGAAGAGTTGTTTGGTCTCTTCATTGATATGAGGATTATCCAAAATAGTTTCCAAGTAACCTTGAATGCTTGCCACTGGGGTCTTGAGCTCGTGCGCGATATTCTGGGTTAATTGGCGTTTGAGGATATCTTGTTCTTTTCTCGTCGACTGAAGACGCTTATAGATTTTAATGATCCTTTCGGCTATTTCTCCTAATTCATCATCAGGGAACTCAGCAAGATCTTCTATCTCAAGGGATTCATTATGATCGGCACGGCTGGCAAAAATCTTTAGTTTGGTAATATTGGCGCCAAGTCGATTGACAAACCGATACAAGACAAGGACCAGGATGATCATTGCAGTGACTGCAAACCAAATATAATGCTGGTCGGCACGCAAGGATTTAGCCAAGTCATTGTTATAAGGAAGAGCAGAACGGATAATATAGTTGCTCCGTGGGAAAAAAGTCGCCGAATAGAAATAGTCTCTATTCAAGGTCTTGCTGCTTCGATCTACCGTTGCTCCATAGCCTTGCTTTAATGCTTGCTGAACCTCTGGACGATTCAAATGGTTGGACATATTCCTATAGTCTTTCCGCGCAGAATCAAAAAACACATGACCTTTCCTATCAATCAGTGTAACACGGAGTGCTTGCTTGGGATGCCTCTTCACATACTCAGACAAGCTCTTCTCATCCCATTTGCCTGTCGACTGCAATGCTTCATTCATACGGTCATTGTAATCTTGCAGCTGGGTATTGAGCATGTCTATCTTAAATTCCTTTTCTCGATTTTGCTGAAAGATGATAAAAGCAATGGCGAATACGAGGAACACTGCCAAGACGCTTGCCAGCAACCGTTGTCCAACTGATATTTTCTCCATCAAGCATCAAAATAATAGCCAAATCCAAGTCGTGTGACAATGCACTTAGCGAACCTACCAATCTTTTTCCGCATTCTGGTGATATTAACATCCACGGTACGGTCAAGTACCAGCACATCTTTCGGCCAAACTCGATCAATCAGCTCCTGCCGAGAGAATACCCGACCTTTTTCATTCAACAAGAGATGCAAGAGCTCAAATTCCGTCTTTGTAAACGGGATTTCCTCTCCATCTATACTGACCGTTTTCTTATCCAAATTCATTTCCAATCCTTGATACTTTAACAAGGAAGGCTGTTGCTCACCAGCTGCTTCTGACGTACGACGGATCACGGCACGCACCCTCACCAATACTTCCCGAATAGAGAATGGCTTAGAAATATAATCATCTGCGCCTAAATTGAAACCTGTTACCGTGTCGTTTTCTGTGTCACGAGCTGTAAGGAAGATAATAGGAAGATGAGCCGTAGCAGGGTCAGCCTTCAATTTCTTGGCAAGTGCGAATCCTGACATTCCGCCCATCATGACATCAAGTAGCAGCAAGTCGAAGGAACTGATCGGGAGCGTTAATGCTTCCTCCGCAGAATTAGCAGTTTCGACAGCATATCCGTCTGTCTCTAAATTAAATTTCAGGATTTCGCAAAGGTCCTGTTCATCGTCCACAACTAAAATACGATAATTATTATCTTGCATAATCATTTTATTGATGACAATGCAAAGATAATAATTATCGTAATAAGTGTGTCAAAACTTGTATTACAATTTAATGACATCTCCTTTTTTATAGAGGATATTCATCAAAAGCATAGAGCACCGTAGAGAGATAGCGCTCACCTGTGTCGGGTAGCAAGACCACGATATTCTTGTCTTCATTACCCGGTCTCTTGGCAATCTGTGCTGCTGCATAGACTGCGCCCCCTGAGGAAATACCCACTAACAGGCCCTCTTGCTGAGCCAGTTGGCGCCCAGTGAGGATGGCTGCGTCATTGTCTATGTCAAGGACTTCATCTATGACGGATGGATCATAAGTCTTGGGAATAAATCCAGCCCCGACGCCCTGGATCTTATGTGGACCAGGCTTACCTCCATTCAGGACAGCAGAAGTGTTGGGCTCATAGGCGATGATCTGCACATCGGGATTATATTCCTTCAAGCGCTTGCCGATTCCGGATACAGTACCACCTGTCCCCACACCAGCGACAAAAATATCCACCTTTCCTTCTGTCTGATTCCAAATCTCCACTCCTGTCGTCTCATAATGGCGACGAGGATTGGCTGGATTCTCAAACTGTTGCAGGATCACGGATCCAGGAATAGAGTCACGAAGCTCTTCGGCAGCTTTTATGGCACCTGCCATTCCGTCACGACCACTGGTTAATTTCACCTGTGCCCCATAAGCTTTTACCAGATTCCGACGTTCTACACTCATCGTCTCCGGCATCGTCAGGATCAAATGATACCCCTTGACAGCTGCCACTAAGGCGAGACCAACTCCCGTATTGCCACTGGTGGGTTCAATAATGGTGGCTCCAGGTTTCAACTTCCCCTTTGCTTCCGCATCCTCTACCATGGCAAGGGCGATACGGTCTTTCACACTGCCACCAGGATTAAAAAACTCTACTTTGGCAATAAGGGGCTTTTTCAATCCCATCAATGCAGAATATTTATTCAGTTCCAACAGAGGTGTGTTACCAATCAGTTCTGTCAGTTTCTTTGCAATCTTTGTCATTTTATCTTTCTTTTTTGTCGGTTAAAAGTGGAGGCATCCCCTTCAAATAGAGAATGTCTCCTTTATCAATTCTCTCTCGTTTTATTTCTCATTCTTTACGGCTTCGAAAGCCTGATCCAAATCATCAATGATATCCTGATAATGCTCAGTGCCTATGCTCAGACGGATCGTACTTGGATAGATGCCCTGTTCTGCTGCTTCCTCCAGGCTTAACTCAGAATGAGTTGTCGTCAAAGGATGAATAACCAAGGATTTCACATCGGCAACATTAGCAAGCAAGGAGAAAATCTTCAGATGGTCAATGAAATCCCATGCTTTCTGTTGGCTTCCATCTATCTCGAAGGTAAAGATGCTACCGCCTCCATTCGGGAAGTAACGCTCATACAGGTCATGGTTTGGATGGCTCGGCTCGGCAGGATGGTTGATCTTCTTCACCTGAGGCTGCTTCTCAAGATATTCCAGTACTTTCTTCGTATTGAAAATATGTCGTTCAACTCGTAAGCTTAATGTCTCCAGCCCCTGAAGCAATATAAAAGCATTGAAAGGTGAGAGGGTAGCACCTTCATCACGCAGCAACAGAGCACGGACACGAGTAACGAACGGCGCAGGAATCTTGCCAAACACCAAACCGTGATAAGAGGGATCCGGATCATTGAACTGAGGGAATTTCTTCGGATCCTTTGTCCAATCAAAAGTTCCTCCATCGACGATGACACCACCCAAGCTGGTACCATGACCACCAATAAACTTCGTAGCAGAATGTACGACGACATCAGCTCCATGCTCGATAGGACGAATCAGGTATGGAGTGCCAAAGGTATTGTCGATCACCAAAGGGATACCATGGCGATGTGCGATTTCCGCACTGCGCTCTATATCAGAGATATTTGAATTGGGATTACCCAAGGTCTCTATATAAACAAGCTTTGTATTAGGCTTGATACTTCTCTCCAACTCATCATAATCGTCCGGGTCTACGAAGGTAGACTCAATCCCATACTTGCTCAGTGTATGGGCTAGCAAATTATAGGTACCCCCATAGATGGTCTTGCTCGCAACGACATGATCACCAGCGAGGGCTATATTCATAATGGCATACGTAACAGCTGCTGCGCCTGATGCAACGGCAAGACCTCCCACACCTCCTTCAAGGGCAGAAACACGCTCCTCGAAAACGCTCTGTGTCGTATTGGTCAGACGCCCATAGATGTTACCAGCATCTTTCAGGGCAAACCGCTCATAAGCATGCTTGCTGTTATGGAATACATACGAGGTGGTCTGGTAAATAGGCACTGCCCGTGAATCAGTGGCGGGATCAGCTTGTTCCTGTCCTACATGAAGTTGCAACGTCTCAAAATGATACTTGTGATTTGCCATAATTCTATCCCTTTCTTATTATTTTGTTATTATTTTCTTTTCAACACTGCAAAGGTACGGCGAAATCCCATGGTAGGAAATAACACGAATTTGGCATTTGGCATACCACGTTTGTGGTATAATGTCTAAAAGAGCGGGAAATGGGTGTCCAAAATGGGGTATTTTATTCCAATCGATACAAAAATCCAAATTTTAGGGATACAACTCTCACATCTTTTTTTTATATTTGCCTTAGAAATCGAAATAGAAACAGACATGCAAAAGTACGCAGATTATATCAAGCAGATTGAGATCGAATCCCTGTGGAGTGGCAAGAAGCACATACTCTGGAATCTCGATCGTACAGTTAACATCCTCAGTGGGGTAAACGGGGTTGGCAAGAGCACCATTCTGAATAAAGTAGTTAAAGGACTAAAAGCTGGAGGAGAGTTCCCCAGCCATCTGATAAAAGGTGTCCACCTAAAAGTAAGTCCTGAAGATGCAACGTGGATACGGTTTGATGTCATTCGCTCTTTCGACCGTCCCCTGATGAATATTGATACCATCACGAAGCTGGACATGAGCTTGGCAACTGAGCTTGATTTCCAACTCTTCCAATTACAGCGTAAATACTTGGACTACCAAGTAAACGTCGGCAACCGCATCATACAATGCCTGCAGCAAGGTACTCCTGAAGCAGCAGCCGAAGCTCAAAGGCTTAGTGCCCCCAAGAAGCTCTTCCAAGATCTGATTGACAAGCTTTTTTCTGAAACAGGGAAAAAAATCATTCGCACGGAGAATGAGATTCGCTTCTCACAAATGGGAGAGACTTTGGTTCCCTACCAGCTTTCCAGTGGAGAGAAGCAAATGCTCTCCATCCTTCTGACTGTCCTTATAGAGGATCAGAAAAACTACGTGCTTTTTATGGATGAACCTGAAGTAAGCCTACACGTAGAATGGCAAGAGCAGTTGATCGACTTGATTCTTCAACTAAATCCAAATGTGCAAATTATCCTCACGACACATAGCCCTGCCGTGATTATGAATGGGTGGATGAACCATGTAACGGAAGTTTCTGACATTACTGATCAGGATCTCCAATCTACAACCAAGTAAGGAACCTATGCCTATGTCTAAGTCAAGACGCCTGAGAGATTTCTTGTCCTCAAGCTACATCGAAGCTGCCAACCGCCTGAACTCAAAAACAGCAAAGCGTAAGATCGTTGCTTATGTGGAAAGTTATGATGATATATTTTTCTGGCGTACCGTTCTCTCTTCATTCGAGGACGATACGAGATATTTCGAAGTAATGTTGCCTTCCCATGGGAAATTGGAACGAGGCAAGAAAGCTGCCATTATGAACATGTTGCGCGGAAAGGTAGGAGAGGCGATGATCGCATGCGTGGATGCGGATTATGATTACCTGATCCAAGGGGCTTCCCCACAGTCGAGGGAGATCTTAGAGAATCCCTATATTTTTCATACCTATGCGTATGCCATTGAGAATCTGCAGTGCTATGCACCCAGCCTGCATGATGTCTGCGTAGCTGTCACCTTGAACGATCATCCCATCTTTGATTTCAAGGAATACATGGCATTATTCTCCGAGGCTATCTTTCCTCTCTTCGTGTGGAACATTTGGTATTATCGGAGCTCGCATTATTCCGAATTTACCATGACAGACTTTAATAAAGTAATAGAACTGGGAAAGTTCAGCCTCCAGAATCCCATGGCGGCGATCGTTAACATCCGGAGAAAAGTTGACAGGAAGGTAAGGCAACTCCAAAACCTGAACCCTGGTGCCAAGGATAGCTACCAAAAGGTAAAGGATTCTTTAAAGACTCTGGGGGTCACGCCTGAAAATACCTATTTGTATATACAGGGACACCATCTATTTGACAAGGTGGTTGTACCTATTATGTTTAAGGTCTGTGACAAACTGGTAAAAGAAAGGGAGAATGAAATATACCGCCAATCAGTGCACAATGCGCAACTGAACAACGAATTATCTTGCTATAATAAGAGCCTACAGGAGATCGAGCCGATGCTCAAGAAGAACGCGGGATATTATTATGCGGAACCGTTCCTAAGGATCCGGAAGGATGTAGAAGCATTCCTCAGCCGGGAACATATTGAGAAGACAGAATTGGAGAAAGAAGCTGAAGAAAGAAGGGAAATGCTAAGGACAGAAAGGAAAGAGGATCAGCGATATGGCTGATCCTCTTTCCTTTTGGCTTCTTCACAGATCTCTTATTGAGGCATGAACCTCAATGTATAAGTCAACGTACCACTTTGGGGGCATTTATAGGGGTCAAGGATAATATCGCCACCACAGGAATTGTTCCCCAAGCCACGCTGTGCAGCATCGAAATGGGCATAGACCTGAGCGTGACGGGGCAGGTCATACCAGTGTATGCCATCACTCCACATGGTATCTCCTTTCCTACAATAGTCGTTTTCATCAAAGTGTGAAAGTGAGAATGCCACATTCCCAGATGTCTGGATAGCCAGGTTGATTCCTTGGGATACATTCTTGAGCAGGAGTTCCCGGAGATCCTGATGGTCACCGAAGGTCTGGGGATGGATCTGCTCCTCTACCATACCATCTACAGTTGTGGTATAACGCCCCAACCGTGAACCGGTCTTTCTGTCCACATAGTTACTCCATGGACCGCGAGCATAATACTCAACATCCTCGAACCCATTCGCAAATTGCAGGGCAAGACCTATCCGACGGGTATCTGCCTTAGGGGTAAAAGTTACTTGCATGTCAACAACTGCATCTGGATAGATGGTATAGAGAATCGTATAGTCACACTGACTGTTTGAACCTTGCATCGTCATCACGGCATTGCCTCCATGCTTCCGGAAAGGAATGAGGACCGAGGTGGTGCTGCTCGTGACAAAGCCTGGCAGGTTCCGACTGCGGTCGTTGTCTATGTCTCGGCAACTATTAAAGTCAGGACCAGACGCGATCAATTCTTTCCCTTGATAAGTCCAGCGACTTAATTTCCCATTTGTGAAAGTCAATGCGAAGGCTTTCCCATCCTTGGTAGTACCACTCACGACACCTTTTTTGACAGAAAGCGAACCTCCATCAGCTGCGTGAGTGTTAAGTGCCAGACGCGGCTGGAGGATAAATTGCCCATTTGCCACGTCATCGCCCTTTTTCCCCCAGAGTGCATCTGCCTTCAAACAAAGACTTACATTGAGTAGATACTCTGCATCATCAGCAATTAGGTTCTTGTCATAAGGCACGGTCACTGTCCCGGTCTCACCTTCAGGGATAGATGGCATAGCCACCTTTCCTTCGGCAATCGTCCGACCATCGCGTAAAAGAGCGTATACCAAGTCATAGTCGTTGAGGTTCGTAAAACTATTCTTGTTCTTCACAGTAAGTCTCTGACCATCCCTGCTTATGAACTCCGCATTCTGATAAACCTGCTTCACTTCAGTGAGCTTACTGGTCCATGCACGGTCAGGGGTAATCAGACCGTTATCAAGGAAGTTGCCTTGGAATCCATAGTCAACGCCAGATGGGGAATTGAAGTCATAGCCTGCCACCCAATTGTGGAATCCGTTCTTTGTCTTGATGCCATTTACAAGGTCAGATGGATTGTAAAGTGCTTGATCTACCCAGTCCCAAATACAAGCGCCAAGGATTCCTGTACTGCTTTCTATCGCGTCCCAATATTCCTTGAGGTTGCCCACTGCCTGTCCCATGGCATGAGCATACTCACAGATGAAGTAGGGCTTGTCATGCAGTCCGGCACTATGCTTCTGAACAAAATCGACCTTAGGGTACATGCTCGATCCTAAGTCGGAATACTTTTTGCCGTGATCTGCGCCTTCATAGTGTACCAGTCTATTGTCGAGCTGCTTGCAAATAGTATAAGTCTGGGCAAAGTTAGTGCCCGCGCCACATTCATTGCCCAACGACCAGAAGATTACACTGGGGTGGTTACGGTCACGCATGACCATACGAGTGGTACGGTCATTCATTGCACCCTGGAACTGAGGGCTGCTGGCAACTGAATGCCTATAATGACATTCAACATCTGCCTCATCCATGACATAAAAGCCGTAGGCATCAAACATGGCATACATCTTCGGTTGACGGGGATAATGGCTGGTACGTATGGTGTTGACATTGGCACGTTTCATCAACTCCACATCCTTAAGCATCGTTTCCGTGTCCATGGCCCGACCATATTCTGGATGGGTATCCTGAGTGTTCACGCCCTTGAAAAACACGCGCTTATTATTGACATAGACTAAATTACCCACTTGTCGGATGGTACGAAAGCCGTACTTAGTAGAGAAAGCCATTTCTTCCTCTCCTTTTTTATTCTTCTGGCTGACAATGACCGTATAGAGATAAGGATGCTCTGCGCTCCATGGGGTAAGATCTGAAAGGCCATTGAGTGTCACGCTCAGGGTATGCTTCTCTTTCCCTCGGTAAGAGGCAGTACCGTGGGCGATGGACTTGCCAGAAGCATCGGTGAGCGTTACCTCCAAGACCTTGTTTGAGGAGATGGCATCAGGATTGTTCACTGTAAGTGCTACACTCATGCTACCGGATGTAGCTTCATCACTCAAGGATGAGGTAATATAATGGTCGGCTATGAATACCTTCGGCTTTGCCACAAGGTAGACATCCCGATGAATGCCACTAAGGTGCCACATATCTTGCCCTTCTAAGTAGCTTCCATCGCACCAGCGGTAGACACGTACGGACAATTGGTTATCGCCAGTCGTGACATATTCGGTGATATCAAACTCAGAGTCTGTGTTGGCACTCTCCGTAAATCCCACATATTTTCCATTAATCCATACTACAGCAGCACTGTAGAGACCATCAAAATGCAAGAATACGCGCTTGTCATTCCAGCCTTTGGGCAGGGTGAACGACCGACGATAAAAACCCGTGGCATTATTGTCGGTCACGCCATAAGCACTGAATCCTTCCATGGCAACGCCGAGGCTGTCGCTCTTGAAGGGATAGCCCACATTGGTATAGACTGGCTTTCCATAGTTTGCCATTTCCCAGGAAAGAGGCACGCGGATGGTCTTCCAGCGGGAGTCATCATAATCTTTTGACTGGAACTCACTGGCTCCTGGACCCGTCGGGGTCCCTGCCACATACTTGAACTTCCACTGCCCATTGAGCAAGAGATAGTCTGCTTTCTCTGGAGTAAGCCAAGGTTTGTCATAGTTGACATCGGCTTTCATCTGAGTCGTAGACGAATAAGGAATATAAGTCGCATGAGCATCTTCCATGTGGTCGGAGACTTTTTGGGGATTGCTTATCCATGCCAATTGGAAGCTACCACTGTCCTTGCCCGGAGAGGCAACAGCTTTCTTTTGAGAAAGAGGAGATGCCAAGGTTGCATCATTCTGGACCATCAAAGGTTCTGATGCAAACGTTTTTCCCATGCCAAAAGCGATCAAGGCAAGGGACAGAATGAGTTTTGATCTTAGATTCATTTTCATGATGGGTATGAGTTTCTTGATAAATTTCTATTCACACTCCTTCATAACGAATAAATACCAAAAATCGTACATGAACACCCAACAGTTTTTTCAATAAAGGGCAGTTGGCTGCCATTGACACGCTCCGGTATCAGGCTTTTGAGCTCTGCCATGGCGAGAAAAGGTGGGTTAAAGCCAACAATTTTATATTCCACAGTGATTTTTTTTGTGAAAAGGTTGACAGGTTGTCAAAACCCAGTGTTTATCGGGCTTGCAACCTGTTTTGAGGTTGTCAAAGGTTGACACGAGGTTGACATATCATACAAAATTCTCGAGAGAATTTGATCCAATCGTAGCTGTTCTGCACAGCCATAGCATAGGTATCACGATAAATTCTCGAGAAAATTTAGCGTAAAAGATATCAAGTGCAAATCCAAAATGGGATATACCACCACGAAAACAATCCTTTCACCGGCATCATGGACTGTCGGGCAAGGCTCAAGTCTGTAATTCCAAATCAATTCCTTCCTCATCTACAAGAGAGTAGGATATCATTGAGAAGGAGCCCTTTCACCTATAAGAAGGGAAGGTAACCTTAAATTGGGTACCCTCACCTTCCCTTGAAGAGACGACGATGGTGGCACCCAACTTCTCCAAAATAGCTTTTGACAAGGCAAGTCCAATACCTTTGCCGGTCACACTTCCTGTATTAGAGGCCCGGAAGAACGGTTCAAAAATATGTTTTAGATCGGAGGGAGGAATACCTATCCCCTTGTCTTCTACCACTAAGACACCCTGCTTAATCGTCACCACAACAGAATGGCCATTGGAATATTTAACTGCATTGCTCACCAAGTTATGAAGGGCAATCCGAAGCAACTCCACATCTGTCATCAACGTGAAATCATGTAAGACCAGGATTTTCACCTGTGGATTCCTTTCCCGATCAAGCAAAGCTGAGATACGCACAGGTTCCAGGCTCCCATTCCCTATTCTTCCATCCCGTGCATGGGAAAATTGTAGCAGCTCTTTCATGATCAAAATGATCCTTTGAGCTTCCTCAGAAATACGACGAAGGACATCCTTATACTCTTCTGCCTGATAGTCAGCCATCAAGGCTACCTCACACTCTCCCTGAATGGCAGTAAGAGGATTATTGATTTCATGTGAAGCATTATTGACAAACATCTTCTCCGTCTGATAGTCCTTGTCTATGCGGTTGAGCATACGGATAGCATAGAGTCGGCTGATGAGGAAAAGCGTGAAAGAAGAAAAGACAATGAGCAACAACATCGCCCACCGTAAGGTATGGTTGATGTCCTTGATAAAAGGATTTCTACTCAAGACAATGACTGCAAAGGTTCCTGTATTGTCGTAATATATAAAAGAGGTACCTGCCAACTGACCTTTCTCAAAATTGACCGTCTCATTATCATAAAGTTTCTGTATCTGTGATGGATCTAAATAAACAGAAAGGCGGACCCTTGCTTGTTTCTTGTCAGAAAGATTGATAAATAGCTCTCGGGAAGTTGGAATAGACCGTTTCCGCTGCAAGATGACATTACGATATTTCACAGGATCAAGCTCATCTTCCGAGAATTTCTCTTCAGCCACCGCATGCGCTTTCTCTTCAAGATAATGATAATAAATGTTCCGCGTGTAATTAGATGTGCAGACATAAAAGATCAAGCTGGTGATCGTGACCAGTCCTATGGTGATCCCGGAATAGATCAAAGATATTTTCTTCCCTGTATTCATGGCTTGACCTTCATTTTTCAGCGTCTCTCCGGAAACAATATTCTGTTCCCACAACGGTCTGGATGAGCTTATGTTCAAATCCATCATCTATTTTCTGCCTGAGATACCTCACATAGACATCCACGACATTCGTATTGGTATCAAAATCCTTGTCCCATACATCCTTCAATAGCTTCCTACGGGAAAGGATCTCCCCTTCATGCTCCATCAGATACTGGAGCAACCGGAACTCCTTGACGCTCAAGTCAAAAGCTTTCCCTTCTCGGATTGCCTTATGGGAAGAGGCATCAATGTACAAGTCGCCACATACTGTCTGGTGATGGTCCTTGTCTAATTCCACGCGTCTCAGCAAGGCTTGAATATGGGCAAGCAATTCCATGAACTTAAAAGGCTTGGCAATATATTCGTCAGCGCCAGCATGTAATCCCATAACGATGTCGTCCGTCGTATCCAAAGCCGTAAGCATGAGCACAGGAAGATGATATCCTAAATGCTCACGAATACGCTGGCAGACCTCAATGCCACTCATCCCTGGCATCCGGATATCTAAGATAACCAGATTGAAATCGGATCCCTGCCGAAGCAAAGACCATGCATCCGTGCCATTATTCACAACGGTCACTTCATAATCAAAATTCTGTAGTCCCCGGCTCACGAAATCAGAGATGTTTTCCTCGTCTTCCGCCATCAGTATTCTCTTCGTCATATCGCATTAAGTCGCACTTTTGGTTACAAAGATAATCATTTATTTGCTTTTTAAGTCTTCTGCCCGATGTTTTTGTATGGTCGTAAACGAAATACAAACACTGGCGACATGAATTCCAGTCTGCCACATAAACGCCATAGAATGAACAGGCTACAGAGTCGATGCTTGCCTTCATCTCCCGTGGAGCTCGGCAAAGAATTTGTATGCGGGTCTGATGGGTATGCCCTTGGATCTTACCTATAAAGAAAAGACTCAAGAGACACCCTAAGACCATTATTTTGAGATTATGACAACTTCCGTATATTAACATGTCGATATACTTTTTCTACGAACAACGGGAAGATGAACAAGGTAAAGGTAGTCGCCCCGATCAGTCCTCCAATAATCACGATGGCAAGCGGGCGTTGGCTTTCGCTCCCGATTCCATGGCTAAGGGCAGCCGGCAGGAGTCCCAACGTTGCCATCATTGCAGTCATCAGGACACTCCGAATTCGGGAATGCATGCCCATCGTGACTGCATCATTAAGTGGATGGCCATGGCGGATAAAATGCTTGATATCCTGAATCATGATCACTCCATTTTGGATACAGATTCCAAAAAGGCAAATAAAGCCGATACCAGCAGAAATAGAGAAATTGAAGCCGGTCAGCAATAAGATGACAATGCCTCCCACTGCTGTAAATGGCACATTACTTAATACCAGTCCTGCATCCCGGGCATTGCCAAAGAGTACATATAGAATCCCGAAGATGAGCAGGATGCTTATAGGGATGACATGGGCAAGCCGAGAAGTTGCACGTTTCTGGTTTTCGAAATCACCGCTCCACTCGATCTTGTACCCTGCTTGCAGATGCACAGCTTTCTCTACTTTGGCACGACTTTCATCAACAGCAGACCCCATATCGCGGTCGCGTACGGAGAATTTCACAGCACAATAACGGGTATGGTTCTCCCGATAGATAATCAATGGACCCGTGATGGTCTTGATCGTTGCTAACTCTCGGATAGGAACCATCTGACCATTTTCTGTGGGCACCTTGATCTTTCCAATCGCCTCAGCATTGTCCCTAAAGGGTTTCTCATAACGCACCACAAGGTTGAACTTCCTTTCCTCCTCATACACTTGAGAGGCTGCCTTCCCTCCAATAGCCATCTCAATGATTCTCTGCACATCATCCTTGCTGACCCCATATCGTGCCAATCGGTCTTCATCAATATTAATCTGGAGTTCAGGCTGTCCAATATTCCTGATAACGCCCAAATCCGTAATGCCACGAATGGGCTTCATCGTCTTGTATATTTGTTGGGCGACCTGCTCACTCTTATATAGGTCCTTCCCATACACTTTGGCTACGATTGCACCTTTCACGCCGCTGACAGCCTCCTCTACATTATCGCTAATAGGTTGTGAGAAGTTGAAATCAATACCAGGATAGACACTGAGCCGACGGTTCATGTCATCAATGAGCTGGTCTTTCGTCCTCCCTGTCTTCCATTCACCTTCTGGATGTAATTTCACGAAAAGCTCTATGTTATAGAATCCCGTGGCATCTGTACCATCGTTGGGACGTCCTGTCTGCGTCATGACCTGGGTAACCTCGGGAAACGACCGTAGGATATGACGGAAACGATTGGCAAGCCGAACGCTCTCATCAAGGGAGATGCTCTGTGGCATCGTGGCACGTACATAGATAGAGCCCTCATCCATCTCGGGAAGGAATTCCGAGCCAAGCATGGTAAAGGAGCCAATTCCTGCAACCATTGCCATAAGGGCTATCGTAATCGCTTTACGGTTATTCCGATGACAGCAATCAAAGAAACGGTCGAACCATCTATATATCCAATCGAGAAAGCGATTCTTCTTTTCCGCTACATTTCGCTTCAACATCATGGAAGACAGTACAGGCACCAAGGTTAAGGTGAAGATCAAAGCGCCCAACAGGGCAAAGCCTAAGGTAAACGCCAATGGTGAGAACATCTTGCCTTCTACTTTCTGGAAAGAGAAGATAGGGATCAAGGCTGTGATAATAATCAGTTTCGAGAAGAACACCGACTTTGCCTTACCACGGGCTGTCTGGCGGATCATCCCTAAATGACTGCGCTTATTGAAGGCGGCCATACCTATCTCACGTGCCTGGGCAGACAAGGCTACGAAAAGGGCTTCCACCATCACCACAGCCCCGTCTATGATAATTCCGAAATCGATGGCACCCATTGACAGCAGATTGGCACTCATGCCATTCAGGTGCAAGCAGATAAAGGCAAAGAGAAGTGCCAAAGGGATGATACTTGCAACGATGACTGTCGAACGCCATTCGCGCATAAAAAGAAACACAACGAACGTAACCAACAGAATGCCCTCTATGACATTATGAAACACAGTATGCACAGCAAGGTTTACCAAGTCATCACGATCGTAGAAAGGCTTGATCTCTACGTCTTTCGGAAGATCTTCCCTTTGGATCTCAGAGATCTTGTCCTTCAAGTCGGTGATCACCTTCGCCGCATCTTCTCCTTTGCGCATCACGACAATCCCTTCCACGACATCATCCTCGCCATCACGTCCCACCTGTCCAAGACGGGGCTGACAACTTTCATGGACATCGGCAAGATTACGGACCAATATGGGCGTCCCATTAACGTTCTTCACAACGATATCCCCTATTTCCTGGATATTGTTAAGAAGTCCGATACCCCGAACAACATAAGCCTGGGAGTTGCGTTCAATCACGTCTCCTCCCACATTGACATTTGAGTTGGCAAGTGCTTGATAGAGCTCCAGGCTACTCACCCCGTACGTGGAAAGTAGGTTGGGATTGACACTCACCTCAAATGTCTTCACTTCTCCTCCGAAACTGACGATATCGGCAACCCCAGGGACACTACGGAGCTTCCGCTCGATCACCCAATCTTGTAAGGTTTTCAGCTCCCGGACACTTCGATGCTTGCTTGACAGGGTATAACGATAAATTTCACCAGTAGGTCCTGACAAAGGCTGAACGTCTGGGGTGACGCCATCCGGAAGGTCGGCATCGTGCAGCAAGTTATATACTTGTTGGCGAGCGAACTCATCATCTACATGGTCATCAAAGATAACGGTCACGACTGAAAGCCCAAACAAGGTCGTCGAACGGATATCCGTCTTCTTTTGCACTGAGTTCATGGCGATCTCTATGGGGATCGTCACGAACTTCTCGATCTCCTCAGCCGAACGCCCTTGCCATTGCGTGATGATGGTAACCTTGGTATTGGTCACATCTGGCCAGGCATCAACAGGAGTATTCTTGAAACTGTATATCCCTATCACTAAGGCAAGGCCGGTTAGGAAAAGGATGACATACTTACGCTTGAGTGAGAAGGAAATAATAAAATCAATAAACCTATTCATTTTCTGTAGAATTGAAATACAGCAAAGCGTTCTTGCTCACTACTTTCTCATCGGGAAGCAGTCCTGCCGACAGATAAGAATATCCACCAGCCGTATGTACCACCTTCACTTCACGACGACGATATTCATGGGGATTCTGCTTGACCATGACGTAATCATGCCCATTCTCAAAGATGACCGCTGAGGAGGGAACAGCACACAAGGGCTGTCCACTGCCAGAAAGGCGTACATGGACACTGGCAAACATACCAGGCTTCAAAAGTCCCTTTGGATTGTCAAGGCAGACTCTTACCTTCATCGTTTTACTTTCACTGTCAAGGACGCTGTACACCTTGTCAACCCTCCCAAAGAATACCTCATCAGGATACGCCATCGTCGTCACCCTGACCGCTGCATGCGGATGGACCTTTGCGATATCACTCTCATAGACATCGGCGATGACCCATACTCTTCTCAGGTCGGCTATCTCAATCGCTGGGTCATCATTCGTCTGTTCGCTGACATAGCTGTCATTGTATATATGCTTGTCGATAACATACCCAGAGATTGGGGATGTCAGCACTGCATCCGAGCGAAGCCCATACCCATTGATGGATGCCACCTCATGCAAGCGTTGTCGCTCGGCATTCGCGACAAGCACCCTTTCCCGGGCAGCCGCTACATCTTTGTCAGAAGCCATACCCGACTGGTGCATGTCGCATTGCATCCGATAGTCGCGTTGGGCAAGGCGGATCTCTGCATCCGCCTCATTCAAGCCTTTCCTGTAATCTGCAGCTTCCTCACTATGCACCACTGCCAATTGCTGTCCCGCGGAGACCCTGTCACCCACTTCGACACGGAGACCGTTCACCCTCCCCGTACAAGGCACAAAGATCTTTCTCAACAAACTTTCATCACAAGCGACGGTACCATTCAAGACCAGTTCGTCATCCACAGCTCTCATCTTGGCTGTCGACAAAGCTACCACATGACTCTTCTCTAAGACATCCAGATGCTGCTCCCGAGCCGACTGCTTGTCTCTTGTCGAACAGGACAGACAAATGAAGATACCTGCCAATACACATATATAATTCTTTTCCATCATTTTTTCAATTTGCTTATTTCCCCTCATCAGATAGATCTGTCCTCAGGTCTTCTACAGCCTTGAACAACTGCGCCCTTGCATCTAACATCTGAAACTGTGTGTCCCGATAACTTCCATAAAGGTCGACAAACTCCAGTAGTGTGATATTGCGCTTCATGAATTGGCTTTCTGCCGCCTGCAATAACTCTTCCAATTCTTGATCAAGCATTCTTTTTTGGTTCTCTACCGTTCTCATGCAGGTCTGTACTGCCTGATGGTCGCGTAGGATTTGCCTACGAAGAGCAGATTCCTTATACTCCCTTTCAACCTGTGCCTGCCGATAAGTTGCTTTTGCTGTCCGAACATTCCCTTGGTTACGGTTCCAAAGAGGGACTGTGATCGTAGTGCCAAAGGCAAAGAAATTATGCCCTATACTGCCATTCTTGTCGAACTCTCCCATCAAGCTGATGTGGGGCAACGCCTCTGCTTGCTCAGATTTCAACTGATAACGCGCCGATTCCTGTTGGTACCTGATTTGCTGAAGAGAGGGATTACGATCAACAAATAGAGCAAGCGAAGCTGGATTTCCTAAGGCTGAAGCAAGGGAAAGGGTCGTACGCTTCGCATAGTTCATGAGCTCATCATCATCTAACTGAGCTTTCACCGGAACGCCATCCTGCATGTTCATGGCCGTATGCAACTGGGCTTGTAAGTCGTTCTCCTGCAAACAGAGCGAAGAGAGCTCAGCTTTCAACTGACTCAGCATCGTTTGGATACGAAAGGTCTCCATCTTCGAGACATTGCCTTTCGCCGTCTGTTCCTGAAAGGCTTTCAGTATCCTTTCTACAGACTCGATCTCCCTTTCATAAACCTTTTCTTTTTGCTGCACACCATACAGGTCAATTAAATCCTGCCTTACCTCATGGCATATCTCCCAACGGGAGGCCAGATAGCCTGCCTGAGAAGCCTTGATATCGGCACGAGCCTGTCTTACCTTATTAGAATGCTGACCGCCGATGGCAATAGACTGGCTGACCTGAACATCAGTCTCTCCATCATGCCCGGTGTCCAACCACCTTTTATTATTAGGGTTCCGAACATTATGCATGAGCTGCACCTGTGGGTTTTCATAAAGACTGACCTGGCGCAACTGTCCTTCCGTCTTTTCCGTCTCCAAACGGACAGACTGCAAGGAGAGACTATTCTTCACCACCATGCTGTCTACCATCCCAAGGGTCATCACTCTGTAAGATACGATTGAAGGACAAAGACGATCCTGCGCCCTTGCTGTTAGAGGACAAGACAACGTACCCAAAAGAAATAACAATCCATTGATTCCTGTTACTTTCATCTGTATATAACTTCTGTTTCCATTCGGGTGCAAAATTACGAAGATAGGAGAAAAGCCTTGGCAAAAAGCCATTATAAGGCTTTAAGCTGAGATTAGAGATTTCTAATTCGATTCTTTTGATTATCAGGAAATAGAAAAGTACCTTTGCAGCCGATTTAGACAAGAAAGATGATGTTATTAAAGTTTTTCCTTACCTGCAACAAAATCGGTGCGTTCACCTTAGGAGGTGGATATGCCATGATTCCTATCATGCAACAGGAGTTCGTTGATAAGAACCACTGGCTCGACAAGCAGGAGTTCATGGATATCATGGTTATAGCCCAGACCACGCCAGGCATATTCTCCATAGACATTGCCAGTCATATCGGATATAAGCTGAAAGGTGTATGGGGCGGTATTGCCGGGGCGTTTGGGATCGCCCTACCCTCTATCATCGCCATACTTCTCATAGCCCTTTTCTTCCATTCATTCAGGAGTAATCCCTGGGTGGAAAAGTTCTTCAAGGGGGTACGACCGGCTGTTGTGGCATTAATCGCTGCACCATGTTTCAATATGGCGAAGACCGCTCATATCTCCCGCTATAATTTCTGGATACCCATCGTATCTTGCGTGCTCATCGCCTGGATGGGTGTTTCGCCCATATGGGTCATCCTCGTGGCTGGCACCGCAGGATTCTTTTATGGCAAATGGACCCTTAAACGCAATATATAAAATAAGATATGCTTTTCCTTCAGTTATTTTATGTTTTCTCAAAGATTGGTATCTTTAATTTCGGGGGCGGTTATGCCATGCTTTCGTTGATATACAACGAAGTCGTTGTCAACAACCATTGGCTCTCGAACGCTGAGTTCACGGATATCGTTGCCATCAGTCAGTCTACACCTGGCCCTATTGGCATCAACTGCGCGACTTATGTCGGATATGTGGCGTGCATCAACAACGGATATCCCGCATGGGTGGGATGTATCGCTGCGGTCATGGCATCCCTTGCCATCATGTGGTTGCCGTTCATCTTAATGATCAGTATCAGCCATTACCTCCTCACTCATAAGGACGAACCCTCAGTGGAAAATATCTTCAAGGCATTGCGACCCACGATCATTGGGATGATAGCTGCCGCAGCATTACTATTGATGAACAAGGAAAACTTCGGATCACCATCCGTTAATCTGCCTTTATTTATCCTAAGCATCGTCCTTTTTATCGCTGCCTTCTTCGCCACCAAGCAATGGAAAGTGAATCCCATCTTGGTCATGTTGGCATGTGGGATCATAGGACTTTTGGTCTATTAATTTGCAAGGACAGTCGCAACCGACTGTTCTCTCTGATAGTGAAGGACGCTCATGGGCATCCTTCACTATCGACTTTTATTTGGATTGTATGATATGGAAGACACCAAAAGCATCTCCCGACTCTGTTGTCACCGTCAGGTACCGATCCTTTCCCGATTCATTCTTGGAAATGGTAATGGTCATCGTCACGCCTTTTACTTCGCCTTTCGACCATTCCCCTGTTACGATATTCGTAGCCAAGTCTGCAGGATAATAGCTACCTAAGGTATTATATCCATAGTCTTCTTGCAGGGAATTCAAGGTAACCCACTTATAATTGGTACAGGTGAAAAGATAAGTTCCACCCTTGGCATCCACGTGAGCCTCGAGCATTTCATTAAAAACCAAATCACTTTTCCACTGAACTGGATCCAATTCGTCATCATCACCACAAGAAGTGAAGACGAATAAAGACAAGAGCAATAACAACAAATATTTCTTCATACTTCGTTTTATTTTATATATAACACAAAAATGACAATTCCCCCCATCAGGAAACGGCATTATTTTTTCATCTCCTTGCCCATGGAGAATAAAAAGGTGCCAGATTGCACGCTTGCAACCCGACACCGATCAACTTTGAATTAAATATAATATGTTATTATTCAAAAGAAAGAGCCTTATTCATCCATCCAAGAACTGTTGGACTCATCATCCGTGAAACGGATGTTTCCTTTCGCAGGATTATTATCCTGTTCATCTGTTTGTCCAGAACCTGCAAGGATGCATGTCTCAAGGTTGTAGCCAAAAGATACGACTTCTGGCTTGATATACTTAATCTTTGCTTCCATAATCTATTTATTTAAAAAGGTATTTCTTACCTTTGTGAATATAAATCCCATGAGAAGGACTCCCGACCTTATGCCCGTCCAATGTATAATAGGCATCATCCTCCGTCAACTTCACACTGGAACTTATCTTTTTGATGCCAGTCGAGTGATTACCACCTGAGAACACATACTTCGCGCCTTTGGCACCCGAGGAAGCTTCAACCCAATGGGTTAGTTCACTCACGCCCTCATAGGGGAAATGCAAATATGCCCGATTGGCATGACTTACTTGGGTATTCAAGATACTAAAGAACCCCCAATAATTCTCAGCACCTGTATACTTGCCATCCTGATTGCTCTTGTAATCAACAGTAGTAAACAATTTGGAAAGGAAGAAATTGATATATTGCTTCCCCTGTTCATAACTATAAGTACTTACCGGGGTATCTTTGAAGGTTGGTATAAGATAATTGTGACCATACACGTCCTCAATAGGATTAGTTACTGTTCCCGTCCACTCTTCATTTGGAGCAAGAACATCTACTGTTGCATCTTCCGTATAAAGAATTACACCTACTTTGGCAGGTATATAAGGAATCTCCGTCAATTCAAACGCAGGCTCATATTCATTGCTCTTATATCCCGTAACGAGGAATGACCTAACATGATATCGGTTCTTCATATTCTTTGCTTCGTTACAATAGGTACGGATGGAGCCCACCAAAGGATGGTCGTAGGCTTCATCAAATTTCTTCTCCATTTTTCCTTGAGTATTCTTGCCATAATAAAATGTAGTAGAAATCTTGTATGATCCTTTTAACGGAGCTTCAAAATTTCCTCCATTCGCGAAAAGATTCTCGAAATCTGGGCTAATGCCACGCGTGCCTAAGTCATTAGCTACTTGTTTCCACCAGTCGTTGCCGTCTCCTTCATACTTATTTTGTGAAGTTTCTTTGATGGGCGTATAAAAGTAGAATCCATTATGTTTAATATTGTCGTAATTTTCCGAAGGCAACTTCTCCATCCCAATTTTCCCTTGATAATATGGGGAAAAAGTACCATCACTATTCCTGTCAGCGAAAAGAAAATTAGTATGCTTTGCTTCATAATAGGTTCCGTTATCACTACCCTCTGTTGTATTGCATGCCGCATAGGAAACTCGTTTGTCCGGATTCAGGACAGCATAATAGGACAGATTCCCATTATCTTCCAATGTAATTGTAAATTCCAAGCAACCATCCATGAGAAGATCTGAGGATGTCATTCCATGATAGGGGTTCTTTTTATCCGCGTCAGCAACATCCTTTTTCACTTCCAAGTAATTTCCATCCCAATTCCACCATGTTGGTCTCTTTGAAGAAGACTTTTCTAAAGTTCCAGAACAATTCACATCATTGATCATTGTTGATCCCGCTGTCGTCGGTGTGTAGAGATATCCCCCCTCATCACCAACCATGAACTTAAAGCCTGTATATAGATCATTGCCAGCAGCAGGACAGGGATAAGTTGCCGGGATATACATCAACCATGTATGGTCATCTGTTTGCTTGAACTTCAGATGATTGTTCTTCACCGAAGGGGTTATCATGTAGAAATCCTTAGCAGAAATACTTACTGACGCCCATATGCTTATCACAAAAACAAGTAAAAATCTTTTCATAAACCTTAATATTATACCTACATTGCATGAATTTAGAAAGAAATGATGCTTGCGATCCAAATCAATCTTTGTTTCTTGAGCACATCATCATCCTTTTGTAGCCATGAACCGACTTTTATTCGTCCCACGGACCGTTGCAAAGGTAGAGGAAAAAAAGAGTAAGGCGACGAAAATATATTAAACTTTTTCATCTAATTCAACAGAACAAGCCCCAAATTGCAACAATCCGAAAGATAGGACAAACTACTAAAAAAAGCCAACTTTATAGACAAAAGTCGGCTTTTCGTGCATCAAAAAGTAAGATTATATTGCATTAACCACTTGCTAATCAACAGCTCGGCCTGATGCAACATTTCATCAAAAGGCATTACCTTTCTCCTCTTGCCTTTTCTATGTCACTCGGATTGAATCCAAACTCGTTACGGAAATGCTTGGAAAAATTCTTCGTGGAATTATACCCCACTTGATAAGCTACTTGGGATACAAGCACATGACCATGCTCCAACAATTGCCGGGCACGTTTCATTCGGATCTTCCGAATCATGACGACTGGAGTCTGACCAGTAGCTACAACTAACTTCCGGTAAAGACTTGTTCGATGCATGTGCAATTCATCACTCAGCACCTCTACTGAAAAATCAGGATCACTGATATGTTTCTCCACAACTTGAATCACCTCATAGACCAATCGCTCATCATCATTCATTATCGTTGGGTCCTTCGGCTTATCAGCTTCAAGCCTTGCATTTTCCCGAGATAGCTTTTCTGCCAAGGCTGCCTTTTCTGCGGCTTCCCGTTCTAAATAGATTCTCTGTCGTTCCAAGGAAAGATTCCTGTCCATGATAATACCTGCCTCTTTCCTGCGCTGATGAACGAAACGACCAGCAACAATGACCAATAGGGCAAAGAGAATATAGATCAGATACGCCCAATAGGAACGGTAAAAAGGTGGGGCAATAGAAATCGTCACGATGTCATAGACTCGCTCCTTGGTCTGGTCGGCATTCTGAATACGTACCTGCAGGGTATAATTACCGGAAGGTATGTCGATCAATGCCATTTGGAAGTTCTGCATGGGCATCCACTTATTTCCGTTGCCCTTCAAACGATAGGAATAGGTATAGCCATAGCCCGTCACATAATCTTTCGGCAAGCATTCTATCAGTAAATCTTTCTGATGACTGGTTAAGTTCAGGCATTTTACATTTTCAATGTCTGCCTGATAGATAACCTTCCCATCATAATGGGCACCTGGGTTTACATATTGGTCGTTGATTCTCAAGGAGGTCAGCATCAATGGACAAGGCCCTTTGCCTTTGCCTTTCCCCTTGTCTTCGTCCTTTTTCATCTGCAGGTAAACGGCACGAGGATCAACCACCTGATAGCCATCATTCATGCCTAACAAGAGGCGGTTGCCTGATATAGGGAGAATGGCAAGGTTGTTATAAATGCTATTCTCATTACCATAAATAGGGAAACAGGTAATACGTTGTGTCCCGGTTTCCCTTTGTTCAAACCGGATCAACCCTTGGTTGCTAATACTCCATATTCTTCCGCCCCTATCCTCGGCAAACCCTTTCATCTGATAGGTATCCATATCCGGAGCAAGTAGGAAGCGGCGGGTTTTCAAGTCGAAGACTACTAATCCCTTCTTGCCATTGGCACGTGCCAAAAACATGTATTGATGCTTCCTACATACGATCAGTGCCGCATAGCTTTCCTTCAGTCGCTTGTCCACTAACTTCCATTGCAGGGTATGAGGGTCTAAGACATAAGCCCCAGAATTGGAACAAACAAAGACGTTCCCCTTGGCGTAGACAATGTCATTCAAGCAACTGTCATGAAGGAATACCTGCACGACCTCCCCCGTCTTGTCGTCGATACGCCATAATCCCTTTCTCAAAGTCATGACGAAAAACAGTCCATTAGGACCTTCCACGATCTTATTGGGAGACAACCCTTTGAGGAACGCCTTCCCGTCTTTTCTGAACAGTCCTCTCGCGTAAACCCCATACCAAAGTCTCCCATGAGAATCACTCAAGATGGAGGTCACTGCACTATATGTGGCAATACGATCCTTGAGTAGTTCCTGTCGACTTCCTTGGAAATGGAGGATACCATCATCCTCGGTTCCCAGCCAAATAGTCCCATCCTTATCCTGTGTCATGCAAAGCACGTCATTCATGCGATAGCGGTCGGCCTCGCAAGGAATCTGCACTTTCCTTGACTGGTCAAGGCGTTTCCCAAACACTGCCATTCCCATCTTCTTATAGAGAACCCACAAGTTTTGATTCTCTCCATCATAATACATATCCTGGATATGCCGGTCAAGAAATGCCCATTTATAGCGCCAATTCAATGTGCTTAGCTTGACCCTGTCGCCTTTCCCGTCGAAGATAGCTGGATAATCATTCAGCGTCCCCTGACAGAATACTTCTGAAGAAAGCGAATAGACAGAGAGGGAGCCATCTGCAATGAAATCGGGATAGCTCCGCCAACAACGCGCCTTCTCATCATAACGATATGTATGCCGATCATAAGTCAGCCAAAGGATATGCTTGGGAGTGGCATAGCCATAATTGAATGACCCTTGATAAGGAGCTGGCATGGATGTGTAGTCTTGCACGGCCATGGTTTTCTTGGGGATCTTAAAGATGCGTTTCTGGGTAATGACATAAGTGGCTTGGTCACTGTTGACAAAATCAATCACCCCTCCTGCTGAAGAAGGAAGAATATACAATTTCTTTCGTTTTCCTTTTCCATCCAACCAGTACACTTGATGGGCTACACCTACCCAAAGATGATGGTCTTCATCCATGCGAAGAGAAAAATACGACGGCGTATGGATACCCCATTCGCGAATGATCTGCCGGGCATCAGCAATCAATTCATTGTTTGTGGGATCATAGACCATGTACTGCCGAGACTGAGTTGTCACCCATAATCTTCCCTGACTATCTTCTTTGATATCGGTAATCGCATTACATAGAAGGGGATGACGGATATATGCCCGTGGATTATAGCTGAGCAGCTGTCCATACGTGATGAGCCCCTCGCTGGTTCCCAACCATACGATTCCACTCTTGGCCTTATAGACACAATAAACAGCCATACCTCGCGTGTCGATGTGTCCCGAGGCTGTTGATGACTGACCATACGCCTGACCTTCCAAGACACATAGGCATAGCGTCACCCACAGTAGCCTATATTTTCGTAAGAATACATTCATTGTATCGAGAGTGTGATCACCTTCACAGTTATTTCACAATCTCAATGGTATATCCTGCCTGCCGAAGAAGCTGAAGCAAGCCTTTGTTACCAGGCAGATGTCCGCTTCCCACGACAAATAAGGTGGGAGCTTGTGCCATTACTCCCGGCATTTTTCTTGCCCATCTGGCATTACGGTCATAGACCATGGCCTTTTCTTCCTCTGGGGTCTGGTCACAGCTGTTATGCATTTTCCTGTCCATTACCTGCTTAAGTGCCTTTATATCCATGGCATAATAAGCCTTGATCATCTCTTCTGTCATCTTCAGCATCTCCTCTCCATTGTCCACAAGGCACATCAGACCTTCTACCTGGCGAGGCATCGGTTGCCCATAGAGCAGATTCATCTGGAAGTCCAAGGTCTCCAATCCTCCTACTTTCTTCCCACTTTTTTCACCAACCACCTGCAAATGTTGATCCAACAGGTCGGTTACATTCAACTCTCCCACATGCTTCCGCATGTACATGAGAATGACCAATTGCGTGGACAAAGCCGCAGGCTTGAGCTGCCCGAACTGGGCTTTCAGTCCTTCGTTTGACAGATCCACGCCTATGGTCTCCTTTAAGAAGGCGTTCAACCGGGTCATCTGGTCTTCCGTGAGTAATTTCTGCAAGGACGTGCTGTCGGGCAACGACATAGAAGCCTTTAGCTTCTGCATGTTCTCCGGAGATGTCATCTCCGACATTACCACTTCTCCATAAACCTGGTCTGTGCCCGACAGGGCGTTGCGCATGCCAGGGATCGAGTCAGAAAAACTGCCATTGACCAAATGGCAAGTGCCTAAGACATAAGATGGTCTTGACAATCCCTTACCGGAAATCTTATACAAAAGTTGAGCATTCGCCTCCAAGAGGAAGCAAACGCTCAAACAGAGAGAGAGAATTAAACTTTTATTCATATTCTTATTCAATAGATTATAATTCATGACCAAATAGGGATGCAGTTTCACTTCGAGGTATTTAGTATATCGTTTTATTTTACGTCAGAGACGCTTGGCATAACCCTCACCATCAGAAGCATAGCATCCAAGAAATCATTTCATATCTCTACAAAATTCCACTATCTGTGTATATAATATTCAGACGTGGCTTTATGTTATTCGGTTGCAAATATAATCATTTATTTTGAATGCTCCCAACAAAAGTCTATTTCTTTGATATCTATGCCTAAAAGCCGCATCTGTCGGAAGACATCCGGGAGGACTTGTTGCATGAAGATTTTCCTGCGCGACTGGAGAATCTGCTCACGGGCATCATGGCTGACAAAATATCCCACTCCGCGTTTATTGTAGATGATGCCCTCACGAGCCAGTTGGTCATAGGCTTTCATGGCTGTATTGGTATTCACCTCTAACATCACGGCATATTCCCTGACACTGGGGATCCTGTCGTCTGCCTGGTAAGTGCCGGCAAGGATATCGTCGCAGAGACGGTCTGACATCTGTATGTAAATGGGTTTATCGCTGCTGAAATTCATTTGTTAAACAGTTGTGGGTTGGTGACTTGTATGCGCGTGAAGCGACGATAGGCGGCAATGAAGTTGAAGACCGCGAATGCCAGCAAGAGAAGATTCGTCATGGCATGACCGAACACGAATTGTTCGAAGGACGCATACGGCACGTCAAATGCAAGGCATAGGTAGTGTACGGAGAGGATGACGATAAGACTAATTAGGGAAAAAGACAAAGAGGTGAAAATGAAAGGATGCTTGCGGAAGAAGACTCCGCCCCACAGAAAGACAGAATGGCACCAGAACCAGAGGCAGAGAAGAAAGGAGATCCACGCTGGGAACTTGCCTCCATGAATGGCGGCATTCACCACAGGTGCCGAGAACACAGCCTGATCGGGAGCGATCAAAAGCGTCAGGAGGTACTGCAAGACATCCATCACAAAATAACCGACTACCCAACAGACCATATAACCTACGACAACCATCAGGTAACGCGCCACGAATTTCTCGATGCGAGAGGCGGGTAACATCAGGTATTGGGTCAAAATGCCCTTCTTGTTCACCCGTGAAAGCAGGAAAGAAGGTAATAAGACAGTAGCTCCAATGGATAAGGAGGTCAGGGAATCATCCATCGTAGTGAGGATGCTATTCATGGGCCGGGGATCAAAGGAGGGCAAAAGGAGCCAGATCAGCAAACCGATAATCAGATAAAAGATCATGCTTCCTACCGTAAATCCCAGGAGATGGTGCCGCTGGGTGGTGATTTCCCATTTCAGGAGGCTCCAGAATCTTCTCATATTCAAATTTCTCATTGTATGATTCCTTTCGTCATTGCGTTAAACAATAATTCTAAATTCAAGGGCGTTTCCGCCTCTTGGGGATCGCGATGGGTGATCACTGCATTTCCCTGAAGGGCGGGCTCGGCATAGAGAATGCCTTCGTCCGTCGTGCCCAACGGGCGGTAACAAAAACTGTAACGTGCCGTCACCTCCGATACCGACTGGTTTAAGAGAATGCGCGACTGGTCTAAGATCAAGAGATGGTCGAGCAACGACTCCACGTCATGCACCTGATGGGTGGAGATGATGAGCATCCTGTCCTCGCTCATGTTCTGGGCAATGACCTTCCGAAACAAGCTCTTGGAAGGGATATCGAGCCCATTGGTGGGCTCATCCATCAGCAACAGGCGCGTGCCTGATGCCAATGCCATACCCATATAGACCTTTTTCTTCTGTCCCATAGATAAGGTCTTGAGGTTGGGCTCATCGGGAAGCTCGAACGCATTGAGGCAATCCTTCAGCACTTCCTCACTGAACCGGGGATAAAAGGTTCTGTGGATCGCCACGAACTCACGCATCGACAGGGACGGGAGCTCAAACTCTTCCGGCACGAGGAAGGTCTCTTGCAGCACTTCCGGCAAGCGATCGCTCACATCCTTCCCATCAAACAAGATGCTCCCCTCCTGGGCATGGAGCAATCCACTGAGCAAATAAAGCAAGGTGGTCTTACCCATCCCATTCTTGCCCAACAGCCCGTAAATACGGTTTTCTTGCAAAGTCAAGTCCAAATCCTCAAAGACGTCTTGCTTCGAGCCATTGTACTTGTAACTGACATGACTGATTTCTATCATCTTTCCATAAGTTATTGATACACTATTTTAGTGTACTATCATTGTAGTATACCACAAAGATAGAGTAAGGAGATAGAATCTCCAAATCAAGGAGGATCAAATTACGAATATGAAAGAATTCTTAACCTTCATTAAGTCAACATCTCGTATTTTCCAAAAGGTCATCTTTCACGCGCTAAAAGATTATCTAATGGACGCTAAAAGGTTATCTATTGGACGCCGAAAGGTAACCTTTTAGAAATCAAGTGAATACCCATTTTGATGGGCATGGGAACATCGGAGAATACGAATAGGGACATTGCAGGAGCCTATAAACATAAGTTCCTGACCAACAGACTATTCTCGAGAACACAAAAAACATTTATTCCTTTTCCAACTTGCCAATTTCCCTGACCTCCTTTCCTTTCCGATAATCCGTCGGTGTTACGCCGCACACATTCTTAAAGGATCGCACGAAATTAGGATACAAATCGAAGCCACAGCGTTCCGCCACTTCAGCCATGCTGATCTTGGGATTCTCGTCCAGGATTTTCATGGCTCTCTTGATCTTGATGCGCTGAATATAGGTGACGGGAGTAGATCCTGTGACCGCCACCATCTTACGGTAGAACTGACTATTGCTCATGCACATCATCGAAGCAATGGTCGTGACACTTGTCTCTCGGTTATGGTTCAGCTGCTTATAGACAGCATCAGAAACCTTGATGAGGAATTGCAAGTCGGCATCACAGGGCGAAGCTTGGTCTTGCGTGTGATCCTTTCCGTTGCCTTCTACCGCCATCTGGGCGAACTTCTTTTGCAGTAACCGCCTGGATTCGAGCAGTTTTCTCACCCGGGTGCGCAACTCATCTGCGTTGAAAGGCTTGGCAAGGTAGGCATCCGCCCCGGCTTCCAGTCCTTGAAGGCGTTCCTCTTCTGTGATCTTGGCAGTGACCACGATGATCGGGATATGGTTGATGATCTCGCTGGCACGCACCTGCCGGCACACCTCCAATCCATCCATCTCGGGCATCATCAGGTCGGTGATCATCAGGTCGGGCACGATGTCCAAAGCCTTTTGCAACCCGTCCCGTCCGTTATCGGCATAATAGACAGAATAATGGTCGGAGAGTTGCGAGCCGATATAGTTCGCCACGTCGTGGTTATCCTCAATGACGAGCACCCTACAGTCATGTTCCTTGTCATCACTGTCTTTCGGCATCATGTCGATATGGGGCAGGAAGGGCATGGATGCAGCAGGTTCAGCCTCCACCCCTTGCTTGATATTTTGATGGATAGGCAAGGTGATTTGGAAGACAGTGCCACTACCAGGCATGCTATCCACCACGATCGTCCCACCTAAGGCATCGACAAGCTGCTTCACCAGGGAAAGTCCGATGCCCGTTCCGATATTCTGCGTGTCACCTTCAGCCTGATAGAAAGGCTCGAAGACATGGGCAACAGTCTCCTCATCCATCCCCTTTCCTGTGTCGGCAACGTCCAGGCGCAAGTGGTTTCCATCACGCCACAAGGTAGTCCCCACCCTTCCATAGGTGGGTGTAAACTTCAAGGCATTAGACAGGAGATTGTTCATGATCTTGCTCACATAGTCGGGTACGAAGTCCATCACTACAGTTTCCTTGGGAATGAAGTGGAGGTTGATCTCACGATTGTGGGCAAAATCGCGATAGCTTTCCACGATCATCTCAATGTAAGCGGTGATATTTCCGTTACGCCAGTTGGCATTGCCCACTTCCGACCTTACTTTAGCAACATCCAACAGCTGGTTGATCAGCGTGAGCAGGTTGTACCCTTGTCGGTTGATCGTCTGCGCCTTCCCCCTGGTCTCTTCCGTGCCTGTCTCGTCGGAAGCAAGGTCATGGCTCAGTCCTACGATCAAAGTAAGGGGTGTCCGGAACTCATGGGTGATGTTGGTAAAGAAACGCTCCCTCATCTTACTGACCTTTTTCAGCAACAGATGGTGGCGACGGCGCACTCTGCTGACATACATCAGCCAAGCGATGACCACCAACAGCACTCCCACCAAGACGACACCCACGATGAAGTTGATGCGTTGCTCAATGCGGTCTTGCTTGTGCTGGAGGGCAATTTCTTCCGTCTCATACTTGACATTGTATTGGCTCACGGCCTGTTCCATGTCGTGCCGGTAGATCGAGTCTTTCAATTGGGCATAGCGCTTCATGTGAATGGCAGCAGCTCTTGGATCGACATCCTTCATCGCCTCATAAAGCCCAATCTGTGCCCTGCTCTCATTGTACATGTCCTTACGCTGGGCAAACGCCTTAGCAGCTTGCATGAAGTAGTGTGCTGCCTCATCATGTGCACCCCGATGGTTGAGCAGTTCACCCATCTGGTTATGGCAGATGGCGAGGGAAGTCATGTTGCCCGCCTGCTGTAAGATCGGCATGGCGCGCCTTACGGAACGCTCAGCCGCCGCGTATTGCCCTAATGACAACTGTGCCGCAGCTATCTGCGAGAGACGGATGCCCACCTTCTCCGTGTTGTTACGCACCGAGTCGATGGCAAAGGCACGGCGTGCATTCTCCAAAGCTTGGCGGTCTTTCCCCATGGCATGGTAAATCTCCGATGCCATACCATATTCAATGGCCATGCGAGCAGAATCCTTTGTCGCTGTGCTATAGCGCAAGGCTTCCTTGACATAGCGCTCACCTTCTTTCAGTTGCTTTGACACTAAGCTGATGCCCGCCAAAGTATTGAGTGTCCCACTGATGCGCCCCTTGTCGCCAATCTTGCGGTCGATGGCCAAGCTTTTACGCACATGCTCGATGGCATGTGCATAATCAGAGAGCCTGAAATAAAGCAAACCAGTAATGTTCTCACAATCTCCTTGCAGCAGCAAGTCGTGGGTGTGTCGTGCCAACGGCAATGTCTGCTTGGCATAGTGCAGTCCCTTGGCATAGTCTTGCCTATCATAAAAGTACTCACTTGCCCAGTACCACACCAACAGGCTTACACTATCAGGATGCGTCTTAGGCGTGACGGAGAGCAGGCTATCCGTAAACTCCTGCCGGTACAGGATGCCAAGCATTTGGTTGGCGATGGCTAGCCGTTGCTTGCCCGACTTCCGGTCAAAGTCGTCCAACAGCTGTTCCATGGTCTTGCCGTGCGTCGCCGTGTCCGCGACCCCAAGGGAGGCAGAGGACGACTGGCTCCTATCCTTGGCGGGTTGCCGCACCCCTTTTCCGCATGAGACGAACAACGAGGAGGCAATGAGGATAGCACAGAAGAGCTGAAAAACAATAAAATAACGGGGATTCCCATCAACATCAGGATGCTTTTCGAAGAAAGAAAAGCCGGATTTACAGTCGTTACGATCGTATCTCATATTTATCATCTCATCATGGAAGTTCGTTCAAGGATAAGTTTCACCGTATGTTGCAAAGATAAATATATTTCTCGATATTTCAAAATATTTCTTGTTCGATTTGGATATTTTTTGTTCTAAACTGGAATACTGCACTTCACAAAATGCATAGAATCTATCACTACTAAGACACTGATACCCAGACAAATATCCATCCGTCATGAATGATAGTGATAAAAACAGGAAATGCAGATTGCATGATAAGGATAGACCTTTGACGAATGGTGATATAGGGGGTCATCCCATTCGTCATTATCTTTGCAAACAAAAAAATATTCACCAAAAATAACGATAAGATGAAACATTTTACGACAAAGACAAGAAGTCGGCATCTCAGAATCCCCCTTTTGGGAGGCATCCTATGGGCGTGCCTGTTTTCCTTGTACGGACTGAGTGCCTTTGGGCAAAACGTGACCATCTCGCCCTCATCGGGCAACCTCATTGCGGCCCTAACCTATGATAACGAGGTGGGATTCGAGAACGGATGGTCGGCCTTGTGGCGTCATCAACAGCTTCCTCTCACCTTGCATGTATCGGATAAGCCTGACCTCACGCTCAGCGGCGTGCTGAAAGACCCTGCCGGCAACATCCGACTCGATGCTAATCGAAATCTTTATGTTTTGATGGGTGGCACAAGTGTTACCACTCACCTGAGCATCTCTCTGCCCAAAGGCTTCCGCTTCACGGGCTACCGCATGGTGCTGCTCAACGACATGAATGGAAAAAACTATGGTGGATTCACCCTGCAGGGCATCCAGAAACGGATGTATGAGACAGGGAAGTCCTTCGACTACAATTCCCCTTTAGCTTCTACGGCTGTGATGGGTGGCAACAACTCTACCCAAGAGTATGTCATCGAGCGTACCAGCAAGACGGAGACGGATATGGGCAACAACCTGTATTTCTATTTCTGGCGTGAGAAGAACGCTTTCTACGGAGCCACCCTCAAGTCGATCGAGCTCTACTTCACTGCTGAATCGGAGTTCGCGGCAGAAGGCGTACCGGGCACTCCAGATGAGATTATCACAGAGGGAGTTAACATGGTGGGCTCAGAATTCACGACGGGCAAGCTCGACTTAGGCGTGGTGAAGCCCAACACTAAGAATGGAAAGACCTATTATAGCTTTGACTATGAAAACGTCATCGACCTTACCGCCAAGAACTGGCTGTATCAAGAAGACGCTGTGACAGCCGACAAGAAGTTGCCAGAGACGGCAGGCAGTGGAAAAATCCAGGTACTGCGTAACGATGGGCAACTCTATTATGCACTCGGAAACGGTACCTATTATATTGAGACTCCCACCGAGACAAAGAACCAAAACAACAAGACCATCCCCTTGGGCTTCCGTATCACGGGCGCGCAAATCAACGCCCATTATGGAACGCAGGCTGAAAGTTCAACCATCAGCTACGATGGCAAGACGGGTAGAATATCGGCTGTGTGGGGAAGGACCACCTATTATCTCAAGACCGACGGCGCGTGGACGACGGGATCGGGCGCACAATGGACGCTGACCAAGACGGGTAAGTTGCAAAGCGGCAACTATTACCTCTCGGTGCAGAAGAACACCTCTTCCGATTGGGTTCAGCAGTATGTGGAATATATCGCCAATGGCACTACTGACATCAATGAAGCCAGTGCATTTACTATCACCAACAACCGCGTGATGTATGGCAACCTCACACTGTCCATTACTGGCAACAACCGCGCCCGCTTTATGGAAAAGGCCGGAAGTTCCAGTATCTTCGCTTCTTGGAGTGTCATCAACAGCAATACTACGAATCCTGCCTTCACGCCCTCTGCCTTCCAGCTGAGCCTCTACGGTACAGACGGCAGCAACGTGGAATCAACAATCAACTTAAGCGGTACCAACAAGAACGCGACTGCTGAGGTAGACGGGCTGAACAACGATGCCGTGAAGTTCACTATCTCTGGTCTCGCCGAAGGCACCAAGGCACTCATCACTTACAATCTCACGATGGAGCAGCTCAACCCCTTCATCAACACACTCGACATCGTGTGCCACTCAGCCAAGGAATCCGACCTGAAGATTACCCAACAGTTCACCAGCAACGACTTCCAGGTAGCAGGCGGACAGTTCCTTTTCTATATTCCTTCCGACTTCGTAGGTGAAAGCAACAAGTGTAAATTCACCTTCGAGAACCTCACAAGCAAGTATATGGACGGCACCTACGGCAAGGGAACTACAGGCAACGCCCGCAACTACTTGGTGAAGTCACCTTATTATATTACCTATGGCGACGGCAAGCAGTACACAGCTACGGGTAACGAGCCCGCTGAGGACAAGGTTCATTCGAGCATGTGTGGCAATGTACCATACAAATACAACAATGCAGCCGACTTAGAGGCTTCTGGCTCAACGGCTTCAGCCTCAACCTTAGAAGAATATCCCTATTCTGAGGCTCGCTACTTATCACAGGGAGGCTCGTTCACTGATGATATCGAGATACGTGTCAACGACGACGCTAAGGAGTGCTACCTCATGACCGGTGACGAAACACGCTACAACATCGCACCCACCACAGCCCAGGAGCACCGCTACTATGCCTACTATCTCATGGACATCCAGCTACTCGTGAAAGACTACGACGCCAAGTGCGAGCTCAAGGAACTCTATAAGACCACCTGCTACGACGGCAACGCTGACAAGGCGATGTACGGAGGGACCTTTGAGGCGTATGAAACAGGGCACAGTGGAGACCCTGCCTACAAGATCCAGAGCGACAAAGCCTATCTTACGGTCAATATGATGAAGCAAGCCTTGGTCAATGCCCTCAATGAGAAAGGTGCGAATACCGACCAGGTGCTCTACCTCGATTACACCAATCTCTATTCTGTGCTGGTGGAGAGCAAGGAGAGCATGGCTGCCATGAAAGGCAAGCTCAATCCTAACTGCCTCATTTTCTTCCCCGAGCGCACCACTTTCGATGAGGACAATTACGTGCAGAAGACACAGAGCGGTGGGTTCCGCGCCTGCAAGAACATTGTCATCACTGATAAGCAACCATTCTACTCACCTTACAAGATCAGCGTGCCAGCAGAGAACTATGCAGCCTATGCCCGGAAGATCACACATGAGATGAACGGCAAGGCAACACTTGCGACACTGGTGCTGCCCTTCTCTATCGAAGTTAGCGACGGCGTTCATACAAACAACCATTGCAGTTTCACACTCTATCAGATGCAAACCGACAATGGACTTGCCATCGACAGTGAAGAAGACCATACAGGTGCCAACTTCTGGGGCAAGGCTTTGTTCAACCCCATCGCTGTGGAGCGTACCGTGCCCAACACGCCTTATCTCATCCAGGTTGAAGAAGCTTCCGAAGGAGAAGACGTAACCTTTGAGATACAGCAATATGGATCAGATGTTGACGCAACCGTGAGTGAGAAGCCTGAAGCAGGCAACTACATGAACAGCGACTACATCTTCACAGGTGAGCAAGCAACAGGAATGATAGGTGGCGACACACATACCTTCACCCATTACGGAAGCTACTCAGGCAAGAAACTGCCTAAGGATGGAGGCTGGTTCTATTTCGCAATGGGCAAGTTCTTCAACTCCAAGAACCTTGCCGCTGAGTACAACGAGGTATATGTCTATCCGTTCCGCGCCTACTTCGGGCACAACGGATCTAACCCCGCTAAGATCATGAAGGGCTTCAACGTCTCCTTCGACGACGGCTGGACCACAGGCATTAGAGACATCTCGACAGATTCCGACAACTCAGGGTTGCAACTTTCGCCCAGTCATGGGGCTCTGTCCATCCGCTCAAACGCGTATACGTCCGTGACCGTCATCAGCGCAGCCGGGGCAACGGTGCATCGCACGACCCTAAGCGCAGGCGAAACAAAGACCATCAGCCTGAATGCTGGTCTCTATATCGTGAATGGAAAGAAAGTAATCATCCCTTAAAAGATCCCTTATAATGAACAAGAAAGAATATATGGCACCCTGGACTGTCGTGCATTGCATAGAGTTAGAAAAACAAATGATGGCTGGAAGCGAGCAATCTCCTTGGGCAGATGCCAAGCCCAACCACCCGATCATCGATGATGAAGACGATTGGTTGGATGACGAGGATGGAATGGTAGACACGCCATCTCATGGTCTCTGGGAGTAAATAGCTTGATCAGACTACTGGGCTCGTACGCGGGTCCAGTAGATTTTTCTATCCCACGATCACTGAAGAAGATCTCTACAGATCTTCTTTTTTGATTTTCCCGATGGCTTTCATCCATTTCCCACGATAAAGGCGGACAAGGAAAAGAATACCACGGAAAGTTAGCTCTAATGCCATCGCCACCCAAACACCGACAAGCCCATACTGTTTCGACAGGAGATAAGCCAATGTCAGGCGTACGCACCACATGGACATCAGGTTCATGACAGCAGGCTTAAAGGTATCCCCAGCCCCGATGCACACCCTGAACCCCACGATCGACGCAGCGAAGAACGGCTCGGCAAATGCCTCAATGCGCAATACATGGCAACCTAAGTCGCGTACCGCGGGCACAGGAGTGAGGAATCCGATCATCTCCGGGGCAAAGACATACATCACCACGCCCATGATCGCCATCACCATCATGCCCAGTCCTACCGTCATCCAGGCAAAGCTACGGCACAGTTCCTTTCGACCGGACCCAAAGGCCTGTCCTACCAAAGTGGAGGCGGCATCACCGATTCCATAACCGGGCATGTAACACAGGCTCTCTGCTGTCACGGCAAAGGAATTGGCTGCAATGGCGACGTTCCCTAACGGTGCGACAATCATCGTAGAGACGATCTGGGCCCCATTCATCAACACATATTGCAAGGCCATCGGTGCACTAATGCGAACCGACTCCCATACATAAAGAGGTTGCCACTGGAAGGGAGAACGGTCGAGATGCCATGCCAAGATGGGATTGCGACACACAGTGAAATAGATGAGCAACAACGAAGTCAGGGCATAAGCTAATGCTGTACCCAGGGCTGCGCCTTCCACGCCCAAGCCGAAGCCGAATATGGGGATATCCATACCCAGTATAGAGAGCGTACGGGAAGGGAAGATGAAAAGGAAGTTGAACACAACATCCAGCACACAGGCCAACACAGCAATGGCACTCGGGCTCCTCATGTCGCCACTTGACTTGAGCAGGGCGGATGACAGGTTCTCCATCATGAAGAAAGGTGCGGCCATGGAGAAAATAAAGAAATAGGAGGAAGCATCCTTCTGAATGTCAGTGCCACCACCTAACCAAAGAGGAAGCTGACCGGAGATCGCGCCTGCTACTGCCATGAGCAACAACGAAAAGGCGAAACAACACAAAAAACCATGCTTCATCACCCGACGCGCCTGGTCAAAGTCATTGGCCCCGATGAAATGCGCTACCTGAACGGCAAAGCCCATCGATGCAGCTGCGGTCAGAGAGCCAAACAACCAAGAAGCAGGCTCTACCAGACCGATCGCAGCACTGGCCTCCGTTCCCAATGATCCGACCATTGACGCATCTATATAGAACATCAGCACATTCGTCACCTGTGCGAGAATAGAAGGTATACTCAATCCTATAATCAGACTGAGTTTCTCACCATTTGTCATTGCCCGTCCCTCGCGGATGGAGGCAAGCAGGGCATCACTGTACTGTTTATTCCACATGAAAGAGAAGATAGGTTATGATACTATGGAAGCGGATAGCGGAAAAGGGGAGCATGTCTTGGCAACACACTCCCCTATTCCATCTACCGGCAATTCCTGAAGACGGATAATCTTTATTCTGTTACCCAGTAGCCTGTTGAGGATGTGGACTCCACGCCTCGCTTCGCCTTCGCCTTCCAAGAAGGGATGCTTGCTCCGGCACGGTAATAAGCCACTAAGGTAATATCGAAAACCAAGTTACTGTACCCAGGGATCGTCACGGTCGATCCGGACGAGGAATAGTCATTCGTCCCATATCCCAACTGATAAGGAATCGTCACCTGCCATCGGTCACCGATGTGCATGTTCTGCAAGGCAGTGGCAAAGCCATCCACGCAATTGGATGGACTCAGGACTACAGGTACCATAGTCTTCAGGTTATAGTCGCCAGACCATGAACTGTCGAACACCCATCCACTCGGGAAACTGGTACTGGGAATCAAGCGACCTTCATAATGGACACGGACGGAATCCGTGTACAAGGGACAACCGCTGCCCTTTCCTTCATTCAACACCTTCACCACAATGTAATTAGCAGGATCGGTGGCAACGGAATCATTGAACGACCAGTTGTGGATCAGTTTGTAAGTGCCATTGGCATTAGCCTTGGCTGCCTGATATGCCGTAGAGAAATAACTGTCATTTTTCTCCTGCCAGTTGACGAATTCCTCTTTCGAGTCATCCGTTTCACTGCATGACGAGATCCCCATGACCGCCATCAACATGGCAACGATATAGAAAACTTGATTTTTCTTCATTCTTGATTATACGGACAATTTTTTAAGAAGACTGGTGATGCTCACCTTATCCTCGATAATGCTCTCCAAGTTATCAATGGGCACACGTTCTTGCTCCATCGTATCACGGAAGCGAAGGGTAACAGTTTGATCCTTAAGCGTGTCATAGTCAACCGTAACGCAATAGGGAGTACCGATGGCATCTTGACGGCGATAACGCTTGCCGATGGTATCCTTTTCGTCGTAATGGGTATTGAACTTGAACTTCAAGCTATTTACGATCTCACGTGCCTTCTCTGGGAGTCCATCTTTCTTCACCAAAGGCATGACAGCGAGCTTCACAGGAGCCATGGCAGGCGGCAACATCAGCACGACACGGGTCTCGCCATTTTCCAATTTCTCCTCCACGTAACTATGGCACATGATCGAGAGGAACATACGGTCGACACCAATAGAAGTCTCCACGTCAAAAGGAGTATAACTGGTATTGGTCTCCGGATCGAAGTACTTGATCTGGCGACCGCTAAACTTCTCATGCTGCGAGAGATCGAAATTCGTACGGCTGTGGATACCCTCCACTTCCTTGAAGCCGAATGGCATGCGGAATTCGATATCCGTAGCAGCATTGGCATAATGAGCCAGTTTCTCATGGTCATGGAAACGATAGTTCTCGTTGCCCATACCCAAGTTTTCATGCCACTCAAGACGATGTTTCTTCCAATATTCGAACCACTCCATCTCCGTGCCCGGCTTGCAGAAGAACTGCATTTCCATCTGCTCAAACTCACGCATCCGGAAGACGAACTGTCGTGCCACGATCTCGTTACGGAAAGCCTTACCGATCTGTGCAATACCAAAAGGCAATTTCATCCGACCCGTTTTCTGGACATTCAGATAGTTGACGAAGATCCCCTGAGCTGTCTCAGGACGCAAGTAAATCTTGCTTGTAGCCTCTGCCGTTGAGCCCATCTCCGTAGAGAACATCAAGTTAAACTGACGAACATCCGTCCAATTCTTGGTTCCAGAGATCGGGTCCACGATCCCCTCATCAAGGATGATCTGCTTGAGCTCTGCCAAGTCTGGTCCTTGCATAGCCCGAGTATAACGCTCATGCAGGGCATCTCGCTTCTGCTGATGCTCTAACACACGCGGGTTCGTAGCCCGGAACTTAGCCTCATCAAAGGCATCTCCAAAGCGCTTGGCTGCCTTTGCTACTTCCTTGTTGATTTTCTCATCATATTTTGCGATCTGATCCTCAATCAGGTTATCGGCACGGTAACGTTTCTTGGAATCACGGTTATCTATCAATGGGTCGTTGAAAGCATCCACATGACCAGATGCTTTCCATACGGTCGGGTGCATGAATATAGCTGCGTCAATACCTACGATATTCTCATGGAGCAGCACCATGCTCTTCCACCAATACTCCTTGATATTATTCTTCAGCATTACACCGTTCTGTCCGTAATCATAAACAGCTGCGAGTCCATCATAAATCTCACTACTTGGGAAGACAAAGCCGTACTCCTTACAATGACTTACAATCTTCTTGAATACATCTTCTTGTGCCATGATTTTGTTCAAAATTTGAAATAATGCTGCAAAGATAGGCACTTTTTCGAAAATTCTTTGTATTTTTGCGTTAAAATAGAGTAATTTAGGCATTTCTAATAAGAATTTAATAACATAATGGACGACGAAAGAAAAGACAACGACTCCATCGAGACTCATGACGATGAATTAACCAGCGACCTGCATTCTGACTATCAGCCCGTCAACCGGTTTGATGCCTCAGCCGTGCATCACCTGAGCGGAATGTATCAGAATTGGTTTTTGGATTATGCTTCATACGTGATCCTCGAACGAGCCGTTCCTCATATTGAAGATGGACTGAAACCTGTACAACGGCGTATCCTCCACACAATGAAACGGATGGATGACGGACGCTACAACAAGGTGGCGAATATCGTGGGCGAAACCATGAAGTTCCATCCGCATGGGGATGCTTCCATCGGTGATGCTTTGGTGCAGTTAGGACAGAAAGACTTGCTCATTGACACTCAGGGGAACTGGGGAAATATCCTGACAGGCGACCGGGCAGCTGCTCCCCGATACATCGAGGCCCGACTGTCGAAATTCGCCCTTGACGTGGTCTTTAACCCGAAGACCACCGACTGGCAATTGTCTTACGACGGGCGCAATAAAGAGCCGATTACGCTCCCAGCCAAATTCCCACTGCTCTTAGCACAAGGGGCAGAAGGGATCGCCGTAGGACTGAGCTCGAAGATCCTGCCCCATAACCTCAATGAGCTTTGCGACGCAGCCATTCACTATCTCAAGGGAGAACCGTTCCAACTCTATCCTGACTTCCCCACAGGCGGAAGCATCGATGTCAGCCGATATAACGACGGGCAACGGGGCGGCGTTCTGAAGGTAAGGGCGAAAATAGAAAAGTTGGACAACAAGACGTTAGTAATTCGGGAAATACCGTACAGCAAGACAACGACAACCTTGATCGACTCGATCCTGAAAGCAATTGACAAAGGGAAGATCAAGGCAAAGAAGGTGGATGACAACACCGCTGCCAACGTAGAGATACAGGTTCACTTAGCACCAGGCGTATCTAGCGACAAAACCATAGATGCCCTTTATGCGTTCAGCGACTGCGAGATCAACATCTCGCCCAACTGCTGCGTCATCGAGGATAACAAACCACGCTTCCTTACCATCAGCGATGTGCTCCGGCATAGCGTCGACCGTACTATGGGACTGCTTCGAAAAGAACTGCAGATCAGGAAGGACGAACTTCTTGAACAGCTCTTTTTCGCGTCCTTAGAGAAAATCTTTATCGAAGAGAGGATATACAAGGACAAGAAATTTGAAAACGCGGAGAACATGGACCAAGCCGTTGCGCACATCGACGAGCGATTGGAACCCTTCAAGCCTTCTTTCATCCGAGAGGTAACGCGTGACGATATCCTACGACTGATGGAAATCAAGATGCAACGTATCCTGAAATTCAGCAAGGACAAGGCTGATGAACTCATCGCCAAGATGAAAAAGGAGATAGAGGGCATCGACCACGATCTGGCACACATGACGGATGTAACCATCAATTGGTTTCAGTTTATCAAGGACAAATACGGGAAGGACCATCCCCGTATCACCGAGATCAAGAATTTCGATACCATCGACTCTACCAAGGTCGTTGAGGCAAACGAGAAGCTATATATCAACCGCAGTGAGGGATTCGTGGGTACCGGCCTGAAGAAAGATGAGTTCGTATGCAACTGTTCGGACATCGACGATATCATTATCTTCTACAAAGATGGGAAATACAAGGTCATGAAGGTCGCAGACAAGATCTTCGTAGGCAAGAACGTCATCCATGTGCAGGTATTCAAGAAGAACGACAGGCGCACGATATATAATGTGGTGTATCGGGATGGCAAGCACGGTTATTACTATATCAAGCGTTTCAATGTCACCAGCATGACCCGAGACAAGGAGTACGACCTCACCCAGGGAACGCCGGGTTCGAAGGTCTGCTATTTCACTGCAAATCCCAATGGAGAGGCAGAAATTATCAAGGTTACGCTCGACCCGTCTCCTAAGATCAAGAAGATTTTTATCGAAAAGGATTTTTCCGACATTCTCATTAAGGGGCGCGCCTCTAAGGGTAATCTGCTCACGAAGAACGCTGTGCACAGAATTGGACTCAAGAGCCATGGACATTCTACCTTAGGAGGACGGAAAGTATGGTTCGATCCAGACGTTAACCGCCTCAACTACGATGAGCACGGACGACTGTTGGGCGAGTTCAACGAAGGGGACTCCATCTTAGTAGTCTTGAAAAATGGGGATTTTTACATCACCAATTTCGATGCCAACAACCATTATGAGGACTCTATTCAAATCATTGAGAAATGGAAACCACACAAGGTTTGGACTGCTGTCCTCTATGATGCGGATAACCAAGGCTATCCTTACATCAAGCGATTCCTCATGGAAGCGACAAAAAAGCACCAGAACTACTTAGGCGAGAACCCAAGGAACATACCGGTACTGCTCACCGACACGGTTTATCCTCGGATCAAGGTAACCTTCGGAGGCAACGATGCTTTCCGGGACCCGATGGAAATAGATGCGGAACAGTTTATCGCGGTCAAGGGCTTCAAGGCAAAGGGCAAGCGCATGGCTACCTGGCAGATTGCAGCGATCGAGGAACTGGAACCGCTCAGGTTCCCTGAAACACAAGAGAAACTGGAAGAGAAGGAAGAGGATCTTGACAACGAGGAAGAAGAAAACCTCGACCCGGACGCAGGAAAGAGTGAGCAACAGGTGATCGATGAGATGACCGGACAGTTAAGTCTTTTCCCCGATGAACCTGAAGATGAGAAGTCTTGACCTTCCTTTCCCATCTCGCATGAAACAGTGTGGGTGGATAGCGATAGCAGTAGGGGCATTTCTCTTGCTTTCAGTAAGGGCAAGTGCTCAGTCGGACACGATCCGCAGTAACCGCGTAATCACAAATGTCCAAATGATAGGACTGGGTTATACAAACATCTTAGATACCTATCTCTCTCCAGAGGAATATACTGGAGAGGAGATACGGTATATATCCCATACCACGAGAGAAAAAGAGGGTAGCCATCTCTCCCAGCAAATTGTGCACTGTGGCAATATGGCCTATACCAACAACAGAGCAGGGAAAGGTGGGGAAATCTCCGGTCTCTATACATTCGAGTATGGATACCATTACAACTGGCAACTTTTCGGAGGAAGGCTTCAGCTCAAGGCGGGTGCCGTAGCGGATGCCAACCTTGGTTTCATCTATAACACCCGCAATGGAAACAATCCTTTCCAAGCACGGGTTTCCCTGAATATCCTGCCTTCCGGTGCTGCCACCTATAGGTTTCATATTCGCCAAGTGCCCATCGCTGTTGGCTATGAGCTCGGCATTCCCCTCTTGGGTGTCATGTTCAGTCCCAACTATGGACAGTCTTACTATGAGATCTTCTCGCAAGGCAACTATGATCATAATGTCGTCATCACCACTCCGAACAGAGCACCTTCCCTCCGCCAGATGCTTACCTTTGACATCACCTTTGGGAAGAGCACATGGCGAGTGGGCTATCTCGGCGACTACGACCAAGCAAAAGTCAACAGCTTGAAACGACATGTCTATTCCCATGTCCTGCTCATCGGATTCGTCCGTCATTTCCAAATTCTAAAGATTCGCCCATGAGAATATGTTTTAGAACCTTTTTTTTCCTCTTTCTGACCCTATGCCTCACCGCCTGTGTCCATGAAGAGGAATACGAAGATAGCCCGAATGGAAATTTCGAGGCATTATGGCACATCATCGACGAACATTATTGTTTCTTCGAAGAGAAAGCACAGGCATATGGGCTCAACTGGGATGCGGTCTACAAGAAATACAGCCAACAGGTAGCAGGACCTCTCGCCGACAGCCAGTTGTTTGAAGTTTTGGGTAACATGCTCAGCGAACTACGTGATGGGCATGTTAACATGTCATCCTCCTTTGACTTGGCACGCAACTGGTCATGGCATGAGGACTATCCTTCCAATATCAGTGACACCTTGCTCAACAAATACTTGGGGACGGACTATCGGATTTCCACCGGCATGAAATACCGCGTATTAGATGATAACATTGGATATATCAGATGCTCCACCTTCGAGAATGCCTTAGGCGAAGGCAACCTTGATGAAATCCTTACCTATTTGGCTCCTTGCAATGGCTTGGTCATTGATATCCGGGATAATGGCGGCGGACTCCTAACCAGTGCCGAGCAATTGGCAGCTCGATTCACCAACCAAGAGATTTTGGTAGGCTACATGCAACACAAGACGGGAAAAGGACATCATGACTTTTCGAAGATGGAAGAGCAAAAGCTTAAGCCCAGCAAAGGGGTGAGATGGCAAAAGGATGTCATCGTACTCACGAACCGCCAAGTGTATAGTGCTGCCAACGAATTTGTCAAATACATGAAATGCTGCCCGCATGTTATGGTCGTTGGGGACACAACGGGTGGCGGAGCTGGCCTTCCCTTTTCCAGCGAGCTCCCTAATGGCTGGAGCATTCGCTTTTCCGCTTGCCCGATGTACGACAGGGACAAGCAGAGTACTGAGTTCGGCATCAGTCCTGATGTTGCCGTCAACCTCACCCAAGACGATTTCCTGAAAGGACATGATACCATCATTGAGACTGCGCGCCAGATGCTTCGCGCATCAACAAGGGGCATCTTTTTTGTAGGCAAGCAAGAAAAATGTGCGCAAAAGATCGTCCATTTCTAAAAATTATTGTACCTTTGCATCTGCTAAGCGCCTGTGGCGGAACTGGTAGACGCGCTAGACTTAGGATCTAGTAGCTACGCTGTGCAGGTTCGAGTCCTGTCAGGCGCACAACAACAAAGCGAAAACGAACGAGTTATGAGACTGGACTTCAGTCAAATAACTCGTTCTTATTTTCTGGAGGAATCGTATTAGGTCACATCTGTGTTCCTTGATCTTGTAGCGTTTTCACCTTCTTGAGCAAGTCTACTTCTACGATACGGAGAGAAACAGAGCCTGTGCTGCTCTTGACACGGTCAAGGGTATTGGCTTTACCTCCTGCGAGTTCCGCTGTATCAGAGGTCTCCCCTACTGTCTGCTCTGGTCCTGTCATTCGGATGGTCAACTTATTCGCACGAACAGACTTGCCTATAGGAAGATAGCAGTAGCCAAGGGTCGGATAGCTCCATCCACTCCAAACCAACTTCTTTCCTGCATAAACTGATAAGGGATAGCGTTTGTTACGCCATCCAGTGAGCTTGATGGAGATGACATCCACTTCTGTCTTACTTGCAAGATGATAGGTGACCCAGGCATTTTCTTCCTTCCCGTCGCTTTTCCACTCGCTTCGCTCATTATCGTCAAAACTATTGCCTACCTCCGATTGATAGCTCCCTGCTGTAGCCGAGATCACTTTCACCGTTTCAAAGACAGGAGTGTAGGACGGAGAGGACGGTGTCTCTCCCCTATCCGTTCGAATGGGAAGGGTATAAGAAGGCAAATCATGCTCTTGATTGACTGGATTCGTTGACAGGGTAACTGATGCAGAATCCAACCCATCAGTACTTACCGTGATGGTCATCGTCCCTGCCGTTGGTGTGGATCGCACGAGTATTCTGTTAATGCCACACTCTACAGGAAGATCCTTCTTCCGGATATAATTGTCAAATACGTTCTCCGCATCACTGGCATCAAGGAGCCCACTCTTTCGCCGTCGCTGGCGTTCTGTTGAATCTGACTCATGGATCAACCCTTTGAAACCATTTCTCCCTTGGGGAGTGGCAATGCCTCCCAACCATTTTCCCTCACCCTGTAGGTTAAAATGAAGCATCCTATTGTCGAGAGGGCAACGACGACCTTCACGGTCAACCACTTCCACTTGTACCAGGGCCATGTCAGCGCCATCTGCCTTGAAACCCTCAGGATCCTGGATTGTCGTTACTTTGAGATGGTCAGGCTTGCCTGCCGTAACCAGGCTGTCACGACTGATTTCCTTTCCTGCACGCCTGCTCACAGCAATGAGCGTACCAGGCTGCCAAGGGATATCCTTGAAAGTGTAAAGGTACTCATAGCTACGGGTGCCCTTCCCTAAGCTCTTGCCGTTCAGGAAAAGCTCTACTTCATCTCCTGTGGAGACAACATATTCGCGATGCTTGACCATTCCAGGAGAGTAGTTCCAGTGTCCAACGATATAGGTACGATCGAACTCTGGCGTTACCCACCCATCCCACATCACTTGATGGGCATAGAAAGCATCTTTGGGAATTCGCATGGCATCGGTCACCCCACTTGTACGGTAATTGGCTTCTCCACGATGATGGGTATTGGTATCGCTAAACACGATCTTTACCCCACCGGCATTGACACGCCGACCTGTCCCGGGACGAGCAACGAAATAATCATACCACCGTTCCACCATAGAGGCTGCAAAACTGTCCATGTTATGATTGTATTCCGCAGCCGGCTTTCCCCGATAGAGAGGACCATCGCCATCGCGATGAAAAGGGTATGACTGATCATCCCAGTATTTGCGTAATCCCTCATCCCGGTGATATTCCATCATCCACATAGGCTTGGTAGTGCTTTTGTTCACATATAACATTTCACCACCATACTCTGCAACGGTGTCATCGAGCATCTCACGACAACCGATGGCACGACCTCCGAAAGGATCATAAGTATCGCGTATCGCCTTCATCTCTTTCATGTGCTCGGTAGATATTCCTTTATTGCCGCTCTCATAAAAGATAATGCTGGGATTGTTGCGGTTATAGAGGATAGCATCCCGCATGAGCAACTTGCGCTGATCCCATTGCCTTCCTTGGGCATCTTTTTCTGCATCCCCAGCAGGCATTGCCTCAAGAAGCCCCACGCGATCACAGCTCTCCACGTCCTGTTTCCACGGCGTAACATGCATCCACCTGACCAGGTTGCCACCCGACTCCACCATGAGGTGATTGCTATAATCAGACAACCATGCCGGCACGCTCATGCCGACTCCCGGCCATTCATTACTGGTACGCTGGGCATAGCCATGTACCATGAGGACACGGTCGTTAAGCCATATTTTGCCATCAGCATACCTCGTTTTCCGAAAACCTGTCCGAGTGCGCACGAGATCACTCACCGTCCCATCCTCATGGACAAGGGCTGTCGTAACGGTGTAAAGATAGCCATACCCCCAACTCCAGAAATGGGCACCAGAAAGAAATCCCTGGGCCTTGAGGGTTTCCTTCCCCCCTGAGGTGACCTGCACGGGGTTACCCATAAAACGCGCGACCTCCTTGCCTTGGGCATCAACAAGAACCGTCAAAAGGCGGAGCGTCTGCGCCTGTCCACTCTCGTTCTTCACTTCCGACTCTGCATGTACCACGACCTGACGACGTGGAATATCATAGTCACTGCCGTAGATATAGGTTCCAGTTGTCTGCAGGCTACTATAAAGGGGCAAGGTCTGGTAGACAGTTCCTGTCACATGAAGATATACATTCTTGGGAATGCCCCCATAGTTGGCATTGAAATTCTTGTCATTCCATTGGAAGCGAGCTCCTGTTGCACGTTCCCGATAACGCCAACTGTTATCGACACGCAGTGCAAGCACATTCTCACCATTTTTGACTGCCGGTGTGAGATCAAAGCCACTTGCCATGACACCATTCTCCGTCAATCCCACATAACGTCCATTGAGCCAGACATCCGCTCCAAAACGAATGCCCTCCAACTCAAGGAAGAACTTGCGATCGCTCACATCATCGAGGTGGAAATGCTTACGATACCATACGATAGTATCTGACAGATGCTCAATGCTTACCTTGAAAGCCTCGGCTTCATTGAACGCATGGGGAAGGGTTACAGGCTTATACTCAGCTTCAGAGGCTGTGGGAGCATACCAGTGGTCACCATCGCCAATCCGCATGAGCCATCCCCCATTGAAATTGATTTTCTTGCGATCCATAGCTGACAAATGACAGACGAAGCACAGTACTAACCATAGTAGCATGTAGAATTTAAGTTTCATTTCTTGTTTTAATTAGTTTGTTCGCCTACAAAGATAGTTATTTTCCTTCACATAATGAAATTATAACGGATATATTCTTTGTAGTAACTACGGGAACGCCTCACCGCCCATTCTTTCACTGATGAAATGAGTTGATTCATTGAATGTTTTTGCCATCAGAAGAGATCAGTGTTACATTTGCATGCATTATACAGAATCAGGAGGACGTGTATGTGAACTACTCCTCAAGTATGGGAGGGGACTAGAGCAAATAACTGCCCAAAGGAGGTGGGATATCCTTCACAACCATAAAGACATGTTCCTTTGACAATAAAATGACAACCTAAACGTTAAACGAAATAGTTTATGAAAATAAATCTACGTGATTTCAGGGAGAATATCATCTACCTGGTTCTTTGGCTCCTACTCTTCATGGCACCGTTGGCGAGTATGTACATGAGGACAATGAAGCATTCGTATATTTCCTTCGATTGGATGGAGATTTTCGATATCTGGAAAATGTACCTCGTGTATTTGGTCATTTTCCTGGTTCATAATTTCCTGATCGCACCCTTATTCATCTATCAGCGTAAGAAGTGGCTGTATTTCACCACCGTCCTTTTCCTGCTCGCCGCATTCTTTGTCTACCAGGTGTATAGTCGCCCCGAACGTGACGAGATGCGTTATAAAGGGCCGAGGCCTCAGGAATTTGTACAGAAAGGAAAGCCACAGAATCTCGATGAGGAACGATTCGATGGTCCAATCCCCTCTGAGTTACAAAAGGATAGTGCCCTGAAGGGGAGAACACATGAGTTTTGCCTATCCAAGAAGAAAGTGTATCCTATGTGGGAAAAAGAAAGATGGAGAAAGTTCCGGCACAGACCTGGCGGGTGGTTCGATCCTCCATTGTTGTTCGGGCAATTGGATGTCATCAGCGTCTTCATCCTCATCTTGCTCTTCGGCATGAACTTGGGCGTGAAACTGTATTTTAAGTCACAAAACGATTACAAGCAGATGCAGCTCTTGGAGAAGCAGAACCTGAGCCAGCAATTGGAATATCTAAAATACCAGATCAATCCTCACTTCTTCATGAATACCCTGAACAATATTCATGCATTAGTCGATTTGGATTCAGAAAAGGCAAAGACAACCATCGTGGAGTTGTCGAAGATGATGCGATACCTCCTCTACGATGGAAACAGGGCTTTTGTTCACGTACAGAGCGAGATTCGGTTCCTGAAGAATTATATCACGCTGATGAAACTCAGGTTTACGGACAAAGTAAAAATCAAGGTCAACATACCCGACGAGATTCCAGACAAGGGGATTCCGCCCCTCATGCTGATCACCTTCGTGGAGAATTCCTTCAAGCACGGGGTGAGCTATCAACAGGAGTCGTTTATCAATGTAGAGATGCACTTCACAAGCAACCGCCTTTCCTTCTTTTGCGAGAACAGCAAACACGCGGAGAGCACTGAACGCCCTGGGGGCGTAGGACTCGCCAATGTGCGTAAGCGGTTGGACCTAATTTACGGAAAGGATTATTCTTTAGACATTAACGACGGAGAGGACATCTACACAGTCAAACTCGACATTCCTCTTCATAAAACAGTATCTATATGATCAAATGTTTAGCCATTGATGATGAGCCATTAGCGTTAAGGCAGTTGGCTACGTATATTCAGAAAATTCCCTTCTTGGAATTGGCGGGGGAATGCCAAAGTGCCGCCGAGGCCAAAAAGATCATGCAGAATGAGCTAATCGATGCCATCTTTATCGACATCAACATGCCCGACCTGAATGGCATGGAGTTTGTCAGGTCTTTAGCCGCCCCTCCCCTTGTGGTGTTTACCACAGCCTACTCTGAATATGCCGTAGAAGGTTATAAAGTGGATGCCGTGGACTATCTCCTGAAACCGTTCGGACTGGACGAGTTTAAGTTAGCCGCCAACAAGGTAAAAAAACAATACGACCTGATGTTCACAGCTCTGAACACTGCCCCACCTGTCTTACCCAAGGAGTCGGACGACACCTTGTTCCTCAAGACTGAGCACAGGGTGGTTCGCGTGAACATAGAAGAGATCCGGTATATCGAGGGGATGAGCGAATACCTGAAGATCTATATAGAGAACCAAAAGCCCTTGGTGGTCCTGCTCAGCATGAAGAAGATAGAGGAACGCCTTCCCAACTCTTTCATGCGCATCCACCGTTCGTATATCATCAACCTGAAAAAGATTCAGGAAGTCAACAAGAACCGGGTCATCATGGATGCTGACACCTATCTTCCTATTGGCGACCTCTATCGCGAGGCTTTCAACAATTATCTCAATACGAAGTTCTTAGGAAAATAAAGAGCGTGAATTACTTCACGCTCCCTACCTTCACTAAATATTCTGCAATCTGCACGGCGTTCAGGGCAGCGCCCTTGCGGATCTGGTCGCCCGTGAGCCACAAGGTCATGCCATTGTCATCGGCTAAGTCCTTGCGGATACGCCCCACATAAACATCATCCTTTCCTGCCGATTCCAAAGGCATCGGGTAAACGTAATGCTGGGGATCGTCCTTCACGGTAACGCCAGGCGCAGCATCCAAGGCCTTGCGCACTTCCTCAACGGTCAATGGGCGTTCTGTCTCAAACCAGACACTTTCTGAATGGGAACGGAGCGAGGACACGCGCACGCAAGTAGCTGAAGTACGCACGTCACTGTGCATGATCTTACGCGTCTCGTTGTACATTTTCATCTCTTCCTTGGTGTAGTCATTGGGTGTCATCACATCGATCTGGGGGATGACATTATAGGCTAACTGATGGGGAAATTTCTGGATCGTGGACACTTTTCCCTCCTCGATCATCTCCTTATATTGCTGCTGAAGTTCTTTCATGGCAGCAGCACCTGCGCCGCTGGCACTCTGGTAGCTGGCGATATGGATACGCTTAATATGGCTGAGCTTCTCAATAGGATTCAGCACGACCACCATCATGATCGTGGTACAGTTCGGGTTGGCAATGATCCCACGTGGACGGACTAAGGCATCCTCCGCATTGATCTCCGGAACCACTAAGGGAACATCCGGGTCCATACGGAAGGTACTTGAGTTGTCAATCATCACCGCACCGTATTTAGTGATGGTCTCAGCAAACTCCTTGGAGGTGCCACCACCGGCAGAGGTGAAGGCGATGTCGATGTCCTTGAAATCGTCATTGTGCTGCAAGAGCTTCACCTCATAGTCCTTTCCCTTGAAATTGTACTTTCGTCCAGCACTCCGTGAGGAACCAAACAGAACCAAATCATCCATCGGGAAATTTCTCTCAGCGAGGATACGCAGGAACTCCTGTCCTACCGCGCCACTCGCACCAACAATTGCTACTCTCATAAGACTAATGTTTTAATAATACGAATAATCTGCTGCAAAATTACAACTTTTCGGTGTATTTATCGAAAATTTGATATTTTTTTTGCACCTTTGCAAAACAAAGGGCATGGCAAAGCCGTTCCCTTCGCTGAATGATACGTAAAGATGTCGCATATCGCCTCATATTTCCCAATCACGGATCCCACTTTGGTTTTCTTAGTGGTGATGTTGGTCATCCTGTCCGCTCCGATCATCATGGGGAAGCTCCGCATTCCCCATATCATCGGCATGGTGATCGCGGGCGTGATCTTAGGGAAATATGGGCTGAACATCTTGGAACGCGACAATTCCTTTGAGCTTTTCGGGCGCGTGGGACTGTATTACATCATGTTCTTGGCGGCCTTGGAGATGGACATGGAAGGAGTCAGGAAGAACAAGAGAAAGATGTTGGTCTTTGGGCTCCTGACCTTTAGTATCCCTTTTGCCCTCTCCTACTTCATGGGGCTTGAGATCCTGAAATTTACGGTCACTGGATCTCTGCTCATTGGCTGTATCATGGCATCGAACACCCTGGTGGCTTATCCTGTGGTGAGACGATATGGATTGCAGCGGAAGCCGAGCGTGACCCTGAGCGTGGGTTCTTCCATGATTTCCCTCTTCCTGGCATTGGTGTGCTTAGCTGCCATCGTAGCAAGCAACCAGCAAGCCGATGGAATCACTTTCTGGGCACTCTTTGCCATGAAAGTAACGGTATACTGCACAGCATTGATCTGGTTGATTCCGAGGCTGACAAGATGGTTTCTCCGCAGGTACAGTGATGCTGTCATGCAGTTTATCTTCATCATGGTCATCCTGTTCATGAGTGCATCCCTGTCACAGTGGATCGGCTTAGAGGGCATCTTCGGTGCCTTCTTCTCCGGATTGATTCTAAATAGGTATATTCCACCTGTATCCCCCTTGATGAACCGCATCGAGTTCATCGGAAATGCCCTGTTCATTCCTTATTTCCTGATCGGCGTGGGCATGCTCATCAATGTACGCCTGCTCTTCGAGGGAGGCAATATCATCTGGATCGTCTTCTGCTTTGTGTTCTTTGGCACGGTGGGGAAGGCCATTGCCGCCTACGTGGCATGCCTGGATTTCCACATGCCGGTCTCGTCGGGACACATGATGTTTGGGTTGACCTCAGCCCACGCTGCCGGTGCCATTGCCATGGTAATGGTGGGCATGCGTCTGACCTCGCCTACGGGACAACCGTTGGTGGGTGATGACATGCTGAACGGCGTGGTCATCATGATCCTCTTCACGTGCATCATCTCTTCCTTGGTCACGGAGCGGTCAGCACAGCAGATCGTGTTCCGCGACAAGGAGTTCCCACAAGAGGATTTCCGACAGAAGGAAGAGGAAAAGATACTGATCCCTGTCAAATACCCGGAATATGCCAACAGGCTGGTCAACCTGGCCCTACTGATGAAGAGCCCAAAGGTAAAGGATAACTTAGTGGCATTGAATGTGGTGTATGATGACGAGCATGTGCAACAGCACCAAGAGGCTGGGCGCAGGCTTCTCGAGCAGGTGTCACAATTTGCTGTGTCCGCCGATGAGCACGTACAGACGCAGGTGAGGATTGCTGCCAACATCGCCAATGGCATCAAGCACGCGTTTAAGGAGTTCCAGGCTTCAGAGATCATCATCGGCATGCATACGCACAAGGATATCTCCCCAAAGTTCTGGGGTGGCTTCCACCAAAGTTTGTTCAATGGACTCAACCGGCAGATCATCATGGCACGACTCAATCAGCCGCTGTCTACCCTACGCCGGATCCAGGTGGCTGTACCCTCACGGGCGCAATACGAACCAGGGTTCTATCGCTGGCTGAGCCGGTTGGCGCAATTGGCTGGCAACTTGGAATGCAGGATCAGCTTCCATGGGCGAACAGATACGCTCGCCATGATTCATGAGTTCATTAGTAACCGATATCCGGAGGTTCGGGCTGATGATAGCCCGATGGAGCATTGGAACGAGATGCCCAACCTTGCCTCCTCCATCAAGGACGACCACCTGTTTGTGGTGGTCACGGCCCGCAAGGGTACCATCTCTTACAAGAATGCACAGGAACGACTGCCCGAGGAATTAACGAAATACTTCTACGGAAAGAACTTGATGATCATCTTCCCCGACCAGTATGGTGACGAGAAGATGGACTCGATGACGTTCACGGAGGCACAACACCAGGAGGAACGCAGTGCCTATGAGGAACTGCGCGACTGGTTAAACAAGAAACTCAGAAGAAAATAAAACAATATAGTATGATAGACATCAAAGGTATTACCAAAAGTTTCGGTAGCCTACAGGTCCTGAAAGGCATCGACCTGCATATTGACAAGGGCGAAGTCGTGAGCATCGTCGGACCGAGCGGTGCCGGCAAGACGACCTTGCTGCAAATTATTGGGACACTCGACAAGCCGGACAGCGGCTCGATCAACATCGACGGGATTGACGTGCTCAAGCTCAACACGCGCAAGCTAAGCGATTTCAGGAACAGGCATATCGGCTTCGTCTTCCAATTCCACCAGCTTCTCCCGGAGTTTACGGCATTGGAGAACGTCATGATCCCTGCCTATATTGCGGGTACAAGCACCGGGGAAGCCAAGAAACGGGCCATGGAACTCCTGCAGTTTATGGGATTAGCCGACCGCGCCCAGCACAAGCCCAATGAACTGTCTGGCGGTGAGAAGCAGCGCGTAGCGGTGGCAAGGGCTTTGATCAACAACCCTGCAGTCATCCTTGCCGATGAACCGAGCGGTAGCTTGGACAGCAAGAACAAGGCAGAACTGCACCAGTTGTTCTTCGACCTGAGGGACCAATACGGGCAGACTTTCGTCATTGTGACACATGATGAGGGATTAGCTGCTATCACCGACCGCACCATTCACCTGAAAGACGGGCAGATCGTGCTCCCTGAAGATGCCACGAAACAGGAACTGCCCACAGAGGAACCAGAGACGGAGCCCACAACGGAGACTCTTACGGATCCTATCTTGGAAGCCACGACAGAAGAACCCATAACCGAGACAGATCATGAAGATTAAATTAGGAGATTACAACACCCTGAAAATTGTCAAGCAAGTGGACTTCGGTATCTACTTGGATGGCGGGGAAGAAGGAGAGATCTTATTGCCGAAGCGTTACGTGCCCGAGCAGTTCGCCATCGGCGATGAGATCGAGGTATTCCTGTATTTGGACAATGAGGAACGCCTCGTAGCCACCACCGAGCATCCCCTTGCCAAGGTTGGTGACTTTGCCTACCTACAGGTTGCATGGGTCAATGAGTACGGTGCATTCTTGAAATGGGGGTTGATGAAAGACCTGTTTTGCCCCTTTCGAGAGCAGAAAAAGCGGATGGAGATTGGCAACAGCTACATTGTCCATGTGCATATCGACGAGGAGAGCTACCGCATTGTAGCCTCTGCCAAGGTCGAGCGTTATTTTGCCGAGGACATGCCGCCCTACAAAAGAGGAGAGGAAGTCGACATCCTCATTTGGCAAAAGACCGATTTAGGATTCAAGGTCATCATCGACAACCGCTATCCCGGCTTGGCATACGAGGATCAAATCTTCAAGTACGTCCATACCGGCGACAGGATGAAAGGCTATATCGCCATGGTCAGACCCGATGGGAAGATCGACGTTACCCTGCAACGGACAGGAAGGAAAGAAACCATTGACTTCGCTGCCACCCTCCTACAGTACCTGAAAGAGCATGGCGGAAAGTGTGCCTTAGGTGACAAGAGCGACCCAGAAGACATCAAACGCGTCTTCCAGGTAAGCAAAAGAACCTATAAAAAGGCAATAGGCGACCTATATAAGCATCATAAGATCACCATCTCCGACGAAGGCATCTCCCTCGTCTAATCTTTCTGGAGAAGGCAAGGGAGCAAGCCAGAAAAAAGAACGAGGGTTTATGAATGCCCGAGGGAGCAAGGGCGCAAGCCCGAAAAAAAAAACGAGGGCTTATGAATGCCCGAGTACCCTAATGAAAGAGCGACGAGAGGAGCGGTTGCACCCCCTTCTTTTGAAAGAAGGGGGCCTTGGGGGATGTTAG
>ONBG01000015.1 GCA_900316015.1 uncultured Prevotella sp. | reverse complement strand
GCCATATCTGTAGGGGTTAAAGGGTTAATACGGTGGCAAAGGTACAAAATTCCCTTTTCATTCCCTTTGGCGAAAGCCGATCATGTACGTTTCATATATTATTGATGTAAAAGATTGAATTTTTCCTGGGGAGCCATGACGTTGTTCACGGGTTCGATGGATCCTTTCACCTTGATGGTAGCGGTGCCGCGGATATCCTCGACGTTGGCTCCCACCTTCACGGTATAGGTGCCCGGGTCAACAACCCATGCGCTTTGGGATTCGTCGAATGACGCCAGGTCGGTCCTTGCAAATGACATCCTCAGCGTTTCGCTCTCTCCGGGTTTCAGGATCCTTGTCTTGCCAAAGGCTTTCAATTCCTTCGCAGGCTTCTGCAGGTTGCCTTTCGGGGCAGCGACATACACTTCTGCGACTTCCTTTCCTGCGATGCTTCCGGTATTCTTGATGCTGACGCTCACCTCGATCCTGTCTCCATCTTGCTTGATCGTTGGCTTTGCGTACTGGAACGTTGTATAGCTCAAACCGTACCCGAAGGGGTATGCCACCTTCTGATGGAAGGTATCGAAGTAGCGATAGCCCACATAGATGTCCTCCTCATGGTTATTATAATGATATCCAGGAATCTGTGCGCCATAGCTTAACATGTTGGTAAAAGTATAGCTGTCATAATCCTTGGCAAAGTTCTTCGTGGAGGGTACGTCGGTTGCTGCAATCGGCCAAGTCATCGTCAGTTTCCCAGAAGGGTTAGCCTTTCCCGTGAGCACGTCGGCTACGGCATTTCCACCTTCCTCCCCGGGTTGCCAAGCCACGAGAATGGCATCCGCATAATCACGCCAGCTTGCTGTTTCCATGACAGACCCAGAGTTGAGGATCACGATCACCTTCTTTCCCGCAGCATGGAAAGCATTCGATACCCGTTGGATCATCTTTGTCTCTGTGTCGGTGAGGTTGAACTCCCCTTCTATCTGACGATCCATTCCCTCTCCTGCCTGTCTGCCGATCGTGATGATGGCAGCATCAGCTAAAGGCAGTTCATGCTGGACGCATCGTTCCGTAATCTCGATTTCATCGAGTTTCGGTTGCCCTTGGTTTAAGAACCACATCATCGGGTTCTTGTCTGCCTTGAGTTTTGCAGATGCGTATTTCACATACGCCTGATAGATCTCCGTGAGTTGTGGCGTTGTGTTGACCCCAACATTCTTCAGTCCTGTCACCATGTCGACGACATAAGGAACGTTTACGCAGCCAGATCCTAAGCCTCCGCTCATGAAATCGTATGAGCTGACCCCGAACAAGGCCACTGCCTTCAGGTTGTGGATGGGCAATGTGTGGTCGCTGTTCTTCAAAAGGACCATCCCTTCGGTGCTACTTTGCCGTGTAATGGCGGCATGCGCCTTCAGGTCTGGTTTGTTACTGAACGCATATCCCTTGAAATGAGGTGTTTTCACGATATATTCCAGCATGTTCCTCACGCAGCGATTCACGTCCTTGATATCCAGCTTCCCGTTTTGCACAGCCTCGATGATGTCCTTTACTTGTGCAGGATATCCAGGCATGAGCAAGTCATTCTGTGCTTGGATCTCCGTGAAAGTCGGCAGGTCTTTTCGCTTCCCGATCCAGTCGGTCATCACGATTCCCTTGAATCCCCATTCCTTGCGGAGAATGTCGGTGAGCATTTCCTTGTTGTTTTGTGAGTATACCCCGTTGATCTTATTATACGATGACATCACCGTCCATGGCTTTGCATTTCTCACGGCGATCTCAAATCCCTTGAGGTAAAGTTCCCGGAGAGCCCTTTGGCTGATCCTTTCATCGAGCCCGGTGCGGTTCGTTTCCTGGGAGTTGCCGGCGAAGTGCTTGGCACTCACCCCCACACCCTGGCTTTGGATGCCATTGATCATGGCTGTTCCTATCCAGCCTGTGACCACCGGATCTTCGCTATAGTATTCGAAATTGCGTCCGCACAGCGGGTTGCGATGGAGGTTCATGCCTGGGCCTAAGATTACATCACATCCATATTCCAAAGCTTCATTACCCATCGCCTTGCCTACTTCTTTCACTAATTCCGTGTTCCAAGTCGATGCCAAGCAAGTACCAATAGGGAATCCTGTGGCATAGAAAGTCGCGGATGTCCCCTCTCGGGTTGGGTCGATATGGACACCAGCAGGTCCGTCCGTGAGCACTGTTGCTGGAATGCCAAGCCTGGGGATCACTGCAGTTGTGCCAGCCGCACCCGCCACCAATTTCTTCTGGTGGCCCATCATGGAGCCACTTCCAACGAATCCGTCGTTACCAGCACCTGCCAAGAGCTGAGCCTTTTCCTCTAACGTCATGGCGTTCATTACTTCGTCAATGTTATGGGCATTCAGCTGAGGAGCATGCTGAGCCGAAGCCGATACAGAAACCATCATTGCTACCATAAAAAGTAACTTCTTTCCTTTCCTCATATTTTCTTAGTTATTACGTTTCGGTTGTGATGTCCTGGTTAGTGGTAGGTTCATTCTCATCTACTATCATTATCTTCCATGGGTATATGGACTTTGCAAAAGTAATGATTTATCTTGGAAAACGAAAGGATTTAATAGCTTTTATCTCTTTTCTTTTTGGGGATTACCTAAATTATCGTACCTTTGCATCTTGGAATTTTAGGTAAAAAGTAGAATAATTAATCATAAAAGTTATGGCAAAGAAAGCTTTATTGATGATACTCGATGGTTGGGGTATCGGCAAGCATGACCGGGGTGACGTGATCTATAACACGCCGACTCCTTATCTGGATTATCTGAACGCAGTGTCTGCACATTCTCAGCTTCAGGCTTCTGGCGAGGATGTAGGTTTACCTGACGGTCAGATGGGTAACTCTGAGGTTGGTCACCTGAACATTGGTGCAGGGCGAATCGTCTATCAGGACCTCGTGAAGATCAACCGCGCTTGTAAGGATGGGTCTATCCTGAAGAATCCGGAGATCGTTTCTGCCTATAGCTACGCCCAGAAGACGGGCAAGAAGTTGCATCTGATGGGCTTGACCTCAACAGGTGGCGTCCATTCTTCCTTGGCTCATCTCTTCAAGCTCGTGGAGATTTCCAAGCAATATGGACTGAAGAACACCTACGTCCACTGCTTCATGGACGGTCGTGATACCGACCCGAAGAGCGGCAAGGGCTTCATCAGCGAACTGACGAAGGTATGTGAAGAGAATGATGCCCATATCGCCAGCATCATCGGTCGTTTCTATGCGATGGACCGTGACAAGCGATGGAATCGCGTAAAAGAGGCTTACGACCTGCTCGTGGAGGGCAAGGGAAAGCAGGCTACCGATATGGTACAGGCCATGCAGGAAAGCTATGATGAGGGCGTAACCGATGAATTCATCAAGCCGATCCATCATTCGACCGTTGATGGCACGATCCAAGAAGGGGATGTGATCATCTTCATCAATTTCCGCAACGACCGTGCGAAGGAGCTGACGACAGTCCTCACTCAGCAGGATATGCCCGAGGAAGGCATGCATACGATCAAGGACCTGCAGTATTATTGCATGACTCCTTATGATGCCAACTTCAAGAATGTCCATATTCTCTTCCCGAAGGAAAACGTTGTGGATACTTTAGGAGAGTATTTGAGCAAGCTGGGGAAGAAGCAATTGCATACCGCAGAGACGGAAAAGTATGCCCATGTTACCTTCTTCTTCAATGGTGGTCGTGAGGCACCGTTCGAAAACGAGGACCGTATCCTTGTCCCGTCTCCCAAGGTTGCTACCTATGACCTGAAACCGGAGATGAGTGTCTATGAGGTGAAGGATAAGTTGGTGGGTGCCATCAAGACACAGGAGTATGATTTTATTGTTGTTAACTTCGCCAACGGTGACATGGTAGGTCACACGGGCGTATACAATGCCATCGCCAAAGCAGTCGTTGCGGTTGACCAATGCGTGCGCGAAGTGATTGAGACCGCCAAGGCAGCAGACTATGAGGCCATCATCATTGCCGATCACGGCAATGCCGACCATGCGATCAACGATGACGGAACGCCTAATACGGCACATTCCTTGAACCCAGTTCCGTTCATCTACGTGACCAACAATAACAGTGCTACCGTTAAGGACGGTCGTCTTGCCGATGTAGCTCCTTCCATCCTCCATATCATGGGCTTGGAGCAGCCTTCGGACATGACTGGCGAGAACTTGATTTCTGATAACAAGTAATACCGTCTGTGATGGATGTGAAGATTGAAGGCAGTTGGAAACAGCATATCGGGGCGGAGTTTGACAAGCAATACTTCCTCAACCTGACACAGTTTGTGCGTGAGGAGTACTTGCATTACCAGTGCTTCCCTCCCGGGAAGCTGATTTTCAATGCCTTCAATCTTTGTCCTTTCGACCAGGTGAAAGTCGTGATCATCGGTCAGGACCCCTATCATGAGCTGGGACAGGCCAATGGACTGAGCTTCTCGGTGAACGACGGCGTGCCTTTCCCGCCATCCCTCGTGAACATTTTCAAGGAGATTGAGATGGACTTAGGTACTCCGATGCCTTCATCTGGTGACCTGACACGTTGGGCCCGGCAAGGTGTATTGCTCCTGAATGCCACTTTGACCGTGCGAGCCCACCAGGCTGCCAGCCATCAACGTAAGGGATGGGAGGAGTTTACGGATGCTGCTATCAAGGCATTGAATGCCGACCGGGAGCATCTCGTCTTTATCCTGTGGGGAGGATATGCCCGTTCCAAGGCTTATCTGATAGATCCTAACAAGCACTTGATCCTGCAGTCCGTTCATCCATCTCCCTTATCAGCCAACCGTGGCGGGTGGTTTGGCAATCATCATTTCTCCCGTTGCAACGAATATCTCAAGCAGCATGGAATGACTCCTATCGTCTGGTGATCGCCTGCTTATTTTGAACCTTTCTTCCGATGGAAAAACGTATTCTTCCCATTTTCCAGGTAGGCAATGTCTTAGTGTCTGCCGACCTTCTTACAGTGAAATTTTGTTGTGACCTTGATGCCTGCCACGGCGCATGTTGCGTGGAAGGAGATGCTGGAGCACCGGTTACTCTCGATGAAATCGGTGAAATTGAGGACTCCTTGGATGTCGTTTGGAGCGAGTTATCGGCAAGTGCCCAGGCTGTCATCGATCAACAAGGCGTGGCTTACACGGATCCTGAGGGTGAGTTGGTAACCAGTATCGTGCAGGGCAGAGACTGTGTTTTTACTTGCCATGAGAACGATTGCTGTTGGTGTACCTTGGAAAGGGCTTACCGAAACCATCGCTCCCGTTTCTGCAAGCCTATCTCTTGTGCCCTCTATCCTGTGCGTGAGAAACAATTCGGAGGGGGACTGGTGGGGCTCAACTATCATCGTTGGTCCATCTGCCAGGCAGCAGTTGCCAAGGGACAGCGGCTCAATCTGCCGCTTTATCGCTATCTCAAGGACCCACTGACCCGTCGTTTCGGTGAAGACTGGTACCGTGAGCTTTGTGAAATAGCAGACGATATCTTAAAGCAAGACATCCTTTGAGAGGAATCGTCAGGACTTCCTGTAATCTGATGGGGACATTCCCATGTGTTCCCTGAAGAACTTTCCTAAGAAACTTTGTGTGGGGAAGTTCATTTCCATGGTAATTTCCTTGATGCTCTTGGTCGTGTTCTTGAGGAGGACCCGTATCTCTATCAGCACGTAATGGTCGATCCATTCATTGGGAGTGCGGTGACTCATTTGCTTGATAGTTTCTGAAAGGTACTTCGGCGTGATGCATAATTGCTGGGCATACCATCCCACGCGGCGTTCCTCCTTGAAGTTTCGAGCCACGAGTTGGATGAAGTCGCGGAAGATAGATTCAGCCCGGCTGCAATCCTTCCTTTCCATTTGCTGGAACCTGTAGATGCCATTACTGAGGTCGTAGATCATCGCCTTGAACAACGTCCTTGCAAGTTCAATGCGGAAATGGTGCTCCTTGTTGTCCGCCTTTTCCTTGATGATCTTGAAATACGATGTAAAAGTGCCCACCTCTTGTGGAAGGAGCGAGCATACGGGATGAGTCCTGGCAAACAAGAACAGCGCAGACAGTTCACTCACGCCCTGGAAAGCCTCGTTGAAGAAGTCGTAGGAGACCATGAAGGCGATGCCGCTGCAGTCGCGGCTAAGCAAGTAATTGTCCACGACTTGTCCTTCGCCGATGATGATGATATCCCCACTTTTTACTTGATGAATTTCCGTATCCACGGTATATTGGGCTTTGCCCTTGAGGCAAAGGGCTAAGAGCAGGCATCCCATCCGCCGAGGCTCGCTCGGTAGAGGAACATCTGCGAATTCATCAAAAAGGATGATTTCATCGTCGATATAACTGCCCTTATAAACTTCCTTGGCAGTCTCTATGGTGATTTTGCTCAGTGGGGAACGCGTCATGTTTTGCTTTTGTTTCCTATGTTGGGTGCAAAGATAGGGATTTCAAACGGAAAGTTTGTCGTGTTCTCCGAAAAAGATAGGCTTCAGTACAGATAACTGCTGTGGAAATAGGGGACAATCTCTAAGGCTTCCACTTTCTGAATCTGACTTTTCTGGAAATATCTGTCACCGTATATGAGGACCTGTTGGTTGTCGGAGGCGGTAAACTTCCGGTAGGCTTGTTCGTCCGTTTTCCCGTTGCAGATGTATTCCAGTCCTCCGATATGGATCCGCTCACCAGGTCTTGCGTTGCGTATCGTCACACGTACCCACCCCTGAGTGGTGACAGGAAAGTTATAGTAGACTCTGTCTTGACCTGCTGTGACTGGCTGTCCTTGTAAGATCTTGCTCACTTTTTCTGCCGGGTAGAAGGAAGAAAAGCGTAGGATCTCCTCCCTGTCGTCTCCCTTCTGTTCCTTCGCTGATAGCCAGCAAGCCGGGTCAATCTCGTTGGAATTCCATCTTAAAGGGTAGTCTTTTCCATTTTGCAATTCTCCATTTCCTGACAACAGCGACCTATTTGCCACATGGCAGAGCCAGTCGCTGTCTGAGACATGGCAGAATGACTGTCCGTCTTCCATCTTTCCGTAATAGGAGAGGGATACCTGCCGTTCGTTGAGATGAGGGTATACTGGGGCATACCAGACAGCGATAGTATTGCTGTCTGGACGTAGGAAGCGGCTGACATCATAGGTGATGGCAACAGGTTGGTCGGACAGGGCAGGGCGATACGGGACCATCACGTCATTGCTCACGTTTCTTTCGTTGACAAACAACTCAAAATGCCCGGTGGAAGTAAGTGTTATCGTTGCCTGTTCCGGTGCCTTCTGCGTGACGTATGTGTGCCTGAACCATATCTGTGAGGTGCTGTCCACCGTCGGATAGGATATCCAATGACTGAATCTGCCTTGCCCGTATGCGCTGTGGGCAAGGTTCAGGAGAATGAAGAAAAGCAACAATGTATGCCTCATGAGACGTTGCATGAAAAAGAGCGGACTGGAAAACAGTCCGCTCGCTATCTTTTGTATTGGTTTATGCGTCGATATTTGCGTAAGTAGCATTCTGCTCAATGAACTCCCGTCGGGGCTCTACGTCGTCACCCATCAACATGGAGAATACCTCATCAGCTTCCGCTGCGTTCTCGATGGTGACCTGTTTCAGCATCCTGTTCTTAGGATCCATGGTCGTTTCCCACAACTGTTCTGGGTTCATCTCACCCAATCCTTTGTATCGCTGGGTATGCAAAGCCTTATCGTCATCGTTGCCTTGGACGTACTTGTCGATGAACGCCTGGCGTTGCTGTTCTGTGTAACAGTATTCTGATACCTTCTTGTAGGTGCATCGATACAGGGGAGCCATGGCGATATATAGATGACCTTCCTGGATGACCTTGGGCATAAAGCGGTAAAACAATGTCATGATCAGGGTGTCGATATGGGAACCATCGACATCGGCATCGGTCATGATAATGATCTTGTCATACCGCAGTTTGTCGATGTTCGCCTCCTTGTCACCTTCTCCGTCCACTCCGAAGCGGACGCCAATGCTCTGGATAATGTTCATCACGGACTCAGCCTCGAAGACGCGATGCCAAGGCACTTTCTCTACATTCAGGATCTTACCGCGGAGCGGAAGGATCGCTTGTGTGTAACGGTCGCGCCCCTGCTTGGCTGAGCCACCTGCGGAATCACCCTCGACGAGGAAGATCTCGCATTCCTTGGGGTCCTTGTTTGAACAGTCGGCGAGCTTGCCCGGCAATCCTCCTCCAGTCATCGGGTTCTTGCGTTGCACGCTTTCTCTGGCCTTGCGAGCCGCGATGCGAGCCGTAGCCGCGAGGACGACCTTGTCGCAGATCATCTTTGCCTCTTTCGGATGCTCCTCCAAGTAGTTTGTCAGGGCCTCGCCGACAGCCTGCTGTACGGCACCGGCAACCTCACTGTTGCCTAATTTCGTTTTCGTCTGGCCTTCGAACTGCGGCTCTGCCACCTTGATTGAGATGACGGCAGTCAGTCCCTCGCGGAAGTCATCCGGTGCAATCTCGATCTTCGATTTCTCGATTTGCTTGGAGATCTGTGGGTCATTTATCGCGTAGTTCTTGAGGACGCGGGTCAGGGCAGCGCGGAAACCGGTCAGATGAGTACCGCCTTCTATGGTGTTGATATTGTTGACGTAGGAATGAATATTCTCCGAATAATCCGTGTTGTACATGATTGCCACCTCGATAGGGATGCCCTGTTTCTCTGTTTTCAGGTAGATGACATCATCGAAGAGATGGGTGCGATGGCGGTCTACGTAGCGGACGAACTCCTTCAGTCCGTCTTTGGCGTGGAAGACCTCCTGTCGTGTCTTGCCATCTTCATCCGGACGCAGGTCGGTTAACGTGATCTTGATGCCTGCGTTCAGGTATGCCAACTCCCGCATACGGCTGGCCACTATATCCCATTTGAAGTTCGTTGTCGTGAAAATCGTGGGATCTGGCCAGAACTGCTGGCGCGTACCGCGTAACTCCGTGGTGCCGATGACCTTCACAGGGTAGAGCGGCTTTCCCTTCTCATATTCCTGCTGGTAGATCTTTCCATCCCGGAATACCTGTGATTTCATGTGAGAAGACAGGGCGTTAACGCAGCTTACACCCACTCCGTGCAGACCACCGCTGACCTTGTAGGATCCTTTGTCGAACTTTCCTCCTGCGTGCAGGACCGTCATGACGACTTCCAATGCCGACTTATGCAGCTTCTTATGCTCGTCGACAGGGATGCCTCGACCGTCATCCTGTACGGTAATGGAGCCATCTGCGTTGATGGTGACCTCGATGTTCTTACAGAAACCAGCCATTGCCTCGTCAATAGAGTTGTCGACGGTCTCGTTGATCAGATGATGAAGTCCCTTCTCACTGATGTCACCAATATACATGGCCGGACGCTTTCTGACGGCTTCAAGCCCTTCGAGCACCTGGATGTTTTTGGCTGAATAGTTATTTTCTACGTTCTGATTTTCTGCCATTTTTGATTTATGTCTTAATAACGTGCAAAGATACTAAAAATCCCGCAGATCAGGAAAGAATTCCTTCCTAAAAATGACTAAAACTGATTGGCTTGCAATGGCGTGCGCCTTGTGTTTCAAATAGGTCATCTGCGGCTTTCCAAAAGGTCATCTCCAGCCTCCTGTTTGGTAGGAATTTCTTGGGCATTTATTTTGTTTTTCACTTGGTTTGCATTACCTTTGCAGAAGTATGGGTAAGATTCGCTATTTTCTATTTTGCATGTTCTTGTGGTGGGTTTGTCCGTCTTCAGCTGTGGTCACCTTTTTCGATACTCAGTCATTTTCACTGAAACGTATTCATGGAGATTGCGCTTTCACGGCTAAAGTCGAGTTTCCTGTGTCGGGATGTACGGCAGCGGTGGACAGTGCCAGGCATTGGATTTGCGATGTCTTGGGCGTTGATGTCCCAGCCCGGTTTGATGTTACTGATTTCGGCAGTCTCCTGCAATTAAGCTGCGAGCAGTATTTCTCCGATGGCAATAGCGGTTCCCGATCTGTTGAGATTTATCGTGGGTATGAGGATGAGGATTGCGTGACTTTCGAGAGTATGGTCAAGGATAAGGATACGGAAACATGGACGTCAGCCGATTGTGCGACGTTCAGCAAGAAAGATGGGCATCGCCTTTCCGTGGCAGAGATCTTCAAGTGTGATGAGCAACAGATTAAGTCGTTGATGTGGCGGTATAAAGGAAATTTGCAGACTGGCGTCCAGAAACCAGAGGAATTAGTGATAGGGAACGCAGGCTATATTGACGGATGGGTGATCGTGATAGGTCCTGCCGACCATTGCCTGGGTGCAGAATACCGCTTGCGCTATCCTGAGATAGAACCTTACTTGCGCTTAGGCAAGAACGGGCGTTATTATTCTGATCGATGAGCTATACGTTTAAAGGCCGTATCCAGAGGATACGACCTTTATAATCGTTGCAAGCAAGTTGGGATTATCCCAACTTGTTGATATGCTGGCACAAACTTGCTTTCAAGTTTGCAGCTTTGTTCTTATGAATAATATTGGTCTTAGCCAGCTTATCCAACATCTTCTGAACTGCTGGATACAGCTTTGCTGCCTCGTCCTTGTCAGTTGTTGCACGCAGCTTACGAACTGCATTACGCATTGTCTTTGCATAATATTTATTGTGCAGAGTCCTTGTCTTCGTTTGACGGATTCTCTTTACTGATGATTTGTGATTTGCCATCTTATTATTAATTATTTTTATTTATTTGTAGTCCCTAGCAGAATCGAACTGCTCTTTAGAGAATGAAAATCTCTCGTCCTAACCGATAGACGAAGGGACCATTGACCGATTTTGCGGGTGCAAAGTTAGTCTATTTTATTGAATTGTGCAAATTTTCGAGTGAAAATTTTCTCTAAATGCTTGTTTTTTAGTAATTTTGGAGCGTTGGAGGGATGTTATGCAGATAAATACCAAGGCAATCGTATTGCATTCTATTAAATACGGGGAGTCTCAGATGATTGTTGATCTCTTTACCGAGCAAGCGGGTAGGGTGCCCTTTATTTGTCCTATCCCTAAGTCGTCGAAGGGTAAGGTCAAGCGACAGTTTTTCCAACCGTTAACCCTCTTGGACGTACAATATGATTACCGGCAGAAGATGAAGTTGCAACGCTTCAAGGATATACGGATTGCAGATCCGTTCTCCGCGATCCCTTTTGATCCTTATAAGTTGTCCATTTCCCTTTTTTGCGCTGAGTTCCTCTATTACGCCACCCGTGATGAGCAACAGAATTCATTGCTTTATGATTATGTGGAGAAGAGTGTCCTCTGGTTGGACAGTGCCGTGCGTTCCTTTTCAAACTTCCATTTGGTGTTTATGTTGCGGTTGTCTCGTTTCCTGGGATTCTTCCCCAACTTGGAGGATTATCATCCTGGAGACTTTTTCGATCTGCGCAGTGGTTGCTTTGTTGGGACTGTTCCCTTGCACAAGGACTACCTTCTTCCTGCTGATTCTGCCCGGATCCTGCTTTTGATGCGCCTTCAATACGAGACGATGCATTTGCTAAGGATTTCCCGTGAAGACAGGAACCGTTGCACGGCATTGATCCTCCAATTTTATCGTCTCCACATTCCGGATTTCCCGGAGTTAAAGTCATTTGATATCCTTCGGGAACTGTTTGTTTGAAGACTTTGTCGAGCGGCTAACTCCATCTTGATCGACAAGAGCCCCACTGGACGCTCAACCAAGTGGGGCTCTTGTCAAATCCTTATGCCAATAGCTTCTTGACGATGGTCGAGATGATTTTCCCATCGGCCTTTCCCGCCAACTGCTTGGTGGCAAGTCCCATCACCTTTCCCATTTCCTTCATGCTGGTTGCGCCTGTCTGGGCGATAATGCCTTTCACGGCAGTTTCAATCTCAGCTTCAGAGAGTTGTTTGGGCAAATATTCCTCGATGACCTTCACCTGTGCCATTTCCTCTTCCGCCAGGTCCGGTCTGTTTTGCTGGTTGAACAATTCTGCAGCTTCCTTGCCTTGCTTGGCTAATTTTTGCAGGATTTTCAATGCTGCAGCGTCTTCTAAGGTGTCATTGGCTCCAGGGGCAGTCTTTGCTTCCAGGAATACCTTCTTGATGTTTCGCAAGGTTTCCAAGCGAACCTTGTCACGGGCTTTCATCGCCGTTTTGATGTCTTCGCTGACTTGTTCAAAAAGTGCCATTTGTTATTTTGTTTTATTAGGAGAAAGTGATGGTGCCCTGTATGGGTTCCTTTTTCTCTTCCTCGTTGTTGTTGATGTTTCCTGTTTTCTGGTTGCGGATGTTCTGTAACATCGTTTGCGTCCTCATGTATGTGGGCGTATTCTCGACGGCGAGGATAATGTCGTCATTGTCAAGGTCCTCGGGATGGAACAAGAAGATATGGGGACGGCGCTTATACTGGGCACGATTAGCGTCTTTCCCATAGTATCTGTTCATGCGGTCTACGCGCTCTGCCCGTTCCTCTTCTTCTTTGGCGATCTGGTTTGCCTCTTCTTCCGTATGCTTTTTCAGATGGTTATTCATGCCTTCCACATCCTCAAGGCCGAATCCTGTGGCAAGGATGGTAACCTTTATTTTGCCCTCCAATTCCGGGTCAAGTGCAAGTCCCCATTTGATTTCGAAATCATTGCCGAATTTCTCCATGAATTCGTTCACATCGTTCATCTCCTCCATCATCAATCCGGAGTTGCCTTTCTCGCTTGCAAACGCGATGTTGAGCAATATTTTCTTGGAGTTGAACACGTCGTTGTCATTCAATAGGGGAGAGTTGAGTGCGTCCTCAATGGCTTTCTTCACTCGTCCGTCACCTTCTCCGTAGCCTGTGCTCATGATAGCAACGCCACCGTCTTTCAGTACTGTCTTCACGTCGTTGAAGTCGAGGTTGATCAGTCCATGGATGGTGATGATCTCCGCAATGCTCTTGGCAGCTACGCTCAGGGTGTCGTCGGCCTTGGCAAAAGCCTCAAGGACGGTCAGGTCAGGATAGATTTTCCTGAGCCGTTCGTTATTGATGACGAGCAAGGCATCGACGTGTTTTGCCATCTCCTCCACGCCATCCAGTGCCTGATCGATCTTCTTCGGACCTTCGAACCGGAAGGGAATGGTGACGATGCCTACGGTGAGGATCCCCATTTCCTTCGATACCTTTGCTATGACAGGGGCGGCACCTGTTCCTGTTCCTCCGCCCATTCCAGCGGTGATGAAGGCCATTTTCGTCCCATCATTCAGCATGTTCTTGATATCGTCCAGGCTCTCTTCTGCGGCTTGCCTTGCTTTCTCCGGTTTGTTGCCTGCTCCCAGTCCTTCCTTTCCTAATTGCAAGTGGACAGGGACAGGAGAGTCGTTTAATGCCTGTGCATCTGTGTTGCACAGCACAAAAGAGACATCGTGGATACCTTCGCGGTACATGTGGTTGACGGCGTTGCCACCGCCACCTCCTACACCGATCACCTTAATGATACTACTTTCTTTCTCTGGTTCCCCGAAGTCGACCATATTGGGTTTTATGATATTGTCTGCCATAGTTCCTTCATGATTAGTATTTGTCTTATTCCTCTTCTTGGATCATTTTCTTCCCGAAGTCCTTGAGCCCCTTAAAGGTCTTGTGCCAGAAGCTTTTTTCTTTCTTCCGCTCTTCCTCCTCCTTGGCCTTTTGTTCTGCTTCGCGGCGTGCCTTTTCCTCTTCTTCCTCTTTCTTCTTCCTTGCCTCTTCCTCTGCCATTTGCTTTTCGGCTTCGGTCTGGACGACACCCCTTCCGCTGGTTTCATTCAAGGATCGTGGGTTTTTGTGCAGATCAGCGGTCGTAACGGTCTTCCCGCCGCTTTGTCCGAACAGGTCGTTCGTGATTTCCTCTCCTGCACAGTTCATGTCTCCCTTCGCTAAGAGCCCTAAAACCGTGTTCATTGTCCCGTCTTTGGCATTGATATCAGGGTTATTAGAGTTGATTACCTGTGAGACAAAATGAGCGATCCTGATCTTCTGGATATGGGTATGGTTACGGAAAGCCTGCTCGATATTCTTCATATTGGAACCGCCACCTGTGAGGATGATTCCCCCCATTAGCTTATCAGTGAAGTCATTTGGGACCTGGAACCATACGTTTTCGATGATTTCGCTGACCCTTGCCTCTACGATCTCAACGAATTTACGGCAATCGAGATGGCGTTCTTGGTCGATAGGGTAGGTCAACGTGTTGTCGATGTCATTATTATCTGTATATGCACTGCCATATTTGAGCTTCATCTTTTCCGCGTCTTGTTCCTCGATTTGCTGGGATGCAATATCCTTTGTGATATTGTTGCTTCCTAAAGGGATGACAGAGAGATGGCGTAGGATATTCTTATAATAAATCGAAACCGTAGTCGTTTCAGCCCCTAAGTCGACGAGAAGGCATCCACTGCGCTTTTCTGTCTCGCTCAAGATGCTGTCTGCCAAGGCAAGTGGAGCCAGGTACATTTCAGCGATGGCGATGCCCGCTTTGGTAAAACAGTCGTTTAGATTGCGGTAGAACGTATTCCTCCATAGGATATTCAGGAAGTTACCTTCGAGCCGGGTGCATGGGATCCCCACAGGATCGATTTGGAACTGGTTGTCAACCTTGTATTCCTGGGTCACTGCATCCAATATTTCCTGTTCGGGATATTTCATATTCCGATTGGCATCCATCAGCTCATTGATTACGTCTTGCGTGACAATGGTTTCCTCGGGCAATTCTTTAACGATGACATTTCTGATGCTTCGTATAGACTGCCCGCCTACTCCTACGTAGACATGTGCAATCTTCGTCTTCAATATTGTCTCTAACTTCTTGACAATATTCGTTAGGCACTGTACAGTCTTGTCGATGTTGTACACCACGCCTTTGCGTATGCATGAGGTGGAATCCTCCTTGGCGACAGCAAGCACCATGATGCTGCCATCCGGGTTCTTCTTCCCTGCGATGCCGGTTATCTTTGATGAACCGAGCTCTATTGCTACGATAAATTCCTTTGCCATACGTTTATTTTATTATCAAATCATTTCTTTTTCTTGTTGTCTTTTGCGGAGTCGGTCTTCTTTGTATCCTTCTGTCCTGCTTGCCATGTGTTGGCTTTCTCCGTCTTCGCATCCTTTTTGGCGTTTTTGCTGCCCTTGTACGTTGTCTTCCCTTCTTTTGTGGAAGTATCATGGGACTTCTCCTGGCGTGCTTCTGCGACTTTCTGTGGCGTCACCTTCTCTGTCGTAGAAGATGCGACTTGTCCGGCTGGTTCTTTCTTTTGGTCCCCTTGCAGTCCATCGCTTGCCATCTCATCTTCTTCGCGGGTTGAATTGGCAGCCTCCTCCTTTCCCTCTTCTGCCAAGCATTCTTCGCTCTTCGTGCAGATGATCTGGTTGTCAAACTCCAAGTCGATATAAGAATATTTATTCCATCCAGCTTGTGAGAGCCCGTATTTATAGAATTTCTCTAAGCGGTCCATCTTCTTCTGAGTGAACGCATTGATCATCTGTTCCCTTTCACTTCTGTATTTACTCTCGGGCAGTGGACCGAGGCAGATGATATGGTTTCCCACCCGTGGTACCAGTTCTATGCTTTTGTCCTGCAAGACATTGATCTGTTCCACCAAGTTTTTCCATAAGTCGTTCCCCATCAGAGCCTTGCTCAGGAAATAGATGTAATTTTGGGCGAACCATTTGTTGATATGCCCCGTTGCGATAATCATGTCGGAAGTGTAATGGGAATTCGGCATGATATGGTCGTTATCGTCGATATAATAGTCGTCCCCATTGTTCGCCTTGATCCTTACGATAGGCATCCTTTGTGTAATGGTGATGCAGATATGCCCGTCTTGTGTCTTATAGCACTCAGCAGTCTGTACGAATGGACTGATTTTCAGCGTCTCCTCGATGCTGCGAGCGTCAATGCTGCTCATCGGTTTCCCCAGCGGATAGAGCCGAACTCTTGTCAACCTGTTCTTGATCTCTTCGGCACTGATAAAGCCATTTGTCGTCTCATCCTGGATATTGATACTCACTTTCGTGCAGACCTTCGCGGTCTCATCAGGCTTGTTAAAAGCCGTGAAAGCCACTACTAAGTACCCTGCAAGTACCACGTCCAGTACGACCGTCATGGTCTTTTTCCAGTTTGCGCTCATAGAACCGTCCTTCAGCGATGTCTTATTTGTACTTAGCCTCCAAGATCTTGGTGATCTGAGGAACGTAGTTATCCAAATCGCCTGCGCCCAAAACGATCAGTACGTCAAAATCCCTGTTCCTCACCAGGTCCAGCACATCCTCCTTATGGATCATGCTTTTCTTGACATTTGGCTTTAGGTTGTCATAGATGAGCTTGCTCGTGACTCCAGGGATCGGTTGTTCGCGGGCTGGATAGATATCGCAGAGAATTACCTCGTCCAACTGGCTTAAGGCATCTGCAAAGTCCTTGTAGAAGTCTCTCGTCCTTGTATACAGGTGAGGTTGGAAGATCGCAGTGATCTTGCGGTCCTTATACAACTCACGGATGCTCTTGGCACTTTGATAGATCTCTTTGGGGTGATGGGCATAATCAGAGAGAAAGACGATCTTGTCATTCTTGATCTTGAAGTCAAACCGCCTGTCTACTCCATGGTATGTCTTCATTCCATATTTGATCTCTTCGGAAGTGCATCCGTTCAATTGTGCCAGTGCCATTGCAGCAACCCCGTTCTCAATGTTAATGGGAATAGGTTGTCCTAATTGTATGCCAGGGATGTTCTCAATGGGAGAGACGAAGTCGAAAGTGATCTCCCCATTCTCTATTTGGATGTTCTCAGCATGGAAATCCCCTTTGTCCCGGCTGTAGGTATAGGTCTTGACCCCTTCCTGGACATGGGGTTGCATCTCCAGGTTCGTATGTATGATCAGGGCACCGCCTGGCTGAATCAGCTCCGAATAGTGTCGGAAGCTTTCCAGATAGGCTTCTTTTGTGCCATAGATATCCAAGTGGTCGGGGTCAGTGGCCGTGATAACGCTCATCCACGGGCGAAGCCAATGGAAGCTGCGGTCGAATTCATCCGCTTCAATCACCACATAATCACTGTGGTCGGAAAGAATGTAGTTGGTACCATAGTTCTTGGAGATACCTCCCAAGAACGCGTTGCAGTCCACATGGCTTTGGTGCATGATATGTGCGCACATCGTCGATGTCGTTGTTTTTCCATGTGTGCCAGCTACGCACAGTCCTTTGTGGGTACGGGTAAGGATGCCCAATACCTGAGCGCGTTTCATCACTTCGAAGCCTCCATCCCTGAAATATTGCAATTCTTGGTGTGTTGTTGGGATGGCGGGAGTATAGACGACAAGACATGACTTGGGGTCCCTGCAGGCATGCGGTATTTCCTCGATATTCTCTTCATAGTGTATGAGCATGCCTTCCTTCTCCAACTGACGGGTCAGGTCGGAAGGAGTCTTGTCATATCCGGCTACTACTAAGCCCTTGTTGATGAAGTATCTGGCGATGGCGCTCATTCCGATGCCCCCAGCGCCAATAAAGTATACTGCCTTAATATCTTTCAGTTCCATTCTTTTGTGCGAGTTTTATCACTTCCCCGGCAATGACATCTGCCGAGTTCTTTAATCCTAATTTCTTTATATTTTCACTTAATGAAGCAAGTTTTTTATCATCCTGTACGGTCTTGATGGCAATTTCCAACAGTACGTCAGGCGCATCTGCGTCTTTGACGTAGATGGCAGCATCTTTGTTGACCAATGCCATGGCATTCTTTGTCTGATGATCCTCTGCCACATTCGGGCTTGGCACAAGGATCACAGGCTTTCCGATGAGACAGAACTCCGAGATAGAGCTTGCCCCTGCACGGCTGATGACTAAGTCGGCCGCCTGATAAGCTGCACCCATATCACTGATAAAGTCCAGTATTTTCAGCATGGGCAGTTCCTGATGGTCCTTCATGCGTTCCAAGATTTCTTGGTGGTAGTATTTACCTGTTTGCCATATGAATTGGACATTGCTGTCCTTGACCAAGTCTATATGCTGTAAGACACTTTCATTGATGGTACGTGCCCCCAAGCTACCCCCAACGAGGAGGATGGTTTTCTTGTTAGGATCCAGTCCGAACTGCAGGCGTGCTTCTTCCGGGGTTACTTGTGTATTGAGGATGTTCTGGCGGACAGGATTGCCGGTCATCATGATCTTATCAGCAGGGAAGAAACGCTCCATTCCTTCGTAAGCGACACAGATCTTACTGGCTTTCCTTGCTAACATCTTGTTGGTCTTTCCTGCATACGAGTTCTGTTCCTGGATGAGGCAAGGTATGCCCATCCCGTAGGCCGCATCCAAGGCTGCACCACTGGCGTAGCCTCCGACACCGACTGCGACCTGAGGCTTAAACTCCCTGATGATCTTTCTTGCCATCCGCTTACTTTTCAGGAAGTCAAGAATCACAGAGATGTTCTTCGGTGACCAGATGGGACGCAGCAATCCCCTCACGGGAAGTCCTTTGATTTCGTATCCTGCAGCTGGTACCCGTTGCATTTCCATTCGTCCTAAAGCACCAATGAACAGGATCTTTGCTTTGGGACATTTGGCTTTGATGGCATTCGCAATCGACACTGCAGGAAAGATATGCCCTCCGGTGCCACCGCCACTGATGATGATTCTTATTTCCTGGTCCATTTATCTTTTTTTCTATATGTTCCTACTCGATATTGCAAAAGTAATCAAAATATTTCTGATTTAATCATTTTCTGCAACTTTTATTTTATCAGGCAGCATCTACTACTTGCTCGGGCAAATTCTCCGCTGTGGAATCTTTTTTTGCAGCAGATTTGCTAATGCTGAGAATTACCCCAACATAGATGCAGTTAATCAGGGTAGATGTTCCTCCCTTGCTGATGAGAGGCAGTGGCTGACCTGTTACTGGAGCCAAGCCGACGGCTACGCACATGTTGAATAATGCTTGTGTTACCAAAAGCAGTGATAGTCCCATAGCTAGGAAAGCAGGGAAAGTATGAGCGCATCTGTTGGCGATTCTTCCTGTTCGGAAAAGCAAGATAATATAGAGCATCGCAACAAAGATAGCCCCTTCGATGCCGGTTTCCTCAATGATAATGGCATAGATAAAGTCAGAAAAAGCTTGAGAGAGGAAATCTCTCTCTACTGAGTTCCCTGGTCCTTTGCCGATAATATTGCACGATGCAATGGCAATGTTAGCATGAGCGGTCTGCGCATCCTTGTCCAGATCAACTTGCTCAGGCGGGACTTCATTTCCATCAAAGAACTTGTCGATGCGGGAACGCCAGGTGTCTGCACGGTGGAAGAGCTTTCCCTGTATTCCGCTCTCTTCTTCTTTATGGTTGATTTGCTCTGTCAGATTTTCCTTTTTGTCCTCTTTCGTGTAGTCATGTCCAACAGCCATGATCAAGGAAAATACGATTACGCCCAATAGTGCGATCACGCCCAACAGCTTCCCTAATTGTCTGGCCGGTACTCTCCCTAAGATCATCATCATGAAGATGACCACGCAGAGTAGGGCTGCAGTGGACAAATTTTCCTTCATGATCAAGGGAATGATGAGCGCGCAGACAACCAGGATATATTTGAAGGCATTCCTGTCTGCGCCATGGTCAGTCTGCATAGCACTTAAGATCTGGGCCGTTGCAAGGACCATCGCCCCCTTTGCTATCTCAGAGGGTTGGAACTGTATCCAGAGAACCTTGATCCAGCGTTGCGCATCGTTGGTAGACTGACCGTTGAAGTCGACCCATAGTAAAGTAACGACAGAGATGATCAACAAAAAAGGCGTAACGATCTTGAAGAACCGGCATGGGATGTTCACGGTAACCACCATGCAGAAGATTCCGAAGATGAGGGTACCGATGTGCTTTAAGGCTGGTGCCCAGTAATTCCCTCCCTTGTAAGTCAGTTCCGATGAGGCAGAGAATACCTCAACGACACTGATCAGGCAAAGGAAGAAAAACACCATCCATATCACCTTATCACCTTTGAATATATTTCCTAAGGTCTTATTGATCATGATTTTAATGATTTATCCCTCATGATGTTTACAAGTTTCGGACTTGCTCCTTAAACTGTGTGCCGCGATCTTCCATGTTCTTGAAGAGGTCGAAGCTGGCACAGCAAGGACTTAATAGGACAGTGTCTCCAGGCTTTGCCATTTCATAGCATGCTGCCACGCAGTCTTTCATGCTATGGGTGTCCCTCACGGGGATGCCCATTCCGTCGAAAAAGTTATGAAGTTTCGTGTTGTCTGCGCCCAAATAAACCAGTCCTACACATTTCTCCTTGACCATATCCTTGATTTCGTTATAGTCGTTTCCTTTGTCCTTACCACCTAAGATCAGGATAGTGGGAGTCTTCATACTTTCTAATGCATACCAGCAAGCATCGACATTTGTAGCCTTCGAGTCATTGATGTATTGTACTCCACGAACCTTACAAACCTTTTCCAGTCTGTGTTCAACCCCAGGGAAGTCGCTGAGACTCTTGCGGATAATGTCTTTCTTAATGCCAGCAATGATCGTGGCAAGACCTGCTGCCAAGGAATTGTAGATGTTATGCTTCCCAGTAAGGCTCAGTTCCTCCTGCTCCATATTGAAGGGGGTGGGCTTCTCTAACTTATACTGTCCCTCTTCAATGTAGCCAATACTCCCTTTCTCCTTCAATTCTGAGAACGGATATTGGATAGCCTTGATGTCGTATTTCTCCAGTTCCTTTTTAATAACAGGGTCATCGTTCCAGTAGATGAAAGAGTCCTCAGCAGTCTGGTTCTGTGTAATGCGCATCTTCGCAGCTGCATAGTTTTCAAACTTGAAGTCATATCTGTCGAGATGATCGGGCGTGATATTGAGGAGAATGGCAATGTTGGCGCGAAAGTCATACATATTGTCTAATTGGAAACTGCTGAGCTCAATGATATAGTGTTCATGTGGATCCTCCGCTACTTGCAGGGCAAGGCTTCTGCCGATATTTCCTGCTAATCCTGCGTCATAGCCGGCTGCCTTAAAGATATGGTATATCAGCGATGTCGTTGTTGTCTTGCCATTACTGCCAGTGATACAGATCATCTTGGAATGGGTATATCTGCCAGCGAATTCGATCTCGCTGATGATATGGGTACCCTGTGCAACTAATTTTTGGATTATAGGAGCTTCCTTGGGGATACCGGGGCTCTTAATGATCTCGTCGGCATTTAGGATTTTTTCTTCCGTGTGATGTCCCTCTTCCCATTCAATGTGATGGTCATCGAGCATCTTTTTGTATTTATCCTTGATATTGGATGTATCTGAAACGAATACGTCAAATCCCTCTTTCTTTGCCAATATGGCTGCTCCGGCTCCACTTTCTCCGGCTCCTAATACTACGATTCTTTTCATTTTCTTTCCTCTCCTTTACCTTATTTTCAAAGTGATGATGGTTAATGCTGCCAAGATAATGGTCATAATCCAGAAGCGTACAGTGATCTTTGCCTCATGCTTCGGTGAGCGTGGCGACTTCATCAGGTACTTGCACTCAGGATCTAATTGTGAATCTTGTGTGCGGAAAGCATCATGGATAGGTGTTCGCTTGAAGATGCGCTGTTTGATTCCCTTTCGTTTCCCCATCTTATAGTACCAAACTTGCATGATCACGCTCAAGCTTTCAACGAAAAAGATCCCGCAGAGGATCGGCAGCAATAATTCTTTGTGTATGATGATCGCTCCCACGCCGATGATTCCTCCGATCGTGAGGGAGCCTGTATCTCCCATAAAAACCTGTGCGGGATAGGCATTATACCACAGGAAACCGATGAGAGCCCCGATAAATGCGCAGAAGAATACCACTAATTCCTGCGACCCAGGAATATACATGATGTTCAGGTAAGCTGCGAATTGAATGTGGGAACTGACGTATGCCAGAATACCTAAGGCTACCCCGATGATGGCAGAGTTTCCCGCACACATTCCATCCATCCCATCGTTGAGGTTTGCGCCATTGCTGACAGCAGTCACGACCAGGATGGTCATGATGACAAACAGTATCCATCCAGCGGCAGTCTTGTATTTCCCACAGAAGCCCATAATCCTTGAATAATCAAGATTATGTCCTTTGACAAAGGGAATGGTCGTCTTTAAGGATTTTCTGGCTTCTGACCGATGTTTGACCACCATTTCCTGACCTTGGCGTTCAATGGCTAAGTTCTCGTTTATTTTTACATCTGGTGATGCCCATAGGACCAGTCCCACGATAAGTCCGATGCCGACTTGCCCAATGATCTTGTATTTTCCTTTCAGACCTTCCTTGTTGCGATGGAAGATCTTGATGAAGTCATCCATTCCACCGAGGAATCCGAGCCATACTGTGGTGATGATCATCAGAAGCAAATAGATATTGCGCAGACGTCCTAAAAGTAAGACTGGAATCAGGATGGCAACGATGATGATCACGCCTCCCATGGAAGGAACGCCTATTTTCTGTACCCCAAAAGGATCGATGGAAGCATCCCGCTGTGTCTCCGTGATCTGCTTGCTTTTCAGATATTTTATGAATTTCTCACCGAACCATGCCGAGATCACCAAAGAAAGGATGAGTGCCAATAAGGCACGGAAGGAAATGTATCCCCACATCCTGGATCCAGAGATTCCATATTGTTCAAGTGCTCTAAACAAGTAGTATAGCATGTCTACAAATCTTTAAATATTAGATGATCATCATTAAGCCTTAGTCCCAAAGATCTCATGCAATACTTCCTTGTCATCGAAGTGATGCTTGACTCCCTTGATCTCCTGATAGTTTTCATGACCTTTTCCGGCAACGAGGATGACATCCCCTTTCTTAGCCATTTGGCAAGCAGCTTTGATCGCTTCCTTTCGGTCAACGATGGTGACTACTTTCTTCATCTGTTGTGTATTCAGACCTGCTTCCATATCGTTGATAATGTCCTGCGGGTCTTCAAATCGTGGGTTGTCACTTGTTATGATAACGACATCGCTTTGCTTGACAGCTTCTTGTGCCATCAATGGCCGCTTCCCTTTATCCCGGTTGCCACCTGCGCCACATACGGTGATTACTCTTCCTTTCCCGTTTAACACTTCATGAATGGCATTCAACACATTCTCCAAAGCATCTGGTGTGTGTGCATAATCGACAATGGCAGTGAAGCCCTCTGGTGATCGTACAGGTTCCAGACGCCCACTGACACTATGCAGTGTGCTCATCACGACGAGGATATCTTCTGGCTTCTTTCCGAGCATCACGGCTGCGCCATAAACGGCGAGCAGGTTGCTGACATTGAACTTCCCAATGAACTGTACTCCGACTTCGTGTCCATCGATCTCCAAGTACATCCCTTCGAAATGACATTCTAAGATCCTTGCTTTAAAATCGGCAACGCCACGGACAGAGTATGTCTTCACGGTTGCCTTGGTATTCTGTACCATGACCATTCCGTTCTTGTCATCAGCATTGGTGATGGCAAAGGCCGTCTTGGGCAGACCGTCAAAGAATGCTTTCTTGGCATTCCTGTAATTCTCAAACGTTTTGTGATAGTCCAAGTGATCACGGGTGAGATTGGTAAAGATGCCACCTGTGAACTTCAGTCCGCCAATACGCTTTTGAGCGATAGCATGTGATGAGCATTCCATGAATGCATATTCGCATCCTGCGTCTACCATTCTTCCAAGAAGTTCATTCAATTCAATGGGATCAGGAGTCGTATGGTCTGCAGGAATAGGCTCGCCATCAATATAGTTGCAAACAGTAGACATCAGTCCGCATTTGTGGCCCATTTTTCGGAACATATTATATAATAAGGTGGCGATAGTAGTCTTCCCATTAGTCCCAGTGACACCAACCAGCTTTAGTTTTTTGGAAGGATCCCCATAGAATAAGGTTGCCACCTTCCCGACAGCATCCTCGGTGGATGCCACTTGTACATAGGTGACCCCATCCTTCAACTCTTCTGGAAGATCCTCGCAGAGGATGGCATGTGCACCCGACTCAATAGCCTTAGGGATGAATCGATGTCCATCTACCTGAGTTCCTTTCATGGCTACGAACAGATGCCCGTTTTTGATACGGCGGGAATCTATGTTCACACCCGTGATCTCAACCTCAGTATCACCTGTGATATGGGTTGGCTTGATGTTTTTGAGCAACTCGTTTAATTTCATTTCTATATAGTTTATTCGTTTCTTTATTCTAATGTCAATTGACAAATCCCGTGCTTCTTGATGAGGCTACCAGGCTCAGGACTTTGTTTGACGACCTTCCCTCTACCGGTCAACCTAACCTTTACGCCACGGCTCTCCATCATGAAGACCGCATCACGCGCCCCCATACCCATCACGTCTGGGATATACTTCTTCCCGTAGGTCTTTTCTCGTTTCAGAGATACGGAACTTTTGCTTCTTATCGCTTTCCCCCAGATGGGATTACCATTGGCATAACTTCCTGACCAGTTGACATTCGTTCCGATACCCAAGTGGGATAAAACATAATCTGCCGCCAAGATATTTCCACTTTTCACGTCTGGGACCAAAATGGATGCACGGTCACGTGCATCTCTCACGTCGTATTTTACGTACTTTGCCATGATCCCTTCCGCAATGGTCTTAAAGACTTCCCCGCTCATCCAACCGTAGGCGGGGAGACCGGTTTTCTGAATACAGACAATACAACTGTAATATGGCTTGTCCTTCTGCCCGAACCATCCTGCAAAGGTCAAAAGATGGTTTGCCACTCCTCTATAGCTCCCGTTGTGGGCAATCATGGCAGTACCTGTTTTTCCGCAAACCCAGAACTTAGGTGTATAAGCCTTCTTTCCTGTACCGTTTACAACGACTCGCCTGAGCAGATCCTGAATGATTTTGATCGTCTTGTCTGATGCTATATGCTCGCTGCCCTTGACGACTTCTGGTGGGTAGGTGGCTAATGTTTGCCCATCTTTCCTGACTTCCTTAACGAATCTGGGCTGCATCATCTGACCATTGTTGGCAATGGCATTGTAGAAGACCAATGTATAGATCGGTGGAATCTGTGTTTCATAACCGAAGCTCATCCACAATAGTGCAGTCTTGCTCCAGTCCTTCCATTGACCGTTGGGATATCTTTGCGGCATTCTGATATGCGGTTTTGCATGCCCGGAGATGGGAATCCTAATGTTCTTGTTATTGATGCCTGTACGGTAAATGCCCCGCACGAATTTTTCGGGATCATTATGATAGAACTTATCCGCCATGTATGCAATACCAATGTTGGAACTTACTTCCATGGCTTTTCCTAAGCTGATGGTACCGAACCCACCCGTACGCCAGTGACTGTCCTTTAAATCCCTTCCATAGACGTGCCAGATTCCGTTGCCGGTCGGTATGGTAAAGGATGTGTCGCAGACTCCATCTTCCAGTGCCGTCATGACAGATGCCGTTTTGAAGACAGAACCGGGCTCCATTAGGTCTGTAACAGCATGGTTCTTGATCTCCCGATATTCGCCATCCGAGCATTTCTCCATATTGACAATAGCTTTGATATCACCAGTCTTGACTTCCATTACGATGGCGACTCCGACATTGCCATTGATCTTTTTCAATTGGTCAATGACAGACCGCTCTGCCAAGTCTTGCATGTTCACGTCAATGGTCGTCACGATGTCTGCACCGTCAATAGCAGGGGTGTCGACGATATCTAAGAATTTATTGAGTACCTTGCGGCGGTGGACTCGCCCTACAGTTCCCCGCAAGATGGAATCATAAGAAAGCTCCAAACCACAGCGTGCCATGTCCTTAGCACCGTACATATCTCCAATAGTACGCCCGGCAAGTGTAGAATAGGGACGAGTGCGGGCATTGAATTCTTCTTCATGGAAGCCGCTCTTATATTTTGCCAAGCGGAAGACTGGCAGTGTGCGAACTTCGGAATAAGTATTGTAGTCAATCCGCTTGTTCCAGATAGGCCAGTGCTTGCTATTCTTTTTCTTACCTTCTGCTAAGTGTGCTTTAAACTGTGCAGCAGTTTCTTCTGGGAAAATGTGATGCAGGCACAGACAGATCGAATCGATCTTCGCATCCCAAAGAGAGTCATTCTTAGCCTGATGCAGTGCGTTGAAGTCCATGTATATCTTGAATTCCGGCAGAGATGATGCTAATAGCTGACCGTCACAACTCAGAATGTTGCCTCGCTGCGGCGTGACCTTGACAGAGTCACGCTTAACCCTATCGGCAACTTTCATCCAATAGTCGCGCTTAGCAGTCATGATGTAAAGGCTTTTCCCTATTACCATCACGGCCACTAACGTCATCAGAATAGCGATGAAACTGTAGCGGGGCATTATCTTTTTTGAATCGAACTTACTCATATCTCATTATTCCTGTGTTATTGGTCATCATCTGGTACATTGATGATGTATGGAGGCTGGTCGGCAATATGCAGGACACTGTCTTTGTTGTCCTTCAGCATCTCAAGGACATTGCTCTCTCTGCTTTTCTCCGTGATCTGACTGTGGGTAGATAAAGCCTTGAACTTGGCATCCTGCAGCTCCTGGGTCAACTTGTCTATCTGTATAAGATCCTGTCGGCAACTATAGCCGTTGGCGATATAGATGAGAATGAAGAGCGCTATGAGAAGGATCAACCAAATCTGATGGCGGATTGTACGGGTCGTGAGAATGTCTCCTCCCAGAATCTTGCTCAAAGTCAGACTGGAAGAAAAAGATCGCTCATCCTCTGTTGCTTGTTCTTTGATAACGTCCTTCAAAGAAGGAACATCTTCTGTGATCGATGCCTCTTTTCCCCCCGTATCTGTTGATTGAATTGATGCCTGATCCTCTGCCTCAACAGACTTTTCTTTTGTGGAACCTGTCCCCTCAGTAGACTTGTCCTTTTCGTATTTATGTGTCTGATTAATTTCTTTCATTTCTTTTCTGCAATTCTGAGTTTCGCACTACGGCTCCTAGGATTAGTTTCTTGTTCTTCTTTACTAGGGGTAATAACTTTGTTATTGACTAACAGAAAAGGAGTCTCTATTTTCCCGAAGAAGTCTTGGCTGATTTTTCCTTCTGCATTTCCAGCCCTCATGACATTTTTTACGATCCTATCTTCCAAGGAATGGTAGGTGATTACAGACAGTCTTCCTCCTGGTCTGATCAAGTCAGTAGCAGCTAATAGCATTTCCTTGAGGGCTGTCATTTCGTGGTTGACCTCGATCCTCAAGGCTTGAAATAACCTTGCCATCTCTTTCTTCTCTCTTTCTCTCTTGAACAAAGGCTCTATGATCGTCAGAAAATCCTGTGTAGTCATGATCGGTTGGGAAGCCCTTGCCTTGACTAAAGCGGAAGCAATGGTCCTTGAGTTCTTCATCTCTCCATATAAATAGAAGACATTAGCCAGTTTCCGCTCTTCATAGTTGTTGATAATGTCGGCAGCGGTGATTCCTGCTCTCTTATTCATCCTCATGTCAAGGGGCGCGTCAAATCGGAAGGAGAATCCTCGACTCTCGTCGTCGAAATGATGCGAGGAAACCCCTAAGTCCGCTAATAACCCGTCTATGTGATCGACTCCATAATAGCGCATCCAGTTCTTTAGGTACCGAAAATTAGAACGGACGAACGTAAATCGGTGATCGTCGACTATATTCTTTTCTGCATCAGCATCCTGATCAAAACTGTAAAGGTGGGCATGCGTATCCATGCGAGAGAGAATTTCCCGTGAGTGCCCACCTCCTCCGAAGGTAACATCTACATAAATGCCACCCGGTTGTATGTTCAAACCGTCAATGCTCTCTTTCAAGAGAACAGGAACGTGGTATGTTTCTGCTGTTTTAATCATCTTCCTCCGTTCTTTCTTGCATGATGCTTTCTATTGCTTTGCCAAATTCTTCCACATCCATGAACGCTTTGTCCTTTTCTGAATGGCTCCAGATTTCTATCGTGTCTCCCATACCGATAAACTTAATTGACTGCTCGATATGTGCCATCTGGAGGTAACGCCTTGGAATCAGGAAACGACCGTTTCCGTCCAATGTAACTAATTCTACATCGGACACGAACTGCCGAAAGATCTGCTGATGCTGGGCATTCCATCTGGAGAGTCTGGAGCGTAGCAAATCCATCTGCTCATTCCATACAGATTCAGGATAGAGCACGAGACAAGGCTGGAAGACATCCTTCCGGAGAACCAAGCTCTCTTCTCCTGCTACTTGTAGAACCTTACGGAACACAGCCGGTAGGAATGCCCTTCCCTTGGCATCAGTCTTCGCCTCAATATTGCCGATCAATCGCATCTATACATCTTTAATAACGAATTTGGTGCCAAAGATACACAAAATTCCCCATATGTCCCCACCTTTCTCCACAAATTTTGTCAATTACCCTTAAATTCTTTATGAGAACAGATTCGTGCATTTTCCACATGTGAAGAATTTAAAGTTGTACCATTGTTACAGAATCAAGAATTTTTGAACATTTTCGAGCAAAAAAGTAACGTATTAGAAAAACTTATGTTATTTTTGCATTGTGTTAGTATTAGAGCAACATGAATGAGATTACAGAGAAGACAGTAGATGTTGACGATATTTTAAAGAGTAAGATGGGAGGGACTGAAAAGTATGTCCCTCGTTTTGTGGTCAGCTGGCTGAAACGTATCGTGCATCAGGATGAGGTAAACCGTTATCTCTGGGAAAGTCGTCACGAAATAGGTACACCATGGCTTGAGGAGTGCGTGCGCTACCTTGACATGACATTAGATGTCGTCGGTCAGGAAAATTTGCCAGATAAGAATGATGGCAAACTTTATACGTTTGTCTCTAATCATCCCCTGGGGGGAGCCGATGGCGTGGCATTAGGTGCTATGATCGGTCGGCATTATGATAGTAATTTCCGTTATTTAGTCAATGATATTCTCATGACGCTTCCTGGACTGGCTCCTTTGTGTATCCCTATTAACAAGACCGGGAACCAAAGTCGTAGTTTCCCTGCGATGGTTGAAGCGGGCTTCCAGAGTGAACACCATATTTTGATGTTTCCTGCAGGATTGTGCAGCAGAAAGATAAATGGCCAGATCCATGATCTGCCTTGGAAAAAGACGTTTATTACCAAAAGCGTCGAGACACATCGTGATGTTGTGCCCATTCATTTTGGCGGACAGAATTCAAACTTTTTCTATCACTTGGCGAATATCTGCAAGGCACTTCATGTTAAGTTTAATGTTGCTATGCTGTTCTTGGTGGATGAGATGTATAAGAATGTGCATAAGACGTTTAGAGTTGCTATTGGAAAGCCGATTCCTTGGCAAACGTTTGACAAAAGCAAAACACCGATGGAATGGGCAAAATTTGTTGAAGATAAAGTCTACGAACTATAAATGCCAATGACTCGTACACGATTTGGTCGTTTTAATAAATAGAGAAATGGAAGAAGAGATTATCCAACCGATTAGCAAGGATTTGCTGAAAAGCGAGTTGACACCTGAAAGACAACTTCGTATGACAAATAAAAGTCATAATGAAATCTATGTGATAACAGCTCGTGAGGCTCCTCATGTCATGGAAGAGATAGGAAGACTACGGGAAATCGCTTTCCGTACGGCTGGTGGTGGAACAGGAAAGTCCATGGATATTGATGAATTTGATACCATGGAGAATGGATGTAGGCAACTGATCGTCTGGAACCCTGAAGCGGAAGAAATTATTGGAGGGTATCGTTATCTTTTTGGTGAGGACTGGCAAATAGACCAGGGCGGACAACCTATTTTGGCTACTAGTCATATGTTTCATTTCTCTGATAAGTTTATGAAGGAATATGCTCCTTATACCGTTGAATTAGGGCGCTCTTTTGTTTCCCTTGAATATCAGAATGTTCGTAAAAACGCCAAAAGCATCTTCGCATTGGATAATCTTTGGGATGGTCTTGGTGCCTTGACGGTTATTAATCCGAAGGTAAAATACTTCTTTGGTAAGATGACCATGTATCCGTCGTATATCCGTCGTGGACGCGATATGATTCTCTATTTCCTGAAAAAGCATTTCGATGATAAGGAGCATTTGATCGTTCCTCTGAAGCCTTTGAGAATAGAGACGCCTGAACAAGAGTTGGCTGCTATCTTCAAGGAAGATGATTTTAAGAAGGATTATCGTATTCTGAACCATGAAATCCGTAAGCTTGGCTATAATATACCTCCTTTAGTAAATGCTTATATGGGGTTAAGCCCAACGATGAAGCTCTTCGGTACAGCCATCAATTATGGCTTTGGAGATGTCGAGGAAACAGGCATCTTGATTGCGGTCGACGAGATCTTAGAAGAAAAGCGAATCCGCCATATCGACAGCTTTATTAAGGAGCATCCGGAGGCGTTAAAAATTACGAGCGGCGCGAACAAAATTATTTATAAAAAGGACTATTAAACTCTTTTCTTTGCACACGAATGTTTACAGGCACTGACGGTTATCATCAGTGTCTCTTAGCATCTCCGAATTTTAGGACATTCAGGAGATGCCACTTTTTTCAGATTTCGAGATGCCCTTCTTTATTGGGCTACCCAATTTTCATCTGGTTCTCCATTTTCTTCGATAGGGATATACAACTTCTTTGGAGGATTCTGGGGTTCAGAATCGGCTAATAGCTCACATTCAATCGCTAACACTCGAATTTGCGGCTTTACGTAATTTAGTTTCTTCATTTGCGAAAGGTTTTTAGCATGATACGTTTTGCAAAGATAGGTGTTTTCTTTCTGACAATCAAATTTTCATGCTATTATTCTTTCCGTGAACGGATTTTTCCTTGAAAAAGGTCGTAAAATCACGTCATTTAGATAATAGGAAGAGAGATCCCGTTAATCTTTTGGTATATATCCAAGGCATAGACATCTGTCATTCCACTGATATAGTCAATGACAGACATAATCCTGGTTTCCAATTTCTCGTCATTGATCTCGTATTGACTACTGAACCGACTAATCAGTTGCCGGGAATGGAAACGCTCTGGATTGACGGCTGCATCAATTAGGGTCTCCATCAAGGTCTCCATGATCTTATAACCACTGAGCTCCACGTCTAAAACTAACTTGCTCTTGTATATCTTCTGCTTGGATGTTTGAGCGCATTGACGGTAAGCCTCTCGCTCCTGCGTTGGGAGATGATCGATAAGGCTGCCTTCAAAGACGCCATTGAGGATTTCTTTTTCATGAAGGAAAAATATGTTGACACATTCGGATTCCAGCCTACTGATGGCGCAAGCTCTCATATAGACTACCTTTTCATTGTCATCGGTCACGCCTTCTTCACGGATTCTATCCCTGATTTTCTGCCGTGTCTCATCATTGAAGAATCCTAAGAGCAATGCTTCTGTCTCTGATAATGAAAGAAGTTTAAGTTTATAGGCATCTTCGATATCCATGATTTCATAGCAGATATCATCTGCTGCCTCGACTAAATAAACCAATGGATGGCGCGCATAACAGAGCGGATCTCCAGGCTTGTTTTTGCAAATAATGCCCAATTCATCGGCGATTTTCTGATAGGTCTCTGATTCCGAAGAGAAAAAGCCAAACTTTCCATGCTTCCCAGCTAAGCTACTTGCAAAAGGATACTTGACAATGCTGGCAAGAGACGAATAAGTCATGACAAATCCTCCAGAACGCCTTCCGTTGAAGCGGTGTGTGAGCAAGCGAAAAGCGTTGGCGTTTCCCTCGAAATGCGTGATGTCTTCCCAAAAACCCGTGCTGATCTCCCCTTTCAATTCTTGTCCCTTCCCTTCTGTAAAAAAAGTCTGGATGGCCTTTTCCCCGCTATGTCCAAAGGGAGGATTCCCCATGTCATGTGCCAGACAGGCTGCGCTAACAATAGTTCCTATCTCCTCAAACAGGGTGTTTGCCAGTTCTGGATGTATGGTTTTCAGCTGCCGGGCAATGTCATTTCCTAAAGACATGCCTACCGATGCTACTTCAAGGCTGTGTGTCAAACGATTATGGACAAAAACAGAACCAGGCAGAGGAAAGACTTGGGTCTTGTTCTGAAGCCTGCGGAAGGGAGCCGAGAAAATCAACCGGTCGTAATCCCTTTTGAATTCCGATCGATCATCGTGTCTCAGAACATGCCGGTGCTCCTGTCCCAGCCGTTTGTTGGAGATTAATTGTTGCCAGTTCATCATCATTTCTTTTCGCAAAAGTAATGTAATTTTAGATAATTTCCTGCTTTTTGCTTCGAAAAATATCTCTATATGGATAGAATTCAGTATTTTTGCATTTTAAATAAGGTATTTTGCAATCATGGTCACAATAAAAGTCGTAAATAAAGGGCATCAGCCGTTGCCGGTTTATGCTACGGAACAGAGTGCGGGGATGGATCTTCGTGCTAATTTAGATGCTCCTATCACCCTACATCCTTTAGAGCGCGTCATTATCAAAACAGGCCTGCATATTGCTCTTCCCGCAGGTTTCGAAGCTCAGGTACGTCCTCGTAGCGGCTTGGCTTTGAAGTATGGGATCACGGTTCTGAATTCCCCTGGTACCATCGATGCAGACTACCGTGGTGAGATTGGGGTCCTCTTGATTAATCTCAGTCAGGAGGATTTTGTGATCCATGATGGGGAACGTATTGCCCAAATGGTTATCGCTCGTCATGAGCAAGGTTCGTTCGTGGAAGTGACGCAACTTGACGAGACAGAGCGAGGTGAGGGCGGATATGGCCATACGGGTGTTCAATAATTCAATCTAATGATCTTGGAGTCAATCGTGAGACATAGAAATCTATTTTTCGTGTGTATCGTCGGTCTATCCTTGATGGTGGGATCCTGCGCAACGAGGAATGCTGCCCTTCAGAAGAAGGGGAGTCTGATGGAACGTACTGCTAATGGAGTCTCAATCCAAAGTGCATTGAGTGCTGAGGATAGCCTGCGCTATGACTATTTTTTCTTGGAGTCGGTACGTCAGGAAAATGCTGGTCATTATGCAGCTGCTTATGACTTATTGCAGCATGCCCTGAAAATCAATCCGTATGCTGCGGAGGCTTACTTCGCTGAATCTGTTTACCTCTCAGAATTGAAGCAGGACTCCTTGGCTTTGAACCATCTTGAGAAGGCAGCAGCATTGAACCCTGATAACAGCTATTATATAGAAAGGGTCGCACAGTATTATACGAATGCCAAGGACTATGCTAAGGCTATTGAGTCCTTTGAGAATTTGTATGCTCGTAACAGAGACCGTGAGGATGTCCTTGAGATCCTCTTGCGCTTGTATCAGCAGCAGAAAGATTATGACAAGATGCTCTCGACTATCAATAGGATTGAACAGATCGAGGGTGAAAGCGAGGGGATTATCCTGTCGAAGATGCAGGTCTATGAACTTAAGGGTGACAAGAAATCTGCGTTCGGCGTCCTGAAGAAATTGTCGGATGCCCATCCAAGTGACTTGAATTATAAGGTGATGATGGGCAATTGGCTGATGCAAAACAAGCGGGAGAAGGAAGCTTACCAGATTTTTTCGGCGGCATTGAAGGAGGAACCGGATAATGCCTATGTGCAGAGTTCTATGGCGGATTATTATCAGGCGATGGGGCAAGATTCCTTGGCAAACCAGATGAAGGTGCAAATGCTTTTGAGCCCTAAGACTTCTTCTGAAAGTCGGATCACGTTATTGCAACAGGCTGTCCGCGATAATCAGCAGCAGGGTGGGGATAGTACGAAGATCCTCCGTCTCTTCCAGCGCGTGATGGCGGCCCATCCGAAAGATGCAGATGTGGCGGGTCTGAACGCAGCGTATATGAGCTTGAAGAAAATGCCTCAGGATTCTGTTCTCAAAGCATACCAACATGTCATCGATATTGCTCCGGACAATGCTGCGGCGAGATTTCAGTTGATCCAAGCAGAATGGGCAAAGAAGAACTGGGACAAGGTGATCGACCTGAGCAAGCCTGCTTTGGAGTATAACCCAGAGGAGATGGCCTTCTATTATTTCCTTGGTGTCGCCTATTATCAGAAGAACAATGCAGATATGGCATTGAATACCTTCCAGAAGGGAGTAAGTGAGATCAACTCACAAAGCGATCCTAATATCGTATCTGATTTCTATGGGTTCATGGGTGATATCCTTCACCAGAAAGGAAGAGCGGATGAAGCTTATGCCGCATATGACAGTTGCCTGCAATGGAAAGTTGATAACGTGGAATGCCTGAATAATTATGCGTATTTCCTGAGCCAGGAAAACCGCGAATTGCAGAAGGCAGAACAAATGAGCTATAAGACCGTGCAAGCAGAGCCAAGGAACTCGACTTTCCTGGATACCTATGCTTGGATTCTTTTCAGGCAAGGACGCTATGCCGAGGCGAAGATCTATGCTGATCAAGCTGTCTTGAATGATACGGATTCTGTTCAGAGTGGCGTTGTCCTTGAACACGCAGGGGATATACATGCCAAGTTGGGAGACATGGCAGCAGCATTGGATTTTTGGAAAAAAGCATTGAGAGCCGGTGGCGTTGATAACCAGGCAATACTCGAGCGGAAAATTAAGTTGAAGAAATATATCAAGTAATATGAAAAAGTCGACCATCAAGAATACCATCTTGTGTGTAACCCTATTAGTATTGGCCTCTTGCGGAAGCAAAAGGGCTATAATACAGGACAGTACCATAACCCATCAGGCAAGCGCCCAGCAACCAACAACAGGCGTGCAGAAGATAACCTTTCTACAGAAGGTGTCTGACCATCAGGTCTATGCCAAGAATATCGTCGGCAATATGACTTTTACCTTGAAGGCTGGGAATAAAGATGATATCTCGGTCCCTGGTTCCATCCACATGCGAAAGGACGTGGTCATCCGATTGCAGCTGTCAATGCCGCTTATTGGATCAGAGGTAGGACGACTGGAGTTTACACCGACCTATGTCCTCGTCGTCGACCGTATCCATAAACAATATGTGAAGGCAGACTATCATGAGTTGGATTTCCTCCAGCAGAATGGGCTGAATTTCTATAGCCTGCAGGCTCTTTTTTGGAATCAGTTGTTGCTGCCTGGCGCACAAAAGGTCTCTGAGGGGGATTTGGAGAAGTTTGATGTCAATGCGCATGTGGGAGGAGACTTGCTGCCCGTGACCCTTACTCATAACAATATGCATTACCAGTGGGATGCCAATCGTACGACTGGTCGTATTGTTTCTGCCATTATCAAGTATGTGAGCAAGGATCATGGAGTGTCGACCCTCAACTGGAAATATAATGATTTCAAGGCAGTGGGTACGAAGATGTTTCCTGCTTCGCAGACCTTTGATTTCACGACGACTGCCTCGAAGAAAATACAAAAGATGGAAGTGACGATAGAGATGAACGGTGTGAGAACAGACTCGGACTGGGATCCAGAGACTTCCGTGTCCAATAAGTATAAGAAAGTAGAGCCTAAGGATGTCTTAGGTAAATTATTGAGTATGTAAATGAGACGAATAGCTATCATGATCCTTTTGCTCTCGGTCACACTTTCGATGGGGGCTCAGACGCAAAAGCGGTCTACTACAAAGAAGGCAAAGACCACACAGACAACGGATCGGCGCAAAAAAACTTCCTCAAAGAAGGCTTTGAGTACAACTGCCAAGGGCTCTACCACAAGGAATAGGGCCAGGGGTAAGGTGGTGAAGACGACGAAGAATGCCAATAACACCATCTACACCAATTCTTCTATCCGAGGACTGCAGAGTCAGCGTGCTGCGATCCAGAAGAAGATACGGGAACAAGAACAGGCACTTCGGCATAATCAGGCAGATGTCAAGCAGCGTCTCCAAAACTTGTTGGTTATCAACAGTGAGATAGAGGACCGTCAAAAATCTATTGATGGCATCCAGTCCGATATCCATCATATTGAGGGGAATATTGGCATCCTGAAATCCCAATTGAAGACATTGGAACAGCAGTTGAATGATCGCAAGGCAAAATATATCAAGTCAATGCGGTATATGGCACGTCATCGCACGGTGCAGGATCGGTTGATGTTTATATTTTCAGCCAAAAGTCTTACTCAAATGTATCGTCGTCTTCGCTTTGTCCGAGAGTATGCCGCCTTCCAGCGTGCACAGGGTGAGCAGGTAATGGCTAAACAGAACCAGGTGAACAATAAACATCGGCAACTCGAAACGGTGAAGGGGCATAAGAATACTTTGCTGTATAAGAACCAAAAGGCGCATGCCGAATTGCAGAACAAGCAAAATGAGCAACAACAGGTTGTCCAGGGGTTACAGAAACAGCAGAAAACCATTCAGGGCATCCTTGCCCAGCAACGTCAGAAAGATGCTGCCTTGAATGCCCAAATTGATCGGTTAGTCGCCCAAGAGGTGGCAAAAGCCCGTGCTCGTGCCGCGGCAGAGGCACAACGAAAGGCTGCTGCAGCAGCGGCAGCCAAGAAGAGAGCCGCGGAATTAGCCGCGAAGAAGGCTGCTGCTGAGGCTGCTGCACGTGAGAATGCCCGACGTGTAGCCGAGGCTAAGGCCGCAGAGGAAAAGGCGAAGGCTCAGGCTGAGGCAGCTCGGCAGGCTGCACTCGCTGCCCAGAAGGCGCAACAGGAACAGGCTGCGGCAGATGCAAAGAAAAAAGAACAACAGCGTGCTGCAGAGGCTGCAGCAGCAGCGAGGGCCGCGCAGGTGCGTGCGGAACAGCAGGCAAGAGAGGCTGAGGCAGCTCGGCAGGCTGCTGAGCTCAAGGCAAAAGCGGATGCCGAGCGGAATGAAAGGGCTGTTGCCGAAGCTAAGAAAGACGTGGAAGAGGCAAAGACGGTCAGCACGGTCGACCGGATGATGAGTGGAGGATTTGAAGCCAATAAGGGTCGGTTGCCTATGCCGATCACGGGTAGTTATCGGATTGTCAGTCATTTCGGACAGTATAATGTAGAAGGACTGAAAGGTGTGACCTTGGACAATAAGGGTATTAATATCTTAGGGCAAGCGGGATGTATGGCAAGAAGTATCTATGACGGCGAAGTGAGTGCTGTCTTTGGTTATGCAGGCTCATGGAATGTCATGGTTCGCCACGGTGTATATATCAGCGTCTATTGCAATCTAAAGTCTGTAAGTGTCCGCCAGGGGCAGAGGGTATCGGCCCGGCAGGCATTAGGTACTGTAGGACCGGATCATATCCTGCAATTCCAGTTACGGAAAGAAACGGCAAAGCTAAATCCGGAGTCCTGGTTAGGAAGGTAGGGCACCTCTGTCTCCCGCGAAATAAAGTGTGCAATTACAGTTCAGTTCCGTCAAGCAAGGTGAGATATGTAGAGATTGCATCCTCTATTTCAGAAATGCGGATGAACTCATCGGCTGAATGCGACCTTGACGATTGCCCCGGACCGAGCTTGAACGAAGGAAAGGGCATGAGTGTTTGGTCGCTGAGTGTGGGAGATCCGAAGGGCGTCATCCCCATAGCTATACATCTCCTAATGAGTGGATGCTGTGGGTTGATATGGGACGAACTGAGTCTGGTAGATCTTGCTGTGACCTCGCTCTTGACCTGTGTCTTGATAAAGTCTAATACTTCTTGGTTGGTATAGAGCTCATTGGTCCTTACATCTACAACCATCTCGCATCGATCGGGAATGACATTATGTTGGGTGCCAGCCTTAACGACCGTGAGGTTCATTTGGGTAGGACCTAAGAAATCACTCACCTTCTTAAACCGGTAGTCACGGAACCAGCGCATGTCTTCCAAGGCTTGATAGATAGCATTGACCCCTTCATTTCGGGCAGCGTGCCCACTTTTCCCATGGGCGACCACATCCAGCACCATCAATCCTTTCTCTGCAATGGCGGGTTGCATGCCTGTTGGCTCTCCTACCACAGCTACGTCTATCTTGGGGAGTAATGGAAGAACACGGGAGATGCCATCCTTGCCTGATACCTCTTCCTCGGCAGAAGCCAGGTAGATGACCTGATAGGGCTGTTGTCGCGTGATCAGATAGCGGAAAACTTGCAATAAGGAGACCAGTCCTCCACCACAGTCGTTACTGCCTAGGCCATAGATCATGTCTCCTTCTTGTGTGGGGACAAATGGCGGGCGACTCCAGCTATCCACGGGCTTGACCGTATCGATATGCGCATTGAGAAGAAGGGTGGGGAGACCTTCCTGTCTATGAGGACCCATACACCAAATATTATTGCCCTCCCGATAATAGTCCAGTCCATATCCACGGAGATACTTTTCCATTACATCGGCAGCTTTTTCCTCATTCCTACTCACCGATGGCGTTGCAATGAGTGCTTTCAGCAACTCAACAGCCTCATTCACATAATCTCGTCGTACCATAATCGCATACAAAGTTAGTGGAAAGGGTTCAATTTCAGAAATAAATTTTCATTTTATTTTGATTTTCGGAGGGTTTATGCTATCTTTGCATCAATTAAAAACACGAGAATATGCAAACAAGATGTTACTTGTCAGTACTTATTCATGAGCAAGCCAAGAAATATGGGAACCGCCCTGCGCTTACCTTCCGTCTATTTGGGAGCCTGAAATGGAACCATGTCTCTTGGAATCAGTTCTCCCTGCGTGTCAAGCAGGTGAGCAATGCCTTGTTAAACTTAGGGATTAAGCCGCAGGAGAATATTGCCGTGTTCTCACAGAATTGTATCCATTACTTGTACACTGACTTTGGAGCCTATGGCGTGAACGTGGTGTCGATTCCCTTTTATGCTACCAGTAGCGAGCAGCAGATCCAATATATGGTCAATGATGCACAGGTTCGCTTTCTTTTCGTGGGCGAGCAGGAACAGTATGATAAGGCCCACCGCATCTTCGCCCTATGCCCTTCCTTGGAGCGGATCATTATTTTCGACAGTAGTGTTCGCATCAGTACCCATGACCCCAATGCCCTCTATTTCGAGGACTTTATCAAGATGGGAGAAGGACTCCCGCGGCAATCTGAGGTGGACAACTTGTCGAAATCGACAAAGGATGATGATATTTGCAATATTTTGTATACCAGTGGGACAACTGGAGAGAGTAAGGGCGTCGTCCTGACTTATGGTCAGTACCAGGCTGCGTTCATCGCCAATGACAAATGTGTGCCGGTCGGGGAGAAAGACAAGGTCATGGACTTCCTTCCCTTTACGCATATTTTTGAACGGGGATGGGCATACCTTGCCTTGACAGAGGGGGCCCAACTGATCATTAACACATATCCGAAAGAGATTCAAGAGTCCTTGGTCCAGACTCATCCTACCTGTATGTCTTCTGTTCCCAGGTTCTGGGAGAAGGTGTATGCTAAGGTCAAAGAGAAGATCGACGAAGCCAATCCCATGCAGCGTAAGATCTTCCAGCATGCCTTGGCGGTGGGCAAGAAGTACAATGTCGACTATAAGGGTCGGGGCAAGCGTCCACCTTTGACACTCGCCATCGAATATCAGGTCATTAACAAAAGTATCTTGAGCTTGGTGCGCAAGCAATTGGGACTGGAACATCCTCATATTTTCCCTACTGCGGGGGCTACGGTCTCTCCAGAAGTAGAGGAATTCGTCCATTCCATTGGGATTGGCATGATTGTAGGGTATGGCATGACGGAGACACTTGCCACCGTGACTTGCGACCATCTGAATGAAGGATATACCATTGGTTCCGTGGGGCGCCCCATCAGTTCCATTGACATCAAGATTGGCGAAAACAATGAGATTCTCTTGAAAGGTCCAACCGTTACGAAGGGTTATTATAACCGTCCGTCCTTAAATGCGCAAGTGTTCGATGCAGACGGCTATTTCCATACCGGTGACGCGGGCTATCTAAAGGATGGGGAACTATATCTAACGGAACGTATCAAGGATCTGTTTAAGACCAGTAATGGGAAGTATATCGCCCCGCAGATGACTGAAGCACTGCTGTTGGTGGATAAGTTCGTCGATCAAGTGGCTGTCATTGCGGACCAACGGAAGTTTGTGTCCGCCTTAGTCGTGCCAGAGTTCCGCTTGGTGGAAGACTATGCGCGCAGCCATCACATACCTTTCGAGACACGGGATGACCTGTGTGCCAATCAGCAGATTCGTAATATGATGATGGATCGTATCAATACCTTACAACAGGGATTGGCATCTTATGAACAAATCAAACGGATTACCTTGCTCCCGCACCATTTCTCTATGGAGAATGGAGAGCTGACCAATACGCTGAAGTTAAAGCGTCCGGTTATCTATAAGAACTTTGCGAAGGTAATCGATAAAATGTACGAGGAAGAATGATAACAGCCGATCAATTGAAAGACGTGATGGAGCGTGCTGATGCGTTGCATCGCTATCTGAACATAGACCAGAAGAAAATAGAATTTGAAGAAGAGCAACTCCGTACCCAGGCTCCTGACTTTTGGGAAGATCCCCAGCGTGCCCAGGAGCAAATGAAGAAGGTGAAGGGTATCGAGAAATGGCTCAAAGGGTACCAGGAAGTGCGTCAATATGCAGATGAGCTTCAGCTTGCCTTCGACTTCTACCATGAGAATATGGTGAGCGAGGAGGAAGTGGATGCTGACTATGCTAAGGCTATCAGTGCCATAGAAGACCTGGAACTGAAGAATATGCTGCGCCAAAAGGAAGACCCAATGGATGCAGTGATGAAGATCAATTCTGGGGCTGGCGGCACGGAAAGCCAGGACTGGGCGCAGATGCTCATGCGTATGTACATGCGTTGGTGTGAAGCCCACGGCTATAAGGTGACCATCTCTAATATGCAGGATGGTGATGAGGCTGGCATCAAGAGCGTAACCATGGAGATCATGGGAGAATATGCCTATGGATACCTGAAGAGCGAGAATGGCGTTCACCGCCTCGTCCGAGTATCTCCCTATAATGCCCAGGGCAAGAGAATGACCAGCTTCGCCAGTGTCTTCGTATCTCCGCTTGTCGATGATACCATCGAGGTGTATGTCGATCCGGCTCGTGTGTCCTGGGATACCTTCCGGAGCGGCGGCGCAGGAGGGCAGAACGTGAACAAGGTGGAGTCGGGCGTGCGACTGCGATATATGTACCAAGACCCAGATACGGGCGAGGAAGAGGAAATCCTCATTGAGAATACGGAAACGCGCGACCAGCCTAAGAACCGCGCGAAGGCAATGCTGCTGCTGAAATCACAGCTCTATGACCGTGCGATGAAACGACGGTTGGCAGAGAAGGCAAAGATCGAGGCAGGCAAGAAAAAGATAGAATGGGGCAGTCAGATCCGAAGCTATGTCTTTGACGACAAGCGTGTGAAAGACCATCGTACCAATTACCAGACTTCGGACGTGGAAGGGGTGATGAATGGAAAGATCGATGGCTTCATCAAGGCTTATCTGATGGAGTTCCCTACAGAAGATGAAGAGAGTTGACCGGATCCCTGTCCCGGGCAGGATCTCCATCTTCCGTGCAAGAGACATAACCTAAATAAAATATTACGACTATGAGTGAAAGAAGTAAGATTCGCCGCGCTCAGCGTGACGCTAAGCAAGAAAAACAAGCTAAGAAAGTCATTAACTGGATATTTGCCGCTTTGATCATATTGGCTCTTATCTTTATGATCGTCTCTTTCTCTATGCAGTAATGAGTGGACAGGAGATAGAACGGAAATTTCTGGTAAGGAAAGGCGACGCATATAAACGCGCCGCCTTTTCAAGTAGCCATATCCAGCAAGGCTATATGCCTACGCGCGGAGCAACGGTGCGTATCCGCATCCGCGACGAAAAAGCCTATATTACCATTAAAAGCCATTCGCTCGACGGGGGATTGTCGCGATATGAGTTTGAACAGGAAATCCCCATGGAGGATGCTCGCCAGCTGATGCAATTGTGCGAGGGTGGAGTCATCGACAAAACTCGCTACTTGGTGAAGTGCCCAGACGGGAAACATGTCTGTGAGGTGGATGAGTTCTATGGCGATAACCAAGGACTTGTCGCCGCCGAGATCGAGTTGGGCGATGTGAATGAGGCGTATCAGGGACCGGATTTCTTAGGACCGGAGGTGACGGGAAATGCCTATTTTAGGAACTCTCACTTGCTATCTTGTCCTTACCGGCTTTGGAAAACAAACGTCCCAGATGACTATCAGCACTGAAAAGAATAGCAATGTGCAGGCTATTTTGTTACTAAATAGTATATTTTTTTAATCTTTGCTTTCAATCTTTATACAAAAGTAGATATTTTTTTATACTTTTGCAGCGTCTTAAGAGAGAGATTTCGCTATGTCAGAAGAAAGAGCAAGTTTTGGAAGTAAGATTGGAATGATATTGGCGACGGCTGGTGGTGCCGTCGGTTTGGGTAACGTTTGGAGGTTCCCTTATATGGCAGGTCAGAACGGAGGGGCTGCTTTTATCTTGATCTATATTGGGTGCGTCCTCTTCTTAGGGATTTCCTGTATGGTTTCTGAGTTTATTATCGGTCGCCATGGTGCGTCGAATACGGCTCGCGCCTATACGCAGCTTGCTCATGGAACTCCATGGAAATGGGTCGGTTACTTAGGCGTATTGACCGGTTTTATGATCACAGGCTATTATGCGGTCGTGTCGGGATGGTGCTTGCAATATGTCTATGCTTCCATCATGGGGGAACTGCATGGCGACCCGCAGTTTGTGAAAAGCTATTTTGCGGCATTCTCCCAGGATCCTGTCCGTCCGGTCTTTTGGACGGTTGTCATCCTGCTTATCTGCCATTTCGTGATTATCCATGGTGTGCGCGGGGGTATTGAGAAGGCTTCTAAGTTAATGATGCCCACCTTGTTTGTCCTGCTTTTGGTCATTGTGGTGGCCAGTTGCTTGTTGCCAGGTGCTGGGAAGGGTATTTCTTTCTTGTTCAAGCCTGATTTTACGAAGGTGGACAGTGGCGTGTTCTTGGGTGCCTTGGGACAGTCGTTTTATTCTTTGAGCATCGCGATGGGCTGCATTTGCACCTATGCCTCTTACTTTACTCGCCAGACGAACCTGATGAAATCGGCGGTTCAGATCAGTCTCATCGATACAATGGTGGCGATCCTCGCAGGGTTGATGATCTTCCCCGCAGCCTTTTCTGTTGGCGTGAACCCAGACAGTGGTCCTTCCCTGATTTTCATCACGTTGCCGAATGTCTTTAATCAGGCCTTTGCCCACATGCCGGTCATCGGATGGATGATTTCCTTGTTGTTTTATGTTCTCTTGTCATTGGCTGCCCTGACTTCGCTGATGTCCTTGCACGAGGTAAGCACGTCGTTCTTCTACGAGGAACTGCATATCACCCGGAAGAAGGGAGCCGTCGTCGTGACTGTCAGCACCGCTCTCATCGGCATCTTCTGTTCCTTGTCCTTAGGGAAGATGGACTTTCTTTCTGTGGGCGGCAAGTCGTTGTTTGATGCTTTCGACTTCGTGACAGGACAGATCATGTTGCCAGTTGGTGGCTTCCTTACCTGCCTGTTTGTGGGTTGGTATGTCTCGAAGAAGATTATCCGGGATGAGTATACGAACTGGGGGACGCTCAAGGGTAAATTCTTTGGCGTATGGTTCTTTCTGGTTAAATATGTCTGCCCCGTGATGATCCTCGCGATTTTCTTGCATCAGTTTGGTGTGATTTAAAGGAATGAAGATGGCACAAGATAGAGGAAACTTTGGTACGAAGATCGGCATTATCCTTGCTACGGCAGGGTCGGCCGTCGGCTTGGGGAACATCTGGAGGTTCCCGTACATGACGGGTCAGGATGGAGGAGCTGCCTTCATCATCATTTATATAGTCTGTGTGTTGATGTTAGGGATCCCTGGTATGATCAGCGAGTTTATCGTAGGTCGCCATGGTGCTTCCAATGCGGCACGTGCCTACCAGAGCTTTGGCAAAGGCAAGGGCTGGGGAGTCATTGGAATCTTGGTCATTATCACCTCTACCATCATCTTAGGCTTCTATGCCGTGGTTGCAGGATGGTGCTTGCAATATCTTTTCGCATCTGTGTTCGGTCATCTAAATGGTGATGCGGCGTTCGTGCTCCATTACTTCAAGGCATTCTCCAGTGATCCTCTCAAACCCATTATCTGGACAGTTGCCTTCATCCTCCTCACCCATTTTGTGGTGATCCATGGCATCCGTGGCGGCATTGAGAAAGCATCCAATCTCCTCATGCCTACCCTGTTTATCCTGCTTATCGTCATTGTGGTAGCCAGTTGCCTGCTGCCAGATGCAGGAAAAGGCATTGCCTTCTTGTTCAAGCCTGATTTCTCAAAGGTGGACAATAAGGTTTTTCTCGAAGCCATGGGACAGGCGTTCTTCTCCCTGTCTTTAGGCACGGCATGCCTTTGTACCTACGCTTCTTATTTCAGTCGCCAGACCAATCTTTGGATCTCTGCTACGCAGATTGCACTGATCGACACCTTGATCGCGATCCTTGCTGGACTGATGATCTTCCCGGCAGCCTTTTCCGTGGGCGTGCAGCCCGATAGCGGTCCATCCCTGATCTTCATCACATTGCCCAATGTGTTCCAGCAAGCCTTTGGGAATGTTCCCGTCTTGGGATATGTCATCTCTATCCTCTTCTATGCCCTCTTAGTGTTGGCTGCCCTGACCTCCACCATCTCCATGCACGAAATTGGCACGGCTTTCTTCTATGAGGAGTTGCATACGACCAGAAAGAAGGGTGCATGGGTAGTGACCATCGTCGCCATTGTCATTGGCGTCTTCTGCTCCCTCTCACAAGGTGCCGTGCATATAGAGGTGTTAGGGAAAGACTTCCTCGACTTCTGCGATTATCTCACGGCTCAGTATCTTTTGCCCATCGGTGGGTTCCTGACTTGTATCTTCGTGGGCTGGCGCTTGCCCCAGAAAGTAGTAAAGTCGGAGTTTACCAACTGGGGAACGGTGAGCGGTCACTTGTATCCTGTCTTTATCTTCATGGTGAGGTTCGTCTGTCCCATCGGCATTGCTGCCATCTTTATGCACCAATTTGGACTGATTTAAGTTTTTGTAGGGAACTCACATAATATTCCCATCTTGGGACCGTTAGACGAATAAAGGCAAGAAATGTCTCTTGTCTGTGTCTTTGATGTCTCCCTTCGTGGAACTCATGATCCAAGATGGGATCGACTAAATTAGCTGCCTATGGATTGGAGAGAGTTTTTCTATATTAGGAAATCGGACCGTTCGGTCTTGATTGTGTTGTTGGTGATGGCCGTCGCTTCGCTGACACTCGTGTTTGTTGTCCGGGATCCGTCTCCCGAGGCGTCCGCTCCGTATGGAGATACCCCATGGAATGGGCAGACCGCAGGCGGGAGGGGAAGAGGGCAAACAGGGTCTCGTCCGCCTTATTATCAGGTTGAGGGTAGACGGTATGAGTTGTTTCCTTTTGACCCGAACACAGCAGACAGCACGCAATTCTTACGCTTGGGACTTCAACCTTGGCAAGTCCGGACTATCTATCGGTATCGCGCGGCTGGCGGTGTCTATCGCAAGCCAACTGATTTCGCTCGCTTGTATGGGCTGACAGTGAAGCAATACCGGCAGTTGGAACCCTATATCCGGATCGGGGAGGATTATCGCCCGGCATCGGAAGTGTATGGATACAGTCGCGAAACCTACAGGGACGGTAGAGAAGGTGATCATTCCTATCCCGCTACAGATGTTGGAGGGGCCGGGATGGCCTCAACGGGAGCAGACAGGACGGCTTCTCTCCATTATACCCCGAAGTTACGACCAACGGAACGGGTGGCTTTGAACACGGCAGACACCACTTTGCTCATGCGGGTGCCCGGCATTGGGAGCTATTATGCACGGCGGATTGTCTGGTATCGTGAGCGGCTTGGCGGGTATTGCCATATCGATCAGTTGGATGAAATCGAGGGATTCCCTCCTGATGCCAAGCATTACTTCTCTCTTTCAGACGAGAACATCAGGAAACTCAACTTCAATACGATGACCTTGAGCCAACTTCGGGTACATCCCTATATGGGCTTTTACCGGGCAAAGGATGTCATTGACTACCGTCGCCTAAGAGGTCCTATCCATGGTTGGGACGACTTGCGTCTCCTCCGGTCGTTCCCCCCGGATATCATCAAGCGCTTAGCACCTTATGTGGAGTTCTGAAGAGAGGAGGATAGTCATGGTATCCTATCCCGTCTTCTCCTTAAGTGATCACCAAGACCTGTCCCATATTCCTTTCCTACAGATCTTTTGAATGGATATGCTTTCTTTTGTTTGAATTGCTTGATTATCAGCATGTTATGTTGCTGATTCCCAATGAAATTCCTGTGGATTTCCTGTAAAAAGGCAAAAGGTAACCTTTTGGCTCCTGATAGATAATCTTTTGCGTCGTGAAAGACCATCTCCTGCGCCCTAAAAGGTTATCTCCTGAAAAGCCAAAGGATAGCCCCTGTCGACAGCGAGTTTATCGGGTCTTTTCAAATAAAGAAAGAGCGGCAAAAAGGAATGCCCTTTTTGCCGCTCTCTGTCGGGATTAGGCGACTCGAACGCCCGACCCCTACGTCCCGAACGTAGTGCGCTACCAACTGCGCTAAATCCCGATTTTGCGACTGCAAAGATAGTACTTATTTTTGAAACGAGTGCATTTTTCCTAAGAAAAGTATCTAAAAATTTGCAGGGATGGTAGAAAAGTAATATCTTTGCACTCGCTTTTGCAATGGTGCCTTAGCTCAGGTGGTAGAGCAATGGACTGAAAATCCATGTGTCCTTGGTTCAACTCCAAGAGGTACCACAAAAAAGACCGTTCAACGAACGGTCTTTTTTTATGATGGGTTTTACTTATCTTCTTAGGATACTTCCCATTGGCGAACTCGTTGGAGTCTTTCTCTCGAAAGCGTCTTTGATCATTTGAACCATATTTGCATAATGAGCTTGCGTGGCACTGTCTGTGCTGCGAGCCGCACTGATCTTTGATCTTATGGCGCGAAGGAAACTAGCGAGGTAAACCTGTCCATCCCCACTTGCGGAAGCATAGCCAGTGGTAGCGTTCTTTACCATCTCATTTTGCAGGTAACGGCGGTAAGCGCTGACTTTCGATCCTGTAGCTGCCTCTTTGAAAACCAAGGCAACCAAATCGCTGATATACTGGGTGGGCTGATAAGGATCAGCACCATAAGCATACTTGCTGATGTTGTTGAACATGCTGGCAGATACCAATGTGCTGGCAGCACGGCTGGCAATGGGCTTGAGGATGTCCAGTGGGCTTTGGGAGATACGGTTGATGTAAGGCTCGCTGATCAGCCAAGTCGGTTCCGTGAAGACGTTGCGGTTCAGGTACGCCAGTGCCTCCTGCTGCTTGGCTTTCGTTTCAGGCGTGTAGATAGCTCCCGGCTCCTCGACGCTCTTATAGTGTGTATAGACACCTCCGATATTACGGAGAACATGACCTTCATAGCGAATGAACTGACCAATCAGGTTGCTATAGACACCTTTCAGGTTATCGCCCATGTCTCCTTCCTCGTAAGTCCATTGAGGCAGGAGCTTGACAATGCGTTTGAGGTTCTTGAGCCCATACTCGCTTGCCTTCATGGAGTTGTCGCCTAAGTCCTCTGTCTGTGCTTTGGGGTTGTTGTCATAGCCTTCGCCTCCGAACCAATAACGTGGGCTCTTTGCTAACTGCTTGACAATCCATTTGTTGAGTATGAGCTTGTCAGCTTCCTCATCCTTTGTGTCGAAGATAGGCTTGTAACCCCATTCGATAGCCCATTTATCGTAGTCGTTGATGCGTGGGAAGATGCCCGCCCGTGAGATATTGTCCTCCGGTTGTGCCACATAATTGAAGCGCGCATAGTCCATGATAGAAGCCGTATGGCCATATTTCTCAACCCATGCCTTATTGCGCAGGCTGTCAACAGGAGTGGCACTGCTGGCTCCCATGTTGTGACGCAGACCTAAGGTATGGCCTATCTCGTGAGAACTGACGAAACGAATGAGTTGCCCCATGAGTTCATCGTCGAATTTCATCTTACGTGCTGCTGGGTCAACGCAGCCAGCTTGGATCATGTACCAGTCGTGGACGAGCTTCATGACATTATGGTACCAGCCTACATGGCTTTCCAGTATCTCCCCTGTACGTGGGTCGCTGACATGAGGTCCATAGGCATTGCTGATGGGTGAGGCCAGGTAGCGGATGACAGAAAACCTTGCATCTTCCATGCTCATCGTAGAGTCGTTGGGCCATTCTTTGGCAACAATGGCATTCTTAAATCCTGCTTTCTCAAAGGCTTTGTTCCAGTCGTTTACGCCCTGGATCAGATAAGGGCGCCATTGCTTGGGCGTTGCAGGGTCGATGTAATAGACAATCTGCTTCTTGGGCTCGACGAGTTCCCCGCGCTTCATCTTCTCGATATCCTCGTCTTTCGGCTCTAATCGCCAGCGGGATATGAACAATTTGGTCTTTACTTCCTGCTGGTCGTCGGAAAATGGAGTGTAAGACCCTGCGAAATAGCCGACGCGGGGATCGAACAGTCGACGCCGCATGGGATTCTTGGGCAGCATAACAAAGGATGTGTTCATCTCAAACGTCGCCACTCCAGTCTCAAGTGCTGAAGGCAGTCTTGAGTCATCCTTGCAACTATATGTGCGTACGGTCTTGATCTCCGTGTTGATCGGGTAAGTGTTGATCGATTTGATGAAAGACCGATCGGAATTCATGGAGAGTAAGTTGAACCGTTTCTTGCCACCAGGAGTTAGACCGACTGCTTGGTTTTCCTTGCTGAATAGCTTGCCGATCTCTATCTTATATCGCTTGGCATGGGAAACGCTGTCACGCACGGTCGCCTCTATCTTAAACGATTCTACGATTGGATCCTGCGTACTGGCTTTCACGGCGCGGAAGATAGCTGAGGAACTGTCAGCCACGGATTCGTAGATCAGCGACCGCAATAATAGTTTGTTGTCTGCCTTCTCCCAATAAAAAGTCTGCTCGTTTACTTCCTCCCCTCCATAAACTCCTGCGTTAACAGGGGTGGAAATATAACGGGTGGTAGCCAGGAAGGGTCTGCCCAACAGGGAGTCAGGAATCTGGAAGAACCATTTTTCTCCATCGTGTTGTACACTGAACAGTCCACTTTTCACAGGTGCCTCTTTCTTTGGCGGGGTCTTCTGGTCCTTTTTCTTCTTGGCTTCTGTCGGAAGTCCGATAAATAAGGCCAGGATCAGTAACGTCAATAGTTTCTTCATACGAAATCTTTGTGTTTAAATTGATTGTAAAAAAAGAATAGACTCTTAAAGCAATGCCGGCAACTCGAACAGTCGGATGCTGTTGCTGCCTTTGATCAGGATGTGGTATCCCTGCAGGTTTTCTTTGCGGATAGCCTCCTTGACGGCCTCTATGTCCTTGAACTTGCGGAAATCCGACTGGGTCTTGCCAAACTCTTCCCCGACCAGCCAGACCTTCTCGAAGTGATACTTCTTAAGCTCATCTGCAATCTTTTGGTGTTCTTCGGAAGACGCTTCGCCTAACTCTTTCATATCCCCAAGGATGGCCATCTTGTGCGAAACCTCCATGATACTGAAGTTATCAAGTGCAGCTTGCATGCTCGTTGGGTTCGCATTATAGGCGTCGACGATCAGTTGGTTTTTCGCCGTGGTTGTCAATTGCGACCTGTTATTGGTCGGTATGTAATGCTCGATGGCATGGTCGATCTGCTGTGGGGTGACACCAAAATGGAGGCCAATGGTGATCGCTGCTAACATGTTGTCGATGTTGTAGGCTCCAATCAGATGAGTCTGAACCTCATGGGTTTGCAGCTGGTTCGTTTGCCAGCAGAACTTGAGGAAAGGCGCGCAACTGATGACGCTTCCATACACCTCGTTATGAACATCTTGTCCGTAGCAGATGACCCGTTCCAGTCCTCTCTCTTGAGCCATTTCCATCAAGTGCTCGTTGTCAGCATTCAGGAATACCAGTCCGTGATGGGCTTTCAGGAAGTCATATAGCTCCCCTTTTGTCTTCTTCACTCCTTCGAAAGAACCGAATCCTTGCAAGTGGGCGCGCCCCACATTAGTAATCAGCCCACAGGTTGGTTCCACATAGTCCACCAGCCGTTGGATATCTCCGGGGTGACTGGCACCCATCTCCACGACAGCAATCTCGTGCTCCTTGTGGAGCGTGAACAACGTCTTGGGCACGCCTACGTCATTGTTGAAGTTGCCTTGCGTGAACATTACCTTGTATTTCTCGGCAAGGACAGCAGCGACTAACTCCTTGGTCGTCGTCTTTCCATTCGTGCCCGTAATACCAATCACGGGGATATTAAAGTGGCGGCGATGTTCCCTCGCCAACTCCTTGAAGGTCGTGAGCACATCCTTGACGAGGATGAATCGGCTGTCTCCCTCCTTGGCATATTCTTGTTCATCAATGACGGCAAAGGAACAACCCTTTTCAAGAGCCATTCCGGCAAACTTGTTCCCATCGAAAGACGTCCCCTTCAAGGCGAAGAAAAGGGAACCGGCAGGGCAATCGCGAGAGTCCGTCGTAATCTGAGGGTGTTGCAGGTATAACTGATATAATTCTGATATTTCCATATCCTAATGATAAATTATTGCAAAGATAAGTGTTTTTTGCAGAAATCAGTTGATTTTTCCGATTTATATTCTTATTTTTGCAGAGATATGAAGAATCTAATCGATTGCACAATGAATGTACGCGGCAGGTTGATGAACTTGGGCGAGCCCCAGGTAATGGGGATTATCAACGTTACACCAGATTCATTTTATGCTGGGAGCCGGAAGCAGACAGAGAAAGAAATAGCAGACAGAGCCAATCAGATCATCCAGGAAGGGGGGACAATGATTGATGTCGGTGCGTTCTCCACCCGTCCGGGTGCCCCGCAAGTGAGCGACGAGGAGGAGATGAGAAGGTTGCGTTTTGGATTAGAGATCGTTCGAAGGGAGCAGCCGGATGCTGTGATTAGCGTGGATACCTTCCGTCCTGATGTGGCGCAGATGAGCGTGGAAGAATTTGGGGCGGATATCATCAACGATGTATCCGAGGGCGGAATCACCGGTGTTGTGAATACGCCTTTGGCGCATGAGGACAGCGATTATCCTGCTATCTTTAGGATGGTGGCACAACTGAGGGTTCCTTACATCCTGATGTCGGTGAAACCTACTTTATCAGAGATGATGATCGCTTTCTCAAAAGAGGTGCAACAATTGCACGAACTCGGCGTGAAAGACATTATCCTGGATCCCGGTTATGGATTTGGCAAGACCTTAGAGCAGAACTACCAATTGATGAATGAGGCAGAGAAGCTCAAGGCCCTACGGCTGCCGATCTTGGTAGGAATCTCGCGCAAATCGATGATATTTAAGTTGATAGGTGGAGATCCGACCTCCTCACTCAATGGGACAACCATCTTGAACACGATTTCCCTGTTGAAGGGTGCTAACATCCTAAGGGTGCATGATGTGAAAGAGGCTGTGGAAGTCGTGAAGATCTGCAAGCAATTATATTTATAAGTATGTATCTGGATTTTGGAATCAAGGATATCATCGACATTCTATGTGTCGCTTTGATGCTCTATTATATCTACCGGTTGATGAAGGAGAGCCGATCGCTGAATGTCTTCATCGGTATCATGATCTTTGTGTTGGTATGGTTGTTCGTCAGTCAGATCTTAGAGATGAGGCTGATGGGAGCCATCATGGACAAGTTGGTCAGTGTGGGTGTCATTGGTTTGATCGTCCTGTTTCAGGAAGAAATCCGAAAGTTCCTTTATTCTTTGGGCGCCCATCAACGGGTAAGAGAGCTGATGCGACTCTTTCGTTCGGATGAGAAGCGTGAGGAAGACAAGGAAACTATCATGCCTATAGTCTTGGCATGTATGAGCATGGCGAAAGATAAGGTGGGTGCCTTAATCGTGATCGAACGCAGTATCCCTTTGGATGACATCGTTGCGACAGGTGATCTGATTGATGCAAAGATCAACCAACGCTTAATAGAGAACATCTTCTTCAAGAACTCGCCTTTGCATGATGGTGCTTTAGTGATCTCCAAAAAACGTATCAAGGCGGCTGGATGTATCTTGCCCGTCTCACATAATTTAGATATCCCGAAGGAACTGGGATTACGACATCGCGCAGCCATGGGCATTTCCCAAAGTTCTGATGCCATCGCTGTAGTGGTCTCCGAGGAAACTGGTCGCATCAGCGTTGCCATCAAGGGCTCTTTCCATCTCCGGTTATCTGCCGAGGAATTGGAAAGTATCCTGACGCGCGAGATGACGGATTAGTTCAGCATCAGGTTCATTTCAGCATGCTCCTTCTCAAAGATGAATTCTGCCAATTGGCGGATGTTCATCTTCCATGCCGTTGCATCCGGCTCATCGGATTTGTCCACCTTGCCATTTGTGATTCGATAATAGGCATTGTTCATGGGAATATCCTTGTCACCTTGTACGCGGATGACCCCTGTGAAATCAGGATGTACTTGGGCATACGCCTGCAGTGCCTTAGCGGCATTGATGACTCGGAGCATCGCCTGGATAGGTTGTGTGGCTGGCTGGTAGTCCTGACCGGCGATTCGGATGTCTTCCTGGATCACGTCCCATCCTTCTTGGTCATGGAGGATCGTGCAATCCTTATCGCGTTGCTTCCTGTCAAACTCTTCAAAGGGTATCGTTCCGGCATCAACAGGAGGAGGGGTGCAAATGATTTTCTCCGCATAGCCACATTTCCCATACCATTCGTAGAGCCATTTCTCGGCAGGGATCAAGGTGGCGAGAACCGCCCCTTTATAGTAGATCGCGAAATGGGCTTGATGCATAAGGTTGTTGCCGATATCTTGCTTGCGGAAGTCGGGGTGGACGCTCACCCCACTCATATACGCAGTCGGGAGTTCCTGACCGTGATAAAGCATCCGGTAGGGGAGTGCCTGCAAGGCGGCAACAACGTGATGGTCGATCTGGCAGGTGTAGTTGTATTCATTCTTGTAAACCTTGGAAAAGTAAAGGTCCATGAAAGGTTCAGGGTCGTTGAAGACTAATTTCCAAAGCTCCCGCGTCTCTTTCGTGATCCTGTCCTGGTCTTCGAAATCAGCTAATGGACGCTTTTCCATGATCACATGTTTCTCAAGTAAGATGTCCGGCTTGTAGGAGAGCTTAGCACGGCGTAGGCCTTCCTCTCCCATGTCCTCTTCCCGGTTGATATAGACATACTGTTCAGGCAGGTGCTTGACAAACTCCTGGTTGATGATAGAGAAAGAACCCTCATAGTTCGTATCTGCTTTTTCCACACAGACATCGAATGTCGTATGGTTAATCGGGCATCCAAAGGTAAAGGCGACCATCTTTCCATCTACCCAGATTGTCCCTCCTGTCAGCCCCAGCCTATCCCATCTATCGAAGGCGCGAGTCATGGAACGCAGCTCTTCGACCATGCTGTCATCATAGTCAGAACTTTCTTGTATCCCCCGCCATTCTTGCTCCAAGCGCATGCACTCTGGGATGAGTGCTGCTGTCAAGGGCTTGTAAACGTATTGCGGATATAGATTCTTGAACTTATTGATATGGTTGCGCTTGCTTTGCAAGTGCTTTCCTGTAAGCTTGATCAGCTTTTCCCGTGTATAGATATAGTCTGCATAGTCACGATCGGGCTTGATATCAAAGGTGTCGGGGAAGGTGTCTTGGATAATTTTTACCATGTAGTCGCTGACCCCTAACAATAGAAAAGGATGTCCTAAGGCAATGGAATCATTACGGATGATACGTAGTACTTCTGCCGAACATTCTTCTTCCGGACGAACTTTTACGGTGCCGTCCTCCTGTAATCTCGGTTTGGGGATAGGTGCCATGTAGGCAAGATGTTTGCCTGCATAGAACCGGAAGACAAGGTAATCGTTGATGATTGCAAACTGGGTATTATATAGAAACCTCCAACTGATCAGGTTGGCAAACGATAAATCGCAATTTTGTCGGTTTCCCCTTAAGGTGAAACTCTGTATCAGAGCTTTGTCGGCCGTTGTCAAGTCTTTGAATCTAACCATAAAATGGGTATCAATAATTTAATGGCGCAAATTTATGAAAATTTATCTGATTATCAATACTTATCTCGATTAAATTTCTTATTTTTGCAATCTGTAAGTTGCAAAAGGGGCAACTTGCCAAGCGTATGGTTTGAATACAATTTACATTATCATAACAAACTATGGATTTATTACAACAGATTGTTGCGCGTGCGAAATCAGACAAGCAGCGCATCGTACTCCCAGAAGCTACTGAGGAGCGTACATTGAGAGCTGCCGACAAGGCGTTGGCAGATGATCTTGCCGATATTATCTTGATCGGTAATCCAGCGGAAATCAAGAAGGATGCAGAAGATTGGGGACTGACCCATATTGACAAGGCAACCCTGATTGATCCGGAGAACAATCCGAAGAGTGAGGAGTATGCAGAGCTGTTGGCTGAACTTCGTAAGAAAAAGGGCATGACGATTGATCAGGCTCGTGAATTGGTGACCAAGAACAATCTTTATTTGGGTTGCATGATTATCAAGACGGAAGGGGCAGATGGCCAAATCTCCGGTGCGTTAAGCACTACGGGAGATACCTTGCGTCCAGCATTGCAGATTATTAAGTGCGCACCTGGCATTAGTTGTGTCAGTGGCGGCCTGCTCCTGATCACCAACCAAAAAGAGATGGGCGAGAATGGGGTCGTTGTCATTGGTGACGTAGCTGTAACCCCAAATCCAACTGCTGACCAATTGGCTCAGATCGCCTATGCTACGGCACAGACAGCAAAGAGCGTTGCTGGTTTTGCAGAGCCTCGTGTAGCCATGTTGAGCTTCTCTACGAAGGGGAGCGCAAAGGATGCCATTGACAAGGCAACGGGCAAGAGTGTCTATATCATTGACAAAGTAACGGATGCGACCAAGATCGCACATGAGAAATATCCTGACTTGAAGGTAGATGGAGAGCTTCAAGCTGACGCAGCTTTGGTTCCATCCGTTGGTGAGCGTAAGGCTCCAGGCTCAGCTATCGCAGGGCATGCCAACGTGCTGATTGCACCTAACCTCGAGGTCGGGAATATTGGTTATAAGTTGGTTCAGCGCTTGGGAGGTGCCATTGCCATCGGACCTATCCTTCAGGGGATCGCACGTCCTGTCAACGACCTGAGCCGTGGATGCTCGGTAGATGACATCTATTATATGATTGCTATCACAGCTTGTCAGGCACAGGACGCAAAGAAGAATAAATAGCCACATTATTAACACCAAAACAGTAGAAAAAGAAATGAAGATCTTAGTTTTAAACTGCGGAAGTTCATCCATTAAGTACAAGTTATATGATATGGATGGGGAGAAAGTCCTGGCACAAGGTGGCGTGGAACGCATCGGCATTGATGGCTCGTTCATTAAGGTGAAGCTCCCCAATGGAGATAAAAAGAAAATAGAGTCTCCGCTTCCTACCCATAAGGAGGGCGTGGCTCTTGTGTTCAAATGCCTTTTGGATCCAGAGATTGGCGCCATCAAGAGCCTGGATGAGATTGATGCAGTTGGGCATCGTATCGTGCAGGGTGGTGACCTCTTTGAGCAGAGTTGCATTGTGACTCCAGAGGTGGAAAAGGGCATTGAAAGCCTGATTGATCTTGCACCAGTCCATAATGCCGGTCATCTGCGTGGTATCCGTGCTGTTGATGCCTTGATGCCAAATGTACCTCAGGTAACTGTCTTTGACAATGCCTTCCACAGTACAATGCCTCCTTATGCTTATCTCTATGCTGTTCCTTATGAGCTATATGAAAAGTACCACGTTCGTCGGTATGGCTTTCATGGGACCAGCCATCGTTATGTTTCCCAACGTGTATGCGAATTCTTGGGCGTAGATATTAAAACACAGAAGATTATCACCTGTCATATCGGGAATGGTGCCTCTGTCGCTGCTGTCAAATATGGTAAGGTCATTGATACGTCCATGGGATTGACTCCGTTGGCAGGTCTGATGATGGGTAGTCGCTCGGGAGATATCGATCCGTCGGCTGTTACTTATCTCATGGATAAGTTGCACAAGACACCCCAGGAGATGGCTGATTTCTTGAATAAGGAAAGTGGTGTGTTGGGCATTACGGGAATGAGCTCTGATATGCGCGATATCGAAAATGCGGATAATGAGGGTAATGAGCGTGCTCACCTCGCCCTGCAGATGTACAACTATCGAATCAAAAAATACATTGGTGCGTATGCTGCTGCGATGAATGGCGTTGATATTATCGTTTGGACGGCAGGAGTCGGTGAAAACCAGGAAGGTGTCCGCTGGGATGCTTGCGAGGGACTTGACTACTTAGGAGTGAAGATGGACAGGGAACGCAACCATGTCCGCAGCAAGGAACAAATCCTTTCTGCTGATGATTCTAAGGTTAAGGTCGTTATGATCCCGACAGACGAGGAGATCGTCATTGCACGCGATACCATGGAATTGGTGCAAGGCCTCAAGAAATAAAGGATTATTTATATCATAGTGAAGAGGGTGTATCATCATTACGTTTTATGATGCATCCTCTTTTTTTGTATGATTGAATCGCACGGCTGCTACTTAACACAGACCAAAGGTGTTCCATGTTGTTTTCTTTTCCTAAACAATTTTATAGTGTACAGTGATTTTTTTTGAGAAAAGGTTGACAGGTTGTCAAACCCCAGTGTTTATCGGGCTTGCAACCTGTTTTGAGGTTGTCAAAGGTTGACACGAGGTTGACAGAAAGCACATGTTGACCTTCTTGCTTCTCGAGTAGTTGACTTTATGCCTAATATGAGACAAACTCTTAAAAGATATGCTTGCTTCTTTGGAAAGAAAGCAGTATCTTTGCATCTGTTAGGAAAGGTATCATCATGAAAGATAAGATCATTACTTTTGGAGAGATCATGCTAAGGTTATCGAAACCTTCGCACAACCGACTGTCGCAAGGGCGTGTCTTTTGGGGCGATTATGGCGGATCGGAGGCTAATGTGGCTGTCTCTCTTGCTACGCTGGGAGATCAGGTAGAATATGTGACCCGCGTTCCGGATAACGCCATCGGTGAAGCTGCTTTGATGCACCTTCGGGAATTTGGCTTGGATACTTCGCATATCGTGAGGGGCGGTGAGCGTTTGGGTACCTATTATTTCGAGTCTGCGGCAGCTATGCGCAATTCCCTTGTCGCTTACGACCGTAAGGATTCTTCTTTTTACACGCTTCGTCACGGGGATATAGACTGGAAGCCAATTTTCGAGGAGGCCAAGATCTTCCATTGCTCTGGCATCACTTGCGCCATCAGTCAAGATGCGCTTGACACCACGATGGATGCCGTGAAGTTAGCAGACGAGATGGGCGTGGAGGTTACCTGTGATATCAATTATCGCAAGAACCTGTGGAACTATCCAGGCGCAGATGCCCAAAAGTCCCTGCACAAGCTCATGGAGTATAGTGGTTTTATTTTCGGCGACCAGAACGAATGGGAGATAGCTTCCGGATTGCCCCATATCCCCTTCGAGGCGATGGATGCAGACTATGACTTAGATGATGAGGCTTACCTCCGTTATTTCCAGGAGCTGCAGGTACAATTCCCTCAATGCAAGCGTATGCTTATGGCTTTGCGGAATCAGATTACCACAGAGCATCATACGTTGAGCGGTATCCTCTTTTCAGAAGGGCGGCTGTTCAAGACAAGAATCTACGATATCCGTCCTGTCCTCGATCCTATGGGTGTGGGAGATGCTTTCGTGGCTGCCTTCATTCATGCTCGTGAGAAATGGCAGGATGATGACCAGCGTTGCCTTGATTTTGCCTTGTCTGCCAGTGCACTGAAGAATACCATCCCTGGCGACCAGAATCTCGTCACAGAAGAGGAGATCATCGCCAACATAGAAAATGGCGGCAGCGGTCGCATTGAACGATAAATCAGTCATACTTGATCGTATATGAAGAAATATTTTTTATTAGCAATTATCTCGTGCTGTGTCCTGTCTGTTTGGGCACAGTCTGTCGTGCAGAGATACGAGCGCTTTCTCACGACACCGCGTTCCTACGTCGCTCATAAGTTGACAGGACCGATCCAAATTGATGGTGTGTTGGATGAAAAGGATTGGGAGAATGCCTCTTGGACAGCTCCTTTCGAGGATATCAGTGGGAAAGGATTTGCCACACCTATATACAAGACCGCAGCCAAGATCCTTTGGGATGATGATTACATGTACATTGGGGCGGAACTTGAAGAGCCGGATATCCAAGCGCACCTGACTCAAAGGGACACCATCATCTATCATGACAATGACTTTGAGATTTTTATCGATCCTGAAGGCGATGGGAAAGATTATTTTGAAATCGAGTTGAATGCAAGGAATGTGGTCTTTGACCTGATGCTTGATCGCCCGTATCGGGTGGGAGGGGAGTTCTTTACCCAATGGAATTGCCCAGGCATGAAATCTGCTGTCCACTTGAAGGGAACATTGAATGATAGCAAGGATCAGGATCGTGGGTGGACCGTAGAGGTCGCGATCCCCCGGCAGGCTGTCTCCATGAGCTTCGATAACCCGTTGAAGGCCGGCAAGTGCTGGCGTATTGATTTCTCTCGAGTCGAATGGCTCAAGAAGGGAGGCCCGGAAGAAAATTGGGTATGGAGCGCTACGGGTGCCATTAACATGCACATGCCGGAAAGATGGGGATATGTCTATTTCTCCGATGTACCCCATGAGACGAATTTCTCATATCCTGTCGATCAAGGTATCTATAAGCTGATGTGGGCCATGTACTATGCCCAAGCAGACCAACTTGCCAAGAAAGGGAGCTATGATTTGACCGTTTCCGATCTCCATCTCTCGGCTGATGACCTTGCCTTGTTGCCCAAAGGAGCACGGCTCTCATTGGATGCGTCTCCCTCGATCTATAATATAAAGGTAGAGATGCCTGCCCGGAAGGTAAGTTACCTGTTGGACAGCTATGGCTTCTTCAGGACTGAGCGAATGAAATAAACGATAAAAGGTGAGGGCTATGGCTTGCTCTCACCTTCTATATATTGTTCCAAGAACATGTGCTCTCCATCAAAGACCGCATAGGTAAACTGCCATATCCAGTCGCCTAAGATCATCATCCGCGTCTTGTGCGACAACATCAGGTCAAGTTCAATATGCCGGTGCCCGTACATAAAGAAGTCAACATTCGGATGACTCTTCATGTATTCCTTTGTCCATCTGACCAAATATTCCTTTTCTTCTCCCATGTAAGGCGGCTCTTTGCCGTCCGAATGCTTCATGCGACTATGCTTCGCCCAGGTCAGTCCCAGCCACATGCCCCATCTGGGGTGAATAGAACGCAAGAGTGCTTGGCAGGTAGGGTTATGGAAAACATAGCGGAGAACCTTGAAGTCCTTGTTCGGGTCACCCAAGCCATCTCCATGGGCGAGATAGAACACCTTGTCATAGATCTCCGTGGTCAGGGGTTGCTTGTGGATGATCACCCCGCATTCCTTTTCCAGATAGTCACCTACCCATATGTCATGGTTGCCCGTGAAGAAGTGAACCTCCACGCCACGGTCCGTGAGCTCGGATAGCTTGCCTAAGAAGCGGGTATATCCTTTGGGAACCACGTATTTGTATTCACACCAGAAATCGAACATGTCTCCTAACAAGTAGATGGCGGCAGCTTTTTCCTTGATGCTGTCGAGGAACCTGACCAGTCGCCTTTCCTGCGTGCGACCATGCTCGATGGCTAATGAGCCCAGATGGGCGTCAGAAAGGAAATATACGTTCTTCATTATGCAAAACCCAATTCCACTTTGGCTTCTTCGCTCATCATACTCTGGTCCCAGGCGGGTTCAAATACCAAATTGACATTCGCGGACTTCACTCCCTCAACGCTTTCGACCTTTGTCCTGACATCTTCTAAGATAAAGTCTGCCGCAGGACAAGAGGGTGCAGTAAAAGTCATGTCCATGTCTACCGTGCCGTCGTCTTGGACGTCTATCTTGTAAACCATGCCGAGGTTCCAGATGTCTACAGGGATCTCAGGATCGTAAACCGTTTTCAGTACGTCTACGATTCTCTCTTCTATCTTTGTCTTTTCTTCTTGTGTCATGATTCGTATGATATCTTTGGGCAAAGATACGAGGAAAAGATGTAAATTCCAAATCTTTGGGGGATTTTCTGATCAAAGGCGACCCTGTTCACGATAACTGTAATAACGCCCATCGGTGATGATGACGTGGTCGAGGAAATAGATTCTCATGATATTGCAAGCTTTCTCTATGCGTTGTGTCAGTCGGTCATCGTCAGAACTGGAGCGTGCGTTATTGCTCGGATGGTTATGGCAGAGAGCCAGGACGGTGGCATTATTCATGATGGCTGATTTCATGATCACCCTGACATCGACGGCTGTTTCCGTAATACCTCCATGGCTGATTCTCTCGGCTTTGATCAGTCCGTAGTTTTGGTTCATCATTAGGATCCACGCTTCTTCCACGTCCAAGTCTTGCATGATGGGGTGCATGTAGTTGTAGATGTCCATGGCAGAGCCCATGCTCTGTCTCTCCATGGCTTTCTCCTTCGACCGCCGTTTTCCCAACTCGCATGCGGCCAGGATGGTCACGGCCTTGGCGGGACCGAGTCCTTTGTAGGATAGAAGTTCGGATACCGACGCCTTCCCTAACGCATTCAGGTTATTATGGTAGTCGATGAGCACACGTTTCATCAGCTCTACGGCACTTTCATCGGAAGAGCCAGAACCAATGAGGATGGCCAAGAGCTCTGCATTGGTGAGGTTCTCAGCTCCCATGGCTAAGAGTTTTTCACGGGGCCTGTCTTCTTCTGCCCATTGGTTAATACTTAGTTTTTGCATGACAGAAAGGTTTTGGTTGTTATTTGTAAAAGGTCTTGTCGAACGCATGGAACTCATCCTTGCCCAGGATGCAGCGCTTCCACCAGGCGGAGATGAACCCCAGGCCGTAGCCGATGAGCTGCGTAAAAGCGGCTCGGATGCTGAGCAGCCCGATCTTTATGCTTTTGTATTTGTGGGACGAGTCGACGAGGATCAGCAAGGAATAGAGAATCAGGGGAAGGAGCGACAGCCCCATGCAGGCGCATCCCATGTCTTTCGCCTGCGAAGCGGAGGCAAAGACTGTCACACCTGCACCGAAGAGGAAGAGAAGGATGAGGGCGATGACTCCTACGGTAAAGACCATAGGAAGGAGATGGACCACCTTCAGTGATTCAGGATATTTCTTGTAGAGGTTGATTCTCGCAATTCCACTGTTGTAGACTTGCCGGAAGAACTTCCTGAAATCTGTGCGCCGCTTGTGCCACACCCATGCTTCAGGGAACAGGCGGCAGCGGCAGCCTGCCTGGAAGATCCGGATGGAGAAGTCGATATCTTCTCCGAAGCGCATCTTGGAGAAGCCGCCCAACCGGACATATACATCCTTTCGGATACCCATATTGAATGACCGGGGATAGAACTTGTCCAGTTTCTTCTTCCCGCCGCGTATCCCTCCTGTCGTGAAAAATGAGGTCATGGAGTAGGAGATGGCCTTTTGCGTGTCGCTGAAAGATTCATGTGCGCGGTCAGGGCCACCGAAAGCATCTGCCGGTTCCCTTGTCAGCTCTTCGTCAACAGCCTTCAGATATCCGGTTGGCAAGACAACGTCAGAGTCCAATATGATCAGGAATGTCCCTTGGGCTCGTTCAGCTCCGTAATTCCTGCTTTGCCCCGGTCCACTGTTTTGCTTCTTGAAATACTTCAGGTCCAGTTTTCCCTCGTATTTCTTGCATACCGTTTCGCAAGGAACGGAAGAGCCATCCTCAACGATGATGACTTCAAAGTCCCGCAAGGTTTGCGTGACCAAGCTGCCAAGCAACTCATCCACCTCATCTGGGCGATTGTAAACAGGAATGATCAAGGAGTATTTCATAGAGAGATTCGTGATATGATGTGGAAAATTAGGTGCGGATGAAAAAGAGAATGTGAAACGCAAGGGAGAAGTCGGCTTTGGCTTCCAGTCCTTGTCGTTTCACACTCCGAGTGTTTTTTATGCCTCAGAAGCACGGCTCAGGTAGCTACCGTCGCGTGTGTCGATGGTGATGGTATCGCCTTCGTTAATGAACAATGGAACGCGAACCTCTGCGCCAGTCTCCAGTGTAGCAGGTTTTGTGGCGTTTGTAGCGGTATCCCCCTTCAGTCCTGGGTCGCTGTGTGTTACCTTCAGGTTGGTCTTGACCGGCATTTCAGCCAAAAGGATCGTGCCATCGCTGGTGTCTGTTACCACCTCAACGATGTCGCCTTCCTTCATGTACTCCTGACCGGTAACCATGTCACGTGCAATAGGGATCTGCTCAAAGGTCTCCTGGTTCATGAAGATGCAACCTGTAGCGTCTTCATACAGATACTGATAGGGGCGGCGCTCTACGCGAACGTCCTCGAGCTTGAAGCCAATCTGGAAGGTGCGGTCCAATACACGACCGTCAGCAACGTTCTTCCATTTCGTGTTCATTACCGTGTTACCCTTGCCTGGCTTTCTGTGCTGAAAGTCGATACATACCCAAACTTTGCCATCCATGCGGACGCAAACACCTTTCTTAATGTCTTGTGACTGAATCATAAATATATGTGTAATTTATTGTTATTGTCCTATTTGCGGCTGCAAAGATACAAAGAAAATATAAAAAAGCACCTGTTTCGCGACTAAAAATAGGATATTTTTTGGTTAATCCAAAAGAAATGACTAATTTTGCAGCCCAAAGCGTGAATAATAACAATAAAATAGATAAATTAAAATGAAAAGAACATTTCAGCCCCACAATCGTCGTCGCGTGAACAAACATGGTTTCCGCGAGAGAATGGCAACAAAGAATGGTCGTCGTGTGCTGGCTTCTCGCCGTGCACATGGTCGCAAGAAGTTAACAGTTTCTGATGAGAATCACGGAAAGTAATCCTGAATAGAATTCTTTTCGCGGAATAAAAGAAGATGCATAAAGCAGCAATGGGCCTTGTTCATTGCTGCTTTTTGTGTATGATCCCATATGCAAGGATGGGGCAATGCTTCCGGGTCGTTGCCGGTGTCGGGACAACTCAGGATAGTGAGGCACAATACTCTCCTTGTAAGGGGTCATCATCCGTTTTGCAAAAGGTCATCTCCCGTCTTACGAAAGGTCATCTTTCACGCGCCAAAAGATTATCTCCTGCGTGCCAAAAGGCCATCTCCAGCTTCTTGCCTTGTAGAAACCGCGAATACACAGTGTAGTTTACTGGATTTAGTTGACAACTTCTGATGTTAATAACTAAATGGGTTGTCACGTTTATTCGCTACGTTCCGGATAAGTTTACAGTCCTTTC